>JAHBVK010000015.1 GCA_019637555.1 Anaerolineae bacterium
TCGCTTTGTTCGGATCGATGGGTGGGGGCTGGCGCGAACAATATGTGATTCCAGTCTTGCGGCAGCTTGGCGTTAGTTACTTTGATCCTAACTTCAACCGGGATTGGACGCCGGATATGGGCGTGCGCGAAGCCGAAGTGATGGCAAACTGTGAAACTATCGTCATGGTGATCAACATGGAGCGTCCTGCCTTCAGTAGTTTGGCGGAGACCGGTTGGGCGGCACTGGGTGCGGTGCAGCGGGGGCAGCATTTCATCCTGCAAATTGATCTCGATTATCAAATCAACTTACCAGACTCGCTGAACAACGATGAAGAATCGCAGTCATTCGGACGCTTGTTGCAGCATTACGGCCACGCCAGCCGCGATCTGGTGGTCAAGCACGCGCGTCAGTTCCACATTCCTACCTTACACATTGTCGATGATATTTCGGGCGTAATCAATGTGCTGCACGGCATTTACAGCAAAACGCCCGTCGGCTGATCACCAACGGGCGTTCTTACTCATCACACCTAACTTGTTCTAGAACTGCCACTCCGCCACGATGCGATCCAACAGCGCCGTGCGGAAGGGGATACTGCTGATCACTGCCTGTTCGTGGGCGGCATGTGCGCCTTCGCCCATAAAACCAAGTCCGTCTAATGTCGGTGCACCCACCGCCGCCGTGATGTTACCATCGCTGCCGCCGCCGCTGCCTTCTTCTGGCAACTCGTGACCCAATTTGGCGGCAAGCTGCTGCGCCTGCGCGAAACTGCGTTCCATGGTGACATCGCGCTCCATCGGCGGACGGCTGGTGCCTAATTCCACCGTGACTTCCGCGCCTGCTAAGACAGGTGTCAGCGATTTTAGCGCCCTATCCACGCGCTCCGCTTCCGCTTTGGTCTTGAAGCGCACATCGATCTTGCCTGTCGCTTCAGCGGGGATCACATTGGTTGCGGTGCCGCCATGCACCACCGTAACCGATACCGACGTACCGAGATCGAGCGCGTTCAGTTCGGTGATCTTCAACGTCTGGTGGGCGAATTCGACTACCGCGTTGATACCCTTCTCCGGCGCATTGCCCGCGTGCGAGGATTTGCCCTTGATCGTGATTGTGTAGTGTGCCACGCCCTTACGCCATGTTTTCAAGCCGTTGTTGGTGGCGGCGAATTCCATCACCAAGCATAAGCCTGCTTGCTTCGCCGTCTCCTCGATCAGTTCCCACGAGTTGGAACTGCCCGTCTCCTCGTCGCTGGTGAATAACGCCCACACAGGACGATCAGGGAATTCGCTGCGATCTTGCAAGCCCTTCAACGCCGATAACACGCTGGCGATGCTGCCCTTCATATCCCACACGCCGGGACCGATCAGGCGATCTCCTTCGACGTGAACCGGACGACTCTCCAGCGTGCCGACGGGCCACACGGTATCCATGTGCATCAGGAACACGATTGGTTTTCCGGCTTTGTCAGCGTTCCACTTCGCCAGCAGAATATCGCCCACGTTTTCGCGCGGATGGCGCGTTACCGCTGCGCCGAGCGACTTCAAATGCGCCTCGATCCAATTCGCCAGCGCATCAACATGCGGCTTGCTGCTGGTCGGCGTCTCAAAATTCGCCAGTGTGGTGGTCAGCTCCACAATATCGTTCACGCGAGCGCCATAATATTCGATCAGGCTATGCACGTACTTGTTTCCTCCATAGGAAAGTAGCCAATCTTCAAGATCGGTTGATCATAACGAGATTAACCCCAACTGCACAGCAGCCGATTCACTTTACCGCAGGGGATTCGAGATTGCGCGTGACCACGCGATCAATGGCGATCTTGAAGATTTCGCGGTTCTCGCCGCCGTGCCACCAGTGAGCCGGATACGCGCTGCCGAGATAGCGCCACGACAGTTTTTCCAGATGCTCGCGTCCGCCTTCGGTGGTGATTTCCGCCACATGACCACGTACCGCCAGATAGCGATAGGGGTAATCAGGATCGATGATGTCGATAGCGACGCGGCTACGCTTGCTCATGTTCTTGTTCTTGCGCCGACCAACCGCCGCATTGACCAGCAAATACGTGCCGTCGTAGTCAATCCAGATCGGCGTAACGTGCGGGCTGCCATCCGGCATGATGGTAGCGAGATGGGCGAAAGCGGGCTTGCTGAACAGATCGAGGTAATCCTCTGGAAGTGGCAGGCTCATAATGCCTTTCTTAGTAACGAGTGATGCGTGATGAGAGGTTTTGGGGACCTCAATCCAATAATAACGCAAGATCGATTGATGAAATGTAGCAACCGATACTTACGCTGAATCGAGCAGAACGCGGGTGAAATCACTTATTACTAATGGTGGAAGATGTGCTCCCGGAGGGATTTCGAGAATACGGACTATCCAGCATTATTACTGGATCCACGCACTTGTACGGAGCAACTTCTGAAGCACATTTATTCGCTGCTACCTCCTAGCCAACCCCCTATCGACAAAATTGCGCGCAACGCGGAAATATATCAAAGATTCACGGCGGGTGAATCACTAGAGTCACTGGCACAAGCCTACCATTTCACCGTCAAACACATCCGTCAAATCATCAAACACAACACACCCAAGTCCTAATAATTTCGCGCCAGTCCCCACTTACCGGAGGAGCTGGCGCGTTCTGTCTAGTGTCAGGAGTTGCCCAATGTCTAACAGACGACATCAGTTACCACTGCCCATTGAGATCACCATCGGACTCGATATTGGCTATGGTGTAGTGAAAGCCGTGACCGCCGATAAGGTCATTACTTTTCCATCAGTGTGCGGTCACGCGAGGGAAATCAAGTTCCGCACTGAGGATCTAGCGATCAAGTATCCAGGAGAGCAGCTCGTGGATGACGACGGCTCCTGGTTCGTCGGCGATCTGGCATTATCTCAGCTTCCACCTGGAGAACTACTTCGTCTACGCGGACGAACAGCGAACAATGATGCGATGGGCAATTCCTTCCGTTTACGACTTGCAAAAGCAGCAATTGGGAAGTTACTCACAGGTGTTCAGGATCGGACAGTCGTTCATGTGTACTTGGCCACCGGACTACCAGTGGATCACATGCGGGACGCGACAACGCTGAAGGAAGTGCTGCGAGGACAGCATTATATCAAGACAGATGCTTCCGAGCTTATTGCTAATGTGGTGGAGGTCATGGTCATGCCACAGCCCTATGGCACGATTTATGCACAACTGCTCACAACCAACGGCGATCTCAATCCCAGCCATACCTATCGTCGCACGGGTGTATGTGACGTCGGCACTTACACTATCGATCTCGCACTTGATGATGACGGGGAATATGTAGATGCCGAAAGCGGTAGCATCGAAGGCGGTGTGTATATCGCGCAGGAACGCATCGCTATGACGCTGGAAGCTCGCTTCCGACAGAAGATGCCCTATCGAACAGTAGAGGAGGTACTACGAACAGGTTGTTTCCGCGCTAGTGGCGATGAATTGGATTTGAGTCAGGAAGTCGAGACAGCGCTAGAACCACTCCGCAGTGCAACACTCAATTTGCTCGCCGAGAAATGGAAGACAGGCGCGAACGTCGATGTTATCTATCTTTCGGGTGGAGGAGCCGAACTAGTGCATGACCAAGTGAAGATCGAGTTCAGACAAGCGCAACTGGTGCGAAATGCTCAACTTGCCAATGCACGAGGTTATCTCTCGTATGCCCTGTTCAAAGGGAAATCCTAAGTTTCGGAGGAGTTCAGAACATGGTTCAGAAAGTTTCAGAGAAAGTGCAGTCAATTCGATCCAAACGCCGAAAACGCGATAGCTGCGTCGGCATCGGCTTCAAGGCGAATCCGGTTGGAGATCAGGACATCGTGACGTGGTGGTACGGACTGCCAGCCGGAACGCGCAGTGATGCGCTGCGTCACGTACTGCGCATTGCCCTGTTCCCGACACAACCTTCAACCGCTGAACTTCAATTCGACCAAGTCGTGGAAAATATGAACTGGATTCGTAACGCACTCAGTGAATTACCCAGCTTCCTTGAGCGCCATCTCCTTGACGTTCGGCGAAGCTCGGCGATAGGAGAGTTCAACACAACGGCGAACACCACACCAGAGGATCTAGCGCAACTAAATGGGGACGAGTTGGAACATCGCCGCAACCGACTGTTAAATGCTGCTTGGTAGAATCGGAATCGGCGTGTGGCAGCAAAGAGGGACTTGGGCACACATTGCGCCGAATTCTGACAAGTCGGAGCGATCCCCCACACGCCTCCGCATCGCGTATCCAACAACGCAAAATGACTGACGGAGGCGTGAGCCAGCTAAATAGGTGTCTTGAGCGAAGTCGTTGGTAAGCGGTGCAGCGACTAAATTGGCTGCATCGATGCGCGGTCTGCACCATTCTCTCAATTCAAATGAGGTCGCTGCACCGCCACTTATGCGCAAGGTGTTCTGTGTTGTCGCTAGGAAAGGGAGTTATGTCGTGAATACGCAGGAAACAATCTCTGAGATCGCGCGCCGGCTGCCTTTTTTGCATCGGCGAGACGTGAGAGACGTCATTGAAGTGCTCGTGGAATTGTGGCAGGCGGAACTCACTAAGCCAGACGGTCAGGTGCGGTTAACCGGACTGGGAAAGCTCTACGTTGAAACACATACACTTAAGGCATCCGGCATCATTCGTCAGAAGCTACTCGAAAAACATGGGCGTGCTGCTCCTCGTACAATCCTGCGCCGCGTCCTCCGCTTCAGCCCATCGGATAAGTTATTGATCGCTATGAAGATGAGTACAGATGGAGAAACAGACGATGAGTGACACCAGATATTCAGAACGGCTAACAATCGGGTTTACAAGAGATCAGGTTCGCCGCGTTGACGAAATCATCCGTGTTCGCTCGCGTAAGGGTGATCCACTCACCAAGGCAGACGTCGTGCGCGATGCAGTGGAGTTCTACTTCCTGCATCAAGACGATCTCCCTGGTTCTCGCAAGGCAATCGCCCGCGCACTAGAGGGCAGACTGAGTGAGATGAATACGCGGGTGCAGAATATTGACGATAAGCTATCCAACTTCCTGGAGTGGCTGAAAGAGAGGATAGGGAGATGATCGCGCTATCCAGTGCCGAAACCTCGTTTCCTTACTCTCTAGAAGGTCGAGATAGTAGCCAATAGGAGAGGTGAGCTGCCGCGCGTAGGGATGCTCAAACACCTGCCGAAAGCAAACTCAAAGCAGGGTATTGGTTCGACTTAGCGGTTAAAGCCTTGATACCAACATGTATTCCGAAGTAGAAAGCAAAGCCAGCAACCTTAAGTGTGGTAGGACAATACACCCATGAATCACCTCCAGATGGTTGTCGCCAACGTGCAGTACAAGAAACCTACCGGACGCGGCCATAAGCAGATGAAAGGACTGCTGCGCTATTACACATACCGAGATGGACGTACTGGCAGTGCCATGCAGATACAAGGTATAGATCGCTGGATGGATCGCGGGTTGGGAAGATCGATCAAGGATATTGCGCGTCACTGCAATACCTTCAAAAGCAAGCATGTCCTTGCCTGGACGCTAGTAATCAACCCAAATCCTGAATTGGTGCAGATGGTGGAAGCAGATCGCCGTGAGCAGTTCGTACACGACCTCACGGAAACGACGCTTGAACGGTTCTTCGAGGCACGCGCTATCGACACAGGCGTTGAATACTCCTACGTCATTCACCACCGAGACAGCAAGGATAAGCAGTCTCCGGGTCTGCCAGATCCTCATGCCCACATTCTGCTGCCCGGCACTTATTTCGACGAAGGTATTGGCGGACGATGTCCGTTGTACTTTAGCCGTAATCGACGAGAAAACCACATTGAGATGCTGCACCGATCTGCTGAAGGAGTAATGATGGAACTGATGGATCAGTATGCAGGCCGAGATTGGGAGCGCGATTATGACGCGATCCTTGCCGAGCGAAGGTCTGAACGGGCAGTAACCCATAACCCTCCAAACGGCACTATCGAAGATAGAGGTGTCAAGTGGAATGCGTGGCTCGGTACGCGGATGACAGATCGAGAAACTTCGGCGGTTGGCTACTTCCGCTACTTTCCGATTAATCCCAAGCCTCAGAAGGGCAGTTACGCCACTGATGAGGTAGAACTCAAGTTTCGTCCGATACTCTCCAAGCTTCCTTATCAGCGAGCGAAAAATATCCTTCGAGAGCTAGAACAGTATGTGCAGGAACAGTCACTGACAGATCTCAGCGCCTTCTTACAAGATGTTTGGGAGATCGCCACAGGACATCCACAAGAATTGGTAAACTTCTTTTCTCGAAACGGGCTTGCATCTGATACACGCGACGAATTTCTGCCAGAATCACGGCAAGTTCGTGATCTAGATATTGGCATGTGAATTCAAAGGCGATTGAAGATGACGTTTTTTCAGTCGCAACGAGTTGGAAACTATGCTCATACTGCTGAACGCCAACGCAAATGTCGCCAGTATCGGATTGAGTTTGCGCGGCAATTCTGGTGCCGAGGTCGCGGTAGCCAGGATGTCCACCGCAATCGGGATCAACACCACGTTGTAGCCAAACACCCACATCAGATTCTGGCGGATCACATTCATCGTCGCCCACGATAGCCAGCGCAAATCGCCACTCATCAGCGTCACATCGAACGATTCCCTCGCCATATCTGTGCCTGTGTCAATGTCCATACTGAATGCATACGGGTGGTTAACATCAGACAGGAAACAACTCATCGGAGGATAATACTGCAAGCAGCAAGGGGCGAACGATTTCGCCGTGAACAGCGATGAATATCTGTGCACGTTCTAATACTATAATGATAGAGGCTAGAATGTGAACAGGTAGACCTACTGGTGGCCTTGCTAGTGATAGTGCGTTGGATGTATACAAACCTCGAGACATAACCCCATATGGGTGGCGTAAACAGCAAGTCGAGCGAAGCGCTAGTCTGTAGATGTAGGGAGTTAAGCGTCGGCAATCAGTGGATTAGCGTTTGGATGCTATACTCGACAATTCTCTGTCATCGTCAATGAAAGAGGCTTCATCGTTACGCAGAGGTTCATCGTTCTTTCGTTTGCATGTGCTATCGAAACTGCTATTCGAGCGCACCATTACGATTTCTAAAGCAACGAATATCATCAATCCTATCACCGTCATCAGACCCATCCCGACCATCATCGTTCGCAACCTTTTTTCGTCAGGGGATGTTGAGTGTCATCCCCCTCACTTTTAACTGAACGTTACTCTGTTACATTAACAGCCAATACCAATCCGCCCGGTTCTGCACCATCATTAGTGACATGATGCAGAATATGGCAATGGAACAGCCATGTACCAGGTTCTGAGGCTACGAACTCGATGTCGTAGCGTTCACCCGGCGCGACGTTGAGTGTATCGCGGGTAATCCGCGCTGCTTCGGAAACCGGATAGCCATCAATAGCCACGACCTGAAAGGCCATGCCGTGCAGATGCATCGGATGGCTGAACTGACCGATACCGATCAGGCGCAATCGAACGCGCTGACCAAGCTTCACGTTGATCGTCTCGGTGGCAGGAAAGGCCTTACCATTGATAGTGAAATAATTGGGTTCAGCGCCAGCCATAGGCATCGCAGGATACGTCTGACCATCTACGACACGCCACTCGGAGAGCATCAGGGTCACATCGACATCAGGCGCAGTAGATGTAGATGATGCTTCGGCAGGATCAATTATGAACGGCGCGTATAGCCCAATTCCTACCTGAATATCACTATCGACGTGAGAATGATACATGAATGTACCAGCAGGGCGCGCCTCAAATTCATAGACGAAGGTTTCGCCCGGCTCAACTGCTTTCTGGGTTATGCCATCTACGCCGTCCATTGAATTGGGAACGCTGATGCCGTGCCAGTGAATGGTCGTTGCTTCCGGTAGATTGTTGGTGAAGTTGATGCGAACCTGATCCCCTTCGGTGACGCGGATCATCGGACCTGGAACTGTGCCGTTGTACGTCCATGCCGTGACTTTCACGCCTTCGAGAATATCCCAGATCACGGGCCTGGCTGTTAGTTCGAATACTTTCACACCATCCACAACCGTATATTCGAGTGGCTGCCCACCAACATTTTCCGTTGCTGGTGGTACTCCTGCGCTGCTAATGGCTTCCATGGCGTGACCACCGCCGTCGCCACCCATATCCATGCCTTCCATGCCCGATGGCGCTGCCGTCGCTTCCGTCTCAGCCATGCCCATGCCGGACATCATCATATCCATCATGCCGCGCATCTCTTCCATCGCAGCGCGCAATTCCTCGGACATCTCCATGCCCATCATGGTGTCCATTTTCGCCTTCATCTCCTCCATCATGGACATCATGCCTGCGTCCATCATCATGCCACCTGACATCATCATGTCCATCATGCTGCGCATTTCTTCCATTGCGGCGCGCAGTTCCTCGGACATTTCCATGCCCATCATGGCGTCCATTTTCGCCTTCATCTGTTCCATCATGGTCATCATTTCCATCATGCCCATGCCACCCATCTGCGTATCTCCGGTGTGTGGTGATTGAGTAGCGTCCGCATGATCATCAGCGGTGGGAGTAGGCGTTAGCGTGGCTTCTGTTCCGGGATGATGCCCAGCGTGTCCTGTGGGAGTGGCGGTTGGAGTGTCGCTGCCTTGTGCCTGAGTTTGATTGGCAACATAGAGCATTAATGCTACCACCAGCACAAGGATTATTGTCATTGTCCGTTTCATGTTGATCATGTTCTCCTAGAGAATAGTCGATATACCTAACATAAATTGCAGATGTATCTTTGTCATGCGCCATTCAGCGCATATCCAATCTTTGTTACACCGTCGCCAGAATGAGTAAACCCATGACCACGACGCCAGCTCCTAACACCAGTCGAACCCACTCTTTATGATGCAAATTCCAGTGGGCGAGATGGTTAAGTGTGGGTCGGGAAGAAGCGCCAATCAGGATCACCACCAGCGGCAGAATGAACACCATATTGTAGAGGAGCAGATAGCCGTAACCGAGCAAAGCAGTTGGCTGGAGGGCCAATAGACTCAACACGGCAAGATAGACCGCCCCACTGCAAGGCACGGTGCATAAGCCAATCAGGAATCCGCCGATGACGAGCGCTGGAATGGAGGCTTTGTGACCCATTCGATGGGCGATTCTGCTGATGCTGGCTGGTGCCTGCAATCTCCAGCCTACTTCGGGAAGGAAATAATCCTTGAGCATCCATAACCCCAACAAGACTGCCACCAGTGCGCCAATACGGGCCGGAAGGTGCTGTTTGGTGAAGATATCGAAGGTTTTCAACAGCCCAATTCCCAGCGCCAGATAGGTCAGGAAGATAGCAGCAATGTAAATACTGCCCATGTCCAACAAGCGGGAACGCAGCGCTTTATTATTTTGTTCACCGACCTTCAAGGTCGTCGTCAATGCCGTGATGAAGAGGAGGAGAACGGTGAAAGCGCAGGGATTGATACCATCGACTATGCCAGCGGCGATCACCGTGGGAAGGGTCACCGTTGGCAGGTAGCTCTGCATGGCGTTGCTGGAAGTATTTGGATTCCACAGTCGCGCCAGCGCCACCGCACCTAGAGCAGCAACGATGAGGATGGAAAGAAGGGCGACGGTGCGCAGACGAATGCTCATGGTTTACGCCTCCACGATCAGTGTGCCTTGCATGGTCGGGTTGGCACGTCCACCGCAGCAAATATCACAGTAGAAGGTGTAGCTACCAGTCTTATCAGGCGTAAAGGTGACCAGGTTGCTTCCTTCGGGGGGTGCGATCACGCTCACGCCAAATTCATCCACTGCCCATTGATGTTTGCCACCACCATCACCATGATATTGATTGTCGAGGCTGGTCAGACGTACATTAATCGACTGCCCCACCTTAACGCGAATCTCGCTGAGGCTAAAACCATTCATGGCTGCGCTAATGTCAATGGTGTTCTCAGCGGGAGGTGGAGTAGGGGGAGAGAAAGCGGAAATGAGCAGATAACTTGTCAGCCCAAGGACAACGACGACAATGCCAGCAAAGATGATCGCGCGAAACCATTGCCGAGAAGCCCGACGACTCTGTGATTTTTTTCGGGGACGTGATTTCATCATGGATTTCCTATTCATACATGACAAAGCAAGCAGTCGCCGTACATCTTTAGCCAGGGGTGATGTACGCCGCCGACTTTCTCCATTTTGTTTAGTCTAAACAATCGAGAAGTTGATCAGGAGAGCAGTGTAGCGGGTGATTCACCCGCCAAACAGCTTATACGCTTCTCGCCATAGTGACAGCCACCGCTACGGGAAAAGGGCATATGATGGATGAGTAGGTGCAAGAGATGTAAGACACTATGCGTATGACGTATCGCTCCATTTCCAAAACTACCATGCAGCGACGGGTGCGCCTCCTATGCAAAGCTCTATGGCCTTGAGCACCAGCAGGCAAAACAGAACTATCGGGCATCCGGCTTCGTCGAGATGGAACATCAGTCTTGTCCTGTTAGTGATGTTCCTTTGGTCGCTGTGTTTTCCCCTGATCGCCACAAGCCTTGCCATGACATCGCCCTTGTATTTCGCGGCTCTGCGTTCGCTGGTGGCGGGTGCAAGCCTGCTGTTACCGGCAATCGCGCTGGGCCGTCCATTGCCACGCCAGCCGCGAGTCTGGCTCGGCATCTTGGGCATCGGCCTGAGCTTTACTTCCGCTGGATTCGCTGGCATGTTTCTAGCAGGCTCAGTGGTCACTCCCGGCATTGCCAGTGTACTTGCCAATACGCAACCACTAATCGCGGCAGCGCTGGCATTCTTTCTGCTCGGTGAACGCTTGAGGGATAATGCTCGGCTGGGAATGCTCTTGGGCTTTTTCGGTGTCGTGTTTACGGCATTACCGGGCGTGGGCAGTCAGGGATCGGGCGTCAACTTCTCTGGGATAGGTTTCGTGATGCTCGGCGCTCTCGGCGTCGCGGTGGGCAACATCCTGCTCAAAGGGCTGTCAGGGAAAGCGGATGCTCTCATGATCACTGGTTGGCAGTTCACGTTAGGTGCGTTGCCGCTACTGGTTCTTGCACAATGGCTGGAAGCGCCGCTTACAATATCGTGGAACTGGTCGTTTGTATGGACTCTGTTAGCCCTGGGAACTGCGGTCACGGCGCTGCCATTTTTGCTGTGGTCGTGGCTGCTTCGGCGCGTAGAACTCACCCGCCTGAACACCTTCTCCTTTCTCACACCAATATTCGCTTTACTGATCAGCGCCATCTTTTTGGGCGAACGGCTACAAGCGATCCAAATTGGTGGCGTCGCGTTATCGTTCTATGGGGTATGGCGGATCAGTCGCCAAGAGACAGATCCCCTGCATTCCACCAGATTGCTGCCAGTTGCTGCCAAAATGGGTAGGCAAAACGGCTTATCGCCTTCCCCTACATATTGCGCGTGCTGCGTCTCTGGTTAACCCATAGACTGGAGCAAATAGGTGATTGTTCACGGCGGATGATGCAGCAGAGATGTAGTAGAGTGCAGGAGCAGAATCTATGCAGATCATCAAACGGTTGCTCCCTGGAAGCGAAGAGATGGCACTGGCACTCGTCGTATGGCTTTGCACACTACCTCTGATCGCGTTGGTGGTGGCCCCGCTGCTTGGGCGGCAAGCAGCCATCAGCATCGCTATTGTGGTATCAGTGCTTGTGCTTGGTGCCTGTTGGATACGCTGCCTCTTCATCGTGACAGAGACATATCTTCGTGAGAGGAAGAAACAAAATGGATAACGAGATGGATAGCAATTGCCATGTCGTCCGCTTTGATAAAGAGGTTGCCCTGGAAGAAGCGGATCAACAACAGCTTAAGCAGGTCACGCTGCACATCTTCGGGATGGGATGTATCAACTGCGCAAATCGTGTCCACAACAGCCTGATTGATCATCCAGGTGTGGTCAGTGCAAAGGTCAGTCATGAGACTGCGCAGGCGCTAGTGACCTTTATTCCAACCAAAATCAACATTTACCGATTGTCGGAGTTGGTGGCAGAAGGAGGCGACAATCGTCACCGATACCTCGTTGTTCATGTCGATACAGTGGTTGATACAGTAAAAGAGGGCACTGAGTAATTCGCAACCATCTCATAGGTGCAGTCTGGTCACTGTCACCGCACCTGTGGCTAAATGCTCACGCACATCGCAGCTACTCAAATGGTGCTTTTTGGCTCAGTTTTTTGGTAGCGTCACGGTCACTGTTGTTCCCTGCATTGGGGATGAACTGAGCTTCAGTTGACCGCCTGCGAGTTGTGCCCGTTCCCGCATCCCCATCAACCCAAAATGACCAGTTCGAGTCAATTCGCTGAGGTTCGACGGAATCTCAAAACCAAGACCGTCGTCACGAACCTGGAGTTGGATAGTAGAGTCGAGAAAATGAAGTTCCAGCCAGAGGTGCTGCGCTTTGGCGTGTCGTTTGGCGTTGTTCAGTGATTCCTGAGCGATCCGATATAAAGCCAGTTCTTGATCAGCCTTCAGGCGAATTGGTGATCCGTTGATTCTGAACTGTGCCCCTGCCTCCTGAGCTAACAAATCTAGCGCAGGAATCAATCCCAATTCCTCCAAATAGACCGGACGCAAGGCACGACTGAAACGACGCACTTCTTCAATTGCCGCTGCAATCATCCCCCTGAGTTCGAGCGCGCGTTCAGCCGTTTGAGGAGAATTACGTTCAATGCCCCGTTGAACCATCTGCGCTTTGTGGTTGAGGGCAATGAGAGTCTGAATTGTTTCGTCGTGTAACTCGCGTCCCAGTCGTGCGCGTTCGGCCTCCTGAGTTTGCGTCACCGCGCGAAGGTAGTCTTGTAGCGCGGCCTGATAATTCTGAATGCGATGGGACATCTGATTCATGGTTTCGCGCAGGTCTTCGATTTCCTTTACTCCACTTACTGGCTGCGCAGCCGCCTCGAAGTTTCCCTGTCCAATCTCATTCGCCTGTATTCCCAGTTTGCGCAAGGGCTGTACCACAAAGCGCAGACCAAAAAACAGGATCAATAAGGAAATCACAATGGCGGTCAGCAAAATCAGGGGTGTTGCCTGCTCGAATCGGAGCAGCGGTACAGTTAAGGAGTGCCAGGGTTCGCGGAGTAAGAGCGCCCAATCGATGCCTGGGATTGGCGCAAAGGCAATGATATCACCTTCCCCAGTTTCTGGTTCAAAGACTGCGCCACTTTCACCTGCCAGCGCGTTTGATACACCAGTCCAGTGAAGAGGCTCTCGCCCTGCTGGTAACGGCCCCTTGCTGAAGAGAATCTTCCCCTGGTCATCTATCAGCGCAAAAGTTACAGTCACATCGGGATGTTCGATCTCAAGCAGTTGATCCAGTTCCAGCGCCCCAACAGGGACTTCTGAAAAGGTGGTCTGGAATCGGAGATTGTAATTATTCACCTGAAGTGAAATTGCCCTTGCCAGGGCTACGACCAGGCGCGTGTTTTCTTCGGCGGCAAGCGCGTGCATGGAATTCTGATGGCTGCTGATACCTGTCAACGAGAAAATGATCAGGAGAATAATCAGTGGCAGAATTGTCCACAGCAGCACCTGGGCACGCAAACTACGCAGGCGAATGGCAGCCACACCTTTCATACCTTAGTTTCTATCTTCTGGAAGGTGAATTAAGCCAAGATGAATAGCTCTGGTTACGGCTTCAGTACGACTGCCAACCTGCAATTTCTCATAAATGCTGGCCAGATGTCCCTGTACGGTGCGGTCACTGATGGTCAACTGCAAGCCGATGCCTCGATTGGTCAGCCCGGAAGCCGCCAGTTGCAGGACTTCGCGTTCACGGTCGGTCAGAGGTTCGATCAGGGGTACGTCCCGGGTCGCTCCGGTCATATGGGCCATCAATTTCTGCGCGATAATCGGACTCAGGATCGAGCGTCCTTCGTCAACTTCGTGGATCGCCGCTTTAATCTGACTGGCATCAGCGGTTTTGAGGATGTAGCCATTTGCGCCAGCCTGGATTGCGGCCACGACAAAGGGATCGTCGTCAAATGCAGTAAGAATGAGAATACCAACTTGAATGCCGCGCTCTTTTAGCCAGCGGGTTAGCTCTATGCCCGTCGCTTTCGGCATTCGGATGTCCAGCACGGCGACATCAGGTTGGTGCGTTACGATCAGTTCCTTTGCCTGTTCGCCATCAGAGGCCTCAGCGATTACCTGTATATCTCCATCTTCTTCAAGAAATTCACGAATTCCTTTACGGACTACAGCGTGATCGTCGGCTAATACGACGCGAATTGGCGACATCTGGAAGACTCCCCGTATGCATCCGTAAAACTAAACCTTCCCCGCGCTCACACTTACCAGGTATGGCAATAGGAGCAGGAATTACCTACTGGTCAGTATAAGCCATATGCCCATCAATGCAGATAAGCCATTTGGCGGGATTGTACGGGCGCTAACCTACGCTTCAAGTCAGCACCTTTAGAAAGCTATGATGACAACAATGAATGAAGCGGAAGGAGTCCACCGTGATCAACGAGGGAACTGAACTCATCACTATAGAGACGCATGAACACGGCCATTTTGCCTTTCAGGATCATATGAACGAATCCTGCCACGAGACGAGCACCTCTGGCAACGATCATACTCATACTCATGCTGCGACTACCACGATCCGAATCGAGTTGCCTGTAACCAGGCTCCAGCGATCCGGTGGTCCCGCATTAGAGCAGGCAATTACTGGCTTGCCCGGCGTCAGTTCGGCATCAGCGAAGGTTAGCGAGAATCGTGTGTTCGTCGATTACGACCCAACCCGTTCCACTATTACTGACATTTTAGAAGTCATGCGCCGCGCCGGATTTACACCGGGCAGTCAGACCCTGCGGCTGAAAGTGAGCGGATTGTACTGCGCGGAGTGTGTACGAAGAATTGAGAACGCGCTGAAGCAAGTGCCGGGCGTGTTCGATGCCACCATGAGCGCCGCCACAAATGAGGTCAAGGTCGAATATTCGCCCGCGAGTGGGAATCTCCAACGTCTGACACGCGCCATCGAAGAAGCAGGACCCTACAAAGCGGAGCGTGCCACCGAAGCCTCTGAATCTGAAATGGACAAAGAAACACAAGCCTCCGAAAAGGAATATCGTTCACTACTGCGGAAGTGGTGGTTTGCGGCGGCAATCGGTGTGCCGACGATACTCCTCTCGTATCCTTCACTCTTTCCCATCCTGCGTGACTGGTTCCCACGCGGCAGCGATACCCTTCGCTATGCCTGGTATGCGATGGCAGTTACCAGCCTGGCTGTGCTGATTTACTCCGGAAATCAGTTCTTTGTCGGCATGTGGCAGGGGTTAAAGCATCGTTCTGCCAACATGCACACGCTGATCGCCATCGGCACTGGCACGGCATGGTTGTATTCGACAGTGGCGCTATTGTTTCCCAATCTGTTTCCAGCAGAGGAATTCGTGGATGTCTACTATGATGTCACCGTCGTCGTCACGGCGCTGGTGGTGCTGGGTCTGGCGCTGGAAGTGAGGGCCAAAGGTCGCACATCGGAGGCGATCAGGAAGCTCATTGGCTTGCAGGCTAAGACCGCCCGCGTGCTGCGCGACGGTCGTGAGATCGACATTGCGGTGGAGGAAGTCCTGGTGGGCGACACCGTGATCGTGCGGCCCGGCGAGAAAATCCCGGTCGATGGTCAGGTCACGGAAGGGCAATCGGCGGTTGATGAATCGATGGTCACTGGAGAGTCACTGCCTGTCTCCAAGAAGCTCAGTGATGAAGTGATCGGCGGCACGATCAATAAGACGGGCAGTTTCAGGTTCGTCGCCACCAAAGTAGGTAAAGACACCGCCCTCGCCAATATTATCCGTCTGGTGCAGGATGCGCAGGGCAGCAAAGTACCCATCCAGCGCATCGTCGATCTGGTATCCGGTTACTTCACGCCAACCGTGATGATCCTGGCAATTATCGGCTTCGTGGTCTGGTACAACTTCGGACCCAGTCCATCGCTGGCATATGCGTTGATCGTAGCGGTGACAACAGTCATCATCGCCTGCCCATGCGCGCTTGGCATGGCCACACCGATGAGCCTGACCACTGGCATCGGACTTGGTGCGCAACATGGCATTCTGATCCGTTCCGGCGATGCATTACAAACTGCCCAGAAGCTCAATACCATTATCCTCGACAAGACTGGCACGATCACGCATGGCAAACCCGCCCTGACGGATGTGATCGTCGTTCCTGGTCAGGATGAAGTGACCCTGCTGCGGTTAGCTGCTTCAGTGGAGAAATCCTCAGAACACCCACTGGCGCAGGCAATTGTCGATGGCGTGCTGGCGCAGAGCATCAGTCTCGGCGACGTGCACAACTTCGACGCCATTCCTGGACACGGCGTTTCGGCGACTATCGAAGATCGGCATGTGCTGATTGGTAATCTGAAGTTGATGCAGCGCGAGGGTGTCGAAGTTGGCAGCTTTGAAGATCATATGAACGCGCTTGCCAGCGACGGCAAGACGCCGATGTACGTGGCGCTTGACGGTAAGCTGGCTGGAATTATCGCCGTCGCTGATACGGTCAAAGAAGACTCGAAATCTGCCATCGCCGCGATGAAGCGCCTGGGCTTAGAAGTCGTCATGATCACAGGCGACAACGAACGTACTGCGAAAGCAATCGCTCGACAGGTAGGGATAGATCGAGTATTGGCGGAAGTGCTGCCGCAGGATAAAGCCTTCAACGTACAAAAATTGCAGTTGGAGGGTAAGAAAGTGGCAATGGTCGGCG
The DNA here is from genome assembly GCA_019637555.1 of Anaerolineae bacterium. Lineage (GTDB taxonomy): Bacteria > Chloroflexota > Anaerolineae > Aggregatilineales > UBA2796 > JAHBVK01. The sequence goes on from JAHBVK010000015.1 coordinate 16,702, forward strand.
ATGGCATCAACGACGCGCCTGCACTGGCTCAGGCGGATGTCGGTCTGGCGATTGGCACTGGCACTGATGTCGCCATCGAAGCATCAGACATTACCCTGATCAAGGGCAGCCTGATGGGGATCGTCACTGCGATCCAGATCAGCCGAGCGACCATGCACAATGTCTATCAGAACCTGTTCGGGGCATTCATCTACAACACCGCTGGATTGCCCATTGCGCTAGGTGTACTGTATCCATTCTTTGGATTACTGTTGTCACCACTTCTGGCGGCGTTGGCGATGTCATTCAGCAGCGTGACCGTAATCAGCAACGCCAATCGGCTCAAGAATTGGAAACCCGCGTAGTTAGTCACCAGGGGGAGGTATCCAGACCTCCCCCTACATGATACGAACGCGATAACAACGGGTAGGGTGGGTAGAAACCCACCTAATAAGCGATAAACAGACTGAAAATCGCGGTAAATAGCCAAACTTCAAGGACAACAAGGAGAGCAAAACTCATGACACCCGACAAAATCCTCGTGACAGTACTTGGTCTGTTCGCCATTGGCTTCATCGTATGGTTCTTCTGGCTGGTGAAAAAGCCGGGCGTAAAGGCAGCGACCAACAGCGGTGGGTATCAGGAAGCAATGGTGCTGGTCAAGGGAGGGTATACGCCTGATGTAATCGTCGTGGAAAAAGGGAAACCCGTTCGTCTGAACTTCCTACGCACCGAATCCGCAGGGTGCTCTGAAATGGTACTGTTCCCGGATTTCAATAAGAGCGCCAACCTGCCCGAAGGTGAAACAGTCGCCATCGAGCTGATGCCGAGCAAGGCAGGCGAATATCAGTTCCAGTGCCAGATGGGGATGTTGCGGGGCAAGCTGGTTGTGGAGTAACGCGATTTGTAGAGTCGCAATGATCAGCAAAAGGGACAGCCAATTCCTGCTGATCAATAAAGAAGGTCAAATCTGGTGAGATTGCAGACGATCTTAAGCAAAGCATCTCCACCAGATTTGACCCTCGTCCAGCGCCTTCGCCGTACCGTTGGAAGGTGTTGAATAGATCAATAGCAGCCTGGATGGTACGATAGTTTAGTATGATCTGTTGTCTATCTTCCTTTAGAGGCAAAGAAGTTTATGAGTACAGTCATTTATGTCGAACCATTCGACAAACCTATAGATCGTGAGGCACTGTTTACTGCCACCACAGCTTTTTTCGCGGTCATGAACATGGAATGTTCCCATTGTGCGTTGTGGATACGCAATGGACTGCTGAAATTGGATGGCGTTCTGCTAGTGGATATTTTCCAGCAGCAGGCGGTAGCCGTAGTAACATTCGATCCCAGAAAAGTCGCTGTTGGTGATCTCGTCAAAGCCATTTACAGAACTGGCGAAGAAATCTGCCATTTTTATGGTGCCGAGCTGCTTGGTCAAGAACCCGCAGTTCGTGCGCTACATTTGGACCACGCCGGACAAGATCATTGCTACGGAGGGAGAGATCAAGATGATCACCTTCCTTGAAACTTACGGTCAAGTGATTGGCTTCGGCATCGTGATTGGGGTATTGCTTTTCCTGCTCATTTTTATAGTCGTCGCACGATCAAAAGTGAAATCATGCTGCAAGACGGGGCACGTAGATGGTGAGCAGCATTCGACCTAAAATTGGCGCAAGACTATTGTTTCAGGATGCCCATCAGGGTAGCAATTCTGCGCTACCGGCGAGCTTCCCTGTAGTAGCAGTGGAGACTGGAAGAGGTAGAAAAATGCAGATGCTCAAACTGCTTAAGGAAGTTCGGAATCCAGATAGATGAGGTGGCATGTAGTGAAATCTGGTTTCGCTACAAGCCTGTTGTAGCGATTCCATCCGCTTACTGAGGATTATGTTCAACCATAAACTTTTCTGGCGTGGACATGAACTCATCACGGCAGCCTTGCGCGCAGAAGTAAAAGGTTTCCCCATCCCACTGTGCCGAGATCGCTTTGTTCCGTTCGACATTCATATTGCATACCGGGTCCACCGCCATAATCACGGTTTCTTTGAACTGTCCATCTTCCAGCCACAACACGCGATCTGCAACGTCTCTGATCCGCTGATCGTGCGAAACGATGACGGCGCTGCGGTTCTGCTCCTTCACCAGACGCCGCAAAAGACGCATCACTTCACGCCCACTTTTGGAGTCAAGATTGGCAGTTGGTTCGTCCGCCAGAATCAAAATGGGATCGTTCACCAGGGCGCGGGCAATGGCGACTCGCTGCTTCTCACCACCAGAAAGCTTTGCTGGGTCATAGGATAGGCGTTCCCCAAGTCCCAACTCGGTCAAAAGAACAGCCGCCTTCTGGCGTGCATCACTACGTCGAAGTCCATTCAGCTCCGCGACCAGCGCCACATTCTCCTGGACAGACAGTGCCGAAAGTAAGTTGAAATCCTGAAAGACAAAGCCGAAGTGATGCAAGCGTACATCAGGGAGACGGCTTTCTGGTAGATCGCTGATCGCAATACCGTTCAGGTGAACTGTGCCTTCGCTTGGCTTGAGCAAGGCTCCCAACATCAGCAGTAGTGTAGATTTGCCGGAACCGGAAGGACCCATGATCAGTACGATTTCGCCCGGAACAACGGTCAGCGATGCATCTTGTACAGCGGTGACTTCAGTTGTGCCTGAGCCGTAACGCTTGGTGACGTTTGAAAGTTGCAGGATGGAACTAGTCATGTTACTTGCCTCCACGGACGATCACGGCGGGTTCAAGACCGATGATTTGTCGGATAGGTAAAATGGATGCCAGACCCGCAATGAGCAGAGATAGACCGCCGAGCCTGAGCAGTGATGCGCCGTCGATTTCCAGTATGAGATTCGGCGCAATCTTTGGCACAATGGCCGCCAGGATGAGGGTGAAAATCAGTCCAAGCGCCAACCCGGAAACAACACTAATAACCCCTTGCGCCAGCACCACGCGATACAGGTAGCGGTTGCCCATGCCCAATGCCTTGAGCATGCCGTATTCGGTTTTTCGAGAGAGCGTCGCCATATAAGTCGTCAGGGCGATCATTGCCAGTCCAATGACGAAGCCGATGATGTTGATGATGTTGATGATGTCGCTGCTCATATCTTTGACCAGCCTGCGTTCTTCAGCGGCGAATGCCTGTCGTAGTTGAACTGTCGCGTTGGGGACAGCCTGTTCAATACGGGTAAAGACATCAGTGAGAATCGCCCCCGGCTGCACCTTGACCAGCACGTAGCTGACCGAGTCCGTTGTACGGCGAATGCGGGCGAAATCATCAAGGGAAATGATGGTGATCGTATTCATGAAATTCGCTGTCCCCTCAGACAATCCAACGATGGTGAACTGCTGTCCCATCGTCTCCACAGTATCTCCGCTGGTAAGTCCTGCCCTGACCGCCAGAGCATAATCGACAACGGCTTGACCATTTGCCGGGATGCTCTGTCCCTGTGTAACGCGCCAGGGCAGCCCCATCGTCGCCTCCTGAGGTATCCCAATGACATAAGTCACGATTGGGTCTGTGCCTATCCGCACGGTATTAGTGGCATACAGAATAGGAGTCACTGCCTCAACGCCCGGCACGCTGCGTATCTTGTCCACAACGTTGACCGGGAGCGTAGAGGTAGCCATGTGCAGGTTTCTCACATCACGCTGCGACACGATGATATCTGCGCCAGAATAGTCAATGTATGCGGTGATCTGGCTCTCCAGACCAGTGACAATGGCGTTCAGAGTCAGGATCAGCAGCAGTGCAAGGGCAGCCCCACCTGTCGAAATGAGGAAGCGCACGCGATTTTGAAAAAGATTTCGCATTGCAAGACGCAGCATGCTGAATTACCTCCTGAAGACTTCCGCTGGTGCTAATCGCGCCACCATCCGCGCTGGGAAGAAAGCCGCCAACAGTGCCACGATTAGCCCGGTCACCAACGCCCATAGTGCCGATGATGGTTCAAGCGAAATCAGAATTTCAGGGCGAAGGGTCATAATCAGTTGGGACACTCCCAATGCCAGTCCGATGCCAACGATAGCGCCAGCACCAGCGGCAATCAATGCCTGAAACACGACGACGTTGTACAGCATCCGATTACGCGCGCCAATCGCCTTGAGAACGCCATACTCACGCTCTCGTTCGATACTCGCGGTGTAGATCACCAATCCCACCACCAGTGCACCGACCAGAAAGGCAATGGTCGCCATCAGCCGGATAGGAGCGCCAAATAATCGGTCGTAAGTTCGCTGAACGCTGACAGTGAAGTCGCTTTTCAGCATGGCATCCGCCCCTGGCAGATCGCTCAAACGGTCACGTACTGCGGCTGGTGATACTCCATCTGACGGTGTGACGAACAGGAGCGTCGTGATCTCCAGCTGGAAGAGGAGTGACTGAATGGTGGATTTCAGGACGAATACATAGCTCCAAAACAGTGAGGAGTTTCCTTCCGAGAGACCGACGACTTTGAACTTAATTCCCATCACACCGATGTCATCTCCGACTGAAATCTCGTGCCGCTGCGCTAAGACGCGATCCAAAACAACTTCTGTGCCTTGTTCTGGTTCGCGTCCTTCGATCAGCCGCCAAGGGCCTCCACCAATCTGTGGTTCGTAACCAATGACGAGCACCGCCACTATTCTGTCGTGCAGCTCCAGATAAAAATACTGCGACAGAATGGGAATCACCGACGCCACTCCCGCTGTTTGCCGCGCCAGGTTGGTAGTGCCGCGGGGCATCGGGGACGAACCGACAGCCCCTTCCTGTCCAACGACGATAGCGCCAGGCGTATTGTCGTAGTACATCGACTGCTGCCGAACCAGACCGCTTTGAATGCCGTTGAGTACGAGCATAAGCATCAGCGCCAGCGCCAAACCCGCAACGCTCAATGCCAGCCTCGTCTTATCATGGAATAAATTGCGCCGGGCAAGGAACATCGTCAGCTCCTTTTGTCCTTATCAAACTTCCCGTGATGATCCGATCTGCCCTAGCAGCAGGAGCGCAGGCCATCATTCCTGCAATTCGATAACGAATATCCTTGCCTTAATAGTCATCGCCATTGGAGAGTTATATAAGCGTTGAATGGCGTACTCCGTACCCGCCATTTGCACGGAAACCACCAAGCACTCAAGCCTTGTCTGATCACCACTGTTACTAAAATGCTTTGATCGATCCATAACCAGGTTCAACGACATAGCGACAAGCTATTTAGCCTATTTTCCCATGCGCTGAACAGCGATTTCCTGCGCCACATCAGCGTGATATGGTAGAACAAACGAAAGGAACGTATTACGATGAACTCCAATACGCCGCCGAATGCTAATCCCACCTTTAATCACTGGCTACGAGGACGTACCAGCTTCACTGGTTTTGTACTGATCCTGCTGTTCGCTATTGCTGCGTTCTATGCAGTTACCGAGCATACGACGCACGTCTTTCAGTTGTTACCCTACGCACTCTTACTGCTTTGCCCGCTGATGCATCTGTTCATGATGCGCGGAATGATGCATGGTCACGGCAGCCACGCGGCACACGATCATCATGACGAAGCGGTAGATCGCAGTCATGTAGAAGGCAACCGAACGAAACATGAGTGCCACAACGAGCAGGGAGACCCAGGTCGAACCAACGAGTAGCATTGAAACGCTGGCGGACTCAGTAGCCTAGCCTTCAAAATTCTAGTCCTTTCTCGATGCCCATCAAATGGGGATGGGAGATCACGTGCATGGATACCGTCAACAACTATTACCAGACAGTCCAGAAGGCATTCGTGAAGCTGGCTCCTTACTACGATCTGATCACTTTGCCTGTTGTAAGTCTGAGAGAGCAGGTAGCTGACCTGATTGCTCCAAGGGGAAGCGGCAAACGGCATATCCTTGATGTAGCGACGGGGACAGGGGCACAGGCATTGGCATTCGCCAGGCGTGGACATGATGTTGTTGGTACTGACCTCTCCGAAGCGATGCTTGCCATTGCGCAGAAGAAAAATCAGGCTGGAAAGGTCAAGTTCGAGGTCGCTGATGCCACTGCCCTCCCTTATCCCAGTGATAGCTTCGATGTATCGTGCATCTCCTTTGGTCTTCACGAGATGCCGCTGACTATACGGCAAGAAGCGTTGACTGAAATGGTCAGGGTGACACGAGCAGAGGGAACGATGGCGGTTGTGGATTATGCGCTGCCCAAGAATCGGCTTGGCAGATGGTTGATTTATCGCTTTGTGCGCTCATACGAGGGCGAATACTACGTTCAATTCATTGACTCCGATCTGCGTGAGCTACTCAGACAGGTGAGCATTGAGGTTATTGCGGAACGCGCACTCGTGTTTGGTGGTGCGAGGTTGATCATAGGACGAAAGGCACTTAACCACGCTCGACAATCAGAAACGGCAATATAACGGGAGGATACGATGAAACTCTCCATCATTACTGGGCTATTTCGAACACTTGGCCAGTTTCATCAGCGTGAGAACTGGACGCGACAACAACTAGAGGCCCATCAGGTCGCCTCACTGCAAGCGATCCGCGAATACGCCTACAAACATTCGCCTTTCTATCAACGCTTCCATCGGGGGCTTACCGATAGTCCACTTCATGAACTGCCGATCCTCACCAAACATCTGATGATGGAACATTTCGATGACCTGGCTACAGATCGGCATATCCGCTTGCAGGATGTCAAGGCATTTACCGAGCTGCAAAATGGGGATCGGCAATATCTGAATCGCTACTGGCTCAATGCCACGTCTGGCAGCAGTGGAAGCCCCGGTATCTTTCTCTTCAATCGCGCCGAATGGACGACGGTACTGGCCTCTTTCGCCCGCCCCTACGAGTGGGCAGGTGTGCCCGTCGATCTGCTGCATCGTCAGAAGATCGCCATCATCTCCTCCGTCACCCCCTGGCATATGTCCGCGCAGGTCGGTGCGACGCTGCGCAGTCGCTGGGCTTCGACGCTGCGATTACCAGCCAGCGAACCGCTGGAGTCGCTGGTGGCAAAACTCAATGACTGGCAGCCGGAAGCATTGGTCGCCTATGCCTCGATGGGACGCATTCTGGCGAGTGAACAACTGGCAGGGCGCTTACGCATTGCTCCTGGTGCAGTGTTCACCAGTTCAGAAGTATTGACCAATGAAACGCGACGGCTCATCGAAACGGCCTGGGGAAAGCACCTGTTCAACCAGTATGCTGCCACCGAAGTTGGCGGGCTGGGCGCGGAATGCGAACATCATCATGGGCTGCATCTCTTTGAAGATTTAGCGATCTTCGAGGTGGTAGATAAAGAGCACAACCCTGTGCCGCCGGGTGTCTACGGCGACAAGGTACTGATCACTGGCTTGTTCAATCGCACTCAACCACTGATCCGTTACGAACTGAGTGATAGTCTGCGGTTAGCGGTGGAGCAGTGCTCTTCAAAACGCCCCTTTGCTGTTATTGATGGCATTCAGGGGCGGATGGAAGACATCCTCTATTTGCCTTCGGTTTCTGGGGGTGAGATCGCGGTGCATCCTATCGTCTTTCATCAGGTGATGGATACCGTCCCCGCCAGCGGCTGGCAGGTAGTACAGGAAGGGGAAAGATTGACCATATCAATGAGTGGTACGAGTCAGCAGTTCGCCGCCGCGGAGTTCGCGGCCAGGCTACACAAGGCGCTGGCCGATCAAGGGGTGATTGTGCCGCCGATCAAAGTTCAACAGGTGGAGGTTATTCCTAAGACTGCCAGTGGAAAAGCCCCCTTGATCAAGGCGGATCGTTCCCCATCCAAACAACATCAGCAGACAGGCGCGACTGTGTAGGACACCTCACATCAGGACGCACTACAAGGCGTAAACCGTTTCGCGGTATTCTTGATATTGACACAATTCAAAGGAGGAGCGTATGTTAGTGAAAGACCCCGTTTGCGGCATGGATGTCGATTCGCAGACCGCTGCTGGTAAATCCGAGTACAAGGGACAAACCTACTATTTCTGCTCGCCCGGGTGCAAGAAATCGTTCGATAAAGAGCCTGAAAAGTATGTCGGCGAAAGCAAACATGGCGAGTCGCATCACGATCACAGCGAACACCATCATTGAGATTACCATCACGAAATAGCTAACAGCAGTTGACTTGGTCAACCGCTGTTAGCTTACACTACAGTCTCAGCCTTCGTCGATGCCTATTGGCAACGGTTTATGGCTCAGTTCCCGATCCAGTATGAAGATGCTAGGACCAAAGTCGCCAACACGCTTCAAATTCTGAATTGCAGTATCCACGACTTCCTCTTCTTCCACCTGCTCATCAACGAACCATTTGAGAAAGCTGTGGGTGGCATGGTCGCTTTCCATGATTGCCAGATCGACGAGTTTGTTGATTGCGGCAGTGACCTTCTGCTCGTGCTTGAGCGCATCCTCAAACGCTGACAGCAGCGACGACCACTCGAATTTCGGGGCATCCAGCGCATGAAGTTTCACCCGCCCCCGGCGGTCATTGAGGTAGGCATAAACCTTCATAGCGGGCGTTATATCTACATGCGCATTGGTACAGCCAGGTAGAGAAATCATTATATCTTCATTCTAACGCGGATAGGTTAGGCGATAAGTAGGATAATACTTTGCGGATGACACAATAGCATACACTTTCCCTATTTGGTGAACTGAACTGCATAATTCCTGTTTGATCCAATTCACCAGATAAGGCATTTTGGCGGAAAAATCGGTGATTGAGACCGTCAAACGGCGCATACGTAGCAAAACATCAAGGAGCATTATGCGGATAATAATGAGTGTCAGCTTATGCAACTCCAGAACAAGCTGGAAAAGAGATCTTGATGAGTGCAACGCTGGCGACCACATTAATATCCAATCGCTCAATTAGCGAATAAGCAGCTTGCTAAACGAACTATTGGGTTGCGCGGTCTCGCTTATACCGTGCCCGAACATGCCTACATGCTGCTTCATATAGCTGTATAGATTATTCTTATAGACATAAATAAATGTGTATAGTTTATATGGCGCATATTTAGGATGTGGTGCATCTTCGACTAGTCCTACTTTGGTTCACTGATTGCAGGCTCCTTCAAATAAATATTCACTATCTTTACTGAAAGCCGACGAAATAAAGTCTAAATAATTCCTTTCCCCTCTCCATTTGGCGTTTGACCGCCTTACAATTTAGATTGTAAGTTTAAGGTGCATTGTTATCGTTAAGAGTCAAAGGATGTATTGCTATGACGCATAAACACGAAATGTCAGCAGCGTTACAGGAATGTATTCAAAACTGTACTGAATGTAAACGCATTTGCTTGGAAACAGTTCCGCATTGTCTAAACATGGGCGGACAGCACGCCACTCAACAGCACATTACTCTGCTATTGGACTGTTCACAGATATGTGGGATAAGTGCAGATTTTATGACTCGTATGTCGCCGTTTCATCCTCAAGTTTGCGCTGTTTGTGCTGAAGTTTGCGAAGAGTGTGCACGCGACTGCGAGCAAATGGCGAATGGTGATAAGCAAATGCTATCTTGTGCGGAAATATGCCGCCGTTGTTCAGTTTCCTGCCGTAATATGGCCGCAATGGCAGCCTAGCTAAGAGGTAAAAATGAGTAATTCCTATATTACACTTGCACTGGTCTCCGGCTATCTTTCGCGGTTGGTACGTTTGTCGTAGCTGCTAATGGACCAATAGCTGGAAGGGCTGGACGAGACGAAATTCGGTTTATAAACCAAATGATGGCTCATCATGCTAGGGCAGTTATGATGGCGAATACTTGTCTCGCAAAAGCAGAAACCGAGGCCGTCCTTGGGTTGTGTCAAAGTATCATCGAACAACAAATGGCTGAGACCTCTGAGCTTCAGAATTGATTATCAACTTGATATAGCATGGATGACCAACCCTCAATGGCATGGATGAAGGATCAAATGAATGCCACTCCTACGGCTATTACGACAGACGCAACGCAAATGCCGCAAATGGATATGCCTACGTCGGGAATGATGGTGTTGACCGGTTTAGAGGGTCATGCCTACGAAGTTGTCTTCATGGAAACAATGATCGAGCATCACGATCAAGCAATTCACATGTCTGAACGCCTCTTAGTGCAAACAGGCAGCGAAGGTCATCAGGAGCTAAGAGCTTTCGCCCAACGTGTAATTGACAATCAAAGTGCCGAAATTAAGCAAATGGAAAGCATGATCGCTGAACGGCAATAATTACCGAATTGTGAGTTGACCCTTAATTGGCAGTGTCAGTCTGGGAGTGTTATCGGATTCTCGGACTGACTGCCGTCTTCAAACGGCAATTGAGCAGCCGCACCACTCTTTCAAAGTTGTGGTTAGTCACACACAGCGGCTTTTGAGCCTTACTAGTGTTCTGATTTTCAGGGGGACTTCCAGTATATCTCCCAGAGAGAAGCTTCAAACGCACTCTTGAGTTACCGACTGGAGGTATGCGTTACTGATTTCTTCAACGGCACTATCCGTTGAACGAGGTGGGTACCTGTATCACCATTCCATAGTCTCGAACTCGCTTTTCCTGGTTGAAAGCTTCAGCTTGAGCGTTTCATGCAGCTCTAGCATTCCTCTATCAATGTAAGGATAGGCAAACCATATCACCGCAATGCCAAACAATATGCCAGTAAAAAGGCGAATTGAGGAGTTAAAAGATCCAAATGAGTCGCCAATGTAGAACCACCCAGGAAACGCATTGTCCGTAATTGTCACCAACCATTGATTCGAATAGCGGAACCCACCAGCTAATCCTCCCGAAATATCGCTGATGAGATGTGTGATACCGTCTATTGCCAGAGGTGTGGCCAATAGCAGTCCTAGATGCCAGCGCAATGGTCGAATTACTCGATTCCTCCGCAACCAACCAAATACAACTCCCGCCAACCACACCGAGCCATACATAAACACCATACGATCAGACCAAGCGACCTTCCATCCAAGTTCAACATTGCCTAGAAATGCGCGTAGCGCCAATAGATCAATTGCATCATATCCAGTAAGTTGGATCGGCAGGTCTGCCACGTTGTACATGGGTTGCGATCCGAATAGGAAAAAGGAACGTTGTGCCATCTGATGACAAAATGCACTGTATAGACTGTATATCGCTTGGCCTGCTCCCGTCCAGCCGAGCTTCATGAATACTGGTGCAGTGAACGGCAAGAGTATCCATATACCAAATACAAGGTTAAGGACCAGCAGCCAATGGGTGGAGAACCAAGCTGCACTTTCAACAACTACTCTGGCACGTTGTTTTTGGGGACTTAGACTCGAAATCTCTGACATACGCGAAGTTCCTTTGTCAATCGCTATGACTATCTGAATGCATCGCTGTAGAAGGCATCGCATTAAGATTTGACCGGATGATCTCTTCTGATAGCAGTCCGAATTGACGAAAACGCAAAAGACCTTCACTATCAATGAAAAAAGTAGTAGGTAGGGCAAGCACATCGAAGGACTCTGATACAACACCTTCAGTGTCCAGAAGAACGGGAAATGTCCAGTTGAACTGATCAACAAAACGGTTGATAGCTATCGTATCCTCTCTCAGATTGATACCAATAACTACAATGTTTTCCTTGTCTCCAAGCTGTTCGTAAATTGACTGAAGCAGTGGAGCCTCAATCCGACAAGGCTCACACCAAGATGCCCAGAAATTCAAGATGATCCGTTTATCTCGATATTCGGTGAGTTTTTGAGATGTGCCATCTAGATCCGCGAGCGCGAAGTCAGCTAACTCCTGTCCTTCCTTAAAACCCGTCCATCCTATCGGTGTAGGTGAGGGGAACCAACCACGTGGAGTTACCGTGACAAACGGGGCTGAAGTTGGCGGTGTTGTGGGAACAATGCGTATGAAGGTCGCAGCACTCGTTACCAACGAGGTAGAAATTGGCGGATAAATCTGAGTGAGCGGCTGCAAACGTGATATAACCAGATAAACAACTACCGAGCCAACTAGAATAGCAATCCCAATGACATTTTTACGAATTTCTGTAGTCATTATGATTTCTACCCACACTGTTAGAAATTTATGCTCGTTTGCGGACATGCCCCAGCATGAGTTCGAAATCGAGTAGTAAATCGTGGTGGACTTCCTAAACTTAACATTTCAACAATAGTAGAATCGTGACAGGTGAGCAATACGCCAAACGGCGTGTTTCACACTGCAACCCCGCCATTTGGCGTATTTTCTTGAGCAAACCGAAAGGAGACAATAAAACGACTTCTCTGAGCTTCAGGAAGATATCGAACCAGAGAAAGGATAATACCGCCGATGCATGACGCATTAGTAAGTGTGGACGGAATGTTGACTGTCCACTGCGCTCGAAATATCGAAGCTGCGCTACAACGTCTGCCTGGTGTCCATCATGTTGATGCTAACTATATTAACAGCACGGCAAACGTGCATTATGATGAAGCCCAGATAACGCTCGACAAGATACGTGAGACCGTCAAAGATTGCGGCTACATTTGCTCGAACGCCACTGTTATGTCTCATAAACATGCTGCTCATGGTGAGATACAAGACCATCCTGAGGTGCGTGCCACACATGGCGGGCTAGCAGATGTGCAAGAACTGCCAACGGAGCAGCACGCAGAGCATACCATTGTAACTTCCGATTCTAGCGAAATGCACGCTGAACATACGACGGCACAGTCACCGGTTGCTAGCCCACACACTGCTCATGGCGTGAAGACGGATCATGCGGCGCATGACATGGATGCACATGCGATGATGGGTCACGCAGGTATGTCAGCGGACGAGATGGCACGTGATATGCGCAACCGCTTTCTTGTCGCGCTTATCTTTACGATACCGATCTTCCTAACTTCCCATCTCGCGGAATTGCTTGGACTGATGATTCCGCCGCCATTTGGATTATCGATTCCAGTTTTCGGATTCCTACTTGCGACTCCAGTAGTGCTATATGGCGCGTGGCCCTTTTTAGTTGGCGCACGGAACGCCTTGCGTCAGCGTGTGCTAAACATGAATGTGCTCGTAGCTATCAGCGTGTTCACCGCTTATTTGTTCAGCGTCGGAGCGACCTTTCTTTTCGAGGCAGAGACGTTCTACGAAGCGGCTGCCATGCTGACTACTTTCGTACTGTTCGGACATTGGATGGAAATGCGGTCTCGGGCCGGGACAAATCAGGCGATTGAAAAACTGATCCAGCTCGCGCCACCAACAGCACGAGTGCAGCGAGATGGACGTGAAGTTGAAATCCCGACGGATCAAGTTGTCATCGGCGATACGTTAGTAATTCGGCCCGGAGATCGCATCCCCGTAGATGGAGAAGTGATCGAGGGTGCATCCAGTGTTAATGAGAGCATGATCACGGGCGAGAGTCAGCCTGTCTCCAAGAAGATTGGAGACACCGTAATCGGTGCAACTATTAACCAAACAGGTAGTTTTAAGGCAAAAGCGACCCGTGTTGGTGCGGATACCACTTTGAGCCAGATCGTGAAACTGGTGCAAATGGCGCAGAATTCCAAAGCGCCTGCACAACGCCTCGCGGATAAGGCTGCGCAATATCTTGTGTTGGTCGCGGTAGGTGGTGGGTTATTGACGTTCGCCTACTGGTACTTTGTCCGTCAACAGTCTATCGTTGGCGCACTAACGTTTGCGATCACTGTCGTTGTGATTGCGTGCCCAGATGCACTTGGATTGGCAACACCAACCGCTGTCGCCGTCGGAACCGGAATGGGAGCAGAGAACGGCATTCTATATAAGAATGCAGAAGCGTTGGAAGCGCCAGCGAAGATCAATGCCGTCATTTTTGATAAGACAGGTACGCTTACGCGGGGCGAACCAGAAGTTGTCGAGGTGGGTGCTGTTCCGCCGTTCAACAGGTACGAATTGCTTCAGTTGGCTGCGTCTGCCGAAAGCGGTAGTGAGCATCCACTGGCTGCCGCAGTGATTGACGCAGCAAAGAGACAGGGAGCAGACTTGCTACCATCCCAGGACTTCGATGCAATTCCGGGTCATGGGTTGCAGGCAAATGTACGTGGACGATTAGTGCTGATCGGCAATCAAAAGTTGATGAATGATCGCGGTATCTCCTTTGCCGAGCAACTTACACAGGCATCATCCCTCTCTGGAGCAGGGCGTACCGTTATCTATGTTGCGGTGGATGGCAGGGCCGCCGGAATTGTCGCTATCGCCGACCAGATTCGTGCAGGAGCAAAGGATGTGGTGAAATCCCTCAACGATCTAGGGATTGAAGTAGCCATGCTTACTGGCGATAATCGCGCCACCGCCGAACGCATTGCTGGAGAAATTGGTATCCAAACTGTGTTCGCAGAGGTGTTACCCCATCAAAAAGTGGACAAAGTGAAGGAGTTGCAAGCTCAAGGTAAGACGGTGGCGATGGTTGGCGACGGCATCAACGACGCACCAGCCTTGGCGCAGGCTGACGTAGGGATTGCCATTGGTGCAGGCACTGATGTAGCCGTTGAAACGGCAGATGTCGTGTTGATGAAAAGCGACCCATCTGATGTCGTCGGACTAGTAGAACTGAGCCGCGCAACGTTGAACAAAATGCGCCAGAACCTCGCTTGGGCAGTAGCGTACAACATGCTGGCAATCCCAGTTGCAGCGGGACTATTCGCCGATGTCGGATTGATATTGCGACCAGAAGTGGGCGCACTGGCCATGTCAGGCTCATCCATCATCGTGGCGATCAATGCAGTTCTACTACGCAGAGCGAACGTGCCACATTTACGGCGCACTGCTTAATTCTTATGACACGTTTGGGTAAAGGAGCACACCAAATGTTGCTCACACGTCTTCGCAGTTTCCCAGTACAGCTAATCGCCATTGCGGTCTTTCCTATGTTGATCGTCTTGATGGCGGTCGCCTATGGGGCATCTCAATGCACGAACACGCGATGCAGATTCTGGTGAGTGAGCGTGATGAACGTGCAGTACGAGCAGCGGCGGAAACTCTGGCTGATCGCTTTTCTCAGCGGACGATGGGCCTAAACGTATGTATCGGCAGCAACGATCAAGCATTACATCGAGGCGCAAAAGAGAAGTTAGCCAGTGAACTGCACCTATGAGTACCGCCTGTACCCCCGCCAGCGCGAACGCAGCGCGCTTGAGCAAATGCTGGAGCAGATGCGCGAAGTGTACAATCTTGCCTTGCAGGAGTGCCAAGTCGTCTGCGAAACGACAGACAAACACGCAGGCGGTTTGGCGCAGTGGGGTTACTTCCGTGAGTGGCGCAAGCAAGCGGGTATCCTGCTCAACGCCAGCAGCTTGCAGCACACCTTGCGGCGCCTGGACAAGGCGTATGCCGCTTTCTTTCGTCGTCTCAAGGCGAAACAGACGGCGGGTCATCCCCACTTCAAGCCTGGTTCCCGCTTCAACAGCCTGGAATACACCTACGGCGATGGCTGCTCTGTGCGCTATGACGAGGACAAAGATCGCGTTGTCCTGTACCTGCAGAACGTCGGTGAACTCAAGATGAAGCTGCACCGCTCCCTGCCCGCCGGCATCGATATGGGCTTGCTTCGTCTGCCCACCTTGTCGGAAGGAACGCGGATCGACAACCCGCGCTGGTTGAGAGCGTCGCTGGCTAAATTGCGTGTTGCCCAGCGTCGTCTCGTCCGCAGGACAAAGGGCAGTCAGCGCCGTGCCAAAGCGAGACGGCGAGTCGCCCTGCTGCACGAACGAGTAGCCAACACGCGCCGCGACTTCTGGCACAAGACCACGCACTGGCTCACCAAGCACTACCGACTGATTGCACACGAAGACTTGACGCTTGGCTTTATGACCCACCATCCGCACCTCTCGCTATCGGCTCACGATGCTGGCTTGGGGTTGTTCCAACAGCTGCTCGAGTACAAAGCTGGAAACGCTGGTACGACGATCCTGCTGGTCAACCCTGCTCACACCTCGCAAGCCTGTAGTGGTTGCGGTGCGCTGGTGACCAAAGCCTTGAGTGTTCGTGTGCATGACTGTCCGCACTGTTCCTTAAAACTGGATCGGGACGAGAACGCCGCCCTCAATATTCTCTCTAGCGTTCAAGTCGGCGAGGACTTCGCCGTCAGGCGTTAACGTGGGGCAGTAGCCCGTGCGTAGCCTGAGAAGCTCCCCACTTTGGCTTTAGCAGGGAGAGTGGTCACATCCTTGAGTTTTGCAACAAGAACACTTTCAGGACAACTCCACTATTTACTATTTACTATCAGCGGCAGGGCAAAAGTACAACACACCGCAGTTTTGTAAGGAAGAAATCTGGTCTTATTTGGTCTTAACCAGACAGGATTCTAGCTCCTATGATTACTATCACTAGAGCAGTATTAAGAGCAGTGGAGATACATGATGAGTACGAATGATGCCCTTCTCGAACATAAGGTAGAACTCGATACGACCACGCCAGAGCAGGCGTATTTGCTCAAACGCGGGCTGGCACAGATGCTCAAAGGCGGCGTGATAATGGACGTAGTGACGCCTGATCAGGCCAAGATTGCCGAGGATGCGGGCGCATGTGCTGTTATGGCATTGGAACGTGTACCCGCCGACATCCGCAAGCAGGGTGGTGTGGCAAGGATGAGCGATCCCGACATGATCGAAAGCATCATGCGGGCCGTCTCAATTCCAGTAATGGCCAAGTGTCGCATTGGTCATATAGTTGAAGCACAAATTCTGGAAGCGTTGGGGGTGGACTATATTGATGAAAGCGAAGTATTGACGCCAGCCGATGAAGCGAATCACGTCAACAAGCATAAATTCAAAGTGCCATTTGTATGTGGCTGCCGCAATCTAGGTGAGGCACTACGCCGCATTGCGGAAGGCGCGGCTATGATTCGCACGAAGGGAGAAGCTGGCACAGGTGATGTAGTAGAAGCGGTTCGTCATGCACGTCAAGTGAACTCCGAAATTCGTCGTGTATCGAGCATGAATGAAGATGAACTATTCACTTATGCGAAGGAAATTCAAGCTCCATACGCACTTGTTTTAGAAACCGCTAAGGTTGGGCGACTTCCAGTTGTCAATTTTGCAGCAGGCGGTGTAGCAACTCCCGCAGACGCAGCTTTGATGATGCAGCTTGGTGTTGATGGCGTGTTTGTAGGAAGTGGCATCTTCAAGAGTGGCGATCCTGCCAAGCGCGCGGCAGCCATCGTGAAGGCGACAACGCACTTCAATAATCCAAACATCTTAGTTGAAACCAGCCGCAACTTGGGCGAGGCCATGGTTGGGATCAATATTAGCAGCCTACCGGAAACTGATCGTATGGCAGGGCGCGGCTGGTAAAGCACTAAAACCCGTTCGTCAAGGTAAAACAATTAGAGGTAGTTCCTTCACGGGAATGTGAACTCATTATGACCCGCATTGGTGTGCTGTCACTGCAAGGTGATTTCGCCGAACACAAATCGGCATTAGAGCGAGCTGGGGCGCAAGCTGTGGAAATACGTCTTCCTTATCAGCTTGAGGGGATAGATGGATTAATTATCCCCGGTGGGGAGAGTACAACACTCCGTAAGTTGTCCGATGCTTATGGTTTGATGGAACCACTGCGTGAGTACGCCAAAGTGCGACCTACTTGGGGTACCTGTGCTGGAGCGATCTTTCTTGCGCGCGAAATCGAAGGTCAGGATCCGCACTTGGGCGTGATGAATATCAAAGTGCGGCGTAACGCTTTTGGGCGTCAGATCGACAGTTTTGTGGCCAATCTCGATATCAACGGAGGCAATTATCCAGCAATGTTTATTCGTGCCCCATTAATCCTTTCTGTTGGCTCAAATGTCAACACAATTGCGAAGCTGAATGATGGGCGAATCGTTGCAGCGCAACAGGATCATTTGCTGGCAACGGCGTTCCATCCTGAATTGACAGATGACTTACGGTTTCACACCTTGTTCATTGAGATGGCTAAGACGAAAAGTTATCCGCATCTGACCTGAATTGTAGATGAGCTGTCATAGCGGCAGCCTGAGACGCAGAAACTGCGCTGGGTCTACACGTATGCCGTTCACAGCTATCTCCCAGTGCAAGTGAGACCCAGTGCTTCGACCCGTGTTTCCACTCGCCCCAATGATTTCGCCCTGCAACATGAATTGCCCTGGAACTACATAGATGGCAGATAAATGGGCATACTCACTAAACACGCCCCACCCATGATCAACTACGATGTTATTGCCGTGAATATCTAGTGGTTGTGCATATACGACGCGGCCACTCGCTGATGCCACGATTGAAAGCCCAGAAGTGGTTTTCAGATCATATCCAGAATGGCGACGCACTTCGCCGTCATTGGTAAATGTACGTACACTCCCAAAGGGTGATGTTAACTTGCCATCGACCGGTTGCACGAATGGACCTTCCCAATAACGTTCAGGTGTCAAAACACTATAAATTGCTTGCAATCGCGTTTCTTCTGCGACTTCAATATCTGGATTTAGTAGTTTAGCTTTGTCGGGAGGGATCGTGAAATCAGGTTCAGCGATAAAGCCGCCTGGGCTGACGTTAAGGTTGCCATCCCATTGTACAGACGAACCATCTTTCAGGTAAATCGTTGTTACTATTGGGTACTCGCGTACCTTCTGATCCATAGGGACGGCAACTAAGCTGGCAAATCCTTCCGTCGTAGGAAAGAATGGATATGCTCGATCAAAGATCGATGCGTTTCCGCCAACTATTTCTTCCCCGCTAATTCTCAGAATACCTACTGTGCCTTGCTGTAGACTATCAAACTCCTGTGCAACTATGATGGAAGGCTGTGCTCGTACCGTGCGCGATGAACCTAGTCCGAGAACTATTGCGCAAATCAGGAGTACAAGCGCGCGATAATGGAGAACTCTCAAAGCGTTATGTGACACCTTTCTATTTGTATCAAGCAGAATTAGGGAAGACGCTACATCAGAAACTGCCATTCATTACTTCCCGCGCATCAAGATATCGTAAGTGAACCAGCATTCATGCGATCCCATCTTTCAAGTCTTCGTCATCAGGGATAATGCGAATTGCCCGCCATACACGAATAAGCGACACAACAAATAGACAGGTCACTATGACAGCGATCTGAACACAAACCTGACACCATACGCGCAGAACTAATGCCTGTACAGTAATCAAGTAGCCTGAGAACATAATGCCAAATAGCGCGAAGCCGAATATGGTGATGTTGGCAAGTGAAAGACGTGACTCGAACAAAAGTCCAAGCAATATAAGCAGAAATCCGATAAGTCCTAAATACGATACAGGCAGTGGTCCAATCTCTGAGTAGACTGATCGCACAACTAACTCGCAATCCATACCACTGTTTAATGGGCATATATTTCTGGCGTGCGTAAATTTTGCCCAAGCCAATGGCAATAGAGTAAGAAAACCAATGACAGCCATGACAATACTAATTAGCCTGAGCCAATCGACGGAAAATTGGATGGTCACAGGCTGTTCAGCTTCTGAGTTATTGGCGTGTTTACTGTCCATTCAGTAGGATAGTGATCCAGGCCGTCATTGCATACATAGACTCGTCAAAATCATTGGAGTGATGTTAGGCGCTGTTCGATAGCTGCTGCTAAAGTCTGTTCTTCCTGTTTCCCCACTGCCCTCCATACTTCTGAGCCATCAGGTTTTAGGATCAAATAGGCGGGATGACCAGGAAAGCCTGCCCTACCGAATGCTCGCATACCATCCCGCGTTAAGGCATCAACGCGCAGAAAAGTCATGCGGTTGCCATAAGCTACCTCAAGCCTATCCACGATAGGCTGCATTGCTACTCAGGGTGGTCAGCCGGGACTATAGAAATAAACGAACGTGAGACGCTCCGCATCCAAGCTCAAGAGTGACTTCAATGAAGTGTCTCCATCACTATCGCTCGATGCACATGCGGATAACCCTAACGATAGTCCCAAGATGACCAATATCGTCAACAGCCAACTTTTTTGTCGCATTCTAAACTTCACCGTCGTCATGTTGCTCACTTGCCCTCGATCATAGATACAACATAAAGAGAAAGTGGTCTAGTTTCTCTCCGCAGATAATGCGCTAGCCCTATAACCTGCGCCTTCAATGGCTGCGATGATTTTTTCGTCTGTCACCTGTTGCTCATCATAGTCGATATCGACTATCTGACGGGCATACTGTGTAGTGGCGACCCTGACGCCTGCCAGATCCTCTAATGCGTTATCAATGGTCATCGCACAACCCACACAGTGCATTCCCTGAATTTGAAACCGCTTTTTAGTCATTGTTATGGTTTCCCCACTCCTCAATATATCGCAATGATCCCACTGTACATGCCCATACTACAGGTAAACGAGAGATTTCCCTTTGGCTGAGGTGGTAAGTCAATTACTGTCTCGCCAGTCTCGGGAAGCAGGCGTTGAATGCCCAGAGTGGGGATGGTAAAGCCACGTGTACAGCCATAACTGTTGTTGGTTACGAGACGCAGACGAATGGGCTGCCCACTCTTAGCACTTAGATAACTGGGTGAGTATTGAGTAGGATAAGCATTGACCGTCAGTTCCTGTGTGCCTCCGACTATCTGAGCAGGAATCGGCGTGCTGGAGAGCGTTGGATCACCGAAACGAAGCGTGGACGCAAGGAGACGACTGGGCGCTAATGGCGAACCGAGCAAATTAAGCCCACCATCCAACGACACTATGCCCAGAAACAAGATAAGTAAAGCCGCAGCAAGAGCGAGTAATTGCTGGTATTTTCCTCGCAGGCGAGTGGCGAGGAACCCTAACACTAGAAATGTTGGCATTGTGCCGAGTACGAAGACGAACAGGATCGCCGCGCCTGACAACGGATTACCCGAACTGATAGCGACCACTTCCATCGCTTGAGTCGTGCCACAAGGGATGAGTACGGTCAGGAAGCCTAACGTAGCGGGTGCAAAGACCTCCTGACTTTTAGCTTGGTCGCGCACTAAGCGAGTGAACGCTTTGGGGGGCTGTATTACAAAATAGCGGAAGACAGGATGGCTGTTTAACATATTTAAGGCTGTCGCCAGCATGAACAGACCAGCCAAAATCTGCATGATCGCTTGTACCGTGGGCGTGATTTGGGCCGCAGAACCAAGTAACCCTAGTAGAAGACCGAGCAGTGTATAGGAAAGAAGTTTTGCGGCCAGGAAATAGATGACCGGTAATGGATTTTTGGCAAGCTGTATTCCCGTGATCGTTGCTTCCTGCAAAGTTTTTGCGCGGTGGGATTTCTTCACTGTATGAACTGACACTGTCACTTGGCGTGTCATTGCAGTTGCCAGTAACCCTCCTTGGACAGCCAAACAGGTTAGTCCACCTGTCGTGAGTCCAATGAGGAAATATGCCCCAAGATCCATTGTCCCTGACTCCGCGTATTTATCTGGTCTACGAAATGGTAATACTTATGGATCCGATGGCGTGTAATTGGCGCTCATGGTGGCTTGGATCTCAATCTGATCTGAATTCCACCATGTCTTCATATAAGCAATCACTGCCCAGATTTCTTCGTCAGTGAGCTTGTCTTTGAAAGCAGGCATGGGATGAAAGCCGGTCGCAACATGTCCATTTTTGACAATGTCAAACAGCAATCCATCGGCGTGATGCCAAGTGTGACCTTCTGCATTGTGTGGTGGCGCATCAAGCAATCCATTGACGTCTGGCTCTTTCCACGCATTGGGATATTTGCCTTCTCCGTTCGGGCCGTGACAACTGGCACAATTTTGGTCATATACCGTTTTGCCAAGCACAAGATTCTGCTCTAAAGTTTGTCGCGGGACACGCTTGATAGCAGACTGAGAAACAATTATTGTTGCAATAACGATGCCCAAAAGAGTAAATGGCAATATATAGACAAAAGGGCTTAATGTTCGTGTATTGTTTGATGACTGTTTGGTCTTACTCATAGTCTCAATTGTACTAGCGTGGAACATCAATCAGGCCGTGAGCTACCGCGCGTGTGACTGCCTCTGTCCGACTTGATACTCCTAGCTTCTCATATAGATTGGCAAGATGCCCTTGAACGGTATGGTCACTGATTGCTAACTGAAAGTCAATAGCCTTGTTTGTCATGCCGTGTGCCGCCAACCGCCGCACATCGATCTCCCGATCTGTTAATTTCGTGGTGGAAGTGTCGCCAACACTACTTTCATCAATATACTGTAACATTCGTGAGTCTAGGACTTGTTTGCCTTCGTAGACAGCACGCACAGCGTTGGTAATTTCATCAGCATCTGACGACTTCAAGACATATCCATTTGCACCTGCTTGCAAGGCGGCTTGAATATAAGGGGTCATCGAAGGCACCGAGCATCAAAATACCTGGCGTTGGCATTTGCAGGCGCAGATGCCGGGTGACCTCGATTCCATTTTCACCCGGCAGTCTCAGATCAAGAACTATGACATCAGGATGATGCTGATTAGCCAACTTCACTGCTTCCGTGCCGTCTCCAGCTTCCGCAACAACCTGAATATCTCCAGCGTCGTTGAGGAATTCCCGGATGTTGCGCCTAACGACGCTATGATCATCGGCGAGTACGAAACGGATGGTTGGCATAATTGCTCTAGATTACTGGTTACTTGATACCAAGCTCAGTGATGAGTTGTTCCATTGCTTCAATTTCCGCGGTCTGATCTTCAATGATTGTTTCTGCCATTGTCCGTAATTCGGCATGTTCGGCGCTCTTCAGAATACGTTCCGACATATGCAGTGCATCGTCATGGTGATCTATCATTGCTTCTAGAAAGGCGGTTTCATATTCAACGCCTTCTAGTCTGTTAAGCCCTGCCATCATGCCCATCATCATCGCAGGATCGGTGTCAGGTGCGCTACCCATATTGCTGTGATCCATGCCGCCCATGCTATCGTCGCCCATCAACTCCATCATGTGAGCCATTGCCATTGGCTTATAGTCGATGTTATACCACTGTAGCAGCCAATCTTGCATTTGCTTAATTTCTCCGGTTTGGGCACTGATAATGTTGTTGCACAGCGTAACGACGGACTCCGTCTTTGCTTTTTGCAAGCAGTCATTGGCCATATCCAGTGCCATTTGATGGTGATCGATCATACCTTCGAGAAAACGTACTTCGGAACGACCTGCGCGTCCTGAAATCGGACCATCGGCGTTTGCCATTGAAGGGTACAGTGCGACGGTAAGTAAAAAGACGAACAATACAAGCTTTCTCATTGATAACACTCCCTATAGACACGTAACACATAGGAATTATGGTCATAAACCTCATTCATCGGTATAGGCCATTTGGCGCATAAAATTCGGCACACCCGCCAAATGGCCTATTGGCAGCATGTTGTTGGGTATGATATTCTTACGCGCATGAGTACCCCGCCCCCTATGGGGAGGCATTGCGGTTATGAATGAGAAAAACAAAACAGACCTTCTCAATCGGCTGAAAAGCGTAGCTGGACATCTGAACGGCATCATTGCAATGGTCGAGCAGGATCGCTATTGCATTGACGTCATCAATCAGGTTCAAGCAACGCAAGCGGCGCTTGGGAAAGTTAATCGGCTTTTCCTGAATGATCACATGCGTACCTGTGTTACCACCGCTATTCAAGGGGACGACCTCACCGAACGGGAACGGGTGCTGCATGAACTCAGTGATCTTTTTTCAGCTACCAATCGGTAGGGAGGAATTCAGTTATGGAGACCAAGACTTTCACCGTTCCTAATATTGGGTGCAGTGGTTGCGTAAATACTGTTGAAACCACTGTCCGTGATATTGACGGCGTTAAGTTTGTCGAGGCTGATGAAGCCACGAAGGTAGTCAGCGTGCAGTGGGAAGCACCAGCGACTTGGGACAAGATTGTGGAAGCGCTCGTCGAAGTCGAGTACCCACCCGCCGAGATTGTGAACGCTAACTAAGCGCCGTTCGCTTTACTTTTCGATTTTCGCACAGCCCTGTTTACGCAGGGCTGTGTAGTTAGAACACAAGTACGAGGTATCTATGAACCCTGCTATCACAGCAGCGAAGCAGGAAACGATGCCAATCTCAGGGATGACTTGCGCGAACTGCGCGGCAACTATTGAGCGCGTGGTGCGCAAGTTACCAGGGATTGAAAACGCGACAGTGAACTTAGCCAACGAGCGATTGACTGTCGCCTACGATCCCAAACAACTCACCCACGATGAAATCGTGGCGCGTATCCGTAAGGTTGGCTATGACGTTCCTGTAGTTGGTAAGGACGAAACGCTCGAAGATGCTGAGGCAAAGGCTCGTGCAGCAGAGTTGTCACATCAATGGCGACGACTCATCGTTGGCGTCGTATTCACAATTCCACTGTTCCTTCTTAGTATGGGACGCGATCTAGGGTTGCTGGGGGAGTGGTCGCGGCAATCGTGGGTGAATTATCTGCTGTGGGCATTGGCGACGCCAGTACAGTTCTACGTTGGTTGGGATTACTATGTCGGCGCGTATCGTGCGTTGCGAGCGCGCAATCCGAACATGGATGTGCTGGTAGCACTTGGGTCGTCGGTTGCTTACTTCTTCAGCGTCGCCGTCACGCTGGGACTCGTTCCCAATAGTGCCGCTGCGCCGATGTCGGGGGGTATGGCGGGGATGAGCGAGGCGGCTGCTTCAGCGCCAGCGCAACACGTCTACTTCGAGATCGCAGCGGTGATCATCACGCTGATCGTGTTGGGCAAGTTGCTGGAAGTGCGCGCTAAAGGTCGCACCAGCGAAGCCATCAAGAAACTGATGGGAATGCGCGCCAAGACTGCCCGCGTGATCCGCAATGATCGTGAACTGGAAGTGCTAATCGATCACGTCAAGATCGACGATATAGTGATCGTACGCCCCGGCGAGAAAATCCCGGTGGATGGCGTGATCGTCGAAGGCGCAACCTCCATCGACCAGAGCATGATCACTGGCGAGAGTCTGCCCGTCAACCGTACCGTTGGCGACGACGTGATTGGCGCGACGCTGAATAAGCAAGGCATGATCAAATTCCGTGCGCAGCGTGTAGGCAAGGAAACCGCACTTGCCCAGATCATTCGATTGGTAGAGGACGCGCAAGGCTCAAAAGCGCCGATCCAAAAGCTGGTGGATCAGGTGTCAGCGGTGTTCGTGCCAGCTGTAATCGTCATCGCGCTGGTGACCTATGCCCTGTGGCAACTAAGCGGTGCTGATTTCACCACCAGTTTGCTGCATCTCGTCGCTGTGCTGGTGATCGCCTGCCCCTGCGCAATGGGATTAGCGACGCCTACCGCAATCATGGTGGGTGTCGGTAAAGGCGCGGAACATGGCATTCTGTTCAAGAACAGTGCAGCGCTGGAGAAGGCACTGAAGATCAAAGCCGTCGTGTTGGATAAAACTGGCACGGTGACACGTGGCGAACCGGCAGTCACCGATGTGATCACCAGCAAAACGTGGAATGGCGATGCGCAAGCGTTACTGCGGCTAGTCGGGTCGGCGGAGCGCGGCAGTGAGCATCCACTAGGTGATGCGGTTGTTCGGCAAGCGCGAGAGCAGAAATTGGCGCTAGTCGATCCCACTGGCTTCGAGGCGATTGTCGGACATGGCATCCGCGCTCAGGTCGAGAGCAAGAATATGCTGGTCGGCAACCGCAAGCTGATGCTTGATGAGAAGGTGCATCTGAACGGGCTGGAGTCGGAGGCGCTGCGTCTGCAATCTGAGGCAAAGACGCCGTTGTGGGCAGCTATCAACGGACAGGCGGTTGGCGTGATCGGCATTGCGGATACCGTGAAGGATACCTCCGCCGAAGCGATTGGGCAGATGCACGACCTAGGCTTGCAGGTGATCATGATCACGGGCGACAACGAAGCTACTGCGCACGCTATCGCCAAAGAAGTCGGCATTGACCGCGTAATGGCGGATGTTCTGCCAGCAGATAAGGCTGCTGCCGTCAAACAGTTGCAGAGTGAAGGGCTGGTCGTGGCAATGGTCGGCGACGGCATCAACGACTCTCCAGCGCTGGCTCAGGCGGACATTGGCATGGCGATTGGCACTGGCACAGACGTGGCCATGGAATCGTCGGATGTGACGCTGATGAGTGGCGATCTGCGCGGTGTGGCACGAGCGATCCGGCTGTCGCGGGCAACCATGAATGTGATCCGCCAGAATCTTGGTTGGGCGTTCGGTTACAACGTGGCGCTGATTCCGATCGCTGCTGGTGTGCTGGCTACCGCAACATGGGCACCGGATATGCTGCGACAGTTGAATCCGATGTTGGCAGCGTTTGCGATGGCATTCAGTAGTGTAAGCGTCGTCACCAATTCACTGCGGCTGAAGAATCGTCGGTTGTAACCGTGTTCGCCATAGCACAAGCTATAATGGCAATTTAGAACTTCTAAGAAGGGTAGCCGAATGTCCTGCTACCCTTCTTAGCCATCGATATATGACAATCTCCTTCGCTGCTTTCTGCATATCGAATTAATATATGCTTCCGAAGCCGTCACTTCTAGCAAATCAATTGTGATCACCTGCTGCTTTGGAAGTTCGCAAATATGGCGGTTACGTCACTTCTAGCACATTTACCATCTTTTGTTGATCTTTGCGATAGTGATAGTAGACACTGTTGTAGTTGGGAAAGTCCACTGGCAAGTTGCGCCATTAGCAGCCTGTGCGCACCACATAGAAGATAGCGTTCAATACCTCCCGCAAGGACAGTTGCATCGGACGTCCTCGTTTACTAGTGCTGTTGAGAGGCACGAGCAACATCGGGGCTAACACTTGCCATGCTTCGTTACTCATGTCGCTGGCATACCGTCGCTTTTTATGCCACACTTGCCTTCTCCTGATGGGTTAGTTGTTTGGTTAGCGCTTAACCTTCTAACCTCTCAGGATTTTTCAAATACGCTCTGAAGGTCAGTCTAAGTCGCTCTTGTTGCAGGATCCTGCAATAAGAAGCTCGTCCTTATAAATCTCGATTTGAACCAGAAATCCCAAAATCTTTCCCCATAGTCGTTTACCTCTGTAAGTCCGAGGTACTGTCGTCAGACCGCTTTCCTGTCTGACGTTTACTACAATACCGCAACCCGGCGTGATTTATAGCCCGCAGGCGGGCTACGACTCTGCGTGCCTCCTGGCTAGTGCCGCTTCGCTCAACGGCGCGCAGGTCGCTCTAACGAGTAAATCCCGCCCGACGGGTTGCGGTGAACGAAAGACACGTCAGACAGGAAAAGCTGTCGCCGAACAAATCTACTTACGGTTGCCAGACGAGGCTCTAATTGCCCATCGCATCGCGCTGGTGGCAGCCTAACGGGGTAGAGGAGATCGGCGGCTACATCACCGCCAGTGTGCATTCCACACATTTCCAGGGACGGCATCACGGCAATCGCGGGGCGAAGGGCGTACACGCACAATGGACGCCGGGTTGGAAGGGCCTCTGAGTTAGCAGGAGCAGTGCTATCTCAGCTCCGGGTGGCAGCCACGATGCACGGGCGGAGAAGACTCCACAACAAATTCCACAAGTTTCTTAGTTCTATACGTAAAGGAAAAGCCGCCTGGTAGCTACGAACTGCCGGGCGGCTTGCATTGATGGCGAAAGGATGAGCTCCGCCATGACTACAGTATACCCTGAAACCAACGCTCATGTCAGCAGCATCTTCGAACCAACGACAGTTCCCGAAACAGAAAAATTCGAAGCTCGGGTCTGCATCTTAGGGAGACGACTGGAACGCTATATCAACGGGTGTCACTTCTTCCGGTCCACTGACATTGCCGACCTGGATGAGGCAGTCCAACTCGCTCTCATCGGCTTATGGCAGGAGTATCAGCAGCATCCCTGGATCATGGATCTCGACGATCACTTTTGGCTGAAGTACGGCGCGAGACAAGCACAGAATAGCATCTGTGCCCTGATCCGGCAGCGAGGCAAACGCACCTCCAATGGACTTCGCCGCTTCGAGTTTCCTGCGACCAGTCTGGAGTCGGAGCACGATGAGCGCGACGGATTGGAGAAGCTGGAACATCTTCATTTTCGACAGCAAATTCGCTGCCTCCGTCCCGAAAGCGATCAGGCAGATCGACGACTGGATCTGCTGCGATTGGTCGAGCAGGCGTTGGGATGCCTCACTAAGAGCCACGCCGAGGCGGTGAGACGAATGCTGCCCTTCATGGCAGAGGGTTATTTGGTCAAGGAAGCTGGTCGTCGGACGGGTGTGAACCGAGGTACTGCCCAGCGGGCATGGTCAGCATTCTGTCAAGCCTGCACACAAGTTTCTGGTGAACAACGCCGTCAAGGCAAAGGCAAAGGTTCAGTGATGACGGGCAGTGAACTTGACGAGATTCGACGGTTAGCTGGACAGGGCTTGAGCATATCTGCCATTGCCGCGCAACTAGATCGTTCGGAGAACTTCGTTAAGTGTCACTTCAAGCGTGCTACCGGTTACCAACGCTTGTCCAACAGCCAGCGCAACCCTATCACATCTGCGCGAGTTGCCGAAATGAAGTCGCTGCGGGCCGAAGGCATGAGCATCTCTGCCATTGCCAAGAGAGTTGGATGCAGTATGGGCAGTGTGTCCGTCTGGCTAAATCGATGAACACCTGGGAGTGAATTGCTGTCTGCATCCCGAACGCGAATCACCTACCAGATCTGCACTCCCTCTTCCCAAGTCTTAGGCGAATTCTCACTGTGCTGCAGAGTCAAGTCGTGAATTGCGCTACCACAGGATTGTGCAATGTTTTGACGCCGAGCATCCGCCGTGACCAGTTAGTACCAAAAATCAACCATTTCTGGCCGGATCGTTTTTGCGTATTGCCTTGAGATTTGGAAGATCAACGCCAGCACCGATGTTCTGAACTTTACAGAACGGGGATGCGAAACCAGGTTTTGGTGGCAGCGTACCGCAACCAACTAGGGAAATTGGTTTGAACCGGTTTAGTGCTGCTGCCACGAGATCGCCAGCTTCAGGCAATGGAAGGCACTTATGAGTATGAGTAAACGCACGCGAAAGCTGCCAGCAGGACAGCCATTTCTCTCTCCCGAGACACTGGTTGACGACCATACGCGTCATCTGTGCGCACAGCTCCACTATTCAGAAACCGAAGTGATCCATGGTCTGGTAGGATACATCCGTACCGTTGCCCGCATTTATGCGAAAAAGCTGCCAGAGGAGGCGATTCTGAAGGAGTAAATTCTTGACATAATGCACCTTCGGCGTTACTTTGTACAAAAGCGAACGCCGAAGTGTTGTCACCACCTCGGCGCTCTTGTCGAAGCACTAAGCAGTCTAGCGCACCGACCAACGACAGACTCTAACCTGCCGGCGGCGTTGGTGCTACCATCCTCAAGGAGTCTGTTATGCCGCGTAAGATCACACCTGACGTTGAGCCAGTCCCCCGTACTACAGCATTATGCTATGTTCGACTGTCACTTACCCGTGATAAGAGCGACCGCAACAGTCCAGAACGACAGCGCGCCAACATCATCGCCGAATGTGAACGTCGTGGCTGGAAGGTAGAGTGGTATGAGGACGCAGAAGGTCACAAGTCTGGCACCAAAGAAACCAACCGCCCTGGTTGGCTGGAGCTGAAGGAACGCCTCAATGATCCCGATGTAGTTGCTGTCGTGGCGAATGACTTATCGCGGCTGCACCGTAAGGGTTGGCGGGTAGGCAGCCTACTTGATTTCCTGGAACAGCACAAGGTGGGATTAATTCTGGCGGAACCTGGCAGAAATCTCGATTTTACGGGTGTCGCCGGCAAGATCAGTGCCATGATCATTGCTTTGATGGACGAATACTACGCGGCAGACACCTCGCAAAAGCAAAAAGATAGTGTGCGTTATCGCCGTGCCAAAGGAATCATTGTTGGCCCTGTGCCTTTCGGAACGAAGCGTAATCCAGATGGACGGTTGATCCTGTCCGACGACGGCGTTTGGCTGCTATCGGATGGAACCTACAATCAGGGAAAGCACGATGTCATTCCAGAAGAAGGGGCAATCTGGCGGGGTTTCGCTGACGCGGCGAGGTGCTGCCTGGAAATCTACTGCACCAACAATGGTGGGCGTCGGCGGGTGGCGGAATTGTTGAATGCGGAAGGCTATCGCTTTCTTGATGTCAAAGGGCAGATCGTGCCGTTCGTTTACGACGATGTTCGGCGTATTACCGCCAACTGGGTTGAATATGGCGGTGCAGTAATTTCCGGTAACGCCAAAAACCGCAAACCGTGGGAAATCACCGCAGACAATACCATTCTCGACCCCGATAAGGCCGTTTTTGATGTTGAACTCTGCTATCAGGTGGGTCGCATCCGCGAGATGCGCACACGAGAAAGGCCAAACTTACCCTACGTCGGTAATACTCCTGATATCGTCGTCCACCCATTGACGAGGCTAGTGTATTGCGCACACTGCGAACGGGCTGCTCAGCAGAAGGGAGACAATCGATTACGCAGTTACCTGACGGGTAAAAAGGGACGCAAAAAAGAAGCGCGTCGTTATCGCCACGATACGCAGCGTACCTGTCCAGTAGTCAATAAATCGGTCAGAGCTGATATCCTGGAACGCGATTTTCTACTCATCCTTGAGCATCTCACCGTCAGGGAAGAGTCTCTGCCGCTCTTGGCTAGTGCTCTGGAATACGTCAACAAGGACAACAAACGGGAGGAAAAGGCCGCCGCCATTCTCAGTGAAATCGGGCACTGGCGGCAGCGCATTCAGAATGCCGACCAACTCTTCATGAGAGCGCGCATCACGGAGTCTGACTGGCGAGAGACATTGGACACTGCTGAACACGAAATTGAACGTCTTCAGTCGCAGGTCGTTGAGCAAGTCGATGCGGAAGCGGCGTTGAAGCTTACTGTCGATCTGTTGACCAGCCTGGTTCAGAACTGGAAAGAGGCAGATGGCGAAACGAGGCGCTCGATGGCAGAAGATCTGATAGAGCGACTCGTATTCGATTTGGATACACAGAAGATCGTGGATTTCAAGCTGAAGCCGTGGGCTGAACTATTGATGCAGCTTACCCTTACGCTTGACAAGAGCGAAAATCCACCCTTTCAAGGAGAGAGGGAACTTGGGGTACTGAGTTGCTCCCGGAGGGATTCGAACCCCCGACGCCAGGTTCCGAAGACCTGCGCTCTATCCCCTGAGCTACGGGAGCAGTGAGGGACTAAGGTTAGTCTACAACATCGATCCACAAAACACAACGCGCCGATCCATATTGCGGATCAGCGCGCTGCGTTTTCGGGAGGAGATAGACAATCGGGATAAGTGCTTAGTTAAGATTAGGCAGCGCCCTTGCCCTTGATCACGGAGAGCGGCGTCATGACTAGGATTTTCAGGTCGAGCCACAGGTTGGCGTTCTCGGCGTACCACGTGTCGAGTTGTACCATCGTCTCGAAATCGACGCTGCTGCGTGCCTTGACCTGCCACCAGCCGGTGAAACCGGGCTTGGCTTCCAAACGACGCAGGTGATGTGGAGCGTATACATCGACTTCATATGCCAGCGCCGGACGGGGACCAACGAGGCTCATGTCGCCCTTCAGCACGTTGAACAACTGCGGCAGTTCGTCCAACGAGGTCTTGCGCAGGATCTTGCCGATACGGGTCACGCGGCTGTCGTTCTTGATCTTGTACTTGTCTTCGCTGCTGACCTTGCCGTTGATCGCTTCCAGTGTGGCGGTGTCGCCCTTGATCAGCGCCTGCACGAATGCCTTGTGCTGGCTGCTGGAGTTGCCCTTCTTCATGGTGCGGAACTTGTAGATGGTGAACGCCTTGGCTTCCCAACTGCGCTTGCCACCCTTGCCGCGAATACGCGAACCGATGCGCTCTTGCGAATAGACCGCTGGACCTTCGCTGTCCAACTTCACGGCAACCATGATCGCCAGCATCAGCGGGGCAAGGAACAGGATCGCAGTGGCGCTGACCAAAATATCGAACCAGCGCTTGGCGATCAGATAGGCACGATAGCTGTACTTCTCAGCAAGTTTGCTCTTGCGGCGCGGCAGTGACTGCGGCAGCAGTCGCAGACCTTGCATTTGGGCAGTCTTAGGGCTGGCGACAACCAAAGCAGTCAAAAGTGTGCCTATGCCAATGGCGGAAACTATTCCCAGTCCTAATGCCTTAAGTGCTTTGTTCCGCGTTTTCATCTCTATCCCTCGACCCATAAGACCAGAATTGCGACAATGTGAAATGTGTGACTGGCTATAGCGTATTAGACGTACCTAACAGGGGGCTAAAGCAAGGAAAATTTACGTTTATCAAATCTGCGAGGCGGAAATATGCAGACCTTACAAAATCCGTAAAGGTTCGCGACAAGTTTGTAAGGTTGGAGAATCGAAACCTTACACGTGGCGAAAGCGATAGATGCGCCCCTCGGCAATCGCCATGTATAGCCAACCATCAACGCCTATAGCCAAGTCGTAGGGGCGATAAGGATGCAGTGAGGTTTTGATCAGTGAGGCGTCTGAAGTAGAGCGTTGTGAGTTGGGGATTAGGCGCTTAACATCCATAACCTTGTAGTTGTCATCAAGCTGAACAAATACCATCTCGTGTCCTGTAACAGCGACGTTATTCCACGATCCCGCGAATACAACGAATAATCCGCGCTGGTAGTCAGCGAAGCGCGGATCGTCATAATATGCGAGTCCGGTAGGATGACTTCCTGCATCAAAAGTAACCACAGGAGCCACCTCACGAAAATTTAGGTTTGTTTCATTCGCAGGAACTACATTTAGTTCTGCGGGCTGCGTTTGAGAAACATTATCCACAATATAAAGTGCGCCATCAGGTGTCCAGTCAAAGCTGAATGCATCGGTCAACCCTGTAGCAATGATCCGCATATTGCTGCCATCCATCGCAAAACTGAGCAGTGCAGAGCGACGTTGATCAGTATCGACACAATCAGCGCATGTTGCTGCTTTTGCTACGTAAAGCCTCCGATCCTTACCGATTCGCACATCGCCAAGCCAACCGCCAGCGCCACCGGGCAGATCACGCACCAGAACGGTTAGTTCATCGGCAGTGCCATCCTGATCGGTGTCGCGTAATCGGTAGATCATCGTGTCTGCTGAGACAAACCACGACTCCGTCTCTGCGTCGTATGCTAATCCGAATGGCTGTTCAGGCAGACTAACAGCGAACGGTTCTGGCTCAGAGAAGTAACCGTCTGCGCGTGGGCTAACCGACCATACCGCATTCTCTGCTGGACGAGTAAAGTATAGGCTGCCGTCTGGAGTGAAGGCTAAACCCGCAATCGAGATAATTCCCGGTGTAGAAGGTACTTGTACAACAGTCTCAAGGCAGGTTTCAGGCGGGAAATAGACCCATTCAACGCGCTGCAAACACTTTGGTTGTGAGTCTGCTTTCGAAATGGAGAATGCTGAGGAACTCACCGCCAACGTAACTAACATAGTAAGCAGTGCACCTCGCCATCTGTTCACGAGACTAATCCGTGGTCGCGCAAAAACTGGCTGACCGCTGACGCTACAACGCGGTTGCCAATCTCGTTTAGATGGGTATCCGTTGAAAAAAATACTTGCATATTTTGATTAGCTTGCGCTTGCAATACAGGCAGTAGATCAAGACAATCAATCTGCTGTGCTTTGCAAAAGTCAAGTATCCGCCGCCGAGGTTCTGCGATTTTCGCCAATTCTTCTGCACCTATTTTCGGCTGTGTTAGTCGTTCGTACACTTCTTCTTTCGCAGGCATCACAATCATCACGAAGGCGCCTCCATTCTTCTGCACCACATCGCGTGTTTCCAAAATTGCCTGCTGCGAAAGCT
Source organism: Anaerolineae bacterium (assembly GCA_019637555.1). Lineage (GTDB taxonomy): Bacteria > Chloroflexota > Anaerolineae > Aggregatilineales > UBA2796 > JAHBVK01. Next base: position 50,284 of record JAHBVK010000015.1, read on the forward strand.
CTTCACCTTCCTGATTGCGAGCCTGTGTCATATCGAACGAGTCGCGGATGTAGCGCTGCCCGAAGTAGATATCCACGCCTTGATCGATAACGCGGTAAGGATCGGTAAATAGTTCTACACCTGCATCGCGGCGGGTGAGTGCATCGATCAACGCAAAGAGACCAGAGTTTTGCAGTAACCACAGTTGTAAGGCACTGCGTTCCGGCATAGATGTGACCTCAGTGTTTGGCGGCGTTTTCGCCCTCCCTTCAGAGCGCGCCAAGCCATAATCATCATTGAAATCGTTGCCAAAGAACTGCCACAACACGATCTTAGGCTGCTGCAAACCTAATTCCGGCTTTGCCACGAAATCATAGAAAATACGCGCATGGCTGATCGATCCGGTAACTGGCTGACCAAGATCGGCGAACGAGATACCAGTTTCAGCAGAGAGTAAAGTGACCCAACAGTTATCTATCGAGGTAAAACAAAAGGTGTGCGAGTCGCCTACCACGACCGCAGGTACACGCCCGTCTTCGGGTTGCGGAGATCGAAAGCCGACCCGTCCGCCCCACCACGAGTATGAACTAACAGGAAATAGAACCGTCGGACTGCCCGCTTGAGTGAGATTTTCCGCACCGGGTCGAACGATGTATTGATAGCGTTCATCAGGTTGCCATAGAGGAGGAGGGGCTAATCGGGCATCGCTGAACGGTGTAACGTGAACATCGCGCAGCGCGATCTGCAGGTTTTGTGGCAGTGCAGGATACAGCGCACGAATAGCAATCTCGGCGACAAGAATGGCAATGCCGACGCCAAAGCAGATCAATGCCAGTCTGGTAGTTAGTCGCCGCAAAGTCATAGGAATTGCTGCTCTAATGCGTCGTGCCGTTTAGCTAATCCACTCACGGCGTGCAGGGTCCCAACTGCGGTGCAGATAGGCGTTCTTGCATGTACGGCAAACTCTACCGCTATCCAACTGCCGCGAGTCTTTCCAGCGCCAGCGTACGATTGCTCCATGATACTTACAATAGGGACGCTGACACACGGGGCAATAATCACCCTCATCCAATCCCGATTCTCCGTAACGAGTCTTTTCCTCGGCGTTACTATCACATATATGGCAATACGGTACGCGCATAACTTGAGTTACCTTGTCTCCTAACAGTCAACAATACCGTCCAGCTCTCTGTCACGGCATCTACGTCCACGCTACGTTTCCTCGTCGTCTACCCCTTCAAGCGCTAAGTCGTTCTCAGCAGTCGGAATATGTCCACGACTCGGAGAAATTCGTTCTACAGGCTTATCTTTACTGATCACGAAGCGATCAAAGTCCCGGGCAACATAAGTATTGGGGAAGATTGCCCTCGCTTCGGCAATCACATCTCGTTCGCGACTGCGATGCGAGATATGGGTGAGTATCAGAGTTTTCACATTGGCTTCCACTGCCAGTTGTGCCGCTTGCGCGGCTGTCATATGTCCGAACTGTCGTGCCATTTCGGTTTCTGAAGCCAGATAAGTCGACTCGATCACCAGTGCATGGGCATCACGCACATACTGCACAATATTATCGGTTCGCCCGACATCGCCTATATGGACATAGCGTGTACCCGGCAGATCGGGACCCAATACATCATCTGGTCGGATCAATCGACCATCCGCCAGCGTGATCGATTCTCCGCGCACCAGTTTTGCACGCTCCGGTCCCATCGGGATACCAAGTGCCGTAGCTTTCTCATTCAGAAACGGACGCTTCGGGTTTTCTTGAAAGATGAACCCGAAGCAGCCCGGACCACGATGCGTTACCGGAAACGCGCTGATGGTGAAATCCTTGTCCTCGAAAAACACGCCCGTTTTAAGTTCGTAGAGATCAATAGGATGTTGAACATGCTCATCACGCAGTACGATGTTGAAGATCAGGTCGTGAATACGCTCAAGCGCCCAACGTCCGCCGTAAATCTCCAGTGCGTCCATGTTTTCCCAGCGCACTAAGGTGGAGAGTAACCCGCCGAGTCCATAGATGTGATCGAGGTGTCCGTGCGTGATCAGCACGCGATTCAGCCGCCGGAATCCAATTCCACTCCGCAGAATCTGCCGCTGCGTTCCCTCGCCACAGTCAAGCAGGAAGCGGTAATCCTTGACCATGATAACGTGTGCGGCTAACCCACGATGTACAGACGGCGCAGAAGCCGCCGTACCGAGAAACAATACTTCAAACATAGTCACTCATCTGGTCACAGTAATCGGATCAAGAAAGATGCGGTTGCCGCGTGGCACACTATCATCGTAAACGGGGAACCGTTCATTGGTATCTCGCCGATATGCGCCCACAGAAACGAAGTAGCTACCCTCTGTGAAATCGGGGGGCAGTGGTGCGAAAGGAATTATCTGGATAAATATGTCTCGATTCCACAGAGTAGTAGCGTCAACGCTCAAAATATCATTCTGCTGAATCGGGAACTGCTGCGGATCGCGCGCCAGGTGGGCGAAAATCTGCAAATCGGGTTCCTGTATTCCATCTACACGCCAGTAGGTAATCAGCGTAATTACGTCTCCGGGCTTAAACTGCTGTCCCGGCACGATCATATAGCCCTGAAACGTCAGGTTATAGCCCATCCGCAGGGGTAGGTGAGCGATCTCGGAAGTGCCTGACGAATCTGGAGACCAGTTTACGCGCCCCTCAGCCAGTCGCCCTAGTGTATCCGCCAATTGCTGCTCGACATTAATTTGTAGCACAGACGTGGGTGGCAAGCCCTGCACTGGCACATCAACTGAGTTTTGTACCCAATCCTTCAGCACAGGCGACATTACTGCCGCTGCATCTGGCTGCAAAAAGGCAACTCGCTGCGTTGCCCCACCCTTAGTGATGACTAATCCTGTCAGGCAATTACTGAAGCGTAGCCGGTTGGTCGTTCGATGCATCATCAACCGCAGCAGTTGAGGATCGGATAGGCTGTCATTTTCCAGATTGAATGTACATACAGAGGTGGTCAATTCATCATTGTTACGATCCAACCACGCTGCCAAATATCCAAGGGAGGCATTATATTCCTGTCCTATTTGTGGGTGCGTCTGCCAACTACCAAATAGCGTCCGAATGCCAAGATAAGCACTTGCCGCTGTAATAACCACAAATAACAAGGCGACGCTCACATTTCGCATTGGATAGCGATAGTGCAGTACATTCTCAACCAGCCATTGTGCACCCAACCCTACCAACAATGCTAATGCTGGTAGCGCTAGGATCATATTGGTGAAATCCGGCGGGGTTCTGCTCCACATGGCGGGCATCAAGCCAAAGAGCAAAGCCAATAGACAGAACGCCATATTCGCTGCACGACGCCGATCTATCGCCACGATAAACCCCATGATCAGCAGCGCTGCCGCCAAAATACCGATCAGTGGATCACCGGGGAAATTATGCTGGATCGCCAGATCGCCGCGCACCAATACTGCCAATATTGTATTCACCACACTGTTTACAAATCCGCCAATGCTTTCTGGATGATTGATCCAGATAGTGTAGAGTCCGCTGAGACGTGGCGAGCGCAGAGTGAAGGTCAGATAAGGGATCGCTAGAATGATTGTGATCACCAACGCGAACCATGCAGCAGTAAACAAGCGGCGTGAGACAGGTTGGCGGGTAAACCGCAGAAACAGGAAGTAGACAACGATAAATGGGATAAAGAACAAACCCGTCCAATGCGTGTATGCCATTGCGGCTGTTAAGACGCCCAGCGCCATATAAGAGCGCGTTTGTGGTGATTCAGGTTCGATAACTTGCCGCAAATGCACCGCATTGACAAATGCTAGCAGCGCTCCCGCTGCCAGTGGAAATAGCAATGTTTCTCGAATGGCGGAACGTGCCAGTAATAATGGATAGAGACTGACAGCGATCACTGCTGCAGCAACTAACCCTGCTAGCGATCCGAACAGGCGTCGTCCTAGCGTGTATACCAGCGCGATGCCGATCAAACCACCCCACACAGACATCATTCGCAGGTTCAGCGTTCCGTCTCCAAGCACACCGCTGACCAGCCCCTGCATTAACGGGTATAAGCCTTCATGCCCTTCTGCTGCTGTACCCACTTCATAGAACGACGCTATGTTCCCGTCTCGAACAGCTAGAGCGATACGCAGATCAGTGATTTCTTCTGTACTAAAACCCGCTGGTAGCCATGTAAGTCCGATGATGCGTAAAGCTGCCGCAAGTAGTAGAAGGAGAATGATCAGCAGAAGTGATGAAGTGAAACGATGCAAACGACTATCCTCGGGACTTTCAAACTTAAATTCATAGCGCAGTAGCGACAGCGGTGCAGAGCAATACCACTACACCGAGTACTGTGTTCAACACAATAAAACGGCGCTCTCGACGACGCAGTGATTGCACATCATAGTTAGGCAAGGTCTTGCCTTGGCTGGCATACAACTTGGCGCGCTCGATCGCCGGGACGATACCGAATTGCATGATGCCGCCGACCAATACCATACCGATCACAGCAATATGTTTGAGCAGTATGGCGCGACTCCAATCGTTATTCACGGCAAGAAAGCCTTCGTAATTGGGATCGCGTGTCATTTGGTACAAGCCAGTCACTACCAGTGTAACCAGACTCAGGTTTGCTAATGGATCGAAACGCGCACGCAGTCGATCCAGAAATTCTACTAAGCCAGTTATGGCAGCCATGCGCTTCCGCGCTTCGGGCATAATCAAGATAGACGCCAAGATCAACCCGCCGAGCCAGATGGCAGTTGCCAGAAGGTGCAAGAATAAGCTGATAACCAGTAACCAGTCAATCATGGTGTGCTTGGCGCAAATACTTTGGCAGCGTGAACTAAACGCCGTGATTGTAGCGGAAAGTAGCAGATTTTGAACCGTCAACTTCGTGTTACACTTGCGAAAACGCCGTTGGAGGCTGGCTCAAGATGGCACATTTATCCCTTAACTTAGTCAAAATTCTTGTTGTCCTGCTGGTCGCAATTAGCTCGATCAGTAGTTATCCCACTACCGCACAGGCACAGGATAAGGCGACGGAGATTTACAAACTTGCTAGGCAAGTCCATGAGCAAAATCTGGAGTATGAAGGCTATACCTATTGGGTACTCGGCGATCTGGGCGCTCCCGAAAACGCACAGCGTCCCCAAGGATTGAAGCCCGGAAGGAAGCTGCCGGCTTTTAGTTTTACTGAGTTTGACGGCACCAAAAAGTTCACTGACAAAACCTTAAAGCCACCTTACATGATCAATTTCTGGGCATCGTGGTGTGTGCCATGCCGCCTAGAGTTTCCTATGTTGTCAGAGGCTATCGAATCGGGAGATCTCGGCGTTCCCGTGTATTTCGTCAATACAGGTGAATTGAGCAAGTCTGATGCTCGTTTATTCTTGCTCACCTATGCTGGCGACATCACCGTTCTGACGGATTCCCGTTCCAAGTTCGGTAATCAGGTAGGCTTAAATTTCATCCCTGTGACGATCGTTGTGGATGCCGACGGAAATATTCAGGCGTTGCAACCGGGAGGGCTAACGGAACTAACGCTCAAGTTCTTTGAGTTGATCGCAGCAAATCCCGGTGTCGGTGGTTTTGACCGTAATAATCCCGATAAAATGCCGACGCCTAAAAATTAAGCTGCCTACTGGCATTGGCGCTTCATCCACATCTGTTTTGACCCACAGTTCTCGGAACTGTGGGTTTTCTTTTTCGTAATCTCGCTTAAACAGTGCTTTAACAATTTTCATAGCAGTCCACTATGGCGTTTTCGCATTCTTGACCTTATAATGAGCAGCGATGCCCGGAAACATAAGATAGAGAGTCCAGTTACGGCGCTGGTCGGAACTGTTACCGCCGGGTGGGGTGTTGGGTGTTTGATTGTCGCACATGACATAACACACATCGCAAATCCGGCGTAGACGCCGACCTCCGCGTAGGAGGGTTGACGTTTGCAAGGGCGTGTCCTTCTTCTCAACGGCAGCAGTTGGGAGCCGCTGGCGGTAGTTTCCGTTGCGCGGGCAATTAACCTGATCCTTTCAGGCAAAGCCATCGTAATCGAAAACACTAGCAAGGTTCTCAAAACTGTCTCTACTACTTTCCCGGTTCCTTCCGTGATCGCCCTGCGGCGCTATATCAATGTGCCGCGTAGACGGGCGCATTGGAGTCGCAAAGGTGTGCTGGCGCGGGATAACTACACCTGCATTTACTGCGGTGTGCGTCCCAGCGATGTTCAGCGTAGCAAGCTGATGTCCAAGTCGGATTTCACCGTCGATCACGTTGTGCCTCGCTCTCGCGGAGGCAAGGATACGTGGACGAATACGGCTTGTGCCTGCTACGGTTGCAATCATCGCAAAGGTGATCGGATGCCTGCCGAAGCTGGCATGAAAATGGCGTGGGAGCCAAAGACTCCTCGCACAAGCTATCTGGTGATCGCTATTGGCAGCGGTCCTGAGGCTTGGAGACAGTACATCGAAGTTGGCGGAGACGAGTTTTAAGAGGCGGCAGGCGTATCTACCGCCTCTTTTCTTTTCTTGTTAACAGCTTCAGCGCGTCCCTAAATGGCTTAGTTGTAGGACGAAGCGGAAGATCAGTTGAGGCGAAAGCATGACGGCGTTTCATCCGACCATCATGCCTTAAACTCAACTATTTGTCCCTTTCTAACCAAATTCCAAATTTTGTCTACCATTTGCCATTTATTTGCCATTTTCGCCATAAAAAAATGGCAAAAATATTTCTTCTCACCCCAACTAAGAGGCGAGTCGGAAGATTCGCCTTTCCCTATATACCGATACGTTTCTACTGATTCCCCCTCTCCAATCCGAGTACGGATTAGGAGAGAGGGACAGGGGTGAGGCTAAGCAAGTGCCAATCCTAGCGCCTTATCGCTGACGACCTGCTTCACCTTAGCGATGAACTCCTCGACAGGGATCGCGCCGAGGTCTTCGCCCGTTCGCAACCGAACCGATACTGCGTTCGCCGCAGCATCACGGTCTCCAGCGACCAGCATATAAGGGATTTTCATGGTCTGCGCGTCGCGGATTTTGGCGTTCATGCGACCATTGGAGTCATCCAACTCAACGCGCAATCCCGCCGCTTTCAACTGCTGCTCGACTCCACGTAAATAGTCAACGTGCCGATCCGCGACAGGGATCAGTTTGATCTGCACCGGAGCTAACCACGCTGGGAACGCGCCTGCGAAGTGCTCAATCAAGATACCCGTGAATCGCTCCATGCTGCCGAATGGTGCACGATGGATCATGATCGGGCGGTGGACAGCGTTATCCTCACCTACGTATTCCAGTTGGAAACGCTCAGGTAGGTTGTAATCTACCTGCACCGTGCCGAGCTGCCATTCGCGTCCGATCACATCCTTGACGATGAAATCCAGCTTGGGACCGTAGAATGCAGCTTCGCCTTCAGCTACGAAGTATTCCAGCTTCATCTTGTCTGCCGCCGCGCAGATCGCCGCCGTCGCCTGATCCCACAATTGCGGATCGCCCACATACTTATCCGACTTAGGATCGCGCGTACCAACGCGGGCACGATACGACGTAAACCCGATGATGTTGAAGATCATGTGAATGATCTTGACTACGCCGATGAATTCCTCTTCCAACTGATCAGGACGTACGAACAGGTGCGCGTCATCTTGCGTGAAGCCGCGTACGCGCGTCAGTCCCGTCAGTTCACCGCTCTGCTCGTAGCGATACACCGTACCGAATTCCGCCAAGCGCAATGGCAGATCACGGTAGCTGTGCTTCTCGCTGCGATAGATTTCGATATGATGCGGGCAGTTCATTGGCTTAAGCATGAACTCCTCACCGTCCACATCGATAGGCTTGTATTGGCTATCCGAGTAGTACGGATAGTGACCCGACGTGCGGTAGAGATCGACCTTAGCGATGTGCGGCGTAATCACTGGCTGATAGCCCGCTTCGATCTGCTTTTCACGCAGGAAGCGTTCCAGCGTATCGCGTACGATTGCGCCTTTAGGTTTCCACAGCGGCAAGCCCTTGCCCACGATAGGACTGAACGTGAACAACCCAAGTTCAGGACCTAACTTGCGGTGATCGCGTGCCTTAGCTTCTTCCTGCCGCTTCAGGTAATCCTCAAGCTGCTCAGGCGTCTCGAATGCCGTGCCATAGATACGCTGCAATTGCTCGCGGTTGGCATCACCACGCCAGTACGCGCCAGCGATGCTCAACAGCTTGATCGCGTTAGGATTGATCTCGCGGGAATTGGCAACGTGTGGACCACGACACAAATCCTCAAAGCCATCTTGCTTGTACGTGCTGATTACAGGCGCTTCCGCCGTTTTGTTACCGTACTCATCGACGCCGCCCTTTTCCAGCCCGTCGATCAATTCCAGTTTGTACTTCTGATTGGCGAAGATGCGACGCGCTTCATCGGCGGAGACTTCCCGTCGCACGAAATCGACCTTCTTTTTGACGATCTCCTTCATGCGCGCCTCGATCTTGCTCAGATCTTCTTCCGTGAGTTGGCGCGGCAAGCCGAAGTCGTAGTAGAAACCATCCTCAATCGGCGGACCGATGGCGATCAGGGCATCGGGAAAGAAGTCGAGCACAGCTTCCGCCATGATGTGCGCCGATGAGTGGCGGACACGATACAGTTGACTTTCTTCGTAACGTTCGGACATATCCTCTCCTGAGAGGGTCAGTGTGAATGCAAATTCGGATACAACGCAAATTCGGAAGGGAGTCGAATGTAGTGCTTACGGGTGCGACGGCGCTTCGACTCCTGATGAGCCGTCAGACACCCTTACGAGTGTTCGTTTCGGTCATGGGTTCCTCTCCTGAATTGCGAACATAATCTTGCTTTAGCGTACCGGATGATCATCCGTGTACAGGGTAAAGACGCTCTCGAAAGTTCCCAGCGTCATCAAATTGTCAATCGTATCTTCGATAGTGTCAGGCAGCAGATTTTCTACCACTACATGCGGCGTTTCTAAGGCAACAAAGCGCACTGGAGGCATGTTGGCATTTAGCCCTTCTGCCACTTCTCCAGACATCTCCATCTGACGCTGCAAATATGGCAGTGTCACGAACGCCGCTGACCATAACTGACCATCCTCCCATTCCACCAGCACATCCGCGCTGTCTTCATAAGGATTGAAGCCAATTTCGTTTTGCTGCTCTACCCACACTCGTTTGATCATCATTGCTAACCTCTCCGCATCCGATTTATTCAGATTCTGTGACGCGGCAAACAAAAAACCCCTGCCCACAGATCACATTTGATCATAGGGGCGAGGGGTTAGGACATCCCACGCGGTTCCACCCTTGTTCAGCTTACGCAGATGGTAAGCTCTTTCCAACTCTGTAACGGGAGCATCCCGACATCCACTACCAAGCTGATCGCTGTTGGCGGATGGCACTCGCGGAGGGTTTTCGCCGTATAGGGCAAAGCGAACTTGCAGCTAGTGTTCGCTCTCTCTGCTACCTCTGATGACGGTTACTCGTTCCGGTCAACGCGCTGATTTATTTATGGTTCAATCTATTTACAGGATAGCCCAATCAGTAAGGGGAGTCAATGGTTTTCATCAGGAATTGCCACGCGCTTGAAGATACATTTTATACGTAAGGTTGCGTCGCTTAATCGCGTCTTTAATACAGAGTGAGGCGAATAGAGTTGAGCAAGCCCCAACTTCTGACGTTACTCGCCCAAGAAAGCAGGAAGCGATCATGGCAAGAAAGAATGCCCGTACACTAGTCAAGCTAGTCAGCACAGAAAGCAATCACGTTTACTACACGCAGAAGAACAAACAAAACGATCAGCAGCGCATGGAACTGAACAAGTTTGATCCAACGATTGGACGTCATGCCCTCTATAGAGAATCAAAGTAAGCCAGTAGACGGCTAAATGAAGGGTGATGTGCAGTGTAGTTTTGCTACAATCGAAAGTAAATCGATGTAGAGAGATTGGTAAGTATGCACGTCACCCATCTCCACGACTGGAATGTAACCCCTGATCAGGCAGTCAAGTTGCAACTTGCGCTTGCTAGCCAGGTTATTGAAGATCAATCCCTAGACATTGACTCAATCAAACTGGTAGCAGGTGTCGATGTAAGCGTCAAAGATAACATCTCCCAAGCGGCAATAGTGGTTGTCACCTTCCCCGACTTCAAACCTGTTGAGATCGTCCGCCACCAAATGCCTACTCCGTTCCCGTATATTCCCGGTCTACTCACTTTCCGTGAAGGACCTGTTCTAGAAGAAGCCTTCAAGCAACTTAAAAATGAACCTGATGTGTTCATCTTCGATGGCATGGGGCGCATTCATCCGCGACGCATGGGTATTGCTACGCACATGGGCTTGTGGCTCGATAGACCTACTGTTGGCTGTGGCAAGTCCTATTTCGTTGGCGAACTGATCGATCCGCCGCAAGAGCGTGGTGCCTATTCTCCGTTGATGTATCACGGCAACTTGATCGGCGTGACGTTACGTACACGCTCGAAGGTTGCTCCTGTGTTCATCAGCGTTGGACACCGCTGCGATCTCGACTCCGCCGTCAAGTTGATCATGCGCTGCACCACCAAGTATCGCCTGCCAGAGCCGATCCGTATGGCGCATCAAAGTTCGCAGATCGACGCGGTATAATCCGCCCCATGAGCAGACGTAATCGCAATATCCTCATCTTTACAGGCATCCTCATCCTTGCGCTGATCGTGGGCTTGGCGCTCGATTTGCGCTTCAAGGGATTAGCGTGGCGCGTATTCTACGCAACGACAGGAGAAGAAGAACCTTTCAAACAGCTTTATGCCTTCGTTGGTTATCTCGGTAATCTCACGCGCCGTCAACCAGTGACGACAAGCAGCACTCCCATCTCTATCACTGTCGATAATCCTCTTGGCATCAATACCTTCCTCGATCTAGAAGTAGAGCCGGAAAAGCGCGAACGATCCTTGCAAATGATCGCAGATGCGGGATTCGCGTGGGTGCGCCAGCAGTTCCGCTGGGACGACATCGAGATCAATGGACGCGGCAACTTCACTGACGATCGCAACGATCTTAATGGGGACGGTGTGAAGGATGCGATCAGCGCATGGGACAAGTACGACAGCATCGTGGAGCTTGCAGAGAAATACAACCTCAAGATCATCGCGCGATTGGGGAGTCCGCCAGTTTGGTCGCAACCTGCCGATGCCTTGCCCGGATATACGCCACCGACCGATCCACAGGACTTCGCCAACTTCGCTGGAATGTTGGCAGATAGATATAAGGGACGAGTCCGTTTTTATCAAGTATGGAACGAGCCTAATATTTACCCGGAGTGGGGACAGCAAAACGTCGATCCAGAGGCATATACTGATATGCTGTGTCGTGCTTATCGAGCGATCAAAGCTGCCAATTCCGATGCGGTAGTGATTAGTGGCGCGCTTGCGCCGACGATTGAACTTAGTGGTGTCAATCTAGATGATTTGATCTACCTTCAGCGAATGTATGACGCTGGCGCTGGTTCATGCTTCGACATTCTCGGCGCACAGGGATATGGCTTGTTCAGTGGTCCTAGCGATCAGCGGATGCGTATCGTGCAGCTTAACTTTGCACACATGCTGTGGCTGCGCGATCTGATGATTGCCAATGATGACGCCGAGAAACCGATCTGGATCGGAGAGATGGCGTGGAATCCTGTGCCCGACTCGCCAGATATTGCCGATCCTACGCGATTCGGAAGGGTTACGTCGGAGCAAGCAGCGCGAAATGCGGTTGAGGCTTATGAACGCGCCCGCAGTGAATGGGATTTCGTCGGCGTGATTAGCTATTGGTACTTCAAGCGTCCAAGTGATGTAGAAAAGAATCAGAGCTTCTACTATTTCCGCATGGTGGAGCCAGATTTCACACCATTGCCCGTTTATGATGCCCTCAAAGCCTATGCTGCGCGCACTTATGGTTCTGGCGCTCGACCATGAACTACTTGATGGGCATCTTTGCTCCACTGTGGCGTGAATCAACGCGACAGGCACTATTTCGTATTGCACCATTGCTGATTTTGCTGCTGGCAGCTTACTTACGGCTTCACAATCTCGAAGTGCAATCGTTGTGGAACGATGAAGGCAACAGTTTACGCCTAGCTGAACGTAGCGCCCCCGATCTGATCGCGGCTACTAACCGCGATATTCACCCTCCCGGCTATTATCTGGCGCTGAAAGGATGGTACGCACTCACTGGCGATTCGGAATTGGCGCTGCGCTCACTTTCTGCGCTGATGAGCATCCTTGCTGTTGCCTGCGTCTACGCGCTGGGCAAGCACTTATTTGCTCCCGGTGTTGGCGTGATGTCCGCATTGCTGACGGCAGTGAACACCTTTAGCATTTACTATGCTCAAGAAGCACGTATGTATGCACAGCTACAACTTGTTGCCGCTGCCTCAATGTTGGCGTTCATACTGTGGTTGAAGCATCCAACGTGGTTGCGAGCCTGCGTGCTGGCGTTGATCAATGCAGCAGGGTTGTATACACAGTATGTTTTTCCGTTTGTCATGATCGTGCAAGGTATCCTGTTTTTGCTACGCCGCGATTTCAAACGACTGCGGCTATTCAACGCCCTCAACGCTCTCACACTCTTGCTATTTCTTCCACAACTCAGCACAGCATGGACACAAGTTGTTGGCTGGCCCCGCACGGGTCAACCTGTTGCGGTTGGGGATGGCTTACTGACGATCCTGCAATGGCTAACTTTTGGCAATACGGCAGTCAACATTAGCGCATGGATTTACATCGTGGCCATCATCCTTGCCCTAGCGGGATTGCTGCCCGATTGGTTGCCAGATCAAAGTCTATCCTCTCGATGGCGACGATTGCTGCCGCTCCTGTGGTTAATCATCGCTATCGCGCCTTTCTTCGCCCTTGGCTTATTCCGTGAAGCGAATCTCAAATTTCTGTTGCCCGCGCAGATCGCTGTTGCGCTGTTGGTTGGACGGGGGTTGTGGTGGTTATGGTCGATTGGATCTCCTAATTTATTCTTGTTCTCCGAGTCGTGGCCTCGCTTCGTTGCTCTCATTGCGCTATGGTACGGCGGTATGGTGCAGTTGAAAACAGTAAATGCTTTGTACAGCAATCCACACTTTTTCCGCGCGGATTATCGCCAGATGGCACGGATTGTTGATACCGCATCACGCGATGGTGACGCGGTAATCCTTGATGCACCAAATCAGGAGGAAGTATTTCGACACTATTATCAAGGTGAAGTCCCAATCTACCCGTTGCCTACGGGCTTAGGTGGTGATGATGCCACGACTAAAACGCAGCTTGAACAAGTGATCAACACCCATTCGCGAATCTACGTCTTATATTGGGGAGAAATGGAACGTGATCCGAACCGTGTGGTAGAGAAAACGCTGACTGAACACGCCGTTGAGGTCAGTTCGGCGTGGTACGCCGATGTACGCTTCGTGATTTATGCCGTGCCGCCGTCTACCCTCTCTCCACTGCCTTTCCAGCCAACGAAGTTTGGGAATGCAATCAGCTTACTTAGCATTGATAGCAGTCCGACAACGCTACATCCCGGCGATGTGCTGGCGCTAAATCTACATTGGCAAACAGATCAAAAGCTGGATAAACGTTACAAAGTATTTCTGCACTTACTAGACGCGAATGGCATCATTGTACAGCAGCGAGATGGCGAACCCGGCAATAATATGGCTCTCACTACCACATGGACTCCTAATGTACCAGTTGACGATCCGCAGGGACTGTTGATACCGCAAACATTGCCAGATGGCGATTACCGCTTGATCGTGGGACTTTATGATCTGGATAATTCTCTAGATCGCTTACCCGTCAATGGCAGCGATATCCTTCTGCTTACCACTATCACCGTTATCAGATGAGGACAACATGCTAACCCCTATCGATGAAAAATATCTTCGCTTAGCAATTGATGTAGCGCAAAAAGCCCGCAATCATGGCAATCATCCCTTTGGATCAGTGCTAGTAGATGCCGCTGGGAATCTTCTTTTGGAGGCGGAGAATACTGTCGTCACCGAACGCGACATCACTGGACACGCGGAGACGAATCTGGCGCGTATAGCGTGGCATCAATACGATCCCGAATTTCTCTCGACCTGCACGCTGTACACTAGCACCGAACCTTGCCCCATGTGCGCTGGTGCGATCTATTGGAGCAACATCGGACGTGTGGTATTCGCACTAAGTTCAGCTACTTTCTACAACGAGCGTGGTGAAAGCACCAAAGAGTCAAAGTTGGCGCTTTCCTCGGGCGAAGTATTTGCCAGAGGAAGTCATAAAGTACAACTCGTTGGTCCTGCGTTGGAAGATGAAGCGTCTGTTGTTCATGAAGGCTTTTGGGATTAGTCTCCTTCTGCTTGGCAATGACTAATGAACATGCTTACAATCTGGATATGTCGAAGGTTTGTCACAAGTTGCTGTGCTTTGTAGCACATTTCGCATGAAGGAGAGAATCATGATTCTGGTCACCGGTGCATCGGGATACGTCGGCAATAATCTGGTGCGACGACTCGTGAAAATGGGTAAGCAAGTCCGCGCGATGGTTGGATCGCCGGAAAAGGCAGTAAAACGCCTAAAAGATGTTGAATCTGCCATCGAAATCGTCAAAGGTGATGTGACGCGCCCGGAATCGTTGATGGAATGGATGGACGGCGTTACTGCGGTGATCCATCTGGTAGCAATTCCGATGGAGAAGGGTAAGCGTACTTACGAAGCGATAAATTATCAGGGCACGGTCAATGTAGTTGAGGCGGCAAAAAAAGCCGGAGTCCGACGTTTTCTGAACATGTGCCAGAACGGCGCAACTGCTGATCACTTCTCACCATTCCTACGCAGCAAGGGTAAGGCGCAGGAATATGTTGCTCACTCCGGTTTGGATTGGACGGCATTTCGTCCGTCAGTGATCTGGGGACCGCAAGATGAATTCGCCAATGTACAAGCACGCTTGATCAAAATGACGCCGATCATCTTCCCGATTGTTGGTGATGGCAAAGCACAATTTCAGCCTGTTTACGTTGGTGACGTAGTAGAAGCATTCGTCCGCTCACTAGATGATAATAGTACTATCGGCAAAGAATACGGTCTGGGCGGACCAGAAGTACTTACGTATGAGGAGATCGTCAATCGGGTGTTGAAAGCAATGGGTACAAGTCGCATAAAGGTGAAGGTTCCCGTTGCATTACTGCGTCCCGCGGTACTTGGAATGCAGACATTGTTACCGAATCCACCTGTCAACACGACGCTGCTGGATTTGCTGGCGGAAGCGAATGTGGTGAAAGACAATGCGTTAATTACCAAGTTTGGAATTGAGCCGGAGGCATTTTCGCCTGAAAATCTCGCCTATATGCGTAATTTCAGCATAGGCACGACACTCGGCAAGTTCTTTGGACGAGCTACCGAAGAAGACAAAGTGCGCACGATGGCGATGAATTCGTAATTTGTAGAACGCGTTGAACGCGTTAAACCGTGCTAGAATCGAGCGCATCGCGGTAGCTTGACGCTTTCCCAAGTAAGTGGAGAACCCGATGCGCTTTGATATTACCTCCTTTCTGATTGGTGCTGCCGTTGCTGCCGTTATCGGCTTTATTATCTACCGCCTGCGGGATCGCCTCGGCAACATTCGGATGTCGGCGCAGGAGCGAGTCAGCACTACGCGCCAGTACATCACCACCGGCGCGGAATCGCGTTACTTGCGTGACCTGACCCAAGTCCTGAATCGTCAGCATATGGCAGGCGATATACTGCCATTGTCTAAGGTTTACGTAGAACCGCAATTCCTTCGCCCTATCGAACCATTTGATCCGCTTTCTGAGGACCCGAATACAGAAGTCTACGACATCATCCCTATTTTCCACGATATGCCTGCTAGTTATGCACCTTATAACCTCGAAACGTTGTCGATCAACGATCTACGAGGCGGTGAACGGCACTTAGCGTTGCTAGGAATGCCGGGGATTGGTAAGAGTACAGCACTAGCGATCATTGGCTTGATGGTTACGGGCGAAATCGCGCCAACGACGATCGATTTACTAGAAGATAAATTGTTTGAGGAAGAAATCAAAGATTTGCCGCCCGCTGAACGCACGAAACAGATCGAGCGTCGTCAGCAGCTGCAGGCGCGCGCTCTAGAGCAATTGAAGCAAGAGCGCGAAAGAGAAAAAGAGAAAAATAAGGATGCACAGCAAGTTCGGGAAGTAAGCGAATTGCGCTATTTGCTACCAATTCTTGTGCATCTCCGCGATGTCGATCTTCGACCGGAATCATACGGATCGGATGGTAAGAGCAGCAAAACACTCGATCCGGCAGAACCATTGGTCAAGGCGATGCAAGGGCAGTTTGGGACAGTTACTGCCAGTTCCATCCCTGGCATGGTCTACAAGCGACTGGTTGCAGGTACTTGCCTCGTCATGATTGATGGCTTTGACGAGATGCCTGCCGAAGTGCATCCTGAAAAATTAGCGTGGCTCAAAGAATTTATTGAGCTATATCCTCGCAATATGATCATTGTTTCAGGCAGTGACACGGGTTATGCCGGTCTTTTGCAGCTTGGGCTGACGCCGCTGTTCCTGCGTGCCTGGAGTGATGGCGACTCTGCCGTGATGGTGGACAAATGGCGCACCCTCTGGCAGTCTGTGGACAAGGACAATAAGCCAATTGAGGATCGAACCGTCGATCGTGTCCTCAACGGGATGCGCGGACGCTCTGCACTAGATGTAACCCTTAAGACTTGGGCTGCATTTTCCGGAGATGAGCAGGAAGCTGGGCGACGCGGCTGGTACGACTTCTTTGTACGTCAAAAGATGCACCTTAATCTCAACCGCGATTTGCTAAACGGCACTGCTGCTGCTTCGTTGGAAAAGGGTGGCGTTCCTCTAGGTCGCGATGTGCTGGCACAGGTTTCTGCTGCCATCAGCTCTGGCACAGGTAGTCGTACCACTATGGGCGGTGATGCTCAGATCAACCGTTTGACTACTCGTAACGGCTTGATGGTGGAATGGAGTGATAGCGGTAAGTATGGCTTTGTACACCCTTTAATCACGGCGTTCTTAGCCTCTGAGACACTGGCAAATGCCGATGCTGCAACTGTAGCAGAATTTGCCGAGAAACCTGCGTGGAATATGGCGCTCGCCTTTGCCTCAGCCCACGCGCCAGTTGAAGCTGCTGTTTTGCGACGCCTCAGCCAGCCAGCCGACTTGATGTATAGCGGCTTGTTTAGTCTGGCGCACTGGCTCACTGATGGACCCGGAACTGCACCGTGGAAAGCAGATGTCTTTAAGCGACTGACAGCAGCACTGCTTGCTCCCACACAATTTCCGATGGTGCGCGAACGGGCGATGGCTGCTCTAGTTACCTCGCATGATTCCGGTGTACTATTCATTTTCCGTCAGGCTCTGCGACAGATCGATCCTTTAGTCCGACGACTGGGTTGTTTAGGGCTGGGTGCGCATGGCGATCCTGAGTCGATCCGCGATCTAGAGAATATGCTGGAAGATCAGAATCCTGATGTTAAGCTGGCGGCAGGTCTAGGTCTTGGCGTAATGGGAACAGATGCAGCCCTAGAGAAAATGGTACGCAGTTTCGTAGAAGGGGAACAATCGTTGCGTCGTGCTATTGCTGAGGCGTTGGCTGCGATGCCGGGTGAAGGGCATGCAGTGCTGCGTGAAGCAATCAGCGCCAATGACATGATGCTGCGACATGCCGCGGTCTACGGTTTAGCACGAGTTAAGGCGGCGTGGTCGGTGGCGTTGCTCTATAGAACGCTATTGGAAGATGAACAGTGGTATGTTCGCAATGCTGCCAACGAAGCGTTCACAGCTGCAGATAGCCCTGAAAAGTCAAGCATCCTAAAATTCCCCGAAGCGGATAAATTGCCATGGCTGGTAGCGTGGGCGGCAAAACGTGGCGACAGTGTGCCGCAAGGTGATAAAGCACGGCAAGTGTTGATCCGCACCTTACAAGAAGGTGAAGCACCAGTAAAGGCGGCAGCGGCGTTGACATTGGCACAGCTTGGACATGTTCCTGCCCTAAAGCCACTTTATAGCGCTCTCACGGATCGTGACGAGCATGTGCGTGCAGCCGCACATACTGCACTCGGCTTGCTACAAACACGCTTTGGCGAACCGTTCCCCGCGGTCAACTAACTGCGGGAGCAATAGTTAGGATCGCTGCGTGATACGGTGGTAGTTCAAGAGTCAGTCCAGCGTTCAGGAGCACATCACCACGAAGGTTATGCGACTCTGATGTGTTGAACAAATCATTGAATTGCCACATTGCCTCACCAGCCAACCACGGATCAGGCAGCAGGATACGGGTATTAACAGTGTTCGCGCTCAAGTTAGCCGCGACAATGCGCCAATCTTGATTCAGAACCCAAGCAAAGGCGATTACCTGCTCATGTCCTCTGTCCTCACCAAGGATAGGGTTACAGGCAAGAGTCATATGAACACCGTCGTGGTAGATGGATTCTCTTAGTTCGTCCAATATATGACGGTAGATCGTTAGTAGATCGCCATTGACAGCCTCCGCCGGACGCCGACCTAGCTGGACGGGTATTTTCACTTTGCGACCCTCTAGCTGACCTTCGTGCAGAAGTTTCAAGCCCGGCAGTAAAAAGCTGATCACAGTTGCAGCCAAGACCTTTTCCTCGAAGCCCATAGCCGCACGTACCTCGTCGTGGTTCTCGGTAAAGCGCACCATGCGCCGTTGGTAATCCGGTTCCGCTAGCAGATGGTCGCGCACGGAAGCGGCGTTTTCGTGGCGTAACCGATCATACAAACGCTTGTCGTAGGTGTAGTCGAACCCAAGCGTCTGTAATTCTGCTTCCATATTCCAATAGACTTCCGCCATGAAGATGAAGTCTGGAGCAGCTTGCTTAATTGCCGGAATCACCTCACTCCAGAACTCCGTTGATGGCGGATCCCCTGCCAGAGCATCCCATGTTTGCGCGAAGATGCGCGAAACTAGCAACATTGCCATATCGCAGCGAACGCCATCGCACTGCGAGGCGATGTCCAGCAGCGTGTCCTGCGCCAATGTGCGGTACCTAGGCGAAAAGGCATTTACTTGCGCTGTATCAGTCCACGCCGGAAAGTAAGGGTCGCGTCCGTGCGCGATGACGCTGCGTTTGTCTGCGCTGCGAAAAAAGTAGTGGGGGCGATTGCGAATGTCAACTTCGGCGCCAAGTATCATGGCATCGGGGTAATCTACTGTCCACGGATGATCGACGGCGACATGATTAGGCACGAAATCGAGGATCAAGCCGATACCGCGATCTCGTAGCTGCTGACGGAAGATCGCCAGTCCGTCATGACCCCCTAAATGATCATCCACAACGTAACGGTGAATGCAGTACGGAGAACCGACCACATCCTCCGGTTTCCAATCGGGCAGCGCACGGCTATATTCGGCAGGTAGATCGGGATGTTCTAGCGCGATCTTACGTCCGTTGGGACTGCGTTCCCATACTCCCATCAGCCACACCGTATCGACGCCCAATGCCGCGATTTCATCAATGACCGCTATAGGCACATTCGAGAGCGTTATTGGTTCGCCATACTGCTTACTGAGATCGGTGAGCCAAACCCATGTATTGATTTCGTAGACGAGGGGATGCTGGCGCATGAAGATCAACGCTCCGTGTGATGAGGATTTACGATACACATGATAGCGGCACTATTTTCTAGCGCCAACATAAGGGCGTCAATTAGGATGTGGATCATAGTGTTGGGATCGGAAGGAGTGGTTCGAGACTAAAAATTGCTGCCTGAAGTTCGCAGGGAATACAGGGCAGTTTTAGGGACTTTATTGGCGCTCAGTTGGAAAGGACAAACTAAAGGCATACACTGGTTAGTAGCTACGTTTTCACCCGGATCGCTCACAATCATCCAAAGCTTCTCTTGGGGGCATTGATCTGCTGCTCGATTGAGCGGTAACAGGCTTGCAGATCGATTTCTAGTTTGCGCCAGTCGCTCTCTGGATCGGTGGATGTGTGGCTGGTGATGGTATCGACAATAGTGTTTGCGCGCACACGTAACTCCGCCGATTCGCGCGTTTGTTCCGGTGTCAAATTGAAGATGGTGGCATGAAGCTGCGTCAACGCATCCGTGAACGCAGATTTATCCTCTTTGCCGGATGCCTGACGATGTGTATCCCAGTACAACATTTCCAGTTCGGCTGCTTTCTGAGGATCGAAAGTCAAGCCGGAGTAACGCAGTGCGATTGTGTAAAATCGCTTTAAGTGCGCTGAGACAACGGAGAGATCGTGATCTTTGGGTACCCACGCAGCGGAAGCACGAACGACGTGATAGGCAGCGACAAGTGAGATTGGAAATGGGATGTGAAACTGCTCTTGTTCCAGTGCGACGATCAAGCGCAGCATTTTGAGCCATGCGTGCTCGTAATAGGCGCGCCAACCTGCCGCCTCAAAATATGCCGTGCGTTCAGGATTCAAATGATATGCCATGATTTAGGTTGTAGTCCTTTTTTGTGCATTATATGTTCAGATACGAACTGATTGATCATTTTGGATCGGTCAGATGCACAATGCTCGCTGAGTTGTCGTCCATTGAAATGGCATAGTTTCAATGGCACAATAGATCGTTACATTTGGCACAATCGAAATTGCAGAGAAGGGATTAAACCATCGTGGTGCATATTCTGATTCCAGATAACCTCGACAAAGCAGGCTTAAATATCCTTAACGCCACTAGCGGCGTTACTATTCAGGCTGCCCCCAAGATGTCTCGCGAAGAAGTGTTAGCGGCAATCCCTAATGCAGATGCGTTGATCATTCGCAGTGCGACCAAAGTAGATGCTGCGATGATGGATGCAGCTCCAAAGTTGAAAATCATCGGACGCGCGGGCGTTGGTGTCGATAACGTCGATCTGGCAGCCGCGACGGAGCGCAACATTCCGGTCATGAATGCACCCGACGGCAATACTATTGCCACTGCCGAATTGGCAATGGGTTTGATGCTGTCACTTGCACGGCACATTCCGCAGGCACACGGTTCATTGGTAGCAGGAAACTGGGATCGCAAAAGCTTCACTGGCATTGAATTACGCAAGAAAACCTTGGGTATCGTTGGTTTCGGGCGAGTTGGTCGTGCGGTCGCCAAACGTGCACTAGCGTTTGAGATGACTGTGATCGCCTATGATCCGTTTGTGAGCGCAGAGACAGGCGCGGCATTGGGCGTCGAAATGGCGACTCTGGATGATCTCTACGCGCGCGCTGATTTCATCACCTTACACGCACTGGTCACGGGTGACAACTATCGTATGAT
Organism: Anaerolineae bacterium; assembly: GCA_019637555.1. Classification (GTDB taxonomy): domain Bacteria; phylum Chloroflexota; class Anaerolineae; order Aggregatilineales; family UBA2796; genus JAHBVK01. Next base: position 71,519 of record JAHBVK010000015.1, read on the forward strand.
CAATGCTGAGAGTATCGCCAAGATGAAAAAGGGTGTCCGACTCGTTAACGCTGCACGCGGTACCCTGATTGATGATGCGGCATTGGCGCAAGCAATTAAAGATGGCAAGGTAGCGGGCGCTGCAGTCGATGTTTATGAAGAAGAACCACCACCAGCAAATCACCCCTTGATCGGGCTGCCCGGCGTGATCGACACTCCGCATCTGGGAGCAAGCACAATTGAAGCGCAGGACGAAGTAGCGCTGCAAATCGTAGCCACCGTGTTAGATGCGTTGTTCAAAGGTGAGTATAAAAACGTAGTCAATATCGATGTGCTGACCAAACTCGCCAAGAGCCGTTAATAGACTATTGAACTTAGACCCGGAGTGCCTAGCTCCGGGTTACAATACCTTTCATGACGACTACGACTTCAGTTCCCACCTACGAAGACACCAAACAAGCGTGGCGCGATATTTGGGCGCAGACAGATTTTGATCGCGAGTTACACACGCTCAGTTATCCCCGCTGCCGCGAATTGATCGGCTTGTATCAGCCTTATCTGGAAAAATCGGCGCCACTGTTGGAAGCTGGCTGTGGACCTGCACACATCGTGTATTACTTCCGCCAGCAGGGTTACGACATGATCGGATTAGACTACGCGCCTGAAGCCGTACTGCCTACTCATGAACGCTACCCGCATTTACCGCTGCAATTAGGAGATGTTCACCAGTTGCCATACAAGGATAACTCGCTGGCTGCGTATCTCTCGTTTGGCGTGGTGGAACATTTCGAGCATGGTCCGCTACCAGCGATGCGTGAGGCGTTTCGCGTACTACGCCCTAGCGGAAAGTTGATCATCACCGTCCCACATCCCAACTTCGTCGAAGATTTGCGGATATTGATCAATCGACTGTTTCCCAGTCGTGCTGGGAAATTGGGGCGGCGTGCGGCTTATTTCGAAACGTACTATACTCATCAACAGATGACAGACTTTGCGCGACAAGTCGGCTTTACCGTGTTGAGAGTCGCCCCATACTCACATAGCTTTACGTTCTGGGGATTGCATCCAATGTTTAGGCGTAAAGACAGCTACTATGAAAGCTCTGCATTAGGTGAGCTGGCAGGGCAAATTGGCAAGCGACTCTTCCCGTGGCGCAGCGCATTTGAATCGCTAGTGATCGCGGAGAAGCCGTCATAATAACCGGGAATAAAAAGGATAAGGCAGACGGTGACACAAGGGGGAATAATGACCTATACAGTCAGCGGATTTTTGCGACGACGCCTAATCCGAATGATGCTGCTCACCTTTGCCCTGATAGTGATCTGGGTTATGTAATGTCAGATGCTTAACCCTTGCCGTTATTTTGCTCTGCAACTGGCAGCGTGAAGTAAAAAGTTGTCCCTACATTGAGGGCGCTGTCGAAGCCCATTTCGCCGCCGTGTGCTTCTACAATGCGTTTGGCGATAACTAACCCTAAACCTGTCCCCGTTGTGAAGCTGCTGTGATCGGCGGAACGGTAAAACTTCTCGAACATGTGCTGCTTGTTCTCGTCGGAAATTCCGTGACCAGTATCCCGCACGCTGATCCGTGCGAACTGATCGCTGTCGCCTACGTGGTTGAGAACCGCCGTCGTGATGTAAATATGCCCTTTGTCTTTGTTGTACTTGATGGCATTGGTGAGCAAGTTAAGTAACACCTGTTTCACCTTATTACGATCACTGAAAAGTTCTAAGTTGTCATCCGTCTCCACCAAGAAATTGATGCTGCGTTCTGCCGCTTGCAAGCGTACGATGTCCACACATTCATCAACCAATGGTCTGACTCTATAGACGGAACTCTCCAATCGTGTGCGACCCGATTCCAAACGCGCCAAGTCCAGGAAGTCTGTAGTCAACCGCGAGAGGCGCTCAATCTCGCCCTGCATAGTCTGAATGATCCCTGTACGCCGCTGATCAGGGAGATCAGGGCGGAGCAGCAAAGCGGTACTAGCTTTTAGCGCAACTAGTGGATTACGCAGTTCGTGAACCATTTCCGAGATGAAGTCGCTTTGTTGGAACAAACGCGCATTCTCGACGGCAATAGCTGCTTGTGCTGCCAACGCAGAGAGCGTATTCATGTCGTCGTCGGTCCACGCAATGCCCTCACTCTTATTGATCGCTTGCACCACACCGATCACGCGGTTATGGGCGACCATCGGCACCGCCAACATATTGCGCGTGGTGAAGGCAACAGTTTCATCTACTCCATTGTAAAAAAGTGGATGATTCTGCACGTCTTCAACCAGCATGGGGACGCCAGTTTGCGCTACCCATCCCGCGATGCTGCCTTCTTTGGGGACAATGATCGCTTCCATCGCACCGCGACTCATTTGTGTAGAAGCCATGAAGCGCAATTCGCCCGATGTCGGCTCTAGTAGCATGATTGAAGCTGTTTCCGTCTCTGTCAATTCGACAGCGGCGCGAATGATCTTGCTGAGTAATGTTCCTAAATCAAGCGTAGAATTAAGCTGTTGACTGATTTCCATCAGCCGTTCGTAACGCGCCATCAACCGGAGGTAGTTGGTGAAGGCTGCTTCGTTACTGAAGATCGGCGTCGTCTGTCCTGATGCCATAACCACAAATCTCCGCTTCCGCTGTAATGATCACGCCGCCGTACCCGTTTCAGCGTTCATAGGTCATGATAAGAGTAAATCGCGTTGCAATACTATGAAAAACCAACAAATAGTTGCAAAGTATTGTGCAAGAATTGTAAAGCAATTGTCAGTATGACCCTTTTTCGTTATCTGTGCAAGTATACACAGCTCACATATATACTTAAGAAATGAGGGCGGATTTGTTAAAAACCCGCCCTCGTTTTCTGTGGTATTAGTCGTGTAACAGTAGTTGTAAAGGGTCTCTACCTTAACGCTTCTCGATAGGAACCCATTGTAAGTCCATCGGACCCACGTAATCCACATCGGGTCGAATCAGCCGATTGTTTTCCCATTGTTCCAGAACGTGAGCTGACCAGCCGGGAATGCGAGCGATGGCAAACAGTGGTGTGAACTGATCGATGGGGATGCCGATAGTGTACAAGGCGATGGCACTATAGTAATCGACGTTGGCGTAGAGGTTCTTCTTAATGAACTCCTCATCAGCACGCGCCGTTTTATCCAGCTTAGAAGCCAGATCGTACCATTTCAGGTTACCAGTGGCATCGGACATTTCCTTCGCCTTACGGTTTAGAACTGCGGCGCGCGGATCGAGCGCCTTGTAGACGCGATGCCCCATTCCCATCACGCGCCTATCGCCGTTCTTGACATTATCGTTGAACCACTTTTCGACGTTATCCGCGCTGCCGATCTCAAAGAACATGTTCATCGCTTCTTCGTTCGCACCACCATGCGCTGCACCCTTCAATGTACCGATGGCTGTAGTGATAGCACTGTACATATCAGAGAGCGTACTAGTGGTAACGCGGGCGCTGAAGGTGCTGGCGTTCATGCCATGCTCGGAAAGTAGTACCAAATAGGCATCCATCACGGCAATTTCCTGCTGCTTTGGTTCGGTACCCTTGAGCATGTACAGGAAGTTAGCGGCGAGACCATAATCGGCACGCGGCGCGATAGGTTCCTTACCGTTGCGGATGCGCTCCCATGCCGCAACGATGGTCGGAGTCTTTGCGGTGAGCAGCAGCGCCTTACGTTTGTTTTCCTCAACGGTATTGACATCCGCTTTGGGATCGTACAGAGCTAACGCTGACACTGCGGTACGCAATACTGACATCGGCGTGGCTTTGGGCGGAAACGACTTCAACAGTGCAATGGTTTCTGCAGACAGCGCCATATTATCGAACAGCGCTTTGCGCAGACCTTCCCATTCTGACTTGTTAGGCAACTTGAGGTTCCAGAGCAAGTAGATGACTTCCTCGAAGTTGGCGTATTCCGCCAAATCTTCGATCTTGTAGCCAGCGTAGATTAGCTTGCCTTCAGTACCATTAACCAGGCTAAGTTTGCTCTGTCCTACAATAACATTTTGCAGCCCTTTCGGAGCTGCGGCAGGCGCAGTTGTAGTAGCAGGTTTATCTGTCATAAGATAGTTCTCCTTGCGGTTGGACCTTTAGTGTTGCACAAAGTGATGCCACTCAGGGCAATTTCCAAGTCTAGATTGAAGATCGAGGCTTTTTGGGCACTTTGCCTAAAAGTATAGCAATGTGCTGAGGGGGCTGCAATGCAGACAATTCAGAAGATTCAGGAATTTCCCCGGAGGCCGATCTCAGGGGAAATTCTGAGGCAATCTATAACCCGAACTGCCACGCTGCGACGAAGAAAATCCCCATCCCGAGAATGATAGTCAGCAGCAGATTCTTCGTACGCCACGCAATCAAGATGGAAGCGATAGCGCCGATGATATAAGGACTAGTTAGACTCAAGCGGAGGTTGCCGCCGGGGAATAGCACTTCCGGTACAATGATGGCGGTGAGGACAGTGGGCGGCACGTAGCGCAGCGCTTTGACCAACGCTGGCGGGAGTTGTATCTTGCCAACCAGTGCCAAGACCGGATAGCGCACGCCGAAAGTCACTGCCGCCATACCTAGCACGAGAATCAATTCTTCGGGTTTCATGATTTCGCCTCCATGCCCGCTGCTGCCTCTACTTCGGCTTGCTTCCACTGTGTATTTTCAGCCCAAACACCCGCCGCGATACCCGCTGCTGCCGAGATGATCAAAAACAGTTTGTGCGGCAGCGGATAAGTAACAAAGGCAGTGATGCTAGCGACGACGATGGAGAGCAGAATCGGACGGGTTTTGCAGGAGACAATGACCATACCCGTGAAGGTGACAACCATCGCAAACTGTAGTCCCCAGCTTTCGGGATGCTCGATCTTGCTAGCAGCGACCAATCCGACAATCGTCCAGAAGTTCCAGTTCAAGTACATCGAGATGGAGGACCCGAACTGATACCAGTGCTGATGGGGATTAGGTTCCTGCTCATAGTGCGTGACAGTGATGGCGAAGGTTTCATCAGTGAGCCAGAAGGCTAACGGCAAGAGCCAACGCTGTGACAGGTGCTTGAGGTGCGGACCCAGTGTGGCACTGTAGAGTGCATGACGCACATTGACAATGAAGGTCGTTAGCACGATCAAGGGAATCGAGGCACCTGTCTTAAGCAGATTCGCGCCGATGAACTGCGACGATCCAGCGAATACGATAGCTGAGAAGCAGATCGCCGCCAGTGGGGATAATCCGTTGCTGACTGCCAAAGCACCGAAGATTAAGCCGAAAGGCAGCGCGCCAATCATCAGCGGGATAGTGTCGCGAATGCCTTTCCAGAACTCTGAGCGCGGTGTTGGTGTAACTGCCGATTCGGCAGCAGACGTAATGGTAGATGTTATTGAAGACATTCTTTACCCTCGCGGGTAGGGAAACAGATGTTCCAAGTTTACTGAGATATGAACTTGAGGTCTTGTATATTCTTGCGGTACTGTCCGGGCGTTACCCCCATGATGCGTTTGAAGTAGCGGTGCAAATGACTTTGATCCACGAATCCGGTGAGTAATGCCGCCTGTGCGATCGGCATTCCATCAAGTAGCAGATCGCGGGCACGGTAGACGCGCAGTTGGTTCAGATAATTGTGAGGTGGTAAGCCAAACTGCTGACGGAAGATAACACTGAGGTGAAAGGGACTGAGGTTGACGACTGCCGCCAATTGCTGTAGCGAAACATCGTCTTGATAATGTGCCTGAAGATAGTCGCGTGCTTGTAGCGCAGCAGTATGCGCTGAGGAGAAGCGGGCAGGCGAGAGTCGGGTATCGGCGTAGCGGCTGACCAATGCGGCTAACGCTTCGGTCAGTTTAGTTTCGCGCTCAAGGGCGGACGATGACACCTCCAACGCCAAAATGGCGGTGTGCAGCTTTTGCCATACCTCTGGATCTTCGACGTTGTGCGAGAAGTAGGGAGTAAATGAATTGCGCCCTTCGACCTCGCAGGCGATGCGTCGAAGCAAATCGGTGCCGGGGTAGAGGGCGCGGTAAATCCAGCCAGCGGAAGTAACCGCTTCACCCGTATGAACTTCACCGGGGTTGATCAGCGTAATTGCGCCTGCGCCTGCCTTGTGGTAACTGCCGCGATAGAAGTAACGTTCCGCGCCGCCTTCGATCACCGCAATCACGTATCCTTCGTGCGTATGGCGTGGGAAGGTGTGGGTGACGAAAGTGGCGCGCAGCACATCGAAGCTATCGCCAAGGATGGAGCTATGCCAGACTTGGGCGCTTTCAGTGGTGGTTAGCGGCAGTTCGGCGTTGATCATACGGATAATTCTAATGCATCCGCCGATCCGTGAATAATACCGCTAAGACCAAGACGCGATAGATACTCAGAACGCCCGTAGATACTGCGGTGGTGTAGGCAACGGTTGATGAAGCTGCTGCGCGGCATGCAGTGCCCAGTAGGGATCGCGGAGTAGTTCGCGCCCCAGCATGACCAAATCGGCTCGCCCATTGCGGATGATCTCGTCTGCTTGATAGGCAGAACTAATTAGCCCCACGGCGGCTGTGGCGATGCCAGCACCATGCCGAATCCCTTCAGATAACGGCACTTGATAGCCGGGACCGACGGGCACAACTGCTTTGGGCGACATACCGCCGGAACTGCTATCGATCATGTCCACACCTTCGTCTTTGAGGCAGGAGGCGAGGGCAATCGAGTCTTCGAGAGTCCAGCCACCTTCGACCCAATCGGTGGCGGAGAAGCGCACCAGCAGCGGTAATTCTTGCGGCATTACGCCGCGCATCTGGCGCACCGTCTCGATCATGAAGCGGGTACGATTATCGAAGCTACCGCCGTACTCATCGGTGCGCTGATTGCTGAGAGGCGAGAGGAAGCTATGTGCTAGATAGCCATGTGCGCCGTGCAGTTCGATGACCTCGAATCCGGCTTCGAGTGCGCGGATCGTGGCAGCGCGGAAGTTGGACTGTACCTCTTTGATCTCCTCGACGGTGAGGGCGTGCGGGGTGCGATAGCCATCGTTGAAGGGCAGCGCACTCGGCGCATCGGGCAGCCAACCGCCATCTTCATCGCTGAGGGGGCGACCACCATCCCACGGACGGGCTGTACCCGCTTTGCGTCCGGCATGGGCAAGCTGGATGCCGGGGACTGCGCCATGCTGCTTGATCAGTCGGACGATACGCGCCAGCATGTCAATATGCTCATCTTTCCACAAGCCGAGATCGTTGGGGGTGATGCGTCCGCGTGGCTCTACCGCCGTCGCCTCAACCACGATCAGTCCGACGCCACCGACGGCACGACTGCCGAGGTGGGTGAGATGCCAATCGTTAGCGAAGCCGTCCTCGCTGCTATACTGGCACATGGGGGACATAGCGATGCGGTTGCGCAGCATGACGCCGCGTAGCGTCAGGGGATCAAATAGGTGCGGCAAGATTACTCCTCCACGCCGCCTGATATTTACAGGAATAACAGGGGCTAGATCAGGTTTTTGGTTCGATTTGGGTTGATTGCAACGATCAACGGTTGAGCGAGATCAGACCGTCACGGTTACTTTTTGCAAACCTTCAGGTTTATCGACGGAATGCCCCTTCGCCAACGCCAGCCGCATCGCCAGAGTCTGACCGGGAATCACTGCGACAAGAGGCGATAACCACTCCGGCACTGCTGGAATTGCCATCGCGTTGACTGCTAGGTCGCGGGCAACGCTGCTGTTGGAGATGACGAGGCATTCCGCGTTCTTTTGCTTCAAGCTTTCTAGTAGATCGAGCAAGAGAGGCAAAGTCTTACCTTCTGGCGCAACCACCAATACAGGAAAACCGGGCTGCACCAGCGCGATTGGTCCGTGACGGAAGTCCGCCTCGCTGTATTCGACACCTGTGATGTAGCACAGTTCCTTGATCTTGAGACTGACTTCGAAGGCAGTACAGTAGTTATAGCCACGCCCAATGCTGGCGAAACGATCCATGTAGCGATAACGCTGTGCCCAATCCACTACACTGTCGCTCAGCTTTAAGGTTTCTTCAGCGTAGGCTGGTAAGCGATCCAGATAATCTTCCGAGTCGAAATCGGGAACCAGCGCCTTGACCAACATAGCAATCGCCGTGAGTTCGGCGGTATAGGTCTTGGTTGCCGCCACACTGATCTCCTCGCCCGCTAGCAGCGGCAAGTGATACTCGGCATCGTGCGCCAGCATGGAGTCGGCGTTGTTAGTGATGCTGACGGTAAGTGCTCCTTGTGCGCGCGCATCTGTAACCACGCGGCGGACATCATCGGAGCGCCCCGACTGCGAGATAGCAAGCACCAACGCCCGCGAGAGATCAGGCGCGGATTCATAAATCGTGTGAATCGAGGGAGCCGCCAGCGCTACTGGTAAGCGCGCATGAATACCCATGAGATATTGCGCGTAGCGTCCGGCGTTATCGGAAGTACCACGCGCTGCAATGTGGACAAAAGCGGGATTAAAATCGCGGATGGCGGCGGCAATACGCTGCGCCGTTTCGTACTGCTCCGCCAGCAGCCGCGCCATTACTTCCGGCTGTTCGTTAATCTCGCGTTCGATGTGATACATAAGATTTTTGACCTTTCCTTGATATTCTATCAAGTGGAATTGACGCACACTTGATGATAAATATCAGATAATTCTGCACGCATCTGAGCGTATTGGGAGATCGCAGCACCATGAATGCTGAACTGATTATCGCCGGTGTGATTGCACTGGCACTGTTAGTTTACCTCGTCTATTCGATGCTGTACCCAGAGAAATTCTAAGGGGAAAGGCATAAACAATGGCTATGTCCACTACTGAATTGATTCAAATCATCCTCTATCTAGGATTGCTAGTCGCGGTGACGCCGCTGCTCGGTTCGTATATGGCGCGAGTGTTTGAGGATCGTCCCACAATACTACGCCCGATCCTGCGTCCAGTTGAAGGAGTGATTTATCGACTCTCTGGCGTCAATCCTGAAGTAGAGATGAATTGGAAAGGCTATGCGTGGGCGGTGGTCGCCTTCACGGTGCTTGGTTTTGCAGTCGCATTTGTGCTGCAACTCGTACAAAACGCGCTGCCATTAAACCCAAGTGCACTAGGTAATGTCGGGCTATTCAGTGCCTTCAATACGGCGACCAGCTTTGCCACTAACACCAACTGGCAAGGCTACGCTGGCGAAGTGACGATGAGCTACCTGACGCAGATGGTCGCGCTGGCGGTGCAGAATTTCGTAAGTGCCGCGACAGGCATTGCTGTGGTGATCGCCCTGACGCGGGGCTTGATGCGCAGAAATATCACGACTATAGGTAACTTCTGGGTCGATCTGGTGCGTTCAACACTGTATGTACTACTGCCGCTATCGCTGATCATGGCATTGATCCTTGTATGGCAGGGCGTACCGCAAACGTTCAACTCGCCAGCGACTGTGACAACGCTGGAAGGTAGCCAACAGACGATCACGCTCGGTCCGGTAGCGTCACAGGTAGCTATCAAGCAATTGGGCACGAATGGCGGTGGCTATTACAACGCGAACAGCGCCCATCCGCTGGAAAATCCGACGCCGCTGACGAACTTAATTGAGATGTTCGCCATCCTGATGATTCCAGCCGCCCTGACCTACACCTATGGCACGATGGTAGGATCGCGGCGGCAAGGTTGGGCGATCTTCGCGGCGATGCTGATTCTACTGATCGTGGGGTTGAGTGTGGCACTGGCGGCTGAATATGGCAGCAATGCTTCGCTCGGCGGCATCTCCGGTGTGATGGAAGGCAAGGAGACGCGATTTGGAATTGCAAACAGCGTGTTGTGGATGACGGCGACTACCGCCGCTTCTAATGGCTCAGTCAATGCGATGCACGATAGTATGAGTCCGCTTGCTGGCTTGATCGCCACGATCAATATGAAGCTCGGTGAAGTAATCTTCGGCGGCGTAGGCGCTGGCTTGTACGGCATGCTGGTGTTCGTAATCCTGACGGTGTTCATCGCGGGATTGATGGTCGGGCGCACGCCGGAATATCTGGGTAAGAAAGTTGAGCGCTTCGAAGTGCAGATGGCAGCACTCGCGATCTTGATCCCGAACGCCTCGGTACTGGTGTTCGCAGGGATTGCTGCCGTGATTCAAGCCGGCGTATCGAGCATCGCCAATCAGGGTCCGCATGGCTTGAGCGAGATTCTGTATGCCTTCGCTTCGGCGTCAAACAACAACGGTAGTGCCTTCGCGGGATTGAACGCCAATACGGACTTCTATAACTTGACGCTGGGCACCGCCATGTGGCTGGGGCGCTTCGGCGTGATCATTCCGGTGCTGGCGATTGCCGGAAGCATGGTCAAGAAGCGGGTGACGCCACCTTCGGCGGGCACGTTCCCGACGGATCGCGCGTTGTTCGTAGGGATGTTGATCGCCGTTGTTCTTATCGTCGGAGCGCTGACGTATTTTCCGGCGCTGTCGCTGGGACCAATCATTGAGCACTATCTGATGCAAGCAGGGCGAGTGTTCTAGGATCTAGGTAGACCAAAGGTTGAAATCTCTGGCTGCAACACTCTGCAAACCCACTGAAGTGGGTTAAGAAAAAAACGGACTCACTATCTAGGCTTTCTAACATCTGCAACGAATGGTAGTGAGTCTTCAGAGACGAACGCGAGAGGTCTGTGCTGAGGGTTGTTCGCTCTCTGCGTGTGAAGGCAGAGAGATGTAAGGATGAATTGAACGCTATGGAAGTGCAAGCAAAAGCAGCCCCTCTATTCGAGGGCAAGATCATACAACGCGCGATTGTGGACGCTTTTCGGAAGCTCGATCCGCGTCAGCAGGTTAAAAATCCGGTGATGCTGGTCGTGGCGGTTGGTGCCGTGCTCTCTACGATCACGGTGGTCCGCGAGGTATTGGCAGGTACGCCATCCGGCTTCAACATCCAGATCGCCCTGTGGTTGTGGTTCACCGTGCTATTCGCCAATTTCGCGGAAGCGATGGCAGAAGGACGTGGCAAGGCGCAGGCGGATGCGCTACGCAAGACGCGCACGCAGACGATGGCACGGCGTTTGGTGAACGGTCATGAGGAGAAGGTCGCTGCGCCGGACTTAAAGAAGGGCGATCTGGTGGTTTGCGAGACTGGCGATGTGATCCCCGGCGACGGCGATGTGATCGAAGGCATTGCGACTGTAGATGAATCTGCTATTACAGGAGAGTCTGCGCCCGTGGTACGCGAAAGCGGCGGTGATCGCAGCGCGGTGACCGGCGGAACAAAAGTAATCAGTGACCGGATCGTGGTCAAGATCACCACAGAAGCGGGTAGCACGTTCTTAGATCGCATGATCGCGCTGGTGGAAGGCGCGAAACGCCAGAAGACGCCTAACGAGATCGCGCTGACGATTCTGCTCTCGGCGCTGACGATCATCTTCCTACTGGCAGTGGCGACGCTGCCCTCTTTCGCAGCATTCAACGAAAATGCGGCGGGGCAAACTGGCGCATCTACTGTGACCGTGCCAGTGTTAGTGGCGCTGCTGGTGTGTTTGATCCCTACAACGATTGGCGGACTATTGAGCGCCATCGGCATCAGCGGCATGGATCGCTTGATCCGGCGGAATGTACTGGCGACAAGTGGTCGCGCCGTCGAAGCGGCAGGTGATATTGATGTTCTGCTGCTCGATAAGACGGGAACGATCACGCTGGGCAACCGGATGGCAGCAGCGTTTATCCCTGCGCCGGAGTTCACAGAGCAGGAATTGGCGGATGCGGCGCAGCTCGCTTCGCTGGCAGACGAGACTCCGGAAGGTCGCTCGATAGTAGTGCTGGCGAAAGAGAAGTTCAATATCCGTGGACGCGAAGTCGCAGACAATAATGCGCAGTTCATCCCTTTCACCGCGCAGACACGGATGAGCGGTGTGGACCTGACGCGGGTGGATGGACAACCTGCACGCAGCATACGCAAGGGTGCCGCGGACGCGGTACAGAAGTATATAGAGCAGTTAGGTGGTCAATTCCCCCAGCCAGTGCGCCAATCGGTGGATCACATCGCGCGGCAGGGCGGCACCCCGTTAGTCGTGTCTGATGGACGCGAGGTGATGGGTGTGGTGCATCTGAAAGATGTGGTTAAGGGTGGGATCAAGGAACGCTTCGCGCAGTTACGCACGATGGGAATCCGCACCGTGATGATCACGGGCGATAACCCGCTGACAGCGGCGGCAATCGCAGCGGAGTCGGGCGTAGATGACTTCATGGCACAAGCGACGCCGGAAACGAAGTTGAAGCGAATCCGCGAGGAGCAGATCGGCGGGCATCTGGTGGCGATGACGGGCGACGGCACAAACGACGCTCCGGCACTGGCGCAGGCGGATGTCGGTGTGGCGATGAACACGGGTACGCAAGCGGCACGTGAAGCGGGTAACATGGTCGATCTGGATAGCAACCCGACCAAGCTGATCGAGATTGTGGAGATCGGTAAGCAGTTGTTGATGACTCGTGGCGCGCTAACGACTTTCAGCATCGCTAACGATGTCGCCAAGTACTTTGCTATCGTGCCCGCGCTGTTCGGATCGCTGTACGCGCTGCCGGGAGAAGCCGGTCCGCTATCGGCGTTGAATATCATGGGCTTGTCGTCGCCACAAAGCGCGATCTTGAGCGCAGTGATCTTCAATGCATTAATCATCATTGCGTTGATCCCGCTGGCGCTGCGAGGCGTAGCTTACCGTCCGATGGGCGCTGCCGCCGTACTGCAACGTAATCTACTGATCTATGGCGTGGGCGGCATCATCATTCCTTTCATCGGGATCAAGATCATCGACATTATCATCACGGCGCTGCGGTTAGCGTAGCTCTGGATGTGGGAGAAGTTGAACTATGAAAACAATACTTCAAGCGCTGCGGATGCTGGTCGTGATGACGGTGATCACAGGCATTTTGTATCCGGTGGTGATGACCGTAGCGGCTGGTGTACTGTTTCCGGATCAGGCGAACGGCAGTTTGATCAGCAAAGACGGCGTAGTGATCGGATCGGCATTGATCGGGCAGGATTTCAGCAGTGATCGCTATTTCTGGGGTCGCCCATCGGCGATCAGTTACAACCCGATGCCGAGCAGCGGAAGCAATCAAGGACCGACCAATGCGGCGCTGCAATCTGCGGTGCAAGAACGCGCAGCTAACATCCGCGCGGCAAACGGTCTTGCTGATGACGCGGTGATCCCTGTCGATCTACTGTTTGCGTCTGCCAGCGGACTCGATCCGCAGATCAGTCCTGAAGCAGCAACGCTGCAAATTGATCGGGTGGTAACGGCGCGGGGATTCAACGCGGAGCAGAAGGCGCAGGTGCAGGCGCTGGTAGCACAGTTCACAGAGAATTCGCAGTTCGGCATTCTGGGACAACCGCGTGTGAACGTGCTATTGCTGAACATCGCGTTGGACAACATGTAACGGGAAAGCAGCACTATAATTTGAGGAGCAACGAGTGATGAGTTGGCGTAGTGTGGAGACGCTCATTGTGCGGCTGTTAAGGTGGGGTGAATCGAACGGGCAGTATGGGTGAAACCAAAGATCATCGACCTGATCCTGATGCGCTGCTCTCCGCAATTCAGAAAGAGGAGCGGAAAGCGCAGCAGGGTAAATTGAAAATCTTCTTCGGCATGGCGGCAGGTGTTGGCAAAACCTACGCCATGCTGGAGTCTGCAAGCGGACTGCTGGTTGATGGCGTTGATATAGTCGTTGGTTATGTGGAGACCCATGGACGCGCGGAAACAGAAGCACTGCTCAAGGGCTTAGAGATCATCCCACGCAAGCAGATTGAGTATCGTGGCACGTTGATCGAAGAGATGGACATTGACGCCATCCTCGCTCGCAAGCCAACGATTGTACTGGTGGACGAACTAGCACATACCAACGCACCGGGATCGCGGCATCCGAAGCGCTATCAGGATGTGCGCGAACTGCTGGATGCAGGGATCAACGTTTATACCACTGTGAATGTGCAGCACGTGGAAAGCCGTACCGATGCGGTGCGCCAGATCACAGGTGTGGAAATCCGCGAAACCGTACCTGATTCGATCATCGAAAACGCCGACGAGATCGAGTTGATCGACCTCGCGCCGGAAGAACTACTCAAGCGCCTCGCTGAGGGCAAGGTGTATACACCAGATCGGGCGCAACTGGCGATCCAAAAATTCTTCCGCAAAGGCAACCTGACTGCGCTGCGAGAGATGTCGCTGCGTTTGACCGCCGAACGCGTAGATCATCAATTGCAGGACTACATGGAGGCGAAGCAGATCGCCGGTCCGTGGAAGTCTGGCGAACGGTTGATGGTTGCCGTGAGCAGCAGTCCGCTTTCGGAGCGTTTGGTACGCTGGACTCGACGCATGGCGTACAACCTTGAAGCGCCATGGCTGGCGGTGCATGTAGAAACTGAAAAACCGTTGACCGCCACGCAGAAAGCACAACTCAACCGCAACTTGTCGCTGGCGCGTGAGTTAGGCGGCGAGGTGATCATCATCAGCGGCAGCGATCTAGTGGCGACAATGCTGCACGTCGCACATACGCGGAACGTGACACAAGTGGTGGTGGGCAAGCCAGCAAGAGGTGCCGTACAGGAGTTATTCAGCGGCGGATCAGCGGTAAACCGGCTGGTGCGGCACAGCGGTGAGATCGATGTGTATGTGGTGACGGGCGATGAGTCGGAAAGTTCTGAACGCCCGCTTAACCCTGTACCTGTGCCACAAATCACCTCCAGCGCCAAGCAGTATCTCATGGCGGCGGGCATCGTGGTTATCGCGACAATGCTTGGACTGCTGCTGCTTGAAATCGGCATTAGCTATCAGGCGATTGCGCTGATCCTGTTGTTCGCCATCCTCGTGTTGGGCTTGTTCTTAGGGCGCGGTCCGGTGCTGCTAGCGGCGACGTTAAGCGCCGTGATGTGGAATTTCCTGTTCATTCCTCCGCGCTTCACTTATCAGATTTCGCAGTTGGAAGATGTGCTGCTGTTCGTCATGTACTTTCTGATCGCCATCGTGACGGGCAATCTGACCTACCGCGTGCGCAGTCAGGAACGGGCAGTTCGATTGCGTGAATCGCGCACCGATGCGCTATATCGGTTGGCGCACGAGATCGCCAGCACGGTGACGATGGAAGACGTGTTTCGGGTAGCCGTGGAGCAGATCGGGCAGGTCTTCGATGCGGATGTGGCGATCCTGCTGACGCAGGCAAGCGGACAACTGGCATCCGAGGTGCACCCTGCCAGCACCTATCTATTGGATGAGAAAGAACGCAGCGTGGCGACTTGGGCATTCGATAACCGCAAACCCGCGGGACGATTTACGGATACACTGCCGCTGGCGAAGGGGCGCTATATTCCGTTGATTACGTCGGGCGGAGTATTTGGTGTGATGGGCGTCGCACTGCGTGGCAAAGGGATACTGCAACCGGATCAGGAAACGCTGCTGGAGACATTCGTGAATCAGGTGTCGCTGGTGGTGGAGCGCGAACTGCTGGATGAAGCAGCCAAACGCGCCAATGTGCTCGAAGAATCTGAGCGGTTGTATGCCACGCTGTTGAACTCGATCTCTCATGAGCTGCGGACGCCGCTAGCGGTAATCACGGGCGCGACGACCAGCATGATCGATCCGAATGTAAGCAATGATCCTGAAAAGCGGCAGGTCTTGATCCATAACCTTCAGGATGCGGCGGTGCGGTTGAATCGGCTGGTCGAAAATTTGCTGGACATGACGCGGCTGGAGTCTGGGCGGATGCGCTTAAACCTAGAGTGGTGCGACATCACCGACCTGATCAATGTGAGTCTGAGCCGCGCACAGAAAAATTTGGCGGAGCATCGGGTAGACGTAAAAATCGCTTCTGGACTGCCGCTAATCCGCATTGATTTCGTATTGATGGAGCAAGTGCTGCTCAATCTGTTGTATAACGCTGCCGCTTATACGCCAAAAGGCAGCAAGATCGAGGTGAGCGCACACGTTGAGGGCAAAACGATGATTTTACTTGTGGAGGATAACGGTCCGGGATTGAGCAGTATGGACGTTGAACGTGTATTTGATAAGTTTTATCGCGGCGCAGGCGTAGCAGCCGGAGGAACCGGATTGGGGTTATCCATCGCGCGGGGCTTAGTGGAAGCACATGGCGGGACGATCCGCGCTGGTAACAAACCCGAAGGAGGTGCGATGTTCACGATTCGCCTGCCGATTACTGATGCCCCGCCTGTGCCAAAGGAAGCGGAATTATGACGGAAACCAGTGGAAAGTTCGTCGTCTTGATTGTTGATGATGAGGTGCAAATTCGCCGTTTTCTAAAGATCAGTCTGGAGGCGAATGGCTACCATGTTTATGAAGCCAGCACTGGACAGGAGGCAACGACGGAGGCGGCGACACTGCGCCCCGATCTGATGATCCTTGACTTGCAACTGCCGGATATGACGGGCTTACAAGTATTACAGCGTCTACGTGAGTGGAGCAAAATGCCGGTGATCATTCTTTCCGTGCGAGATCAAGACGCGGACAAGATCGCGGCGCTAGATGCCGGGGCGGATGATTATCTGACCAAGCCATTTAGCGTGGGCGAGTTGTTGGCACGCATCCGCGTGACGCAGCGACATATTCAGCCGCGAGAAGATTCAGCCGTGTTTCAGTCACACGGGTTATCCGTCGACCTGACACGGCGATTAGTGTCGGTGAACAGTCAGCAGGTTAAATTGACGCCTACAGAGTACGCCTTAATGCGCTTGCTGATCCAACATGCAGGACGGGTGATGACCCATCGTCAGATTTTGCGTGAAGTGTGGGGACCAGAATACGTCGATGAGACGCACTATCTGCGCGTATATATTGCCCAATTGCGGCAAAAACTGGAAAGCGACCCAACACGCCCTGAAATCATCGTCACGGAGCCGGGCGTAGGTTACCGGTTATTGTTGGATCAGGAATAGTCTGGATCGCTGCATTGCTACTGAATTACTGCTGTGGGAAGGCGATCCTGACCACTTTGCTGAGTAGGCGTGGCGAACTCCACTGAACGGGCGTGCCAGCATCATCAGGAAGATCCAAAAGTGCGAAGGGCGTGAACCCGGCTTGCCACTGCCCGATGGGCGCGACACGACTTAGGGGTGTGCCATTTTGCAGGAGCATAGCACAGACGGTATTGCTCTCGATATTGGCGACGATGACGTAAAAATCTGCGCTGCCACCAGCGATTAAAGGCACACCCAAAATCGAGTAAATGGCGCGATTCTCCGCCTGCTCATCACGCTCGTAATCTTCCGTCGCAGCGATCCGCCGGGCGGAAAAAGCGTGAGTGGTGCCATCATTTGCGTGATAGCTGCCCTGCAATGTTAAGTCAGTGGTCGTGGTGATAATTTGCGCGGTTAACGTTGTACTAGAAAGTTGTGCACCACCGTCGCTGACTAGCCCATCACGTATCCAAGTGTTTAGCGAGCGCCACTGATCCGCATTGTCAGTACAGACGGCTGCGCGAAAACGAGTGGCGCTGACCAGCAAACCGATTAAAGTTGACGAGTTGTCTAAAGTCCCCACATAGAAGGTGATTGCTTCGCCAGCAACTGGCGTTGGGGTCAGTGTTGGCGCTTCAGCACTACAACTAATGAGCGAGAGCGTGAGGAGCAACCACAAGCTGACCCGCTGCAGCTCTCGCCTCATCGGGTTTCCTCAAAGCTGAACGATTGGTAGGTGTAGACATTGAGTTTGACCATGCGCCACAACTCTCCTGCCTGTCCCATTTTGCGCGTCAACATGGTCAGAAAATTCTCTGGATCGGGTATCGACTCCCAAACTTGTGGCAGATAGGTGGCACGCTGAGTGCCATATTGCAGCAGCACGCCATCTATGCCCGGACGCAGTAATTGAGGCAGATCTTCAGTGCGTTCATAGTCCAGAGGCATGGGAACACTTAACACTGAGAGTTCAATCAGGAGCAGTGGCGCTTCTTCAGCGGTGACGGGATGGAAGCGCGGATCATCCAAAGCTGTACGTTCAGTAGAGACGCTGACCTCAATCGCCAGTGGCTGCCGCGCAATCACCGTCCCCGTGCAGCCGCGCAATTGATGATCTCGGCGCAAAGTGACGAAACAGGCACGTTGTTCGACAATGTGCGAAGGCAGCATATTGAGATCAAGCGTGGGGCGGCGTTCGCCCGCTGTGACGGCGTTCAAGGTTTGCCGTGCGATGCCAAGCAGTATGCCCTGCTCCTCAGCGGAGTAAGTAGTGCCGGATTCGTCACTGTCGCTCATCAGGTCTGGTCTGGCAACTCCACAGGCGTCAACAACTGATAACTCCGATTATAGTATACAAGTGGTGGATTCTCTGCATTAGACTTGGCGTATACCACCTCGGCAATGAACACCGTGTGGGTAGCGGTGTCGTGCGTGGCAATCACACGGCAATCGAGCCAGCCAAGTGCACCAACAATCAGTGGTGCACCTGTCTCCGCAGTAGCTAAGTCCAAGCCTTCAAAACGCTCATCGTGTTCGAGATGCAGCGGATCAAAGCCAGCGAAGCGATTGGAGATCACCTCTTGCCCGACTCCTAACAAGGAAACAGCATAAGCGCGGGACTCCATTACGATATCGTGTGTGAACGTGGTTTTGTTCAGACAAACGAGCACGGTTGGGGGTTCCAGCGAGACGGACGTAAAACTGCTAACGGTCATACCGCCGCGCTTCTCACCTGACACGGAAGTGACGATGGTGACGCCAGTTACCCACTGGCGCATGGTCATGCGCAGCGCATTCGGATCAAAAGTCATTTCGTTTCTTCTTTGTTTCTCCTGCGCAGAGAAATTGTATCAACGTCCTGCTACGACGCACATTCGCCCTGCTCGTCGCAGCGCGGCAGCGCTGAGGCTAAAAGGCAAGGCGGCAGCTAACGCGATTGGATTTTCCATATTGATGAGATGAGAGAGGGAAATCAAACGCCGATCTCGCTTTTGATCGCGCAGCCACGACTCCGCGCTACCTACCCAATCGTTGGGTACAGGGCTGTAGGTAACTGCCAGCAAGCGCAAACCAGCCGCTTCTATCAAGCGCCGCATAGTGGCGGGCGTGAAGATGTAAAGATGACGGGGCGCGTCTAGCCCTCGCCAGTACGTGCCAGCGAGGTGTGCGTCCCATGACCGCGCGTTGGGTACCCAGAACATGGCACGACCATCCGGCTTCAGTAAACCAGCGATTTGTCGTAACGTCGTCAGTGGATGGTGAACATGTTCCAGTGCATAGCGCATCAACACACGATCAAAAGAAGCTGAAGGCAGAAAATCCGCCTGATCATCAAGCACTCCCGTGCGAACATCTAAACTGCGTTGATCGCGTGCCGTTTGTGCCGCCGCCGGATTTGGTTCGATGCCCGTCACCACTGCGCCGTGTCGCGCCAGTTCCGCCAGTAGATCGCCCGTCCCGCAGCCGATCTCTAACACCGTGGGATGGGTGGATAACCCCCGCAGCAATCCTTTAGCTTCGCGCTGGCGCAGCCAAGCAATCAACTGCGATTTGATGCCGCCGGATTTCTTGAAGGCATGGTAATCGAGGTCGGGATAGTACGCGCCAATCCGGGCAATGGTAGGACGTGGTGAAAGGTAGATCAGTCCGCAGTTGTGGCAACGCAAAAAAGTCCAGTCACCGGAGGTGCCGTAGAGATGATCACGCGTGCGAATATGTATCGCTGCGTCTGTGCTTCCGCATAATTCGCAGGCGGCGACAGCTTCCAGTGAATCAAGTTCAGCGATGGGCACGGCGAATCACATCCTCGTAGGCGACCAGCAAGCGGCGGGCGACTGCCAACCACGAATACTTATCCATAGCTAGTTGGCGTCCACGCTGCCCAAGCTGCGCGGCTTTTGTTGCGTCTGTTAGTGCTGCGAGCAATGCCTGTGCCAGCGCGCGAGGATTGGCAAGTTCGGCGTAGAAGGCGTTATCGCCCAGTATTTCTTTACTGGCGGGGCGTTCGTAAGCAACGACAGGCAACCCCATCGCCAGATAATTATAGATTTTACCGTCACCTTCGGTGGGAGAGATTTTCGGCGCAACAGCAAGATCGCCTAAGCGCAAATATTCGGGCAGCCGCTTGTAATTGATCTTGCCGGGGAAGGAACAGTACGCACCGATGCTCGTTGACGCGGCTTTAGCGCGGTAAAGATCTTCATCGGGAAAGCCCATGATCAGGAAATGGACGGCGGTGAAGTGGCAGTCTTCGATCAATAGTTTGATGGCATCCAGCAAACTATCGACACCCTGATAAGCCTTAAGCAAGCCGACAAACACGACGATCTTTTTACCAGCAGGCAGCTTGAGTTGATCGCGTAGTTCGGGTGAGGGCACAATGTCGGGACGAAATTCATCGGTATCGACGCCATCGTAGATATGGTAGATGCGCTCCGGAGGCACACGGAAATCGCGGATCGCCTCATCGATCATCTGCTGCGAAGGAGTGACGATGGTGGTCAAGTGGAGTGTCCAGCGTTCGATCCGCCGCAGCAACTTGTAGAACCAGCCTTTTGATCGGGCGTATTTGTGGGCGACGATCTCGCCGCTGAAACTGCCCTGCATATCGAAGATGAAAGGGATACCTGTTAGTTTGGAGAGCGAGGCAGCAATCCAGCAGCCATCCCAACCGTGGGCGTGGAGAAGATCAGGTTGAAAGCGTTTTATCTGACGCCACGAGAGAAAGAACAGCAGCACCATCAAGTAGAGTTTATGGTAGCTTGGTCCGGCATCCAGTTTGTTGTACCAGCCGATTTTGGCGATGCGGTGTGTAGTGATGTCGGGCATTTCGCGCCCGATGTGATAGGTGCATATCTCCACGCGATGTCCGAGATTTTGCAGCGCCCGCGCCTGTTCGTAAATGTGGACGTGGCTGCCGCGATCTACGAAGAAAGGGGTTGGTGCGATTGCCAGAATCCGATAGCTTTCCCCTGCGCTCACTCCACTACCTCACGCACGGTATAGATGTACTTGACGCTGCCGCCTTCGTAGTAGGTGCGGGTGAGCATCTCGGCGAGCAAACCATTGGTGATGAACTGCACGCCCATGATGATAAACAGCGCGGTCAGAATCAGCAGTGGATTGCCGGTGATGTCGAAGTTAGCAAAGATTTTCAGCAGCAAGGTAATCGCGCCAGTGATGAAGCCCGCGATCAGGCTGAAGATGCCAATACTGCCGAACAAACGCAGTGGTTTGGCGGCGTAGGAGAGTAAGAACTTAACCGCGATCACATCTAGCAGCACGCGCCATGTGCGCGACAAACCGTAGTGACTCTTGCCGAACTTGCGCTGTGACCACTGCACCGGGATCTCGGTCATGCGCGCTCCGAAGCGGCTGGCAAGCGCGGGGATGAAGCGGTGCAATTCGCCATAGAGCTTGAGATGTTGCAGCGTAGTGCGGTTATACGCTTTGAAGGTAGAACCAAAGTCGCGCATCTGAATGCCACTGACGGATGCCATCAGCATGTTAGCGAGACGACTGGGGATGCTGCGCGCTGCCGGATCGTGGCTGCGATCCCGCCAACCGCTGACCAGATCGTAGCCTTGCGCTAGTTTATCGACCAGCTTAGGCAAATCCTCAGGGTGAAATTGCAGGTCGCCGTCCATCGCCACCACTACTTCGCCACGCGCGTGATCGAAGCCTGCGGCAAGGGCGGGAGTCTGACCAAAGTTGCGGGTGAAGCGAACAACACGAACTTGAGGATCGGTGCTGTGAATCGCTTTTAGCGCGTCGAAGGTGCCATCACTGCTGCCATCGTCCACGAAAACGATCTCGTATGAGGGCTGGTAACTTTGCAGCACCTGTGTGAGCTGATCCACAAGGATCGAGACATTCTCACGCTCGTTGTGGACAGGGATGACAACAGATAGTTTAGGTAGCGGTGCAGCGTCGGTTGATTGTAGTTGTTCAGGCGTCTGGTTCTGGTTGAGCATGACGCCGGATTATAGCGCGGAATGTGGAGTAAACGATCCGATGATCCGGCGAATCAGCCTCTGGCAACGCGACTGCTGGTGATCGCTTCCTTGAGCGACTCGACATCATCAAATGATTTATCGGTGGGCAGCACTTGCGAAACCATCAGTTGGAGGCGGTTTTCCAGCATCGCTTGCTTTGCTTTATCCCGATCCTTCAGCGGATAGAAGTATTCCATCGACTGCTTGATTCGCGCTTCGATGCGTTCTTTGATGGTGGGCACTTTAGCTCCATCAGTGATGATGATGAACTCTGCGGGCTTGAGATGCCCGATGAAATCGCTCTCGTTGCCTGCCTCGCGGATGGCGTTGTTCATCATCAGCGTGACGGCGCGTAGTACATCGTCAGCGGCGACGAAGCCGTAAAGTTCGCGGAATTTGTCCAGTCCGTCGATGGAGATCGAGAGGATGCCCCATGTGTCCGGTCCGATTAGCGCATCACGCAGCTTTTCGTTGACCAGATCGCCTTCCGGCAGGTTAGTGACCGCGTTCATCAGCGCGGTGTGGACGGCGCGACCAAGCGTATTGCGGACACGCAAACGAAGCTCTTGAATGTCAAACGGCTTGGTGATGTAATCGACCACGCCGAGTTCTAAGCCAGCGAGCTTGTCTACGCGATCCCGTTTTTCGGTCAGGAAGATGACAGGAATGCTCTGGGTGCGGCGATCTGTGCGTAGACGGCGACAGACTTCATAACCGTCGATGTCCGGCAGGCGAATGTCCAACATGATGAGGTTGAAATTCTGATCCTGACTGAGGCGAACGGCATCTTCCCCCCACATCGCGGTGGCTACATCGTAGCCCTGCGCGTGGAAGAAACTGTGCAGCATTTCCGATAGATCGAGGTCATCTTCGACGATCAGGATGTGAGGCTTTTCAGTCACGGGTTCTCCTTATCGTCGCTTATTATGCAATTGCATGTCTATTAACGTCGGCAGCGCCCACACTACGATCAGCCGATGGGTTCTTTATAAATGACGAAGACACAGTTGGGATCGCCTTTTGCATGGCACTCGGTCTCCACCACTCGAAATTCGTGTCCACCGCTGACCCAGCGCAGACCTTCTTGCAACAGACCGACTGCGGCATGGCAAACCTGTTTATCGGTGGTACGTCCCCAGCAGACAGGGCATTGCTTAATGGTGTAAGTGAAGTGATCGTCATGCTCTTGCACTTCGCTCAACTGATCGCTGAAGTTAGTGAAGATCGTCGCCATCGCTGGCAAGCCCATTTTGAGCTTGGCGCTAAGGGGCAGCACTTTGAAGGCGAGATCGCCCACACCTGCCAGCGCGCCGAAGTTCTTTAACCCTTGAGCAAAGCAGGCGCGACCAGCACGCAACGCCAGACCGCGACCACCGCGCGGACCGTACATATCTTCCAGCGCGGCATTGAGCGCGGTGAAATGTGCGAAGTCGAACTGACGCTCAAGGTTGTCAGCGGGGTAGTTGTCGATGAGTTGTCCCAGACCAGCCAGATTGAGAATCGCGTTCAACCCGTTTTTACCCATCACGTCTTCCATGGCGTGAATGTAAATGCGGGCGATACGATTTGGATAGTAGAGGCCGCTGAGTGTGCTTACTTTTTCAGCCACAACCTTCCTCCGTTAGGTACAGTAGATCTGAGGTGTGCACTTAAGATCGGCAGCACGGCTCAGACGAGTTTGGCTAACTCTTTGGCGGCGCGACCCATATCGAGGAAGATGAGTCCGAGCTTCGCCTGTTCACGGGCGAGTACAGTGAGAACGGCTTCGTCCCCGACAGCCATCAGGATGACGTAGCCGTGTTGTCCTTTGACATAGACAGTATCTAGACCACCGCGCCCCAATTCCCCGGCGATACGTTCACCGAGGGAAAGCATAGCGGCAGACATGGCGGAAACGCGGTCTTCTTCGTAATGGGTCGGCATAACCGAAGCCATCGTCAGACCGTCCACGCTCACGACGGCTGCGGCTTCGACATCTGCGGAACTTGCCTGAAGGTCTCGCAACCGTTCGACGAGTTGTTCAGTACGTGACTTAGCCAACGCTGATTCTCCTCAGTGAGTGCAGATCAGGAACGCGCCCGCGTGGTGTTTGCTGTTGCACGGTGATAGCGACAGAATCGCCAGTGAGCTTGAACATACATAGATGTGATAACACGGTGGTTGTGGTTGTCATTTGTATCGAGCATCCGCCTCCACCAGCTACAAGCGGCGTACTGTAGCACAGCGGCAAACAGCCTGTCAAGTTAAGTTCGAGTTGCGCCAGCGGGTCTATACTGGTTCTGCATGGTAAGCATAAAGAAAAACGGCAAATTTCGCAATACAACGGGATAACAGAATGTTCGCCGTTCACTTGAGTATTCACAGTTAACGCCGCATTGGGATAAAATTGTGATGAACGAAAGAAGGTCACATGTTTGATAAATTAGCCGGGATCGAAGCCCGCTATCAGGAAGTAGAGCGCCTACTCGCGGATCAGGCGACCCTCAACGACTACAGCAAGGTCACCGAGTTGGCGCAAGAACGCAGCGAGATCGAGCAGATCGTAGAGAATTACCGCGAATATCGGCGGCTCTCGTCACAGCTTGATGACGCCAAAGCGATGCTGGAAGCTGAGAGCGATGCCGATCTGCGAGCGATGGCGGAAGAAGAATACGAGCAACTGGCGGAAAAACTGCCAGAACTAGAAAGCAAACTCAAGGCGCTGCTGCTGCCCCGCGATCCGCGCGATAGCAAGAACGTGATCGTGGAAATTCGGGCAGGGACGGGCGGCGACGAAGCCGGCTTGTTCGCTGGCGATTTGCTACGTATGTACATGCGTTATGCCGAAGAAAAGAACTGGAAAACTGAAGTCATCACCTCTAACGAGTCGGGCATCGGTGGCTACAGCATGATCACGTTCGAGCTGCGCGGCAAGGGCGCATTCTCACGTCTGAAATACGAAAGCGGCGTACATCGCGTTCAGCGCGTGCCACTAACGGAAGCACAGGGACGCATCCACACCTCGACGGCGACGGTGGCGGTGCTGGCACAGGCGGACGAAGTGGACGTGAAGATCAATCCCAATGACCTAAAGATCGACACCTATCGATCTGGCGGCGCTGGCGGTCAGCACGTTAATAAGACCGAATCGGCGGTACGCATTACGCACATTCCGTCGGGAATGGTGGTAGAAGTGCAGGAAGAACGCCGTCAGCAGCAGAATCGCATGAAAGCAATGGAATATCTCCGTGCGCGTCTATATGAACAGGAGCAGGAACGCATCCGCAGCGCTGAAGAAGCTACGCGCCGCAGCCAGATCGGAACGGGAGAACGTAGTGAGAAGATCCGCACATACAACTTTCGAGATAACAGAGTCACTGATCATCGAGTTGGCTTGAGCATTTATAACCTACCCGCCGTGATGGATGGCGACATTGATCCGTTCATTGATGCGATGATCGTGAAGGAGCAGGCGGAATCGCTCGGCGGCGAGTATGTGCCCGCTGGCGCGACGGAGGATGAGGAATGATACATACGACTGATCCCGTAGGTGCTGCATTCTATTCCCGGCAATAAATTGCCGGGCTGAACGAACAAAGTCCCTGCGGGACTCCGATTCATGAAGTTGTTGGCTAGTCTAGTGTTATGCGTATCGTCATCACCTCTGATCTGCATTATCAACAGCGGCATCCGCATACCGATAGCGTGATTCGCCAGTTCGTGGAAAAACTTGCCGATCTGAAGCCTGATTGTTTGATCATCGGCGGCGATATTGGCGAAGGTGTCAGCAACTTCGATCAAATGTTGGTGCTACTGCGGGTTGTCGATTGTCCGCGCCTAGTACTGGCGGGAAACCACGATCTGTGGGTGTATCCACAGGATGCGGAACACGGCATCACGAGCGATAAGCTGTGGCTGGACATCCTGCCGCGATTGACGCGGGAGCACGGTGCGATCTGGTTGGAGGGTGAAAACTGGATACGAGATGGCGTCGGGATTTGCGGCACTATCGGCTGGTACGACTTTACAGCACGCGATCCCTCGATTGCGATGTCTATTGAGGAGTATGCCAGCAACAAGAAGATGTTCGTCAATGATGGGATACGCCTCAAGTGGGATCGCAATGACGTTGACTTCGCGGAGGAGATTGGCGAGGCGTTTTCCGGTAGATTACAGGCGCTAGATAATGATTCCTCTGTACGAGAGATTTTAGTGGTAACGCATGTGCCAGCCTTCGAGGAAGGGATCATCCGTAAATCGGGCAATATTGGCTGGAATATCAGCAATGCTTATTTCGGTAATCTGACGCTAGGAACTCGCATTCTCGCTAGTTCCAAAGTCCATCGCGTGATCAGCGGACATACGCATGTCGGCGTGGAGGCAACGATACTTGGTACGGCGCGACCAATAGAGATGCAGGTTATTGGCGCTGATTACGGTAAGCCTGCGTATGTTCTTATCGAAATCGGCTAATCTGTATGGAGGAAGTTTATTACTCCAAGCTGTCACCTGAGCGATGCCGACAGCGATTATTGCGTCGGTTGCGGTTCAAATGGCGCAGTTACAATTACAAGGTGAGTCCTGAGGATGAGCCGATAACCTTTGAGATTCAGCGCCGTGAACCAAAAAGAGAGCCTTGGACAGGAAGCGTCTATTCGACTATTGCATGCGGAACAATAGAGGAATATCAGGGCGGAAGCAGAATCACTGTCAAACTTAGGCTAAAGCCATTTCAACGCATCCTGTTTTCCTTGCTCGGAATATTCGTTTTGTTAGGGATTGCTAACGTATTGCGAACCGGAGTCTTTTTTGGTGAGCAGCCCGTGCTCGACACAGTTTTTGCCCTTTGTATCTTAGTTTTTGCACCAGCCTTTTCTCTACTACTATGGTTTTCCACACGTTCAAGCCAAGATCCATTGGTATTCGAGTTCTTAGACAAGACTTTCTCCGATGATGACCAAGTTAACGAATGAGATGTGTATCCTAAATCAGTTATGACATCCATTTCCAGTGTCCTCAAAGCCGCTATCGCTACCCTCATGGGATCATCAGGATCGCCGCGCCTCGATACCGAATTGATCCTGTCTCATGTGCTAGAGAAGCCACGCGAATACCTGATCGCGCATGGCGAGGTTGAACTCACTGAACAGGAACGCAGCACCTTCGATAAGCTGATCAAGCTGCGTAAAAGTGGGATGCCCGTTCCCTACATCCTCGGCAGGCGTGGATTCTTTGACCGCGATTTCAAAGTGACCTCCCATGTCTTGATCCCGCGCCCTGAGACGGAACATCTGGTTGAGGCGGCATTGGAGTGGGCGGAGGGCAGAGCGAACCTGCGGATCGTTGATGTGGGCACGGGCAGCGGCGTGATCGCGCTATCGTTGGCGGCACGGTTGCTGGAAGCGCGAGTGCTAGCGACAGATTATTCGGCGGCGGCGCTGCTGGTGGCAAGAGAGAATGGCGAGGGATTGCGGAATGTGAGCTATGTGCAAGCTGATCTACTGGCGGGGATTGCAGGCACGTTCGACATCATTGCCGCGAATTTGCCGTACATCGCTATCGAGGACTTGAGCGTCTTGGATGTCGCTAAATTTGAGCCGCATGTGGCGCTTAACGGTGGCGCGGATGGTCTGGTGTTGATCCGGCGATTACTGACGCAAGCACCCGCTCGATTGGCAACGCCGGGATTGCTGTTGTTGGAGATCGGCGCAGATCAAGGCGAGGCAGCAGCACAATTAGCGCGGGCTGCATTCCCGAATGCGGCTGTAGCAGTGTTGAAGGACTATGCGGGGCTAGATCGGGTAGTGAGAGTACAGCTAGAGAATTAAGGGCGGGTTACAGGGATAGCGTTGCGTTGGTGCTTACCTGAGAAACCCGCCCCTAGATAGCGATCTTTAGCGTTGAGTTTCCATCTTTATCTGTTCGCGCTTACGGGCGGCATGCGCCACGTCTGGATCGGCAACTAACTTGCCGCCGCGCACCGTCGCGCCGATGACTACGCCAGCCGCGATCAGCACCATATTCTTGATGATGTACTGTCCCTCTAGCGTTGGCGCGTAGGGGATGCGGGTGAATACTTCGTTGGGAAAGAAGAATAGCGGCATGATCGTGCCGATCATTTGCAGGAACAGTAGCAGCAGCGTCACGCGCATGAACTTTCCAGTGATCAAGCCTATTCCAATAAGTGTTTCCCATGCCGCCAAGATTGGCACGGAAATTTCGGGTTGCACGACGCCAAAGGTGAGTACCTCAATGGTGCGTCCTGCCAGCGTCTGCGCCGGACTCAAACCGGGGAAGAACTTGAGGAAACCGAACCAGAAAAAGACGATTCCCAATCCGACGCGCAGCATTGTGACGCCATACTTCGCCATCCAGTTGGTCACCGCTACGTCAATACGATTGAACAGGTCAATCATGGATTGCATTGCCTAATACCCCACTCTATTCAGCTAAATAACGGTAATTCAAGAATTTATTAGGTAGTACGTGCGGCAATTAGGGTACGTTGCGCAGATCGAGCATAGCTAGCGGGCGGATGGGCAAAACTCCAAGAACAATCCGGGCAGGTAGCAACACCTGCCCAGTTTACTATTAGCTGATGAACGCGTGATTAGCTGGTGACTGGCTCCCGCTTCTGTTCCTTCTCCATTGCCACGAGTTCACGACGCAGCACTTTACCTACAGTTGTCTTGGGTAGTTCAGAGACAAACTGAATGCGCGTGGGTAGTTCGTAACGTGCCAGCTTCTTGCCCGCGAAATCGATCAGTTCCTGCTCGGAGACGGATTGCCCGGGCTTGACGACCACCCATGCCTTCAGCGCTTCCTGACCGGGTTTATCGGGATGGGTGATGCCAGCGACGCCGACATCCTGTACAGCCTGATGTTCCGCCAGAATCTTTTCCACGTTTGTTGGATAAACATTGAAGCCACCGATGATCACCATATCCTTTTTGCGATCAACGATGTACAGGTAGCCATCTTCATCGACTTTGCCGATGTCGCCCGTATACAGCCATTTGCGACCATCGGGACCTTCACGCAGCGCTTTATCCGTTTCTTCGGGCTTATTGTGGTAGTGGGACATCAAATTGGGACTCCACATCACCAGTTCGCCCACTTCGCCGATACTGAGGTCGTTAGTGCCGTTCTCAATATCAACGATGCGTACTTCCACATCGGGCAGGGGCAATCCGATACTGCCAGTGCGATTCTCGCCATTCAGCGGATTGACGCAGAAAGCAGTAGGAGCTTCGCTCATGCCCCAGCCTTCGACCAGCTTACCACCAGTCAATTCCTCGAATTTGCGCTTGGTTGCTGGCGGCAGCGGCGCAGAACCGCTGATGCAAGCCTTGATCGAACGGATGTTATACTTGCCCGCCGCCACATCCGGATTGTTGTTAATGGCGTTGTACATGGCTGGCACACCCATATAAAAGGTGGGCTTGTAAGCGTCGATCACTTCCAACACTTCTTTGATGTCACGCGGGTTCGGCACCATCAACATGCTGCCACCTACGGCGGTTGCCAGTGCCATCACCGCGATCATGCCGAAGACATGGAACAGCGGAATCGCAGCCATGAACGCAGGATTGCCATCGTTGATACCTAAAAAGGATTTGCACATCAGAGCATTGGCGACCAACGCGTAATGCGTGGAAACGGCGGCTTTAGGAACACCCGTTGTCCCGCCCGTGTACTGGAACAGCGCGTAATCAGTATGATGAATGTCAACGCCCAATTTGCGTCCGGCGTAGCGCTTCAGTAAATCTTGCAGCAAGTGATCGCTGGGCGCTTTTTCAATGCGATGTCCTTCTTTGCGCTCCTTAGCGACAGTAAAGAGGAAGGACGCCAGTGGCGGTAGATACTCTTTGATATTGGTAACGATGACATGCTTGACTGCTGTGTTCGGCTGAATCTGCTTAACTGTGTTGTAGAACAGACTAAGCGTGATCACCGTATTCGCTCCGCAGTCGGCAAGCTGTTCACGCATCTTTTCGGGGGGATAAGTGGGATTGGTGGCGCAGACAATGGCACCAGCTTTGAGGATGCCGTAAAAGGCAATCACGAATTGGCTGCAGTTGGGCATTACGATGGCGACACGATCACCTTTTTTTACGCCCAGATCGGAGAGCGCCACCGCGAGTGCATCGCTTTGATCGTCAACCTCTTTATAGCTTGTGTCGGCACGTTGACGCCCAACAACTGGTAAATGTGCTGACATCACAGTCATTGGTTTATCGGGCCACTTTTCCGCTGCTGTGCGCAAGAGTTCGTGAAATGGATAAGTAGGATACTCCAGCGAAGCAGATACACCATTGTCGTAACGATTAATCCAAGGTTTGGTACTGAAAGGAAAAGTGTAAGTCATCTTAATGCTCCCTAAGCAACACTCAATAAATTATTCATGGAAGCTTAAATATAGCGTACAATGCTGACTAACGCCCGCATTTTACAGTCGAGACGGTCTATATGCGTAGCAAACTATTGCGCTTTATGGGAATGTTCATCGGGGTGATGGCGATCTTTGCTGCTGGAGTGTTCGTTGGTTCCGGCAGCAGCGTCGCTACCGCACAGGGCGACACGACGACCAAGAAACTATTTGAGCCATTTTGGGAAGCGTGGGATGATGTTCATAAACTTTACGTAGATATGGACAAAGTCAGTGACGATGCACTAATGCAAGGCGCGATCTCCGGCATGGTCAACGCGCTTGGCGATAAGCATAGTTCCTATATGGATCCTACCGCCTACGATGAAATTAACAGCGATCTCAGCGGCAGTTACAATGGCATCGGCGCGAATGTTCAGAAAGACTTGAACAGCGGCGGATTACGCATCGTTAATACAATCCCCGGCTCGCCCGCTCAGGAGAAACTGAAGCGGGGGGACATCATTATCACAGTCAATGGGGAGGACATCACGGCGCTGTCGGAGTCGGAGATCGTCGGCAAAGTACGTGGTCCAGCAGGCACCACGGTCACTTTCGGTATCATCCGTGAGGGTGAGCACAAATTGATAGAAATTGAAGTGCAGCGTGCCCGAATCAACCGCCCGATAGTTGTAGCTGACGTTTATGAGGGTGGTATCGGTTATCTGAAGTTGAACGAATTCAGCGCTAATTCCACAACAGAAATGGAGAAGGCGTTAAGACAGATGAAGATCAATACGCTCAACGGATTGATCTTCGACTTGCGAGATGATCCGGGCGGTTATCTGAAGCAGGCAATTGAGATCGCCAGCGCGTTTATTCCTTCCGGTACCGTGGTGATCCAGCGCGATGGCGACAATGAGATCAAGTGGCCCGCGACCGGGGATGTGCTCGTGCCGGAGAGGATACCAGTTGTCGTCTTGATCAACGAAGGCAGCGCCAGTGCATCGGAATTGGTCAGCGGAGCACTGCAAGATTACGGACGCGCGATCATCGTGGGCACTGTCTCTTACGGTAAGGGATCAGTGCAATCGTGGGTGAAGTTAAGTAATGGTGGTGCATTGCGCATTTCTTCCGCCCATTTCTTCACGCCCAACGACCATGCTGTGCATGAAATTGGCATCACGCCTGATGTAGTGGTGAATTGGCCCGAAGAGTGGCAGTTGAAGATGCCGACATTCGATCCACAGGTGCAGGCAGCGTTGTGGATACTACGATCTAAACAATAACCGTAACTTCCAGTTAGCTAAGGGCAGACTCATACGGCATATTATTGGGACAACAACCGCAAGTTTTGTCCCTTTTTTGCTCATCAACCGTTGGTTCATTTACTCCGATCTTTTACAGTTGTAAGAACAATTCCCAAACAACGACACCCCAATTATTTACAAATGTATGTAGGTTTTTGTCTTATACTAAGTACAGTATTGATTCTAGGCAATTATCAGATCGTGGTGTATTTCGAGGATTTCAGCGTGAGGCTAATTTCCCCCATCGCCATTGATGAGATTTTCCAAGCGAGCGGTGTTTATCTTTACTATCGGGATGAACAACTGTTGGACATCACCGAAGCGTGGTCGATACACCGCACTCCTCAAGGTTGTACGGTTACCCGCATCGAGCGTAATGCTCCAGCGTTTGGTGCCCTTGTCCTAGTAGAAACACGCCAGCCCGAAGGCGCTACAGATATTGAGCAGATCGAAGTCCACTGGTGGAATCAAACTCCCGGTGCGGTTGGCGTAGCGGCGGCTAGTTATACCTTACAGAATGGTGTGATCGACTGTCTGCGATGGGTAGATGGCAGCGAATTGGTGCGGGAATCGATCCTGACGCCGCCTACTCTGGTCGTGTCGCCGTTGATGCGCGTTTTTTTAGGCTCGGTGCTACCCAAAGTAGCAGATAAGGGTGAAGCAATGGTCTTCGTCCCATGGATCCATGATCCAATGGATGCGGATCGGCTGCTCACCGTCGATCTGGAACGTCGCAGTGCCAGCGCTCTCAGCCGGGAAGTGATCGAAGTTGAAGGCGAGGAATTCTCTACCACTTGCTACAGCTATTACAGCCGTACTGATGATGACGATGCCCGTTTCTGGGTAGCAGATTCGGGTGTATTAGCGCGCTATGCTTGGAATGGTTGGGATGTTCGATTAGCTGAATATCGCACTGAAGAAGTTGGGGCGGAAGAAGACGAAGCGCCTTACCCCTTAGCCTCCTCTGCCGTGTTCTACGGATAGGGGAGGCGGATCAAACTCCAAACGGCGGGTATACTTCTAGGTAATTCACAGGAATCATGACCCCTCGACCGTTTGGAGTAATGAGTAGCCTTCATGTCCTCTCAATTTGAGTTGTACGACCTCCGTATCACGGTTGTCGAGATACGGGGACGATCTGTTTGCGGCTTGCAAGTGGGCGATTACGTTGAAGTGACGGAAAGCAACCGCCTACGTATTCCCGCAGGTAAGCATTTCTGCATTTACGCTCTATCATCGATTTTGCCGCTGCTGCCAGCCAGCCAGCGCGCTCTTGACCCTGCCGATTGGTTGTCGCGCGATTCACACGCTGCCTGCCCCGATCCTGACGAGGGCGTAATCATGAAGATCGAACGCATCGGCAAGCGCACCTTGAATACGGATGACCTGACGTGACCCGCGAACTCAGTATCGCTTTCCAGACTGATAAAACGCCGACGCAGTACCGCGAATTGGCAATATTGGTAGATCGCTACGATTTCGATGCACTGACCGTGTACGGCGATCTGCCTTTTCAACCTTCTTATGGTGCGCTACACATCATGGCACCACATCTTCATCGCGCACGGATCGGCGTGGCGGGTGTGGCTCCATCACGGATGTCTCCACTGGACATGGCTGGAGAAACCGCGCTGCTCGATCATCTGTCACAGGGGCGCGCCTATCTTGGCGTGGTGCGCGGCGCATGGCTGGAAAAGCACGGCATCCGCGAATTGCATCCGCCAGTTACCGCTATCCGTGAAGCCGTAGAGATCGTTAAAATGCTACTGCGTGGTGATGATTCAGGTTATCAAGGTGAAGTATTTCAGATTGCGGCGGGAGTCAAACTGCCGTATCCGATACTGCGTCCAGAAGTACCAGTCTTGATCGGTACGTGGGGACAAAAGCTGGCGAAGGTAGCTGCCGATCTGGCGGATGAGGTGAAACTCGGTGGCTGTGCCAATGCCGACATGGTGCCGGTGATGCGTGGCTGGCTTGGCAACGCCACTGTGGGGATCGTAGTGGGTGCGGTATGCGTGGTTGATGAAGATGGACGTGCAGCCAAGCAGATGGTCAAACGCGATCTGGCACTATATCTACCCGTAGTAGCGGGATTGGATAAGACTGTTCAGATTGATCCCGAACTACTCACTCGCATCGGTAAGCTGGTGGATTCGGGCCAACGCGAGCAGGCAGCAGCATTGATCTCCGACGATCTCCTGAGCAAGTTCGCCTTCGCGGGTACACCAGCTGAGATCGCGGCACAGACAGCGGCGATCTTTGAGGCGGGAGCGAGTCGCGTGGAATTTGGCACACCGCATGGAATCGATCCCATGACGGGTATTAAACTTCTGGGCGAACGGGTGCTGCCGAGCCTGCGTTGGTAATCTATCAAGACTCTGTTACGCTTGATTCGTGGCTTCGTGCGTACACTTGGACGCATGATGCGATCTCGTCTCTTACCTACTTTCCTGTTGATACTTACGCCCACGCTGCTCACACTGCTGCTAGTGATGTTTGTCCTGCGTAGTGATCTGCAATCTTTCGTGCCGATTTCTTCTGACGAGATATACAACTGGCGGCAGATCGCTACGTTTCGGACAGTTGGCTTCGAGGGTGGCTATTACGCTCACCACGAGCAGATTGCTAATGTCCCATTCACTCATTTCGGTGCATGGGGACCGCTTTTCCCAATGCTCTATGGCAGCATCGCACGGATCGCTGGTTGGGCGCTGAATTCACCACCGTTGTACAACTTGGTCATTCTCGGTCTGGCGCTGGCACTGCTAGTGAGGATCACTCGTCCGAATCGGCGGACATTGTGGCTATTGATCGCCGCAGTAGGTACTTACTGGACGCTGTTGCTGTATGCGCCGACGGCGATGCAGGAGAGCTTCAATCATGCACTTGCAATCGTGCTGGCAGGCACGTTCTACGTGCTGATCACGCGGCAGACATCAGCACGATTTAAGATCGCGCTGGCACTTTTCATCTGCGCGGCTGCCTTGATACGGCTGTCGTGGGCATTTCTGTTGCTGCCATTCGCGCTGCTCAGTGGCACGGATCGGCGTGCACTGCGCCTTATCCTCGCACTTTTCGGGATCGCTGCATTGTTGTGGCTGTCGCGGAGTCTGGCAGCACCCTACCCTTATGTCCTCGGCAATATCTTTGGCGCACTGCGTACATCGCCAGTTGAAGGGATTTTCCTGTTATGGGCTTACATCGCTGACAATCTACGCACGCTGCTGTTGGGCGGCAAGCAACCCTTCGCACTTGAACTGCTGCTGAACTATCAATTTTTGTTTTGCCTATTCATCGCGCTGCTGGCGCTTGTTTCACGCCGAAGCAAGGAGCGCCGTGCGCCTGATATGCTCCTGCACCTGCTCAACCTCGCTCCCGCGCTGCTGTTCGTGTTGACCTACTTCGTCGGGTACTTCATTGGTTATCGTCATATGGCGATGCACTTACTGTTTACGCTGATCCTCGCTGTACTGCTTCAGCGCTGGCGCATTGCAACACCTGTGATCCTAAGTAACGCTTTATTCATAGTCGCATTCTTATGGACATATCAGCAAGTAATTCCGAGTGAAAAAGCATTCCATTACGATACGGAAAAATTAACACGCTTCGAGCAGACCGCCGCGCAGGTGATCCATTTCGATGCGAGTGCAGATGCATGGTGTAACACGGTACTGGCACATAATACGTGGGATCCGCGCTTCCTCGCGCTGCCACCGCAGATCGGTTACTCGGTGGTGTTGATCTGGGATTTGCAGCAGATGCCACCCAAATCAAGGTACATCGTCTCCGATCCAACGATGGAGCCGCATCTGGTTGACTTACACTTGGAAAAGCTGGCTCAGTCAGACGATCTGATCATCTATCGTAATCTGGACGCCAACTGCTCCTAATTCGTACTGGCAAGTGGCTGCCATGCCGGGAATTCGCCATTAATCACGAATGTTGGCGCGCCACCAGCGACGGGCAGTCGATAAATCATGGAGGGTGCACTCTTCTGTCCAGCAGCGGGTGTGGCAAAAAACAATAACCACTGACCATCAGGCGAAAAAACAGGTGCTTGATTAATCTTTCCGTCCTTGAACAGAAGTTGCACGCTCTTGCCTGTGCTAGTAGCCACGAAAATTCCGCGTCCGTTATCTCTGGAAATGGAGGAGGAATACGCCAAAGAACTGCCATTTGACGATAGATCAGGCTGATAGTTGTTGAAGCCGTTGTTGATGATCTGCGTGACCCCCGAACCATCAGCATTCATACGGAAGATACTGTACGTCGCGGCTGGACGTTGAGTAGAAAAGTAAATGTACTTACCATCGGCTGACCAGATTGGTGTCAGGTCTTGAGCAGCGTTGCCTGTTAGATTCACGGCTGGTTTCGTAAGATCATCAAGCTTGAGTACCATGATCTCCCTGTTACCGCTGCCGACACCCGCCCGAAAAGCCAGATAGAGTCCATCTGGTGACCATGTTGGAGAGGATATATCTGCATTCAATGTGGTAAGCTGCTGCAAATTGCTGCCATCCACGTTGATAGTGAAGATGTCTGCGTTAGCGATTTCCGGCGACTCCTTCGGATCGCGGCGGAAGGCGATCCGCTTGCCATCGGGCGACCACACAGGCACGGCGGCATCAGCACCCGGATCGCTGTAGATCAGTTTTTCACCCGTGCCGTCGATATTTGCTAGATAGAGTTCACCATCGCGGCTAAACGCGATCACACCTGTGCCACCGCCCATCAAGGTGGACAACTCAGGTGTGTTGATTGGCGGCGACGTTGTTGGCGTCGGTGTGGCAGTTTTGGCTTGTGCAACACTTGTCGGCGTCAGCGTCTGTTGTGGAGGAGGCGTTGCTGTTTGATTGGTGTCGCGCCGCAGCCATGCCGTACCTAAGATACCCAAGCCGAGCAGCGACACAGCGACAATAGCAATGAGCAAGGCATTGGATACCCGCGAACGTGTAGGCGGAACCAATGCAGAGGAACGCATCGTATTGGTCTGACGCCGCAAATCGGTGGTCGTTGTAGTGCGCTTCACATACGAGCTTTGAGCGGTTTTTAGCGCCTCAATAAACTCCGGTGGTAGCGCACTAACATCAGGCGTCAGCATCGTCGCCTGCAAATTACCAAGACGCGCCCAAACTTTGCCTGCTAGCAGCACAGGAAAGATCGTCTTGCGATTGTCAGGGTCTTCCGCCACCAAAATTTCGCGCTCAACCCATTCCGACTCTTCTGAGTTCGGAGACATGATCACGATCATGGCACTGGCGCGGGCGATGTTTTGCTTGATGGTGGGCCACCAGCGGGCGCTTGGTGCAATCTGCTTTTCATCCATCCATACAACGAGTCCTTGCGCTTGCAGCAGCTCTCGCAACCGTCGCGCAAAGTCGATGTCTTTTTTGCTGTAACTGATGAAGATGTGGCTCATGTCATTCCCTTGTCGCACATCAGCGCCAGCAATTAGTTTACAGCAAACCGGAATTTGGCACTTTTAGCGCGCAAGCGGTTGCCATGATGGATATTCACCATTGATCACGAAGTTGGGTGATCCTCCATTGACGGATACCAGATAAATCACGGGATCGGTACGTGGCTGCCCATTTCCCGGTGTGGTAAAGAATAGCAACCACTGACTATCGGGTGAAAATACAGGCGCTTGGTGTGTGCGTCCGTCGCTGAAGATAAGCCGAACACCGCTGCCGATACTGGTGGCGAGGAAAATACCACGCCCATTATCTCTGGAGATAGAGGAAGAATACGCCAATAGGCGACCATCAGGTGAGAGATCGGGCTGGTAGTTGTTAAAACCGTTATTGATGACTTCCGTTACATCCGAACCATCGGCGTTCATGCGATAGATACTGTAGGCTGCGTTAGGGCGCTGTGTCGAGAAGTAGATGTACTTGCCATCAGCCGACCAGATCGGTGTCAGGTCACGATCTGGATGGTTGGTGAGGTTGACAGCAGGCGCATCCAGATTTTCCAAATCGATCATCATAATCTCACGGTTGCCGTCAGCAGGACCGACGCGATAGGCGATATAACGTGCGTCTGGTGACCATGTTGGCGTTGAGATGTCTTGCTGTAGATCGGTAAGCTGTTGTAAGTTGCTGCCATCTGCGTCGATCAGGAATAGATCGGCGTTCGCACGCTCAGGTGTCTCGTAGGGGTCAGCTCGAAAGACGATTCGCTTACCGTCGGGCGACCAGATCGGTACAGCACTATCGCTGGCGGGATTGCCATATAGTAGGCGTTCTCCCGATCCATTCACGTTGGCAAGATAGATCGCACCGTCCCGACTGAAGGCGATCAACCCTGTGCCGCCGCCTAATGCCGGAATTGGCGTAGCAGTGCTAGGCTGCGTGGGGATCGCCGTCGGTGGCGGCGTATCAGTGGGTACGGGTGTCAATGTGGGGGGCTTAGTGTAACTGGCAATGGCATTTAGTGTCGCTTGCTGCGCCGCTACGCTGGTCATGGTTGTGACCAAATTGATGAAGTTCTGTACCGCTGTTTGTGTGGCTTCTGCGTAGGCAGTCCCTGCAATAGCTGCTTGTACTGTCAACTCAAGATTGGGTGTCGGCGTAGGGGTGTGCGTTTCAGTCGGTGTTGTAGTTGCCGTTGGCGTCTCACTCGGGGTGAGTGTCAAGGTCTCTGTCGGCGTTGCTGTGCTTGTTTCGGTAGTGGTAGCAGTCGCTGTCTCACTTGGCGTCACTGTTGGCAAGCTAGTTTCTGTTGCGCCAATGGTCGCTGTTTCGGTAGGGAGCAAAGCAACGGCAGTGGTAGGCGCAATCAATAGATCCGTTAGAGGCGTTTCCGATGCGGATGTTTGCCCAATGTTTTGCGAGCCGTCCGATCCGTCTCGGTTGGAAAGCAGGGCTACCGCGATCACAGCGATCACGATTAACCCGACAGCACCTGCCGCCAGCGTGATCAGCGATGGAGATCGTCTGGGCTGTTCTGAGGGTCTTGTAGAGGCTTTATGCGCTTGCGAGATGCCTGCTGGCGTCGAGACAGGCATCGTCGGCTCGTCAGGCACTTGATGTGGAGCATGAATGCCTATTGGCGTCGGATCGAGGCTTGCTTGCTTGAAAGCAGCAGCAAACTCGCCAGCCGAGGCAAACCGATCTCGTGGATTCTTCTCCAACGCCTTATTGATCACAGTTTCGAGGCGCTGCGGGAGATCAGGGCGCAACTGCGTGACGGGGCGCGGCGGCTCGTTAAGATGCTGGTACATCATGGCGGGCGGTGTAGTGGCATTGAAAGGCAGTGATCCAGTCAGCATCTCAAAGGCGATAATGCCAAGCGCATACAGATCGCTGCGGGCATCTACCGTACTGCCTTGCCACTGCTCCGGTGACATGTAGGAAGGGGTACCCATGACCATACCTGTTTGGGTAAGCTGCGTCCCTTCCTCGCGCAGCATCTTGGCAATGCCGAAGTCAGTGAGGATGGCATTGCCCTGCGAATCCAGCAGCACGTTTTGTGGCTTGAGATCGCGGTGAACCAGTCCGGCAGCAGTGTGAGCGTAATCGAGCGCTGAAGCGATCTGCTCTAACAGTCGAGTAGCGCGATCTAGCGGTATTCTTCCTTTGCCGATCTCATCCGCCAGACTGCCACCTGTAATTAGCTCCATCACCAGATACAGCAGATCATCTTTGCGCCCGTAGTCGAATACTTTGAGGATATGGGGATGACTCAGAGCAGCAATCGTCCGCGCTTCACGCTCGAAGCGGGCGACAAATTCGGGGCGCTGTGCCAGATCAGACTCAATCACCTTGATCGCCACATCACGCTCGACATTTTTCTGGTGAGCACGGTAGACAATCGCCATACCGCCCTTGCCGAGACGAGATGTGATCACATATTGACCGAGTTCTGTGCCGATGGGATTGTTCTGCAAGATGCGCGTTCTTTCTGGTTCGAGGAATGACGCGCCATATTATACGCTAAGAGAGGTAGTCGAGCGCATCATTATCCTGTGACGAATACCTCTCTCCGATCTTCGAGTCTATTTTGCTGCGCTTGCCTCGAAGACGATCCGCATGCCGACGACCATGCGCTCGTCACTAACGCCACCCGCGCCGCGGAAGGGAATGCGGAATACGCTGGGACTATCATCGATCCATGATCCGCCGCGCAAGCCGCGCCCGACACCAGATGCCGCCCCAATCGGGTCCTGCGGGATCAGCAGCTTGTAGTAATCTGGATCAAACCAGTCGCTGACCCATTCCCAGACGTTGCCGAGCATATCATATGCTCCGCACCAGCTTACTCCAGACGGGTAGCTGCCCACATCCGCCGTCCGATCCATCTGTTTCTGCGCATTCAACTTGGTTATATCGTACTCATTGCCCCATGGATACAGCGGATAACCCGGCAATGGTCCCCGCGCCGCGTATTCCCATTCGGCTTCAGTGGGCAACCGTCCGCCAATCCATTTTGCGAAAGCTTCCGATTCGTAGAAGGTGATGCCTACGCGCGGCTGATTGGGTCCATCGAAGCCATCGTAGTGAACGGGCGCGGAGTGTGCGCTATCAGTGCGCCATTTCCAGCCATCTACCGACCAGTATTGTTGATCATCGTAACCACCAGAATCGAGGAAGCGCTGATACTCTGTATGCGTGATCTCAAACTGACCAATCCAGAATCCCCGCGTGATGCACACTTGATGGCGCGGCTGTTCGGAAGGCAGCGCCAGGGGATCATCAGCAGGATCGCTGCCCATCAGGAAACAGCTTGGCGTCACATAGACTACACGAATGCCGTTGATCACGTTGGTCGTCCCCGGTACAGGCGTCGGTGTGTTTGTCGCAGTGGGAGTCCATGTTGCGGTCAATGTCGGCGTTAGCGTGGCGGTTGGAGTAAAGGTCAAGGTGGGTGAGCGCGTAAAGGTAGCACTTGCTGTAAGAGTGGCAGTTGGTGTCGATGTATAAGTCGCCGTTGCGGTGAGCGTGTGCGTTGGCGTGAAGGTCTTGGTGAACGAAGCTACTGCATTTGCCGTCACTGTGCTGATCGCTAAGGATGTACCTAGCTGCGCTTGGGTACTGGTGGCATCAAGGATTGCTTGAAATGCCGATTGCGTTGAAATCGCTTGGTTAGTAGCGGTAAAGGCAGCATTGATGGTCGCTTCAACATCAATTGTGGAAGTAGGAGTATCTGTCGGGACGGCGGTAAACGTTGCAGTGGGTGGTGTTGTCAGCGTGATCGTTGGAGTATCAGTATTGATCACGGAAATTGCTGTCTGGGTCCTACCTGATTGTGACTGCTGGGATAGTAAAACGAATCCGCCGATCCCAATAACGGCTAGTATTGCCACTGTCGCCAGAATCAATGGCAACTGCGAAGATCGGCGGGTTGGCATGACGGGCAGGTTAACGGTTCGTGCAGGTGATTGTCCGGTCGGTACTGCTACTGTTGCGTAATCGCCACTGTCAGCGCGAGGCAGCGCTGTACCAGTAGTGGAACTGCGCTTGACGGGCTGTCCAAGTGCCTCCGTCAGATCATTGATCATCGCTTGTGCAGATTGGTAGCGATCATCAGGGTTCTTTGCCATTGCGCGTTGCAGCACAGGTTCTACGCGCGGACTAATGCGGGGATTGACGGTAGAGATCAGCGGCGGTGCTTGCTGCACATGCTGAAACATCATTCCTATTGGCGTTTCGGCGGAGAACGGAGGTTGTCCCGCCAATATTTCGAACAGCATCACACCAAAGGCATAAATGTCGGAGCGGGCGTCCAGCGGTAAGCCCTGCCACTGCTCCGGCGACATGTATGATGGTGTACCCATCACTGTACCAGTTTGCGTTAATTGCGTAGCGTTTGTCGTCAGTAATTTGGCAACACCAAAATCGGTGAGGATGGCATTACCCTGTGCATCCAACAGGACATTTTGCGGCTTTAAGTCGCGATGAACGATGCCTAGTGTATGTGCGTAATCAAGTGCCGAGGCAATCTGTTCGAAAAGTTTGACAATACGATCAACCGGTAGATTCCCGCGCGCGAGTAAATCCGCTAAACTACCGCCGGGCAGTAGCTCCATAACGATGTAAAGCAAGCCACCTTGTTCCCCAAAATCGAATACCTTGAGGATATGAGGATGGCTGATTTGAGCTACTGTCTCAGCTTCGCGCTCAAAGCGGCGAATGAAATCAGGATCGTTGGCAAGCGTTGATTGAATGACTTTGATCGCCACGTCGCGCTTGACCGATTCTTGCCGTGCGCGGTAGACAGCCGCCATCCCGCCCGTACCAAGCAGCGATGTGATC
Organism: Anaerolineae bacterium; assembly: GCA_019637555.1. Taxonomy (GTDB): domain Bacteria; phylum Chloroflexota; class Anaerolineae; order Aggregatilineales; family UBA2796; genus JAHBVK01. The sequence continues at coordinate 113,304 of JAHBVK010000015.1, forward strand.
GTATATTGACCAAGTTTTGTACCAATCAGGTCTTGCATTTAGAGTTTCTGCCGTATGAATGCCGATATGCGGGTGATTATACGACAGGTTTTATTTTGGTGGAGAAAGCACAAGAGCGAGGGTGGAGGGCGGAGGAGGAAGGAGAAAGGAGGAAAAAGTGGAGGGGATGAGCGAGCAGGAGGAGAAACAGGAAGAAAAAGACG
>JAHBVK010000016.1 GCA_019637555.1 Anaerolineae bacterium
GAACCCCGCGACCAAAACCGATGCCAGCGGCAAGAGTTGGTCGCAGGTCTTTGTTAGCAGCGCCATCAGCCCGTGGATACCGACGAGCTGCGTGGGATAGACAATAGTCGCGCTCCTTTTGCTGAAAATACAGATCGTAGTCATGAAATGGACGATTGAGTTACTCAATCGTCCATTTGTTTACAGAACAGCGGCATTCAAAGTGACGTAATTAGTGTGTGATCATGCCCATGATGATGTAGATGGAGGTTAGACGGCACATCATATGTGAAGCTAACCTGTGTGCCCTCCAAATATAGAAAACAAATGCGAGTTCGCCTATGAAGACTTTCGTTATGACCTCGTATTATGAAAGTAACTACTTGGTGATGTCGAAGCAATAAAGATTTCCTATTATGGTAACGGCAAAAGGTACACAAGTGTCCAGTTGCCTTCATCAACACCCCTTTTAATTCGAACAACTAAGGAGTCCCTAATGCGTCTACGCATCCTTTTTGTAATTGCCGCTGCTGTACTTGTGGCGAGTGCAGTTCTACCGCAACACTCCGCAAGCGCCTACGCTGATGCCACAAGTGTTGTACATGGGTGCAGTTCATTTTCAGCCAGCGGCACGACTAATGCGCCACTTGTGGCGATTTATGCCTATGTGGATGGCAATGATTACGTAAACTACGTTGCTAGCAGTGGCGGTACCTTTTCCGGCTCGATCAGCTTTCCAGCACAACCTGATGGAACAGTGATTATTTACGAGGCATGGGGCGGCAGTGTCGCTGATCCGACCTTCACCGATCCGGGTTATTGGGACGGTGAAGATTATTACTTCAATGAAGTACCCTGCTCAAGTGCTGGCGGACCCTATGTTCCGGCTGGTTGGACGCAGCACTGGATGACCTGCAGCAGCGCTGTATTCGATGCACCGGGCGGCAATCCCATTGGCACGAACGCCGTGTGGGCAGGTCAAAGTTTCTACGTGAACCCCGCGACCAAAACCGATGCCAGCGGCAAGAGTTGGTCGCAGGTCTTTGTTAGCAGCGCCATCAGCCCGTGGATACCGACGAGCTGCGTGGGATAACAGGTCGTAAATCGCTACTATCCTAGATAGTGAAACGGAGAGTCATTACGACTCTCCGTTTTCTTTTTCTATGGCTCAACTTGCCATTAGAAGCTAGCCGAGCATGTTAAGGCTATCTAAACTTTAGCGCGTGCTCATGGGCATGATCACGTAGGTGAAGTCGAGTCTGCCCGCCGGACGCAGCAAGCCCGGACTGGCGGGACCATTCGTCTCCAGTGCCACCTGTTCCTCTTTGATTACGGCGAGGACATCCAAGACATAACGGATGTTGAAGGCAACGTCGAGGCTCTGCCCTTCGATATTGGCATCAAGCGTCCATTCGTTTTCGCCGCGTTCAGAGGCAACCGCCGATACCGTCACCGCGCCCGGTTCCGCAGTGTTACGTCCCGGCTTAATGCTGAAGCGGGTAGTATTGCTAGCATTACGCGCCATGATCTCGGCGTTCTTGCAAGCCTGCGTTAATTCCTTCGTGCCCATGATAGTCGAAGTGGCTGAAGTTTTCGGGATGAGGTGTTCCACATCAGGGAATTTGCCGTCGATCAATTGCGAGACAATATCCACGTCGCCGAGATGGAACATCACCTGACTACGCCCCGGCGGAATAGAGATATGAATTTGATGATCGTCTCCGGGCGCAATGCGGGCGATCTCGGCTAAGGTGCGGGCAGGGATCACCAGCGTGAAGGGCTCATCCACAGCTTCGTTCAGTTCCGTCGTGCGGAGTGCCATGCGGAAGCCATCCGCTGCCACCATGCTGATGTGATTACCATCAAATTTGGTCAGAATACCCTGCAAAATCGGACGGTTATCTTCTTTCGCTGCTGCAAAGACCACCTGATTGATCATCTCTTGCAGTGCCTCGGCAGGCACGGACATGCTGGCGTCGGCGTCGAATTCTGGAATCTGCGGGAATTGTTCGGCGTCGATGCCTTTTAGCTTGTTGGCAGCCTTACCCGCCGCTTTGATCACTAGAGTTTCGGTGCGGGCATCGACCTCTAGATCGACCGGTGCGGGTGGCAAGATATTGACGATTTCCAAGAATTCACGCGCGGGTACGGTGATCGCCCCTTCAGCTTCAACATTAGCGTTGACCCGCTCCGTAATGCTAATGCCCTGATCCAGATTGATGGCTGATAAACGCAGCCGACCATCTTCCGTCGTCAGCAGCACATTGCCTAACACCGATTGCGTTGGACGTGACGCGACGCCACGACTGACCACTCCAAGCGCCCTCGCCAAATTTTCTTGCAAGACGGAAACGCGCATGTCCCCTCGTTTCGTTTGAATTCTCGTTAGTGCCCACGAATTTCGATATGAAAATCCGTTCTATTTTACCTGATTCTGACCACCTCACAAGCCAAAAAAATCGGGTAAGCAATTGCAAACCTTCCTCGAATTTTCCGCCAACAAAGTGCCTGCAAGCGCCCTGTATTCCCTGCCAACTTTAGGCACTTTTTGGTGCCACCGTCGGCTCGCGCTGCAGCACACCATCATCACCCTGAGCCGTCTTTACGCTGAAGGCGATTGCACCATCCTCGGCATTGCCATTGTACTGCTGGATTTCCATCTCTAGCTTGTATTCGAGTCGAGTGGGCAAGCCTTGCACTTGCTGCAACCCGTTGAGTGTTAAGTTCTTGCCTTCCAGTGACCACTTAGCGGCAATCTTTGTGTTGAGCGCCGTCGTCCCCTGTGCGATGTTCAACTCGCCTTGTGCAGTACCATCGGGCTGCAACTTGAGGATGCCATAGCCGTGCGCCAGTGTGCCTTCGTTGAAGAATTTCAAGCGCCACGAGCCAGCCACCCATTTTGCTTCCTCAGGCAGCGTAGTTGTTAGCGACTGCGATTGAGCGTTCACTTGAGCTAGCAATGCTGGCTCATCAATTGGCAGCGCTACCGCTATCATCGGCTTATCCAACTGACGCACCATTTCAAGTTGCTCCGTCAGCAGTACCCCTGCATCAGCATCAACATCTGACTCAAGCCTCACTACCACGTCTGCCGTTCTTAATGCATTCTCAATCATGGCTTTTCGCTTTTCGGGATCGGCAATATGACTTTGTAACATGCGCGCAGTGTAGCCATGTAACATCAATGTCATGAACAAACGATGCGCCACAATGACGGTGTTACTGCTGTCCGTTTCGTAGACAATGAAAACAACTGATTGTTGCTTGTTTGTGCTCATTTCTGAAAAGTTTCCCAATTTCCTCACAAGCTAGAATAAAGCTACCGAAAGCAAAGTATACTACGTAAAGATTTCTTAAACTTTCTTAATGGTGGTGACCTATGACCGCCGTAACAACGGAACCAACCTCTCAACTCAACTTCGCTCAAGAAGTGCGCTCAGATAGGTTAGCCGGATTATGGAAACTAACCTTCTTCGGCGCCATTGGCATTGCGTGGATCGCATTGCTCGTTACTGTCACTGGGCGTAGCTGGATCGGTGCCACCATTACTCCGGCAGCGCTTGTGTGCATCGGTTGTATCGCCACCCGGCAGCTACTAGCGAGTAATCGCTACGAAGCGGCTGTATGGGCATACGTCATCGGGATTATGGCGGGAATGGGGTACGGCATTTATGCCGGACAGTTCCTGCTGGCGTTCACCTTTCCCTTAGTCATCATTATGGTGGGACTGCTGCTGCCCGTCCGCGCCACCATGTTGACGTTGGTGGTTTGCGTGGCGATCAGCTTGTTCGTACCGATGATCAATCAAGCCGCGACGACAATCAACGGTCAGCAACTATTCGCGGTTTTGCTGATGGGCATCGCCGCTGGATTAGCTGCCCAGACCTCCGGTGAGCTGTACGGCATCGCTGAGTGGGCACTGGAAAGCTACCGCAAAGAGCGCACAGTAAAGAATCAACTGTTCGATAGCCAGCAGGAAGTTGAACGCAGCTACATGCGGCAGAAAGCGCTGGCAGAGCAGTTGCAGGAAACCAATAAGGAATTGGAGTTGGCGCGTGCAGCGGCATTAGAAGCGAAGAATTTCCGTGGGCAGTTCTTAGCCAATATGTCGCACGAACTCCGCACACCGCTGAACGCGATCATCGGCTTCAGCGAAACGATGCTGAATTTCCCGATGATGTACGAAAACATTGACCTCCCCAATGCTTATCGCAACGACATGGGACAGATCTACAACAGCGGAAAGCATCTGTTGCAACTAATTAACGACATCCTTGACCTCTCCAAAGTGGATGCAGGCAAGCTCGATCTAGAAATCGAAGAAGTCGAGTTGGAAGGTCTGTTCAAGGGTGTGCTGGCAACTGCCGCTGGTTTGGTGGGCGACAAGCCAATCAAGTTGAAGCGCCAGACGCCTTCGGTACTGCCGCATGTCCACGCCGACCCGCTGCGCTTGCGTCAGGTCATCCTGAACCTGATGAGCAACGCCGCCAAGTTCACCGACTCGGGTTCGATCACACTCGGTGCGCGTGATGAAGGCACAGGTGAAGTCACGATCTGGGTGACGGATACTGGCATCGGCATTCAACCGCAAGACATTGATCATATCTTTGATGAATTCCGGCAAGGACAGAGCGGACGCAAGAAAGGACGCGCTGGCTCGGGTCTCGGTCTGGCAATCTCCCGGCAACTGCTGCGCTTGATGGGCGGGCAAATCTGGGTGGAAAGCAAGTTGGGACACGGCAGCACCTTCTACTTCACTGTTCCGGTTGCCGATCCTGAAGATCCGATGACGGAATCGCAGCCCTCACAGGTTGCCAATCCAGCACAGTTGAGCAGGGTATAGTGGCGCGGATGGGGGTGATCCATGACATTGCAGATCGCTTACGTCGAAGATAACGCCACCAACATTGCGCTGATGGAGCGCGTGGTCAAAATGGCGCAGCACAGTCTCACCACCTACACCGAAGGCGAGGTAGCACTAGAAGCCTTGCAGCGAGAACGCTACGATCTGATCCTGATGGACATCGAGTTGGCGGGTGAGATGAATGGTCTACAACTGGTCAGTCGGCTGCGTGCTGGCGGACTGACTACTCCAGTCATCGCGGTGACGGCATACGCGATGCTGGGGGATAGGGAAAAGTGTTTGGCGGCGGGTTGCAACGACTATTTGCCGAAACCACTTCCGATCATGGAAGTGGTGGCGCTGCTGAACAAATATGATGCCATCACAAAAGCCAGTTCCGAAGCGACCGCTAGCAGCAAAGGTGAAGGCGCTGATAGCGTAGCTAGAGTACCAGAATCTGTGGTTGCAGTGCCAGCTGCTGCTGGTATTGAGCGAGAAAAAGTGGATCAAACGGTCAAAACCGTTTAATATGGTGAGCCAAAACTTACATTTTGGCTCTGAGAATTAGCGATGAACAGCAATCTTCAATCTACACAGATCGTAGCTATCGTTGTAGATGACGAACCCGCCAATCGGGATTTCATCACTAGACTGTTGCAGACAGCAGGAGTCGAAGTGCATAGTGCAGAAACAGGCGCGGAAGTTCTGCGCCTCGCTCAATCCTTGCCTACCTTAACGATAGCACTCGTTGATCATGAACTGCCTGACTGTCACGGTGTTGATCTCGTCAAGGCAATTCGCAAACATCATCCCAATGCTGTGCTAGGCATGGCAACGATGCACGATCATCGAGATCTGATCGAAGAAGCTTTTGATGCGGGTGCAGACTTGTTTCTGGTCAAGCCACACGGCTTCATGGAACTGTACAGGCGCATCAGCGAAAAACCCTTCAACGCCGATAACCTGCGCCGCTTGATCATTGATCAATATGGTCCACGCTCATATCGCGGTCATACGCGAACTGTCCGTGCTGTCGGCGCTTGAACTAACCTACGCATGACTCAGCCTCGAATCCGGGCACTGCATCACGTTCAAATCACCGTACCAACGGCAGCCGAGGCAGATGCCCGCGAGTTCTATCTTCACTTCCTCGGTTTGCGGGAAATCCCCAAACCAGCGAGTTTGAGATCCGCTGGTGGATTCTGGATTCAGCTTGGCGTACAGCAAGTGCATATTAGCCTAGAAGATGGTGTGGATCGCTCACACTTAAAGTCTCACATTGCCTACGAAGTAGACGATCTGGAAGCGTGGAGGCAAAAGTTAAGCACACGGAGACTGATGATCGAGGATACTTTGCCGATTGACGGATTCAAGAGATGCCAGTTCCGCGATCCGTTTGGCAACCGCGTGGAACTGATCCAGCCTGAACACGACAACGCTTAATAAGCGCGATCTGTTGCGGGTATCTGTATCGAAAGTATAAAAATTTCCACCAAGTCGCACCTCGTTTAAGTAAAAGTTAGTCAAAATTTAGCACCGACCTCTGGTCAAACATTTGAACTTGACCTATAATCCGCTAGGTGATTCAGTCCACTAAATAAGGAAGAAGAATCATGAACAAGCGTATTGCTGTGGTTTTGGTTTTGGCGTTAACAGCGGCAACTGTGTTTATGTTCGCGGGTCTCCCGAACATGGGCTTTACTACAACAACCGCTGCCTATGCCGAGGGTGGATGCTCGGACGGCGTAACTTATCAGTTACGCGCCTACGATAACATCCAACTGTATTCGGATAGCGCCCTATCTAGCCTCGTTGTCACGCTGCAAAGCGGCGTCGCCACGAAGGTACTCGTGTGCAATGAGAGCTTCCCTGATCTGCTGGCGAGTGGTGTACTGAAGGTCACGATCTTCGGCAACGCCTATTACGTCCGTTCAGGTGCTGGTTCTCTCGCGCCGCGCTTCTACACGGACAATCAATAGTTAACTGCTGATCCCTGTTGAAGAATCATGCGGGGGGAGTGGTAATCACCACTTCCCCCGCGTTGTTTTTTCGGTTGAATCTACTTGATCCCGCCATCAATCCCCGTGAATCAATTCTCGCCAGACTAAATCGAGCGCCTCAAGAGTCACGAGATTACGCATCGTATAGCCGTACTTAAGATGTTCCGGCGTGAAATAACTGACGTGTGTTTGCGGTGTGCTGGTCATATAGACTGTATCGCGTTCGCGCCCGTGATCGGGCAGTGGTTGCAACGCCAGCCACAAATTCATGATCGGTACATCGTAGTCACGTGCGATCTGATAAACGATCTGGTTGAACTGATGCGAACGTCCATCTGAACGCGGATTGCCGGGGAAGGTACTGAGTAACGGCAAAATCCCGCGATCAATGGTTTGATGCACTACCACACGTAGATAGAAATCGAATTGTGCGGGCGTCAACGTGTTGATGTCGTTCGCGCCAAACATGATGATGGCGAGCGCAGGTTTGGTCAGGCGATACTCGCATGCTAAAGGTGAGTCTTCCGGCGGACACAGCGCAGTCATCTGCCACAGCGGATCGAGCACAGAAGCGGCATTAAAACCTTTGTAAGCGGCAATGCTCTCATTCCAGAAGGAATTCGGCTGCCCTTCACGCGGGGGTGTTTGTTGATAGTAGGTCACTACCTCTTGCAGGTAGGCATATTCTCCGAGATCGTAGCCATCACTGCCGAAACGCCCAAGAAATTTGTACTTATCGGAGGTTAGACAGTCGCCTACTTTGGTGAATACATCGGCGCGCAGCCCGAGCTTTTGACCGCGCTCCCAAATGGTACGACTGTAGTCCGTCAGTTCAGGCAAGATCGGGTATTTCGTGGCATCGTCTACAGGCAATTCAGGAGGCAGTACAACTGCAGCAAGATCGTCGCCAACCTCAGGCAAACGGGTGATGTCGCCCGCTGGCTGCACATCGCTGGCGCGGATGTAGCCGTAGCCTGCTGAAGTCTCTGCCCACCACCACGCGCCAGATTCGACCTTGCCCAGCAGAATCACCGATTCCGCCAACATTACAAAACCGTTGACAGGTGACCCGGCGCTGGTAGTTGACTGTACAGCTGTTCCACGCGCCGCAATCACCGTCGCAAGTGTACTGCGTTCATATAGCGAGGTCTGCGCTGCCATCGAAACCAATGGCGACAGCACTAAACAACCCAACAAAACGATCCCGATCAGCATCGATCTACGCACGATCAACCTCCGTCACTGTACTACGCAGGATCGTACCACCGAGATCGAGATGTGCAATGACGGATCACTTACGCACCGCGCGGCAGTGTGATCTGACGATTCCTTAGAATAGTGACAACAAGCAACACAACCAGAGCGACGATCACAGCTAGTGCAGTTCCAGCTACAATCGCAAACTCTGCCTGCTTACTGACAATTCCACCGAATGCCCACAGGATCACTAATGCAAACGCTACATCGCGCCGTGTAAGCAGCATGATCGCGCCTAATACCCCACCGATCACCAGCATGATCGCTGCCCACACCGGACCACTGAGACCGAAGCCATCCCAGCCTGCTGAATAGAGAGTGACCGTCAGGTTAGCGATAGTCGCTACACTTACCCAACCTAGATAAACACTAAATGGCAGACGATAAAACCAATAGTCTCTAGTGCTTACTTGCTGCTGACCACTGCCCAAGCGCTGGTAAATCAGGATTAGCGTCGCCAGCAGAGCAACGATGATTAACACACTTACCCAGAACTGACGGAATTGGAAAGCGGTAATCCATGCGCAGTTGAGTACGCAGGTAACGATAAAGAGCCAGCCGATGCGACGCGCATAAATGTTGGTTCGCTGTGAAGGCAACGCCTGATAGACCGCGAAGGCGATCAGCAGAAGGTAGATGACTCCCCATATGCTGAAAGTGAAATTGGCTGGTACAAAATAAACCGGAAAGCCGTTTGATACTTCAGCGCTATTGGTGCCGCCTAAACGCAAGGATTGAGACAGCCCATTAAAGACGATAGTAGCGATCACCGCTACGACATTCAGGATTTGACGCAATAGATCAGATGAGGTGGATGTTTGTGTGAGTGTATTGTGGTTCATGGTTATTGAGCCTCCAATACAGTTATAGCAATCGCAGGTATTCCCCGCCCAAGCTCCTATTTAATTGACCGCCTGATTCAGTTTCAAACGGTAGCCGACACCCGGTTCGGTGAGCAGATAAGCAGGTTCAGTGTGATCCTCGCGCAGTTTCTGGCGTAATTGTTTGACCAAAGTACGCACACTGGCACGCTCGTCAATACCCTTATGCTCACCCCAAACATCGGAAAGAAGTTTTTCGTAGGTGACGAGTTTTCCCTGTGCTAATGCCAGCACCCGCAATAGCTCATATTCTTTGCGCGTCAGATGGATAGGTTCACCTGACAGCATCACTGTTCGTGTTGCCAGATCGATGATCAGGTCGCCGATGGTGATGGTGGGATTGGGGCTAGTGGATCGAATAGTCAGCCTTCGCTGGATCGCCCGTAAGCGCGCCAGCAGTTCATCTATCCCGAACGGTTTGAGCAGATAGTCGTCCGCGCCCGCGTCAAGGATACGCACTTTTAACGCCTCTTCGCCGCTGCTAGACATAACCAAAAGCGGGATTGCGCTCCACGAGCGCAGCCCTTCGCACACATCAATGATTGTGTTGCCATCTGCCGCGTCGTAGTTGATCAGGACGGCATCAAGCCGATTGACCGCCAGTGCCGCTGCCAAACCGTAGGGGTCATCCAGCACTGTCACTCGATCTCCACGGCTTTTCAGCCCGCCGCTCAATCCGGCGCGAAACTTAAGGTCGGGATCAACAATTAGCCAGTGAGTCATAGTGAGATAGGCGACAGATCGCAGTTAGGCGTTCCTTACCACCGAAGCAATGGCGCTTGATCATGCTTATTGCATATGTCACAAAGCTGCTCAATGCCAAGCGACATGGCGACAGCTATGAGCGTTGTGTGAGGATATTGGACTGAGGATAGAAAATTATCGACGGTGTGAAAAGGGATGTTGTATATGAAAATTTCAGGGGCAGTTTCAGATTTTTTGTACAAATAAAGAATAGCTTATGCAGTTTTGCCAATGGCAGGCTTAAGTTACGAATTGGCACTAGCACCGATGTTAAGGCGATAGCCGACACCCGGTTCAGTTATCAGGTAGGCTGGATTGCTGTGATCGTCCCGTAATTTCTGGCGAATCTGTTTGATCAGAGTGCGTACACTGGCACGTTCATCCAACCCTTTATGGTCGCCCCAAACATCGGTCAGCAGCTTCTCATAGGTGACGAGTTCACCCTGAGCCAATGCCAACACCCGCAGCAGATCGTATTCTTTGCGCGTTAGCCGCACTAAATCCGAAGCAACCCAAACGCTGCGTGTCGCCAGATCGATACTCAGATCACCAAGGGTAATGGTAGGACTGACTCTGGATGATATTGTCAATAAGCGACGTTCAATGGCACGCAGTCGTGCTAGCAGTTCCTCGATCCCGTAATTGCGGGGAATGCAGTCATCTGCACCAGCATCGAGAATCTGTACGGTGGTCAGTTCGTGCGCTGTGTCGGTGACCACGATTACGGGAATGGCACTCCACGAACGCAAACCTTCACAGACCTCGATCACCCGCCGATGCATGCCTGTATCAGTCCCCAGCAGCACCACGTCGATGCGATGCAGAGCAAGCGCCGCTGGAAGCGAATAGGTATCTTGTACGACGGTAGTACGATGACCACGATTCTTGAGACCGTTGGTCAATAGATTGCGATATTTAGTGTTCGAGTCAGCAATCAACCAGTGCGTCATCAGCGACTTTAGCGTTACCTTCCAACAGCAGCGCATCAGCGATATCGTTTACTGAGTGATGGTGAGGCGGGTGATGAGGATATTTCAGACAAACCCTCATCACCCGATAGCCATGTCTAGCAGTTGAACACTGCAGCGTTAAGTTAGTCTCCGCCGCTGGGGCTTAGCGCCACCGCTGGCTTGATCACTTCCTGATCAGGATAGTTCACTGTGCCATGTTCAGCCAGATCGAGACCAATTTCCTCAGCTTCGGCACTGACACGCAAGCCAACGGTCACTTTCAACAAACTGAACATGATCACCGCTGCCACGACAACGAAGACGAACACTGCCACCACACCGATGAACTGCGAGACCAACTGACCCGCGCCACCGCCGTGCAGTAATCCAGTTGTACCATGAAACAAGCCAACAGAGAGAGTACCCCAGATGCCGCAGAAACCATGTACAGGCACGGCACCAACTGCGTCATCAATCTTCAGGCGTTCAAGCAGTGTGGTCGCCAAGATCATGATCACACCACCGATTGCACCAATGAGTAGTGCTTCGCCGGGTGTAACAACAGCACACGGTGCAGTTATCGCCACTAAGCCCGCTAGTGTACCGTTCAAGGCAGCACCAATCTGCGGTTTGCCGACCAGCAGCCAATTGAAGAACATCGCTGTTAGCGCACCAGCCGCCGCCGCTGCGTTGGTAGTCACGGTAATCAAACCAATGGCGCTAGGATCGGCTGCAAGTTGACTGCCGGGGTTGAAGCCGAACCAGCCGAACCATAGAATGAATGTACCCAGTGTGGCGAAGGTCATATTATGTCCGGGCATTGGTGTGGCATTGGAACCAAAGCGACCTTTGCGCGCGCCTAGCATAATCGCTCCGACCAAACCGACCCACGCTCCTGTGGAGTGAACGACGGTAGAACCTGCGAAATCGAAGAAGGGCGTTTCCAGTTTGGAGAGCCAACCACCACCCCAGATCCAGTGCCCCACCACCGGGTAGATGAAGATGGAGACAAGCAAACTGTATAGCAGATACGCCTTGAACTCGGTTCGCCCGCCCATCGCGCCAGAGGCAATCGTCGCAGCCGTACCAGCAAAGACCAGTTGGAAGAAGAAGAAGGTTAGCGTAGAGACGGTCAAATTGGGAAAGATTTCCGGTACGCCATTCAAGAAGAACCATTCCGTGCCGAAGAAATCGTTACCAGCACCGAACATAATGCCGAAACCCAGCGCCCAGAAGGCGACGGTGGCGATACAGAAGTCGAACAGGTTCTTCATCAAGATATTGGTGACGTGCTTGGATGAGATAAATCCGGCTTCAACGAGTGCGAATCCAGCCTGCATGAAGAAAACCAGAAATGCAGCCATGAGCAGCCACACCGAGTCCACCGCTGACTGCAATGCGGCAATGGCTTCGTCTCCGCCCTGTGCCTGCATGACCACGGTCGGGATCATCAGGGCGAAGAGTAGAAACAATAACGTCGCTGCCTTTGGCTTGAATAGATGTGCCACAAAGGTTTGGCGTTTTGTTAGGTGTTGCACGAGCGCCTCCTCAGGAAATAGTTAGCGCACTAATATTTAACAGGGGCGCCGAAGCCGATCATGGTTGCAATACCTGAAATTTCGACAGAATTTCTCATTGGAATTACACAAATCTTGAATTTGATGTGCCAACTGCCAATTTGAGGGCAAATGAGCGTAAGTTCACTTCCTCCTGCAATAGATAGTTGCATAGTTTACGGATTAATCCTGCCGAATTAGTCCGTATAGATTTTGTGAGCAAAAATGATGAATAGACTAAGGGCGAAGCATGCACAACTCTGTCACAGCACACAGTATAGAAATGGCAACTTTGCTGAAAACTAGTGTTCTATTCGCAGGGGATGGAATGAAATAAGGGGATGAGCGTTGTTAGTCATCCCCCAGAGCAGAAAGTACACTATGAAGGCGAAGGATGCGTTTAGCGAACGCGGATAGGGATAACTAGATCGTAACGGAAATCGGTCAGAGTTTGCAGCTTGCCCTCGTCATCTAGGTAAACGGTGTCCTCGACGCGCACACCATAACCCCGATCAGGATAATACAAGCCCGGTTCGACAGTGAATACGTTGCCAGCCTCTAGTTTACTTGGACCGTAGAGGCGCAAACCCGGCGCTTCGTGGATATTCAAGCCAAGTCCGTGCCCCAAGCTGTGCACGTAACCATCCATCGTGTCATTGCGAGTGCGCGGCGTGGGATGCTCTTTGGACTCAAAGTAGTCGAGCGCCATCTCTTGGAACAGCTTGGCATCCTCACCGATCTTCATCCGCGCTTGCGTCTCGTGGAATACGTGCATTACATCGTCATATGCCGCTTGCACATCAGCGGGCGCGACACCGATGCACCATGTCCGTGTCATATCGTGATAGTAACCACTGTGGATATGTTTGGGGAAGATGTCGTAAACGATGCTCTTGCCTACCTGCAGTACATCATCATCTTCTCCGCGACTGTGCGGCAGGGCGGCATCACGCCCCTGCGCAAAGATCGTATCTTCCTCGGTGACATCAAGTTCCATCGCCCGCATACGAATGAAACGCTTGACCGCGCCGATGGTCAGCGGATTGCCGTTCTTATCAACAATCGGGCTGCCGATCTCCAAACTGGTAGCATAATGCTGGCTGATGAATTCCCATGTATCGCTGACAAGTTGGCTGGTACGCTTGCCCACGTCCCGCAAAGCCGCGATTTCTTGATCGTCTTTCGTCTCGTACATGCGCGAGAACAGGTCAGGTCGGTTCTCCTCACTGGTCGCCAGTTCGACCCCCATTGTGTTATCCAGCATCATCATGATAAAGGGTACAGTGGAATTGACCTCGTGAGTACCATACAATCCAACTCGTCCGCTGATACCCAGCGATTTGAAGATGTTTTGCATGATGCCACGTCGGATCGCTGGAATATCACCTCTGTGCTGCTTTTGCAGCTCAGCCAGCCCGAAGTCGTACATGGTCTTGACTGCTAGCCCACTTTTTGCCGCTTCATCGATCTCCATCGGGCTGACCACGTAGACAGCAGGCTCACCGCGTTTCTTGTATATGCTGCCACCAGCACGCGCTCGACTGGTCAGATAGTCGCGCTGTGAGTTGGGTGTCTCATCACCAAGCACAACAATGGCATCAAGGTTGTACTCCGCCATCAGGCGATCCAGATCAGCTCTCATGGAATCTCCAAAGGGTAAATATTGATTTTAGGATTTGATCAACGTGGAAATTGTAGCGCGAGATGAACGTTAAGCAGAGAAAAGCTCCCTCTCCCACCGTAGTAGGAGAGGGAGTAGAAGCAGAAAGTCGGTTAGTTCTTGGGTACGAACGTTGGCGCGAGTTCGACCTGCGAAGGCGTGGAGGAGCCAGCGCCCGGACCAAACAGCGACCAGTGACCAGCTAAGGCATAGTCACCGTCAATACCGTAAACGAGGTTATAGTCACTGAAACCCGTCGTGGTGGGATCGTTGCGCAGATAGGTGATACCGTTGCTGGTGCGATAGACACCTGTACCTGAACGTCCATCACCATTCCAGTCACCCACAAAGCCTTGATCGCCGGGGTTACCCAACACACTGGTGTAATCAGCGCCGATGACGCAGTTGCACACCTGGTTGGTCATGTAGAAGCGTACCAAACTCGGACGGAAGACACCGGGGCTATCTGTACCGGGATCGTCGTTATCCCAGTTGCCCGCCAAGCCAACATCGTTGGGATTGCCTAACACCATCGTGTAGTCCGCAACTCCAGTCGTCAGATTGTTCTTGATGTAGATCAGACCGTTGGAAGGACGGAACACACCGACAGTATCTTTGCCATCGCCGTTCCAGTCACCGACGATTGGCGTGTCACCGGGGTTGCCAAGTACAAAGTAGTAATCCTGTTGAGGTGCCGTATTGGAGTCGGTTAGCCAGAACAAGCCAGCTCCAGCACCATCGCTGAGGCGACCACGACGATAGAAGCCAACGGTGTCGATGCCGTCGCCATTCCAGTCACCGACGACAGGCACATCGCGGTACTCGTTCGGATCCATATGGGGTGCGAGGCTGACGTTGATATCGGCTACACCCGTCGTATTGCTGTTGCGCAGCAAGAACATGTTGAGCGATGGACGATAGATGCCGACGGTATCTTTGTTGCCGAAATCCGCCAGCGATTTGTCTAGCTGCAAGCGGGGAATGCTGAACACAGGTCCACCCGTATTGGCGATGAGTGGTCCTTTTTGCCTTAATACGTAGAGAATCTTGCTGACAGAGGCAGCGGGGAACTTCTGCTTCATCACTGCCCATGCGCCAGCAACATGCGGCGTCGCCATCGACGTGCCATTGTAATTGGCGTAGGTGCTGTTGGGCACCGATGAATCAACCGATGAACCGGGGGCATATATGCTCAGGTTAGCATAGCGGTTGGAATAAGAGGCGATGGCGTCAGCATCAGTGGTTGCACCCACGCTGACCGCGGAGGAGATACAACCCGGTGAACTGATGGCATTGTTGTAGCCATTGTTGCCTGCCGCGATCACAGTCGCGATTTTGCGATTGTTGCGCAGGTTGTCGATCACGGGTTTACGTGCGTCAGTGTCGCAGTAACCAGTGTTCTGACCACCACCGAGGCTCATGTTGATGGAAGCAATATTGTAGCTTAGGGACAATGTGCCGTAGACATAATCTAAGGCAGCGATCGTGTCCGAATTGAAGGAGAAAGCACACGGTGATGAATAGCCTGAGTTAGTGCAGTTCGCGCCCGTAAATTGCGAGAATACCTGAATCGGGATCAGGCTGGCACCACGCGCCACACCATCGTAACCCGGACCACCGCCATAATTCTTGCCCACCGCAATACCGGAGACATGCGTGCCATGCGCACAACCGTCGGTGGTAATCGGGCAGTTGACACCAGCACCAGAGCCTGTTTGCGCGGGTTGCCCTGAGCCGCCAGTAGATTGCCCATTGGGGCAAACCGTTGTGCTAGGATAAGCGCCATTGGTAGTGGAGAAACATGCTTCCGCCGCGGTGATAGTCTTGCCTGATAAGAACGGATGCGATGATTGCGCGCCCGTATCGAGGACAACTACAGCCCAACCAGTGCCATCATAGCCCTGCGCCCACGCGCCCGTTGCAACGGTGGATGCGCCGATTACGTTATTGCTGCTGAGGTCGCTAGGCGGTACCGGAATGTCCTCTTGCATGGCAGTCACGTCTGGGTCATTTGCCAGTGCGATCACGGCTGCCTGATCCAGTTCCGCGACGATAGCTGGCGTGTGCGTAAACTCTCTGACTACTCTAGCGTTTGATGAGATTGCTAGCACGTTTGCCAAACGCTGTTGTCCTGCTTGAACAGCGGCTAACTGTCCATAAGCAGCGGAGCCGAAGCTAACGATCACGCGGATAATACCGTTTTGGGCAGCACGCTGTGCAAGAGCCGCATAACCTGAGGCTGTGCTAACGGCTGTACCCGGCTGATAATTTGTTTCTCCGCCTTGTGCTTGAGCTGTAGGCACAGTCACACCCACAAGGGTGATGACCATTACTGCCACGACAGCTAGCAGCAAAAGCGAACGGAAAGACTTAATGCGAATCATATTCCCCTCATCAAACTATTCTGTCTCTACCTAGTGTAGTGTATTCCATTTATCGAGCAAGTTGCTGTTCCGAGAAAGTAAAAAATGTAAAAAATGTTCAACGACATACCTACGTCGACCTAAATTTGGCGAATTGCAACCTTAATAACAACTTCTGCGTAAACTCTGTTATGTGCGAGAATGTAGCCCATACGAACAAATGTAGTGTAGACAAGAAGATGAGGTCGTGATGACTGATCAAGCTAACAATCCCAATGTCGATCCTGAAGCCGATGCCGGTACACCTGAAGCGGATGCAGCAGAAACGCAGGAAACGCCAACGTCCAAGAGCGCTTTTGAAAAGTTCTTGTACCATCAGCGTCGTGCTGCCGAGGAAGCAGTTAAGGCTTTAGCAGGCTGGATACCGCCGGAAGTACGTGAACACGCCCAAGAAGCGCAAAAGGAATTGATGTCCTCGTTCAAGGTATTAGCGGATAGCGCCGCTGAGACTATCGAATATGAGATCAACCGGATGCGTAACGCGGCAGCTTCCGGTAGTAGTAAGTCCGAGGATAAGGGTGAAGGTCCTTCGACAACGGGCAAGACAAAGGTAAAGGTAGAGGTCAGCTAACTGCTGTTACCTTTTATGGCTGTAAGTTAGCCCGCCGAAATGTTGGCGGGCAAATTCCCCGATTTGCGCAGTGCGTCTAACATTGAACGCGCCCATAGGTTGACGCTGGCGATATATTCATCTGCGCCTCTAGCCACCACATCTCCTGCCCTCATCGTCCAATGTACGGGATGACTGTAAGAACCCTGCGAATCCGCACGAGCGGTGATCTTAAAGTCGCGCTTGCCTGAATCCACACGCGCTCGCATACTGCGGCGCATCTCTTGTGGCGAGACCCCACCCTCCACGAAATCGTAGAGCATCTTGAGTACACCGGGCATAATCTCAGCGGAGTACAAGCGGGGATGTTGTAGGTGATAACAAAGTACCAGTAAATGGTGTACGACGCCATGTCCGGGATATTCATTTTCCCAGTACAGCATCTGATAAAAATAATCCTGACATGTTAGCCCATCCTGCCAGCTTGCGCCGCATTCAGGGCAGATGGCTAGTTCAGTAGACATCCTTCATTTCCACATTAAGTCAGCGAACGAACGACATCAGCAGTGTTGACAGCGACTCCAGTTGCTTCTTTGTCAATACGCTTGAGCATTCCGGTTAGTGCATCTTTGGAGCCAAGTTCTAGGAAGGTTGTCGCCCCCATCTGCCGAAGAGACTGAATTGTCTCCGTCCAGCGAACGGAGCCAGTGAGTTGTGCTCCTAATTCAGCGCGTATCTCATCCGGGGTTCGCAGCGGCGCTACCGTCAGATTACCGATCACTGGGACAGATGGCGCGGCGAACGTCGAAGAATCAAGAATCTGGCGGAATTCAGCCGTAGCCGATTCCATCAGCGGAGAGTGTGCGGCAATGCTTACTGCCAGTTTGAGCGCCCGTTTGATACCCCGTTCCTTCGCCAGCGTCAACGCTAGATCAAGCGCTGTTTCATCGCCGGAGATGACCACCTGACCGGGGCAGTTATCGTTCGCCAAGACTACTGGCTTGCCTGCTTGCGCACTGGCAGCGGCACACAGCGCCCGAACATCGGCAATCTCTGCGCCGAGCAATGCTGCCATTGCACCCGGATTGCGCTGCCCTGCCTCTTTCATTAGCCGTCCGCGCTCCCGCACTAATCGCAAGCCATCTTCGAAACCTAATGCCCCCGCTGCCGTCAACGCCGTGAACTCGCCTAAGCTATGACCTGCTACTGCCTGCGGCTTTATCGCGCCATGCAGCGATTCCATCGCTCGCAACGTGGCGATGCCAGTGATGTAGAGTGCGGGTTGTGTGTTCAGCGTATCATCAAGTGTTTCGGCTGGTCCTTCAAACATTAGTGTGGAAAAGGGTGTCCCCAAAATCTGATCTGCTTGCGCGAACAGTTCGGCTGCGGCGGGGAATTGCTCGACCAAACTCTTGCCCATGCCCACTTGCTGCGATCCCTGACCGGGAAAAACCAGCACCGTTGTTGACCAATCCATATGTTCCTCAGATTACGTTGTAGTGCAGAGACAATATAGCGGTTTAACAGCGGGATCCATAAATCCCGCTGCTTGTATTTACTGATAAACAATCTCGATTTGCCGATCTGATGTTAGGGTGAGGCGAAACTCCAAGATCGGCTTATCTAGCGTGTAACTAGCGGCTGGCTCCGGTGAGACACTGACCATCACAGCATTGGCGGGGAGGGTCACTTGAATGGTTACCGGGTCATCCCGTGTACCCGGTTGTTTTTGTAGTAACAGCCTATAACGACGGTACGGACCTAAGGACTCCACGACTACAGGCGTAGTGTATTCATATTGGTAACGTTCCGTAGTGTCGTATTTCACCAGTATCGTTGCGATGAAATCCGTTGTTGTGCCCACCATATCCGTCACTGGACTATTAAGGTTGTCGCTAGCGCTAATTACAGTCCCTTTAGGTACGAATAACTGCATCAGATTGAAATAATCGATCTGGTCACGGTAGTGTTCGGGTTTCATCGCGGGATCGTTCGCTGCTGCCGCCGCCGAGTAGTCATAAGCGATGGTGGCACGCCCATTAACCGTGCCATTAGGCTGAATCTGCACGTCATAAGTCAGCGTGCGCTGGATTGAATGATTTGATTTATTGCCTAGATTGGCATCAGCGACCATTAGATAATCGCCACTGCCGGGCTGCTGTTTGCCCGACCAGCCGAGTAAGTCCATCAGATCATTGAGTTGTGGCTCTTTGAAATAGATCATGATGTGCTTTTCTTGCAGACCACTAAGCAATGCGTTGAACAGAGCCTGCCCTTTTTCACGGCTGACGGATTGCCACGCGCTAAGGATCTGGCGATAGAGCGAAACGAGATACTGCTTGTGGGCGAGTTCCGCTTGCCCCTCTGCACGAATCTCGTAGATGATCTCGCGGAAGTTATCCACAGTCACCGCCTGTGGATCGTCGCCAACGCGCACGCTGCCGATAGCACCCAACAGTTTCTCAAAACCAGTGATGTCGATGCTAATCACGCCGTCAATGGGAGAGCGAGGGTTATTGCCGCTTTCGTAATACCACATCGACATTTGCGCGGTGCTCGGAAAATCGGCAAACCAACTGCTATCCCACGCGGTATAGATCGGTTTGGGGAATTGAATCCACCACGAAGGGATGTTTAACTGTGAGGCAAGCGACTCAGGCGGCGGATTGGGACTGGTGGCGGTAGTGGCGCTATACCCGTAGTCGGTGATGCGGAAGCGACGCACCCGCAGCCAGCCATATGTACTCAGATAGCCGCCACTGGGGCGCAATTCATCATTATTGGCGGAAAGCACCAAGTAGTTTTGCGGAGAATCGACCCCAAAGGCGCGGGTCATCAACTCTGGCGCAACCTGCAAAATCTCGGTGATAGCGTTTAGCTGCGTGAAATATTGTTGAACCTGCTGCACCTGCAAGACCAATTGCGGTGAGACAGTTCGCAGATCAGGTGAATCAAGCAATGTTTTGATCTGAGACAGCCGTTCGCGCCCGCTGATGAACTTGCCCTGTCCGATCTGCAATAGTTCAATCAAGCGTTCACCGTCGACACCGCCAACGAGCGTAGGAGCAGCAGTTGCGCCGCTGGATGATTCGCCAACGAGGGAATAGAGGACAGGCTGTAAACCATCCATCACATCTTCTGCCGAGAGCGCCAACCCTTCAGCCGAATCTAGCAATGTGAAGGTGCCGCGCAGATCAGCACTGAAGGGGCTGAAAATGCGCAGCAAGTTAGTTTGCGATTTTGCGTTGCCTAAAGTCGTTGCCAGATCGAAGGCGCTGGCGCGTAGGCGCTCGAAATCTGACTGTTTCAGTTCAGAGAAGGGGGTGCCGCTGACAAGGCTAACTACTCGACTGACGTTGCCCAGCGATTCTTGTACGCGAGCGTTAGCATCGGCAGCAAAGACCACCAACAACGTGGTCGGTATGGCGATCAGCAGGATTATAGCGATCAGTACATAGCGCCACGCTCCACCTCGTGTGAGCCTACGCCACAAGCGTGCTAGCGGTGTGCGCGAACGACGTCGCCGCCGCCTCGTTGATTCCGGTTTCAGAATGTCGCTAGGATCTGTGGGATTCAAGTCGCTTGAATTTACCGTCACGAGCACTTTATCCTGTTACTGTTAACCGAGTAATCACCGTAGTGTGATGGTTGTGTGAATGTGAAACTTGTAACGTAGTTGAGATATACAGTAACCGCGCGATTGTACCAAAGGCTGTATAAATTCTCGAACCGACCGCGTTGTTTAGCGTTATTATCGGTTTGCTTATGCTTTTAGGGGTATGCTAAACTAGATGCTGGTTGGATTTGCCAACTGTTGCATTATCGAATGGACTCGTATTACCGATGGAATTTGCTGCGATTTTACGCTTGTTGCGTCGATGGCTGTGGCTAATCGCGCTGCTAACTATCGTCATTGCGGCTGTACGCTTTGTGCAGGTACGCGCCGCCCCACCAGTATACGAATCCACGACTAAAATTCAGATTGGCTCCTTCAACGTTAGTCCCAATCCGCAGGGCAATTTCAATCAAATCGGTCAGCAACTCGGCTTCAACTACATCGCCTTAGTTCGCACTTATCCTGTGTTGGAAGCGACTGTGCGTAAATTGGGGCTGCCCTTCTCACCCGAATCCTTGAATCGTTACTTCGAGGTGAGTCTGCTGGAAAACACCTCGCTGCTAGAAATTCGCGTGACCTACACCGATCCAATTGTGGTGGCGGACATCGCCAACGAGTTAGCAACGCAACTCATCCTTGCCAGCCCGACCAGTCTGACGGTAGAACAGCAAAAACAACTCGATCTGCTGCGTACCGAAGCGGAAAACGCCCAGCAGCAGTTAGAGAACGCGCGCAGTGAATTAGCGACTATCGAACAGGAACTGCGAAACTCACCAACGCCTGAACGGGAGCAAGAACTCAATACTCGGCGCGATCAGTTGAATTCACAGATTACCGCCGTACAAGCCAATCTCGCCAATCTGTCCAACACCATCGCCGTGGTCCAGCAGCAAAGCAATTCCAATACGTTAACGGTA
The DNA here is from genome assembly GCA_019637555.1 of Anaerolineae bacterium. Lineage (GTDB taxonomy): Bacteria > Chloroflexota > Anaerolineae > Aggregatilineales > UBA2796 > JAHBVK01. The sequence continues at coordinate 21,377 of JAHBVK010000016.1, forward strand.
GTGGAACGTGCACGCATCCCAACTGAGCCACGCGCCAGCACCATCGTCCGCGATACCATCCTCGCTGCGTTGATCGGTGGTACGCTGGCGAGTTTGCTAGCGTTCGGGTTGGAATATCTGAATGACAGCGCTCGCAATCCGGGAGAGATCCAGCCGCTGACCGGTCAACCATTGATCGGCACGATCCCGCCTTTCGGCAAGAAGGGCAGTTACGGTGATCGTTTGGTGGCGTGGACGCAACCGCGTTCGACCTTTGCAGAGGCATATCGCGCTCTGCGGGTCAATTTGATGTACGCGAAAAAAGATGAGGGCGATGCCCAGCGCTTTGTGTACATCATCACCAGTCCTAATCCTTCCGAAGGTAAGAGCATCACGACGGCTAATCTGGCAATTACCTTCGCTAACACGGGAATGCGTGTACTGCTGATCGATGCCGACCTACGCCGTCCGGTACAGCATCTGATCTTCAACTTGTCCAACACCTCCGGTCTGACCAACATCCTCTCTAATGCCACACTGGGACGACATAAAGGTACAGATGGCGATGGTCGCGCATCGGAGGACTTCTATCAGTCGTATTCCAAGTCGTTAGTGACAACGGTAACGCAAAAGACCGCCATACCGGGTTTGGATTTCATTCCTGCTGGAACATCGCCCGCGAATCCCGCAGAGCTGCTCGGCTCGATTCAGATGCAGTCGGTAATGCATCTTCTGTCAACTGAATCTGGTTATGACGTGATTTTGTTCGATACGCCGCCATCATTAACCGTATCGGATAGTTTGGTGCTTTCGAACGTAGTCAATGGCGAAGTGATCGTGGTGATCGAGTCAGGGCGCACACGCCGTCCGCAGTTGGTGCGGGTGGTGCAGCAGTTTGTGGCGCTTAACATTCCGGTGGCAGGTGTTGTGATGAACCGTCTCAACCCGCGCGATGCCGAAGGTGGCTACGGCTACTATTACTACTATTATGGCTACTACGGGCACGACAATAAGACCAGCGAAGCCCCAACTGGCAATGGCAGCCGTCCTCGTCCCGCGCTGCCCACTAATCAGCGTGGTCGCCCGGAACGTGAGCATGAACGGGATATTAACTCCGGTTAGTATTCCCTGCGTTGGTCTCATAGTAATGATTTAACAATATTAACGTTCTTGTAATTACACTTCCTTGCAATTTTCGGATAAAATACACTGATCCTCCGGTGGGGGATGGTCGGTGCAAACTAGTACACAGGAGTTTGTGTCCTGTGGTTGTGCGCCTGACCAGTAACCGCATCAATAGTGAGGCACTTCATGATAATCCGAAAAGGATTACTTCAAGTTCGTAATCGTTATTTCTTTGCTCTTGATCTGGTCATCTTCGTTGTAGCGGGTATCGTTAGTTTTGTGCTCCGGCTTGAACCAACCACGATCACAGATGATCTATTGGTTGGCATCTTCACATACCTAATTCTTTCAATCATCATCCGCGAAATCATCTTTTTCACATGGGGAATGTACCAGCACTATTGGGAACATGCAGGCGCTGGCGAACTAATCCTTAGTATGATCACACCTGTGTGTTCAGGGTTAGTGTTGACGGTGGTCGTATTTTATCTGGCAAAGATAACGCCGGATGAGATCGTAATCCCCCGTTCGATCCCGTTCATTGACACAGGCATTGTCACGATTCTGGTCGTTGCTGCACGCTTCAGCCCTCGCGCTTTATATTATGTACATCATCGTCCGTCGGGGTCAGTTGCTTTACGGCAAAAAGCTAATCGGGAACACACCCCGGCAGAAGTACAACGCCGCTTATTGATCGTTGGTGCTGGAACGACGGGTGTACAAGTCTTGACTGCCGTTCAGTTCAATACGCGTTTTGGAGTTGTGGTCGGATTTTTGGACGACGATGAGCGGAAAGTCGGGCAGCGGGTGCGCGGTCTGCTGGTGCTAGGGAAAACCGAGGATTTGCCCCGCGTTTGCCGTGAGCAACAGATCAACGAAGTGATCATCGCCATCCCCTCGGCACCGGGTGCGTTGGTTCGCCAAATTGCAGATTCCTGCCGTACCATCGGCGTACAATATAAAATCATGCCCGGTATCAATGAGCTAGTCACCGGGAAGATCACGGTGAATGCGCTACGCTCCGTGTCCATCGACGATCTGCTGCGCCGAGCACCAATAGAACTGGATGTGACCAACATCGCCCAGAAAATTGCCAATAAGTGTGTAATGATCACTGGAGCAGGCGGCACAATTGGCTCCGAGTTGGCGAGGCAAGTGGCACGTTTCCATCCCAAAACGCTACTGCTGCTCGGTCATGGCGAGAACAGTTTGTTCTGGACACACAAACGATTGCTCGAAGATTTTCCCGGTCTGCCTAAACAAATTCTGCTGGCGGATGTGCGTGACATGCCCCGGCTGACCTATCTGTTTGAGTGCTGGCGTCCAGACATCATTTTTCACGCGGCGGCACACAAACATGTTGCGATGCTAGAGACTAATCACACTGAAGGCGTCAGCAATAATGTGATCGGCACTCGCAACCTGATTGAACTTAGCAATCGCTTTGAGGTCGAGAGCATGGTCATGGTATCTACCGATAAAGCGGTGGAACCAACTAATGTAATGGGTAAGACCAAACGCATCGCAGAGATGCTAATGATTGCGGCAGCTCAACAACATCCCAACCGTTTTGCGGTAGTGCGTTTTGGAAATGTATTGGGCAGTCGCGGCAGTGTTGTACCTGTATTTCAGCAGCAAATCGCCGCTGGTGGTCCGGTATTCGTCACGGATCGGCGTATGACTCGCTTTTTCATGAGCATTCCTGAAGCGGTCTTACTGGTACTGAAAGCGAGTGTGTTGAGCGCACACAGTTCATTGTTTGTGCTCAATATGGGTGAGCCAGTGAAGATCGTAGACTTAGCACATGACTTGATCCGATTGAGTGGGTTGCAGCCAGAGCACGACATCCAGATCAAAGAAATTGGACCTTATCCCGGCGAGAAGATGCACGAAGAATTGTTCTGGTCTTACGAGATTGCCCGGCAAGTCGAGGGCGGCGCAATCTATGCGGTAGAACTGAGCGAGGATTTGTGTCAGCGCATTCGTTCGAAGTCCGAACACGAGATCAAACAACTGATGCAAGCAGCCCTGGATCACGATGAAGACGTGGTAAAAGAAATGCTATCCAGTATCGTGTTTACGCTGGGAACGGAACTGCAAGCCGCAAAGCAGATGACGAACGGTAAAGGTAACGGCAATGGCAACAGCAATGGCATCAGTCAGACCAACGATCTGCCGATAAACAGGGCAGTCCCGATCCCTAGCGCTGGTGGCAGTAAGTGAGGCGGTGTTTTAGCGCGCTCCTAGCAGTCTTGTGATTAGCAACCAACTTCACTGACCCGACGATCAACCGTCGGGTGTTTACTCCTCATCCTGCTGCTCTCTATCCAACTTCATATCCTCAAACGAGGATGGATCATCTTTTGGCTCCAGATGGGTGAAAACCGTGGCATTTGGTAACGATGTGCGGATGTCGCTCTCAATGCGTTCCAGCAGATGATGCCCCCGACTAACCGTCCAATAGTTCGGGACGAGAACATGAAAGGAGATGAAGCGTCGGGATGCAGACTGACGTGTACGCAGCGCATGAGTTTGAATGCCCTGCTCATTCTTATAGCGATCAAGGATGCTTAGGATAATTTGGCGATCCGCTTCTGGCAGCGCGGTATCTAACAATCCGAGCGTAGAACGTCGCAGCAACTGTACCCCTGTCCACACGATGTTTGCCGCCACCACCAGCGCGATCACCGGATCGAGCCATGTCCAGCCTGTGATCGCGGCAAGGATCAAGCCGATGATCACACCGATAGAAGTCCACACGTCTGTCATCAGATGTTTGCCATCTGCTTCCAGCGCGATTGAATGATACTGGCGTCCGGCATACAGCAGGATCCGCGACACCGCGAGATTCAGCGCGGAAGCAAGGAAGGAGATCAGCAAGCCTACACTCAACTGTTCGACAGGCTGCGGCGTGATGAGGCGCGGAATACTGGTAAAGGCGATGCTGGCTGCCGCGGCAAGAATGAACAAGCCTTCCAAGCCACTAGAGAAATACTCGATCTTGGTATGACCATAATCATGATCTTCATCCGGTGGACGGGCAGCATAATTCAACGCCATCAGCGCCACCGTACCTGCCACCAGATTCACAATCGACTCTAATGCATCGGAAAGTAAACTCACCGATCCAGTGAACAATGCCGCCACCAGCTTGAGCGCGATGGTGACGACAGCCGCGCCGATACTCAGCCATGCATAACGAGACAGCGAAGGGCTAGTCATGATCCTCCAGTGGCAGCCAATTGGCGCAGGACATGCAATGCCCGCTGACCATCCGCTGCTGCGACGAATAGATGATCGTGGTAGTAAGCAGCGACGACGTTGCAGCTAATCCCATTCTCCGTCAGCGCTCGCGAAATCGCTGCCGTGAAGCCGACGGCACTGAGATCCGAATGAATGGTCAGCGTGATCCACACACAAGGGTAAACATATGCTAAGCCGAGTCGATCTGCTTGCTGCTGATCCACGATGGCGGTGATACCCTCTGCTTCGCGGAAGGACATGAGAGGATCGAGTCCGACAGGAAGCACGTCAGCAAAGGTGCAGAACACGTATATGCCTTCATGCAATTCCGGCATCATACCATGCAGCAACGCTTGTAGATCGCTTTCGGCGGTCATGAGGTGGGACTTTCCTTAGCTGGCACGACCTCAATCGGTGACTCGTTACGGTAAGTAACCATGCCCGGTCCGCCGCCTTTAATCTTGCGAACGTGACGGCGTTCGGTGACATCCACAAGTGCACGTCCTTCCTCGCGAGCCGGACTATAGTACGCCGCCAGCGCACCAGCTTTCTGCAGTACATGAGGTGGGATCGGACGTCCATTATTTTTGACGATCACGTGTGCCCCCGGCAGTCCGCGAATGTGCAGCCATGTATCATCAGGAGTGCCTTTACCGAAGGTGACATCTTCATTCTGACGGGCGTTGCGTCCTACCCAGATGGTAAAGCCATCGACCAGCGCCTTGATTGGCATCGACTTGCCCGCGCCGGGACGCGATGTTTTCTGCCCACGCCAGTAACCGCGATCTTGCAGCGTATCCTGCACTTCGCCGATCTCGGACCAGTTGGCGGCAGTTTTCAGATCGCTTTCCAATTGCTTGAGGAAGTCGAGTTCCGTCTCCGTCTCTTGAATTAGCGCCGGGACTTCAGCGGCGGCACGCTTCGCCTTCTCGTAGCGCTCAAAGTAGCGTTTGGCGTTGTCTATCGCCGACATGGTGGGATCGAGTGCAATCTCGATCTCTGGCTCATCAAAGTCATACTGCGCTTTGTAACTACTTTGCCCTGCTGGAATCTGATACTGATAAGCTAGCAGCAGCTCGCCACTTTTGCGAAGTCGTTCCCGTTCGCTGTCGTCACGGTAGGATCGCTGCAAGGAGTCCAGCTTACCGCTGACTTTGGCGATTGCCTCATTCAACTGCGCATAGACAGGCTGCTTGGCGGCTTCATACGCTTCTTCACCCACCGGCGCACCGTAGAACAATGCCAGCGCTTCGCTGATATCACCGACAGAGTGCCAACCGGGAAGATGAGTCACTTCGTAGGCAGAAAAGCTGGTCACCGCGCCATCGACTTCAGTAACACCGGATTCAAACTGGTTATTTATCAGAGCACCGATCATCTCGGCAATCACCTGCTGCAGCATGTCGGGATCAACGACCGCACTTTTCGCCAGTACATCACCAGCCGCGCGGTAGATCACCTCTCGCGCCAGCATCGGGCTGAAGCCGAGGAGCGTTTCGGTGAGGAGTTTCCACGCTTGTTTGTCCTTGCCTATGTCGAGCAAAGCTGCCAATTCCTCGGTGCTGAGACTCAACGGCAGCTTTTTGTTCGCTTGCGCTGGCGGCGGCACATAGGGATGCCCCGGCAAACTGACCCGTACACGATTCTCATCCGCACCAACGCGACGCATACAATCCATGATCACGCCATCACGCAGCAGCAGCAGATTACTGCGTTTGTCCATGATTTCGGCAACTAGTATGAACTGACCTTCGCCGCTTTCAAACTCAAGATGCATAACGCGCTCGTATGGCGGTTGACTGACGTTGATCAACTTGCCACCTTCGACATATCGCCGCAGCATCAAGCCAAGCGGAGAAGGCTGCTCCACCCCACGCCGCAAGCGATCCGGTACGAGGTGGACACGCGCTGCCCGCGGATCTGCGGTGAGCAGCAGGTAGTAGCGCATGCGCTCGTAAATCTCGAAGCCGAGAGCCTGATCACCGATCTCCAGTGTGTCTTGTACGCGCCCGCTGCGCAGTTTATCGTTCAACTCCGCTACCACAGCGGCGGTTGTGAATACGTCGTAGTTCATAGCTCGTCATCATCATCCAGCGGCGGAGTGATCGAGATGTTGTAGAGTTCCTCGAAGGCACGTTCCAAATCTCTAGCATGAAAGCGCATATGCAGTGCGGCATCGCTGAGTAAGGTCTCCTCGTCGTCAGCGATCAACTGCTCTGCGACACGCCATTGCAAGTCTTTCTCTTTCAGCGTGGACTTTTCTTCGGCTGATCGCTTAGCAAACAGCTTGTCATAAGCGCGCTCGCCTTCATCCAAGCGCAAACGCATGATGTTGAGCAACTCGCGGAAGCGCATCACTTCTTGCCGCACTTTTTCGATATGTTCGGGGTTTGCTTGTACCATCACCAAATCAGTCCCATCCACAGCCTCATTGATGTCCTCAGTTTACATCATGTGCAGGGGCTTCGTGAATGAGCAGTATCAGTAGTTTCCAGTTCTCTTGCGTCATTTTCCAGTCAATCACACGCATATATTCTTGTGCTGGCGTCGTCGGCTCAAAGTCATCCACCAGCGCAGTACTGCCACCGAACTGATCGAAGGTATGTAATGAGTCAGTCTGCTGTATGAAATCTGAGTGGCAAGCAGAACACTGCTGCAAGGTCACAATCTGATATTGTTCAAGTAATTGCTGGTCGTGATCAAAAGGATCGATCCCATGAGTCATGAATACAGGAAATTGCCTCTCGTCACGACTCAATGCCACTAATCCACCGGCTTCGCTGCTGAATAAACGCGTTCGCTCAAATTGAAACTCAAAGTCTTGCTGAGTAATTTCACGGCGTGCTAGATTTACATCGCTAATATGTCGAATCTGCACCGATTCGGTGATTTCGCTTGACGTGAGATTGCCGTGATCATCGATCAGCAACAGTTGTCGCACTAAGGCAACTTCAGTTCCTGATGGCACTAGCGGTAGTTGCTGCACCATTTCCGCGCTATTTACCTTCGCTAGATGTTCTTTTGCCGCTGAATTTCCACCCGGCAAACGCATGAACACTAGAAAGGCAGAACGCCCACTGAACCCCTCCGATTGAACATGAATTCCCGCTGTAGGCTTAGTCAAGCGTCCCACTTGTACCCAATCGCTCTGCGGATCAAAGAGGTCAGGAGGTAAATACGCTGCTTCTGGTTGATCAGGTTGGAAGGCTGGGGGAAAGACGTCTGCGTTAATTGCTTGTTGGTAAGTATCGGGCAAACTGGCGATCTGTTCGGCTGAGAGAGCTAATCGGTGAATAATCAGGGCGATACGCTGCTGAAGTTCTCGCCTTGCCTGTGCGAAGTTATCTGGCTGCACAGCCGATCCTGATCCCAATGATAACCAGTCAAAAATTGTCCAGAGATCGCGCTGCATGATGGCACGTTTCAATGGATCATTGACCAGTTGCTCACCGTCCGTGTCTAAAAACTCATCTAGTAGGGCGAGCGCTTGCGCGTGCGACTCTCCTGTAAGCAGATAGGTAGTCTCAAACCACAGTAACGGATCGGGAGAATTGCCGCCATAGATCGCATCATCTGCGGCTGTACGCATATAAAATTGCCGGAATAGACGATTCCAGAGGTGATCAGGATCGGGATCGTAGACCGCCAATAACGTCGTTCCACTTTGCGCGATAAGTCGAGGTAAAGCCAGCGCACTCATTCCGATCAGGCAAAACGCCATAACTAGGAATCGAAGCCCGATCGCACACAACTTAGTAGTCATCTCGATTCTCCTGCAAAGTGCTCGATGTGGTAGTTGCAGTTAAATGATATGGAGATGAAACATTAGTGGAAAGGGAGCGGAGGAGAAACAAAAAGAGGACGCCAAAAACGTCCTCTACTAACTATGATAATTTTCGGTAATTTAACTAAATTTTTTGAATTAGTTTGTTGGGGATAAGATACCGACCATTTCAATTCTTGTCTAGGGTAAAGTGTAAAGATTTAACGTTAGAATAGTTAAGGATTTCCTTCACATTAATTCTTCTGCCAAAATTGCTAAAAATTCCTCCCTAATAGGGCGATCACCTGTTGGTCAGCTTTACCAAAGGCGAAGTGTTCCAGTTCATTCAGGCGCACCCAACGCCAATCTGCGCAGCCAATTGGCTGTGGATCGCCCTTGATGAGCTGGCAATCAAAAGCGAATAGTGTGATTTTGAAATGTGTGAACGCGTGATCAACGGTTGTCAGCAAGTTGCCGACTTCCACCGTAATCGCCAATTCTTCCTGCAATTCCCTGATCAACGTCTGCTCAATCGTCTCGCCGGATTCCTGTTTGCCACCGGGAAATTCCCACAAGCTGCCCAGTAACCCCTCCGCTGGACGCTGCGCGATCAGCACCCGACCATCACCCGATGGATGCCAGATCACACCTGCGGCGACATCGTAATGCGGCGTTCGCGCTTTCTTGGGTTTCACGGGACGTTGTCCTTGTGTGTTGTGGGCAAACGAGGCGCAATGCTTCGCTACGGGACAGATTAGACACAACGGCGCACGCGGACGACAGATCATACGTCCTAGTTCCATCATCGCTTGATTATGATCGCCGGGACGTTCCTGATTCAATAGTGCAGTGGCGCGCTCCCACAACTTGTTTTGCGTAGCAGGCTTGCTCACATCGTCCACCAGATCATCAAGGCGGCTCAACACACGAATCACATTGCCGTCCAGCACTGCCACAGCTTCCCCGAAGGCGATGCTGGCAATGGCGTTAGCGGTATAGCGTCCGACGCCCGATAGCTGCTGCAATTCAGCCGCAGTCCACGGAAATGATCCACGTGCTGCGATCACTTGTGCGGTACGATGCAGGTTGCGGGCACGGCTGTAATAACCGAGTCCTTCCCACTGCTTGAGTACCCGATCCAATGGCGCGGCTGCCAGCGCCTCAACAGTCGGAAAAGCAGCGGTAAAGCGTTGAAAATAGGGAATCACCGCTGTCACCTGCGTTTGCTGCAGCATGATCTCGGACAGCCAGATCAGGTAGGGGTTACTTGATCTGCGCCAGGGGAGATCGGCAGCAGCCGAGTCGTACCAGTGCAGAAGGTCAGCGGAAAAGGTGACGGTGTTGAGCATGAGTGCAAGCATAGCAAGGGGACAGCACTGTGCCAAGTGCAGAAAAGGCACGGTAGAATTGCGGTTGTTGCTTGACTGATGCTTTGATGGCTTGGGAGTAATGAACTAATGGATATAGACATCCGTGACCAGATTCGGCAATTCTTGTTGAAAGATGTAATCCGCAACCAGAAGATTAAACTGGGCAATGCGGATAGCCTGATCAAAGGCGGCTTGATGGATTCGTTCTCGCTGACACAGGTGGGACTCTTCCTTGAATCCACGTATGGTATGAGCGTACCGGATAGTGATCTGACCGTTGAGAATATGGACACGATAGAGCAGATTGCCCAGTATGTCGAAGCTAACCGTAACTAACAGCGCTAGTTTGCTAACGCTAGATAACCGTGTCAATGCTGCTACCCTGCTGGATATGGCGAAAAAGCAACTAGATACTCGGGCGGATGATACTGCCCTGATCTTTGTGCCTGCAGATGGTACGCCGCATCGCCAGATCAGCACGCGGGAGTTTTTCGCAGGTGCAGCACGTTATGCAGCCATGTTACGACAAATCGGCATCGCAGATCGCGATCTGGTGATTCTGGTGATGGAGCACAGTGAAGCACTGCTCCACGCTTTCTGGGGTGCGCTGATGGTCGGCGCGATCCCCTCGATCTTCCCTTTTCTCTCTGAAAAACTCGATCCGTCCTTGTACTTCGAGCGTGTACATGCATTGATCACGCATTCCGGCGCGAAAGCCGTGATCGCTTCCACCCCATTCGTGGCGGGATTACGTGACTTACTCGGTAGTATCCCTGTAATCGATGAGTCGGGGTTGGAGGTAGCGAAAGCTGAGATTGCGTTTAGTCAGAGCTGTGCTGGATCAGATATTGCGTTTTTGCAGCATTCGTCAGGCTCGACGGGTTTGCAGAAAGGTGTAGCACTAAGTCACGAGGCGGTGCTCAATCAACTAGCGAATTACCGCGAGGCGTTAAACTTGCAGCCTAGCGATGTGATCGTTTCATGGCTGCCTTTGTACCACGATATGGGCTTGATCGCAGGATTCGTGATGCCCATCGCGCAGGGCATCCCGCTGGTGTTAATGTCACCGTTCCATTGGGTGCGCGATCCAAAACTGCTGCTGCAATTGATCCAGCAATACGACGGGACGCTATGCTGGCTGCCGAACTTCGCCTATAACTTCACCGCTGCCCGCGTCCGCGATTCGCAGATCGAAGGGTTACGCTTGGACTCGATGCGGCTGTTCATCAACTGCTCGGAACCGACCCGTGCTGAGAGTCATCGTCAGTTTGCCCATCGTTTTGAGAAATATGGTGTTAAGCCAGAATCATTGGTGACCTGTTACGCGATGGCAGAGAATACCTTTGCCGTCACGCAGAGCCAACCGCAGCCAAACGTTGATCTGATCAGCCGTGCGGCGCTCAGCGAGCGGCATCAAGCGATCCCCGCGCAAGACGGCGAACTGAACATCGAAATGCTCTCCAACGGTAAGCCTATCCCTAACTGCCGCGTCAAGATCGTGGATGAAATGCGACAGGAGCTTCCGGCGCGTCACGTTGGCGAAATCGCTGTGCAGAGTGACAGCATGTTGACGGGCTACTATCGCCGCGATGATCTGACGGCACAGGCGTTGATTGATGGCTGGTATCTGACGGGCGACTACGGTTATCTGGTCAACGGCGAATTGTATATCACCGGACGCAAGAAAGACTTGATCATCGTTGGCGGCAAGAATGTCTATCCGCAGGACCTAGAGACACTGGCGAGTGATGTTCCGGGCGTGCATGCGGGACGTGTTGTCGCGTTCGGTGTTGATGATGACCGATTGGGCACAGAAAGCATCGTGATGGTCGTAGAAGCCGATGATCAGGATGAGGATATTCGCTCGGAGATCGGCAAACGAGTGCGCGCGATGATCGCGCAGCAAACTGATGTCACGCTCGGCGCGGTACATGTAGTGGATCGTGGCTGGCTGCATAAGACCAGCAGTGGCAAGATCGCCAGAAGCGCGAATCGCGAGAAGTACTTGAGCGAGATCAGCCAATAACCATTGATCATCGTGTCTAATCCAAAAGAGGATGTTGATGACATCCTCTTTTGATTCTCAGTGATCAGCTAAAGGCTCTCTTGCGCTACTGCAACTGGTTGCAACTCAAATTCTGTCGCCACCAGATTGTACGAGTGAAGCCGTGCCGCATGATCATGAACCATGGTCAGGATCATCAGTTCATCGGCTTGGGTCTGGCGGATGAGGTCCGCCAATTGAGCGCGTACCGTTGTTGGACTACCGACGAAATGCTTGCTACGAATAGAGGCAAACAATTGACGCTGTTCTTCCGTCAAATTGTATGCCTTCACTTCAGCAGGGCTGGGCAATGCGCCAGTAGGAAGTCCTGCATAGAGTCGAAAGAATGAAAATGCTACAGAGAGCGCCAATTCCTCGGCTTCCTCATCGGTATCCGCGCAGATGGCGGAAACGGCGAGGATGGCATGCGGCTCGGGGAATTGCGCTGAAGGTCGAAAGTGCTGGCGATACAGCAGCATGGCAGGGATGGCGGCGTCGCCATTAATATGATGCGCAAAGGCGAATCCTGTACCTCTGGCGGCGGCAAGCTGCGAACTGAAGCCACTTGATCCCAGCAGCCAGATCGGCGGCAAAGTTACATCTTGCGGATACGCCTTCACCGCTTTGAATGGATGATCGGCGGGAAAGTCACCACTGGCGAATGCCTGCAATTCCGCCAACTCTTGCGGGAAATCCTCTGCATTCAAGGCTTCAACAGAGCGCCGTAGCGCCAGCGCAGTCCGCGTATCTGTACCGGGGGCGCGTCCAATTCCCAGATCGATCCGCTGTGGATACAGCGCCTCCAACAGTTTGAATGACTCCGCTACTTTCAGCGGCGCGTGATTGGGCAGCATAACGCCACCGGAGCCAACACGGATGTGCTGCGTCTCCCGCGCCACCTGTCCGATCATAATGTCAGGCGTAGTGCTGGCGATGCTGGCGGTGTTGTGATGTTCGGCAAGCCAAAAGCGCGTGAAGCCACGCTGATCCGCGAACTTAGCGAGATCGATAGTGTTGCGCAGTGCTTGCGCTGATGTGGAGCCAGAACTCACTGGAGATACATCAAGTATTGACAAGGGAATGGTCATAAGCGTCGAAAACTCTCCAAGCTAGCTGCTTTGACGCGGATAGGGAAACTGTAAACTGGTGATCTCACAATACACGGAAGGCATCATGGCAGGAAATATTACTTAGCCAACACTCGATCATGCTGGCTTGGTGCTGTTTAACTATTCAGTATCATTACGACAAGGCATCAGTCAAGCGCAGCTAAGCCGAACTGGATATTGCCTCTAGTAAACCAGTACTGCGGACTAACCGTTCACTAAGGATGCGCCCTAAGAAACGGTGCAGCACGATAGCTACCTTCGGATCGCGTTCCTCGATTTTCCTGAGATTCTCGATGGAGAGATAGTAAACAATGGTCGGCTGCGTCGTAACCACCGATGCGGTGGCACCCGTCTCCATATACAGGCTGACCTCGCCCGCCACAGATTCTGAACTGAGCAAGCGCAACCGCATATGTTCGGCATCTGGTGTGGTACCAAATACCGTCGCTTGTCCACTCTCGATCAGGTATAAGCCGCCCGTTTTTACGCCAACCTGAATAAGCGTGACATCTTTTTCGACGATGCGCCGCTCAAAATACTTGGTGATTCGCATCAACATCTCGACGTATTCACTGCCATGCACATCACCAAAGTCATCCTGCAACATTTTCTCGATGAAATGGAAGCCGAGTCCGTGTGGCAGCGTGCTATCGCGCGGCGGGATCTTGCGCGAGTCTTCGATGCTAGACTGAAACTCGGTCAGAAGCTGCTCCTCGCACCACTCTACACCGTGATCAAGTGTAGGGAATATCTGGTAGGCGCTGCGCTCAATATCTGCAAGCACTTCTTTCTCGAAGTACTGACGCTGATCCGCCGCGAAACCTGTGTACACCAGCGTAATCGTCCGACTGTGGGCGAATTGCTGTATCTTATCGAAGCTGATCGCGGACGAAGCATCCAGTCCGGTGACGTTGTGGAAATCGAGCACGATATAGCGCGGAGTCGGGTTGTACTTACTGCTATCTAGCAGCGAACGCACTTTGGTTAGCAAAGTATTGGCGGTGCCAAAGAAAATGAACCCTTGAAGCTCCAGAATTTGAATCAAACTGCCATACTTTACCAGCGCTTGCTCCTGCGGCGGTGTACGCTCGACGGTGCTGCGATAATGGTTGCCGGAGAAATTATGCTTGATCACGTCGATGCGACTGTAATTGATCACGAACAATACAATGGCAAATAACATGCCGACGGCGACGCCCTCAAGAATGCCTACGGCAACCATGACTAGCAAGATGACGAGGATGATGCCGTAGTCTTGCTTGCTGAAGCGCGACCAACTATCGATCAACCACTCGACCAGAAATGAACCACCGAGGAAAAACAGCAATCCGCCGACAAGAAAACGTGGGAAAACGCTGATCACGGATGCACCCAGCAGCAAGGTGATCAGGGCAACGCCAGCCGTGATCACGCCGACCAGTCGGCTGCTGGTGCCCAACCGCGTGCCCAATGCCGAGAGGCTTAGCGCAGCGTAACCGGGAGAACTACCACCGAGTCCACCAAGTAAATTGGCGACGCCAGCAACCTGCAACTCACGGTTCAGATCGATGTCGCGGCGGGCGACGACTTCTAAGCCGCTGAGGTTGAGCAGCAGAGAAAACATGCTGATGATCACCACGATGGCGATTTTGCCGACTTGTCCACCGATGAATGCCCAATCGATGCCCGCGACAGCACTGAAGTCGGGTGGTTGCCACAAACTGTTGTTGGGAAATGGACCGAGCATCAGTTTTTGCGAGAGTGCTTGCACCAGTGAAGTATTGGTGAGCGTCAGCACAGCGTAAAACAACGCGAATGCAGCCACCAGCACCGACGGGATGATCAAGAAGTGCCGATAGCGGCGTAGGATCAGCAGTAGACCAATGCCCAGCGTGACACCGGGCACCCAGCGCATCGGTAGATCGGCTTGGAACAAGGTCATCGGCTGCAACAGTGTGATATTGTCACCTGTCATCACGCCGAACGCGCCCTGCACCAAGAAGAAACCTGTACCAGCAAGAAATCCACCAACTACCGGATAGGGGATATAGCGGACCAGATTGCCGAGGTGAAATCTGCCCAGTAGAAATGCCGCAATACCCGTAAGAATCGTTGTTGTGGCGATGATCGCTGTCAGTGTGGCAAAGGCTCGATCACCGGAAGCCACGCCCGCTCCAGTGAACGAAGCAGCGATGAGCGCAGTTAGCGTGGCGAAAATGGCAGCGGGACTATCTTGAGGAATCGAAATTATGTTGGGAAAACTACTGGTTAACGCTGTGAAAGTCGCGATGATGACCACGCCAAAGAGCATGAAGCCGATCCCACGCGGCAAAAATTGGCTGAGGTCGCCAGCGAAGATCAATGCGCCGAGTGAAATCTCAATGACGACACAGAGAATCCCATTGATCAAGCCAGCGGTGATGGCAGGGAGTAACACTTGCGGACGCAGTTGATCGCGCAGGGAAAATGGAGCAGTTTGGGACCGAGACACAGCGCCTCCCAATGCGAGCGAATAAGTATGAAGATTGCGGTTCTTGATAGGCAAGCAAGTGTAACTGATTTTTCTATAAAGACAGGTATTACCAGCTCAATTTGCTCTTGGCTAGCGCTGCTTGTGCTATAATCCCCTAACTAACGCTCGTTAGCCTCCACCGACTCAAGCGAGGATTGTGTCATGTTCGATCAGGAAAAGCTCGACGCGCTGCGCATTGCCCGCGATCAGTGGGAGGAAACGACGCTGCATCGCACGCTGGGGAAGATGCCCGAACGCGATACCGATTTCACCACCATCTCCGGGCGTCCAGTGGATCGGCTGTATACGCCGCTAGACATCCCTGAGTTCGACTATGGGCGCGACCTCGGCTTTCCCGGTGAATACCCCTACACGCGCGGAGTCCATGCAACCGGGCATCGCGGCAGATTGTGGACGATGCGCATGTTCGCCGGATTCGGCACGGCGGAGGAGACGAATCAGCGTTTCCGCTATTTGCTCAGTCAGGGCAACATGGGCTTGAGCGTCGCCTTCGATCTGGCGACATTAATGGGCTACGACACCGATGCGCCGGAAGCGTTGGGCGAGTTCGGCAAGTGCGGCGTCGCCGTTTCATCGCTGCTCGATATGGAAATCCTCTTTGATGGCATCCCGCTAGGTGAAGTCAGCACGTCAATGACGATCAACAGTCCGGCGGCGATCATCTGGGCGTTCTACATTGCGGCTGCGGAGAAACAGGGCATACCGATGGATAAGCTGCGCGGTACGCTGCAAAACGACATTCTCAAGGAGTACATCGCCCAGAAGGAATACATCTTCCCGCCTGATCCCTCGATGCGCCTAGTGATCGACACCATTGAGTACGGCGCGAAGCATCTGCCGCAGTGGAACACGATTAGCATCAGTGGCTATCACATCCGCGAGGCGGGCAGCACCGCAGCGCAGGAACTGGCGTTCACGCTGATCGACGGGCTGGAGTACGTGCGCTGGTCGCTAGATCGCGGACTGAAGATCGATGACTTTGCGCCTCGTCTCTCCTTCTTCTTCAACGTCCACAACGACTTCTTCGAGGAAATCGCGAAACTGCGGGCAGCGCGGCGCATCTGGGCACGGGAGATGCGGGAAACCTTCGGCGCAACTGATCCGCGTTCGTGGCTGATGCGCTTCCATACGCAGACCAGCGGCGCATCGCTGACCGCGCAGCAACCGGAGATCAACATCGCGCGGGTGGCGATTCAGGCGCTGGCGGCATCACTCGGCGGCGCTCAGTCGCTGCACACCAACAGCATGGATGAGGCATTGGCGCTGCCAAGCGAGAAAGCGGCGACCATCGCCCTGCGCACCCAGCAGATTATCGCGCACGAAACGGGCGTCACCAACACCATCGATCCGCTTGGTGGCAGCTATTTCATGGAGAAGCTCACCGACGAGATCGAAGCGGATGTCTACCGCTACTTCAAGCAGGTGGCGTCGCTCGGTGGCGTGATCCCCGCGATTGAGAAGGGCTTCTTCCAGCAGGAGATCGCGGATGCGGCATTCCGATATCAGCGCGAACTGGATGCTAAGCGCAAGATCATGGTCGGCGCGAATGAGTACGCCGATCCGAACGAACGACTGGCGATCCCGATCTTGGAGATGGATAAGCAAGGACTCGAACGTCAGATCGCGCGGTTACAGAAATTGCGCCTTGAACGCGATAACGAGAAGGTAGAGAGCAGCTTAAATGCTTTACGAGAAGCGGCGAAGGGTAGCGAGAATACGATGCCGTATTTGCTAGATGCTGCTCACAGTTACGCGACGCTGAGTGAGATCATGGACGTGATGCGGGAAGTGTTCGGCGTTTACGAGGAGAGTAATGTGATTTGATTACCATTACTCACCGCAACGATGGCTAATTCTTATTCTAGCATTATGCTTTCAACTAGCTTTTCCCATTCTCTTGGAGCATCATCACGCAAGTCTATATAATTTATTACAGTAAAGCGCAATGGCAAAACTGTATCCTCAAGCAAAATGGGTATAAGTTTTCTGTTTTTTTGCGCTGGATCCAGCGCAGTTGCCATTACATTCTCTAATGTTGCCCAATCGCTTTTGAAGTAGTCTTTAGTAAAGATTGGAATAATATGTTTGCTTTCAATTACGCATCTTTCCATTTCTTGCACACTAAATCGTCCTCCAACAAAATCTCTATAATCAATGGCCACTTTAAATCCTCGATTCTCTAATTCTGGAACAAGTTTATCTTTAACCCAGTCTAAATTATAGCTACTATAGCTTATAAAAGCATTGTATTTATACGAATTAGTCATTAAAGATTTTCTATCCTCACTAATAACGCGCCTAACATTCGCCGTTTTTGCCGTACTTTCCAATATGCTTAAACCAATTAGTATAATTAATAGTAGAACGATTACGAACCATAACAAAGCAGTGTTTTCTCTAAATATTTGAGGAACATTAACAGAAGCAAAGTTAGTCAGCAGACTTAACAGAAACGTAGCAATTATCGCAGCAATTGTAATTTGTTTTGAATATCGCATCGAGGCTACGTTAAGAATGCATCGTATCTTCAATTGCATTAATGCGTTGTGTTGCTGAAGAGTAGATAGAGATAAATCTAGCGTTTGCTTGCTGGTTAAATTGTTCGATTATGCGTATGAGTGTACGCAATGAATCTAGTTCGCGGAGTTGATCGGATGCTTTAAATGCTTCATCAGCTCTTGATTGATAACCCATGCAGCGTTCAAAAAGCACGAAAGGATCATCAACTTCCTCATACTTTGCTAATAACTCTATGGCTGCCTCAACTCGCCCTGCAGCGCGTAAAATCTTACTAAGAATCGCATCGGCGACCCGCTCATTACTTCCAAAAACCGGTATAAATTCTCTACAGTACTTTTCAGCCTGTTCCAATAGTTGGATTCTGACTGAATTGCTAGTATTTAGATTGATCGCTTTACTGTAGGCAATATTTGCTAATGTCAGTAATGCTTTTGGTTCACCATACTCTTTGGCATATTCAGCATATTTTATGGCTTTGTCATAATCTTCGCGTTTCCTGTATATCTCTGCCAATCCATAATTTAAGCGCGCATCTCTCGGATCGTGTTTCAACGCATTCTCAATAAGTGGGAGAGCCTTTTCATTTTCCTGTTCAAGTAGGGCTTCTACGTACGGCTTTAAGTGATATGCATCAAAATCGGTTCGTCGTCCACGTGCAAATTCAAAGAGGCTAATAGCGTTATTTATGAGTTGATCGCGTGATGGATTGAATGGAGGTAGGCGCTGGGCTTGACGTAAATACAGATTTGCCAATCCCACGTAATTTTCGGTATAGTTAAATTCTTCACTGTAATAATGAGGTCCTGAGTCGCTGTAGCGAATTCCCTCTCTAAAATTGGCTTCTGCCTGCTTTTCATCGCCACCAAAGTCCGCAACCAAGGCTTTTTCCCTCAATATCTCCGCTTTTGCTTGATTAGTATAGGCGCGCACCCAAAGTTTATCTAAAAGCTCATCAGCTTTCCTAAGATTTTCTCGATCTCGTATATTACGATAACAACGCGCCTCAAACAAGGCAATTCTATAATCATCTGGCTTTAATTCGAGCCACTTTTTTGCATAGAATAATGCTTGTGCAAAATCACGCTTATCTTGATAAAAATGGTATACTAGTTCCCTTAATGTCCCTTTGAACTGAATAGGTAGTTTGTTGGCAAGGGTTTCATTGCCAGTTGTTCTCAATAATCTATCGGCTGAAACTGCATAACGAAGTATTTCATTGGACACTATTTGTACCTTGTTATCATACTCAACATTGTGTTTGTGTGGACGTTGCAATTTCAGATTTTGCAGTGTCTTATTAAGCTCGATGGATTTATTCTGCGCATATTCCGCAAATGGTTTTGCAATAGCCGTATATTTCTTCGGGTCTCGCTTAACATCCTCTGAATAATACAATTTTATGAATCGGTGCAAAAACATTAGCTCATTATCTTGTTCAATTAGGTACATTTCTGTTAGTGTTGCCCGTGCTTGTTGTATGTCAGATAAGGAATATCTTTTTAGCTCCGTTACTGAAAGCATATCCTGCATGGAGATGGGTTCTCCTACGACAGCTAAGATATGTAAGATCAATAAGAATAATGGGGCATTTAAGACTTTTTCATCCGTGGCAGTTATTATATCCCTCGCCACTCTTAACTCCACACGATCTGGACCAGTTTCGGCTATTAGATCTTCTGGCGAAATTGACTTCAATCTTAAAGCAATAAATTTAGCTGCGTACGGATATCCGCCAGCTAATGTTATAACGTCACCAATAGACGGTCGTGACATATAATTTTCTCGGTTAGCATATCCATCAAGCAATTCATTAATTAGATCCTTTATATCTGCATCATCTAAAACCCCGATACGAACGATATTGCTTGCTTGAGACAACTTGACAGATATATCAGGTCTTCAAGTAGTGGCTAAGACAATGTGTGTGTTAATATTGCTTTCGGCGAAGGTGAGTAAGAATGATTCTAGCCAGTCCCATAACCTATTGCCAACATCATATCCCTGCTCCACATCGTCAATAAATAAGAAAAACCTTTGGCTTCGTTGCCTCAAACAATCTAAAGCTCGCTGCAAAAGTTCAGCGTCGGTGATATTTGGTACAAGAGGTTGTTCAAAACGTGATTCACGTATTATTTCTCTTGAAAACCTGTCGAGTGAATGCCCGCGAGAAAGCTTAACAGTTATCGGCTGCTTACCTAATCCTTCACCTTTATTTGGAACTCTGTTAGTAACAAACGCAGTTTTGCCGATTCCCAGTAATCCACGCACAAATATTATCTTATAGCGGCGCGCCGCACGCATAAACTCGTCAATTTCCTTGCCGCGATCTATAAAAACGTCAGAATTTTTTGAATCCGGCATAGTATGTGAAATATACTCTGCTAGGCTCAAAAATATTTCATCGTACGACTTTGAGTGCGCATTTAGAGAAAGTTTTCGATATTCGTTCTCTAAAATGATTTCGAGATGAACGGGAAACGGACTATCATCTAAACGTATTACAACAATATTAAAATCTCTATTTTTTAAAGAAAGAAAGGTGCTAGCTGATGCTTCAACTGTTAGCCAAGTACTCTTAACGGAGTTTTCACTAACCAATAAAATGAACCAATTTGCAGCATCAATCGCATCTTCAATCGTAGGCTTTATAAGAGCACCACCATCCAAATGAAAATCTCGCAGCCAAGTTCGGTCAGATCCTAACTCGGAAGTTAGCCAGTCGTTTAATTGTTCAGCAATATTTCGATCTTCTTCAGCATAGGATATGTAAATGTTACGTTGATAAATCATCCCATCTCCAGAGTCAGTTTATGGATAAGCTAGTAACCTTATTTTAGTTACATCATAGTGAAATAAAGCAACTACTTTACCATATAGTGAGCAAAATACAAATAACTCATATTCTATTCATTAACAAAATTTCACACCCACTCTTCACGCTGTTGATTAATATATACTTGAGTAAACTGTTTGCTTGAAGTAAGACTCAGCCTTGCCAACACAACGATACTCTGCGAATATCGTATAGTCTCAGAACGGATTGCTGCACGCCATCGCTCCCCGGTGACGTACAACTCACGTATCACAAATCTCACTGATTGTCTTGGGAGGACGCGCTCATGTCTGCATCCGGTATGGCTGCGCCTGCGGCTAACTCTGCCAACGAAGCGTTTTACAAACGTCGCTGGATAGCACTGCTGATCCTCAGCCTCAGCTTGACGCTGATCGTGATGGACAGCACCATTGTCAATATTGCCTTCCCCTCCATCCGCGCAACCTTTGGCGCTTCTTACGCTGATGCGGAATGGGTGAACTCGATTTACTCGCTGGTATTCGGCGCGGCGCTAATCACATGGGGCAAGCTCGGTGATCAGTATGGACGGCGCAACATCTTCATCCTCGGCGCAATTGTCTTTCTGCTCGGTTCGCTAGGATCGGGAATCGCCAGTTCGATCTCGATGATGATCCTGTTCCGTGCGGTGCAGGGCATGGGCGGCGCGATGATGTCGCCTTCCACGCTGTCGATTGTCTCCGGTACGTTCAAAGGACGTGAGCGCGGAATCGCTTTTGGCATCTGGGGTGCAACTGCTGGCGTCGCAGCGGCACTCGGTCCGATCATCGGTGGTTGGCTGATCACCTACGGTGGCACGGCGGATTCGTGGCGACTAGCGTTCCTGATCAACGTGCCGATTGGTATCGTGGCGATCATCGGCAGCTTCTGGGCGATCCGCGAGTCACGCGATGAGTCGATCAAGCACCGGATTGACTGGATCGGCATCGTCTTAGCATCGCTGGCGTTAGGCGCGGTGGTGTTCGGCGCGATTGAAGGTCAGACTTATGGTTGGTGGGAAGCCAAAAAGGTCTTCACGCTCGGATCAATCACCTACCCGACCGTAGGAGCGGATGGCGTAATCCCGGCAGGTACGATGTCGTTCATCCCTTTCGTGTTCCTATTCGGCATCATCATGTTCGCCCTATTCGTCATCGTTGAGTTGATGCAAGAGCGACGCGGCGGTGAGCCGCTGTTTGAATTTGGGCTGCTGCGCTATCCCAGTTTCCGCTACGGCTTAATGACGGTAGCAATTGTGGCACTGGGCGAATTCGGCGCAGTGCTGGCGCTCTCGATCTTCTTCCAGTTGGCAAAGGGGTTGAATGCCTTTGAGACGGGATTGACCTTCCTACCTTTCGCGCTAGCAGTAATCGTAGCTGCACCAGCGGCGGGCGTACTCTCCAGCCGCTTCGGGGCAAAGTGGGTCGTCACGACGGGAATGGTCTGCGAAGCGATCTCCTTATTCTTGATCGCCAATCTGTTCGGGGTTGATACGCCGGTCTGGCAGCTTATGCTCGTATTCGTGCTCTACGGCGTGGGCATCGGGCTGGCGATTGCTCAATTAGCAAACATCGTGCTCTCGGATGTACCGCGAGAGAAGGCAGGGGTGGCATCCGGCGCGAACAACACATTGCGTCAGCTTGGCGCGGCACTTGGCATCGCTATCATCGGCGCGGTGATGTTCGGTGGCTTCGCACAAGCTGCCAAACCGCTAATCTCCAACTCGACAGCATTCAAGGATTTCGCCACCCGCGTCGAGGCAAACCCTGCTATTTCCCGCGAGGCGAAGGTAATCGGGGCGCAGTTGGCGAACTTTGAGGGAACGGTTAAATCGTCAATCGAGAAGGGGCTGGACGACAACGAAGGGTTCGATAGCTCAACTGATCCGTTGGATGCGGCGCTGGCAAACATTCCGGCAGCAGCAAAAACGGTGCTCAAGCTGACGCAAGGTGTCGATCTGGACAATCCTGATACGGTGGCGTTGATCAGAAAAGACCTCGCGCCGGATATCCAGATATTACAATCTGATATTCAGCGGGCGCTGGCGATCGGCTTCTCCAAAGGCGCGCATGACAGTGTAATCGTGGCGTCGGTCTTCGTGCTGCTTGGCGCGATTAGTTCGCTGGCACTACCCCAGCGTAAAGGATCGCAGCCCGTCGAAGGTGCGGCGATGGCGCACTAAGCTACCAAGCTTGATTAGGCTAGGTGCATAGCTGTATAAACGTCAGAGGGAGATTTAGTCTCCCTCTGTTGCTTTTGGCTGAAAAGCAGATGTTATTGGGCAGGTGTCGCTTCCACCGTCGCTTCAACTTCGGCTGGTGGCGCTGCATCGGGCGTAGAGTCAACGTCTGCGCTTGCGTCAGCAGTACCTTCTACTGAGGCTGTTGGCTCTACTTCTCCGGTTGGCTCAATACCCGGCTCAACTGTAGCGTTGATCTCTGTGGAGGGCACCGGTGGCTGTCCAGCAATGTTCCATGTCACATACATGGCGATGCCCAGCACGGCGGTGACTAACCACAAGCCGAGCGTCAAACGCATCCACGGTTTGATCGGCTCGAAGCGCAGTACGCGGGGCAGCGATGGTTCCAACCACATGCGGAGCACCAACACAGTAGCGATGATCTGCGCCAAGCCACCCGTGATCCCGTGTAATACAGGAATGAGGAAAGGTAGCCGATTCAGTTCACGGGGAACGTTGGGCGCAACGGCGTTGCGGTAGGTCACTAGCATCAATAGGATGATAATGATCCAGTTGATGATAGTGATTGCCGTCATGGTGAATTTGTGGTGCGGCACGAACAAATGCCGCCGAGCGAAGGAGAAGCCGACGAGCATGGCTGGCACCAGCATAAAGATGTACAGCAGCAGTGCCAGATCGGAGGCGAGATACGCGCCGGTTCCTAGAATCCCCGCTTGTTGAGTGAGATCCATGATAATGACTGCCTTTCGCTTCAAAAGTAGACGCGAGACGCACGCCCAATTCTAAGCTAAACGTGAATGCTGGCAAGCAGCAGGGAACATATCCCAAGTAACTGAGTGCCCTAAGAGCCGCATACAAGGTGCTGGAGTGCTGTAATATTCAGCCGTAAAGTTAGAAGTTACTTGGCACTTAGGGCACCTGAGCATTCTGGCACTTTTCCCCTACGCTTGGCAGGCAACTACCATCGCTTTTAGGTCTGGTGCTACAATAGCGCGTTCATGTTTGCTAGAAAGGACGAATGCTTATGATTACGTTGGTGAAGCGGGGAATCAGATTTATCAGTCTAGCGGTGTTGATCACATCGCTGATCGTGATGGCAGCGCCTGCTAAGGCAGAGATCAGCAAGCTGACGCTGAATCGGCGTTCCTGCGCTGGCGTAACGGCATTCGTGGTATACGATGGCTACGTAGAAGGCGCAGCGCCTTACTATGTTGCCTTTGCAGCAGACGTGAACGCCAATGGTATTTTTGGCGAGGCAGGTGAATCGCTGGTGTATTCGCGCATACTGGGAAATTTAGGCAGTGCAGCACCAGTCTCGGGGCGGATGACCTTCACGGCGCAAGCAGAAGGAACAGTGATTTCCGTAATTGCCTATGTGGTAGACAGTGCAGGTAAGTCGCTTTCCGAGCAGTTAGGTCCGATCAGCTATACCTGCACCTTCAAACCGGCGCTCGATTCGCTGCCAGCGACTGGCAGCAGCACCGTGAGCAGCTCCGCCGTTACCGCGGTGGTTACCTCCGCTGCTGTGACCGTTTACAGCGAACCAACGGTGAAATCGACGGTGGTAGGCGGCATCGGTAAGGGGCAGCGCGTGACCGTCTATGCCCTGAACGTGCGCGGCGATTGGGCACAGGTTCAGTACAGCGGTGGTACTGGCTGGATTTTGTGGCGTGGTAATGCCTTCCTGTATGGTCCACGTCAGAACCTACCGCGCCTAGCAAACGCAGAATAGTTTGATTCTCTAACACAAAACGCATCCCATTTTCTGCCATTTTTTTAATGGCGAAAATGGCAAAAAAATGGGATGTGGTAGGCGATAATTAGGAAAGCGTTTCAAACCTACTAACGCGGGTATTTGTGCTGCATGTAGCAAGCGGAGTGATCAACGGTTATCACGTTAAGATAGGTCTTAGGCACTATTTGGGTGATACTCTGTGGTGATTGAATACTCCTCTCTGCTGTAAAAGCGACGGCGCTGTTCAGCGGATCGGGGTGGCGAAGCCGGAGCAAGAGGACGCATTCTTGCCCGATAGTGAGCGAGCAGCGCACGGCGCATCCCATGATCAATCTCTATGACATTTTAGAGGCGGCAGATGGTCAGCTTTTTGGTGAGCCAGCCGCCGAGATTTTCACCGATTTCTGCTACGACTCGCGGCGGGTGCAAGCGGGCGAATTGTTCGTCGCCCTGAAGACCGAACGCGGTGATGGTCATCAGTATATGCGCGAGGCGGTGGAAGGTGGTGCGCTAGGCATCATGTGCCACCATCCGCCAGAGTTCGACACCACTGGCATCACCGTCGTGGTGATGCGCGACGTGGAACGGGCACTGCTCAACTGGGCGCGGATCATCCTCAAGAAGTTCGGTACCACCGTGATCGCGGTGACGGGCGGCGCGGGCAAATCGACCACCAAAGAGGCAATTGCCGCTGTACTTGGTACGCGCTATCAGGTCTACAAAAGTCCTGCCAGTTTCAACGGCAGACTCGGTTTACCCATCGCTCTGGGCAGATTGACCGCCGATGATAAATTAGCTGTATTAGAGTTCGGCGCGGATCACTTTGGCGAGATGAGCGAACTGGTGGAGGTGACGCACCCGCTGGTCGGTGTGGTCACTAACATCAACCAAGCGTACACGGATCGCTTCGGGGCGATGGAGAACGTGACCGCCGAGCATGCGGTATTGATCGAAAGTCTGCCCACCTCCGGCTTGGCGGTGCTCAATTACGATGATGATCGCGTTCGCAGCATGACACCGCTGACCAGAGCACCGATTCTGACCGTTGGTGTCGATCTGACTGGCTCTACCTTTGGCGCGGATTTCCTTGCCTACAACATTCTGGTCGCACGCGACAAAACTGGCTTCGATCTCGTAAATCAACGGGATCGTTTTTTCGGTAAATGGATTCCCCTGCTAGGTGTGCATCAGGTCTACAATGCGTTGGCGGCGATTGCCGTGGGATCTGCGTTCGATGTCAGTATCGAAGATGGCTTAAAAGCGCTGACCGATCTCGGTCCGCTGCCGGGGCGGATGCGTCCGCTGAATGGGCGGGGGCGCTGTCTGATGATCGATGACAGCCACAACGCTACGCCTGAAAGCACGCTGGCAGCACTGGATTGGTTGAATGCGGTACGCCTGCCAGAAGGGCGCGGACGTTCGATCTTTGTGTTCGGAGATATTGATGAGCTTGGCGGGCAGGAATTAACCGTCCACCGCGAGATCGGAAAACGCGCCTCTGAAGTTGCGGATGTTCTGGTGACTACTGGAGAACTGGCGGCGGTAGCAGCACGGGCGGCATTGGATAACGGCATGCCGCGCGAAAACATTCATATCACCTTTAGCGCACAGGATGCTGCCCATGTGATCGGGGACTCGCTCGACGTGGATGATCTGGTGCTGGTCAAAGGCGGCGTCGGTGCACGAATGGAGTTCGTGACTCGACTGCTGCTAGCCAAAGAGAAAGATGCCGCGCTGCTGCCCCGAGCCGAATCCGCCTATAAGCAAGTGTGGATTAACCGTCCGACGCGCCCCACATGGATCGAGGTGGATAAATCGGCTATCGCTCACAATACGCAGCAGATCAAAAAGATTGTCGGTGCGGATGTGGCGGTAATGGCGGTAGTCAAGGCGAACGCTTACGGTCATGGTGCCCTAGCGGTGAGTACGACGGCGCTGTTAAATGGTGCACAATATCTGGGTGTGGCAACGGTAACGGAAGCTGCTGAACTGCGGGACGCTGGCATTGAAGCGCCGATCTTGTGTCTGGGTTATACGCCAGCGTGGGCAGCACGTCAAGCGATCTACCACCGGCTGACAGTGACTGTTTACGATCTGGATATGGCGCGGAGTTTCAATCGCGCAGCGAGAGAAATGAACTCGACGCTGCGCGTTCACATCAAGATCGATACGGGTATGGCGCGGTTGGGCTTGCTGCCGGACCAAGTGATCGGCTTCTTTCGCGGCATCGCCGGATTGCAAAATCTGGAAGTAGAAGGCTTATACACCCACTTTTCCGCCGCCGAAAGCGACCCTGAGTACACCCGCGAACAACTGCGCGTGTTCAACGATCTGCTGAAAATGCTGCGCGCGTCGGGGATCGATTTCCGCTATGTTCACGCGGCGAACAGTGCCGCGGCGCTCAATTTTCCAGAAGCGCGTTTGAATATGGTGCGGGTAGGCGGTGAATTATACGGCATTGCCGCTGATGAAGAGATGCCACTGCCCGGTGATCTGCGCCCTGCCATGACATGGAAAACATCTATCGCGCAGGTAAAACTTTATCCGGCTGGTACGTTCGTTGGTTATGGTAAAACCTACATCACCAAGAAACAGGAACGAATCGCGGTTATTCCAGTGGGTTATGCGGATGGCTTCCGCCGTGCACCGGAGAATTGGGGCGAAGTTCTGGTTAAAGGTCAGCGTGCGCCGATCGTCGGTAGGGTGAGCATGGATATGACCATGATCGATGTGACGGCGATCCGCGATGTGGGCATCGGTGACGAGGTAGTGCTGATCGGTAAGCAGGGGACAGATCAGATTACGGCGGCGGAAGTAGCACAGCGTCTGGGCACGATTCCCTATGAAGTGGTCAGCACAATTCTGGCGCGCGTACCCAGAGTGTAATCAACGCCCCTGCGGATATCCGGATTGGCAATAATCCGACAATTCTATTACGACTTAGTTACGCTCAAACTTGGTATGCTGAAGATACTGATGAGTCTGGCAGCGCTAGTTCTTGAAAGCGCTGCTGCTACGCCTTAGATCGCGTCCATGAGATTGAGGTGACGAATAGATGAGCAGTCCCGCGCGTCCATACGTCCTATACATTGAAGATGATCCGCTGTCACGGCGGTTGGTCAGCAAGGTACTTGCCAATGAGTTCGAGGTAGCTACCGCCGCGACCGGGCTGGAAGGCTTGTCGCTGGCACAGCGCCGCCGTCCCGATCTGGTACTGACCGACCTAAACCTACCTGATTTGAACGGCGAGTACATCGCTGCACGCTTGCAAACTCTGATCGAGCCTGCCGTACCAGTCGTTGCCGTTACCGCCCAGACGACTGGCGATTATGTACAGCGATCCCTCGCTGCTGGCTGCGTGGGCTTCGTCAGCAAGCCCATTGACATCTCCAGCTTTCCAGACACGGTTCGCGCCTATCTCAGTGGTCACAAGGTAGATAAGCTAAGTTCGGCAGATGCGCCGTCAGCAGTTCATGCGTTGATGCTGGATATGGCGCAGAAGCTGGAAGGTTCTGCACGACGAGTTCAAGAAGATCACGTGGAACTGCGGCAGCTTGAGCGCACCAAAAACACCTTCCTCACGCAAGTGGCGCACGAATTACGCACACCGCTTACCGTCCTCTCCGGTTATATTCAGATGTTGCAAACCCGACTACACGAAGCCACAGAGATCGGTGAGCGCTATCCCGACATGCTGGAGCTAGGCGACCAGAGCGCCGACGGGATCAAGCGATTGCATCGCCTGATGAACGAGATCGTGGTGATGGCGCGACTCTCTACCAATCAGTTGGATACTGAGAAATCGATCATCCGTCCCGCGCACATTGCCCAAGACGTGATCGAAGAGTTTAGTGAACCCGCCAGCAACCGGAACATCAATTTGATGCTCCACGCGCAGGATATGGATGCCGTATTCCTAGGTGATCCGACCCTACTGCCGATGTTGTTCAGCAATCTGGTCAGCAATGCCCTTAAGTTTACGCCGGATGGTGGCACGGTGGCGGTGCAGATCGATTCCTTCCCCGAAGCGTTGTACATCTCGGTGCGCGATACGGGCGTGGGCATCGCGGCGGAATCGCTGCCGCTGTTGTTCAAACCTTTTTACAGTGGCATTGATGTAAGTCGCGGGCGTACCAGCAAAACAGATTTCATGGGCATGGGGATGGGGCTTGGCTTAACGCTGATCGCACGAATTGTAGAAGCGCATAAGGGCAAAGTGTGGGCGGAAAGTCCGGGCTACGATGAGCAGAAGTTCCCCGGTAGTACCTTTCATGTGCTGCTGCCTGTCGAGGTGGAGGCATGATTTTGCCTCGAGAGGTGTCAATTTAAGGAGAGAGGTGAAGTAGGTAGATCGGTTCCCGACAATGAATTGCCGGGCTGAACAAACAAAGTCCCTGCGGGACTACAGCATTGTGGGCTGATCTGCTTAAGTTGACAGAATACTAGAGGTATGCATTAACCTCTAACCCCTCTCCCAAGCTGTACATGGACTGGAGAGGGGAAACAGAGAGGCGCACAGGCGCCGGGATCAGCCCATGATGATGCTCAGGAAGTCGGCGTCGCTCCAACCACTGTCGTTACGCCCGAAGCGTAGGACAACCAGATTTCTTTCAGGAATGATGTACATGCGCTGCTGACCTTCGCCTGCGAAGATAACGAATGTTGGTTCGGTCTCGCCCAAGGTGACGCCATCAACGCTTTGATTGGGCGCGATGAGCTGGGTCGCCATCACTTCCAGCGGAATCCATTCTTTGAGATTATATTCCACCCACATCGACATGGCGTAATAGGGATTTGCGGCAGTGCCAACGAAGCACTGACGGATCGATTCTTCCGGCACGATTTGTTCGCCTTCCCACATGCCGCGTTGTAAGATGAACTGACCGTACTTGATCCATTCACGTGCCGTCAGTAAACCACCAGCCGCCAGATTAGGCAGATCGAGCGAATCGCGGCGGATGTCGAATCCTTTGATCTCCAACGGATCGAAGATGCGGCGCTGTAGGTAGGCGATCACATCGGCGTCGCCCGTGTCGGCGGCTTCCAGTTTACGATTCATCACTGTGGCGAAGGCGTAATAGTTAGCTGGAGCATACTGGAAGTATTCGCCGGGAGGAAAGGTCAGCGGCAGCAGTAGTGTGACTTTTAGCCGATCCTTCGCCTGTCCGAGAATCCCCTGATCGTTGGGCAGTCCACTAGTTTGTGTCAGCAGTTGGTAGACGGTCATATCCTCGTAGGGAAATTTGGTGACACCCTGCCATTCCGTCAAGGTATCGGCAACCTTCTCGTCCAGCGAGATCAAGCCATCTTCTACGGCAGCGGCAGCGATGGCGCAAGAGAAAGACTTGGTGCCGCTTGCCAGCAAGTGCGGTTCACGGCGTGAATAGCCGTTCTGGTAATCCTCGTAGACGATCTCGCCATCTTGCAGGATTAACACGGCATCGCCATTGTGGTAGCTGCTGTAGCTGGCGGCAAGCTGATAGTTTTCCGTAGGATCGCTCTGCGCCTGCGGGTGAAGATTGATCGAACCCGCAGACAGCGCCAATACGATCAGCAGCGCAAGGGTCAATCGGCGGACATGCTTGCTCTGTTTGGCTGTGAAAAGCATCGTCGGAAGCTCCCGATATGGCTAAATTGTTGATGTGGAGGAAGCGGGACGGGTTAAATACCCGCCCCTAACTGTATTATTCGTAAGTTCACGGCGCTGGTGTTGCGGTCAGGAATGGCGTTGATGTGGGTATGGGTGTCGAGGTCGCTACCAGATCGCTTGGTGGGATCAGGAAAAACGAATTGCGAATCTGCGCTAGTTGGGGCGGGATGCTGGCATTATTGGCATCCAGCAAATCTAGCCCACGCAGCATTGATTGTTCGGTAATCACATAGAGTGTGCTGTTCGCGCCATTCAACAGCGTGGTCACGCTGCTGCGCTGGTTGCCATCGGGATCAGGATCAGCGTAGGAAACGGAGAAGCCAGCTACCCCATTGATCATCTCTGCTTTCACAGTCTGGATGGTGGCTTTGGGGATGTTGGTGCTAATCCACGTTTTAGCGGCGTCCTCACTATCGATCACCGTCGCTGGAACTGCCCGCGTCAACAGTGTGACTTGCGGCGACTGGGCGCTATCGATTACAGTGAAAGGACGCCCGACAGCCCCTTCTTGAATCACCCAGCCAGTAGGATATTTGATCACATAGCCGAGCACATAATCAGGGATTACGCTCCACTCCAAGGGCGAGTTCAGAGCGGCACGCCAGAAGCGGAAATGATCCCACGCTGCCGATTGCAGCGCGTCTAGCAAGCCCGGATTGTTGCTAGGCACTACAAGGCGTGCCGTCAGCAACCAATCTTGATCCAGTTTACTGATCTGGCGGGCAAGATAGGTATCCGTAAGCGTCTGCCCGCCCGAATCAGTGTTCACTTTGACCTCGAAATCGATCACAAACTGATCGCCATCGGCGCGACGAGACAGTTCTCGCCATCCGCCCGTGTAATCTTTCCACGCCGCATTGAGATTGGTGGTATCGTAGAGCTTATCCAAGTCGTTGACGGTGCTGGTCTGGCGCGAAGGGTCCTTTTCAGCGAAGGCGTGGATCACGCTCTGTGCGCCGGAGTTGATGAACATCAAACCGACACGCCCAAAGGTTTCACCCTGCGGCAGCACGGTCTCTTCGCCGCCGTTATCGGCTGGCAACTCCCAACCATCGAACTTGGGAATAGAAATCAAGCCTGTGTGATGAAAATACGTCTGCGTAGCGATGACGTATGTGCCCTCAGGGGGAACGGTGGGAAAACCGCGCTCGACGCCAACATTGATAGTCGCTGTCGCGCCTGTAGTCGTGGTGGTGAACGTAGCAAAGCTGGACATCACGAAGATGAAGATGATCAGCAGCACCGCGACAACGCGCAAGATGCGTCCGCTGGTTGAGCTTGCGTTTAACCAATTGCGTTGTGACATAAATTCGCTGTCCTCGTTCCCGATTGATTGCCGGTATCAGCCGCGCCCTGTGCCATTCCAAAAGAGCGCGTATTTTTCGTTCAAGCACGCGCCGAAATTTAAGCCTTCGAAAAATTCACGCGTGGAGGTGACCACTAGAACCTGCCGGATGTTGCGCCGTTCCGCTTCCGCCACCGCCATCTGCACCAGCATCCGTCCATAGCCATGCCCGCGCTTGCTATCTTCCACCGCCAGCGAACGCAGCTCCGCGATCTTGGCGCTGTAGACTTCTAGACAGCAGCAGCCGACGATCTCACTTGCTTCGTCGATCACCCACCAAGTATCTAGTAGTTCAACGATTTCGGCGTCTGGGCGCGGCAGCAGTTTATCCAGATTACGCTCAATCAATTTCTGGATTTTGGGGATGTCAGCGAGGGTCGCTTTACGCAGCACGCCTTCGGTGTTGAGTTCCGCCTGAGAATCAAGCGGCACGGCGTGTTCGTCGGTCATGGTGGTCATCACTTTAATTCTTCCGTTTTCCTCAAAGTTCATGCATTTCGCACAACGGCACAAGTATATTCCAACACCGTCCGCTGTCTATCCCAAATCCTTTTTGCTTCATTACCTCTAACTTACTTGAATTTCATTCACTGCCACGCTAACTGTGGCACTTCAATGTCGTTGAGCACAGCGAGAACGCTCTCCGTGAGCAAGTGACCGTCTACGTTGATAGGCGCATAGCGCTCTTCAGGCGCAAGGCGGAGATAGGCGTTGCGGAGCACATCCGGCGCAATGGTCAGGACGGTATTCGCCCTTCCACGACCGCCGTTTCGGGCGTCCGCTAACACCTTATCCCGAAGCAGCGCCTCAGTATGCTGCTGACTGGCGGTTAGCAGCGCCAGAGATAATGCCGGATCGCTAATCTGCACTTCGTAGATGCGGTAAATCCGTACGGTCGGCGTGCCCGGGCTGCGGGCGTTATTGGTCGGCGTTGGTGCGTTTTCCACCACCATACCGATGGAGCGATAGCTGTAGTGATGCGGCTCTAATTTGGCTTGCAGGCACTCCTCAAATTCCTCTACCAGTTCCCGTCCGGGATCGGTTTCGAGGACGGAATCGCCGTCATTGCGGAGGTGCCGCACACAGAAATCACGGACCGTTTGCCAATCTGCCGGACGGATCAGGATGCGGAAATCCTGCTCGGATCGGGAACGCGGACTGTCATACTCGAAGTCACCGATAAGCGCGCTGAGGGCAGCCGGATCAAGCAGACGCACTGCACCGCCAAATGGTTGAGCACGCACATAAACGCCACCGTCACTCTGGGTCGCTTTACGTTCAAGTGCCAGCATCGGTGTACCGCTGTGCGGATCGGGGAAGAACACTCTGTTCAGAGTGGCAACACTCACGCGCAAGCCCAGTTCAGAGTTCGTCATCGGTAAATCCTGTCGCTTCCGTTATTGCAGCGCGTTGATGACGGCTTTCTCCCACGTCATCTGCTGACCTTTCGCCCATTCTGCGGCAAAGACGGCTGGCTCTAAGCGAGATTGAATGGCACTACGGGTGCGCTCGATTTCACCGCGATCCGCGGGCCACCAGCCAGCGCCATTCGCCGCCATAATTGCCTCTGCCGTGCCCAGTAACTGCGCACCTAGAGGAGCACGATCCTGCAAGGCACGTAGTCCGGCGAACGCTGCCAAACACTCGGCAATGCCGCGCTTGTTGCCCAACACGCGGAAGGTCGCCAGACTTTCCCGGAACTGTGCTTCTGCCCTAGTCAAGTCGCCTTCATGCTGGGCTACGTAGCCCAGACTGTGAATCAGACGGGCGAGATCGCCCTTATCCCCCATCTCGCGCAGCAGCACCTCGCTCTGGTAGTAGTAGCGCCGTGCGGACTGATAATCACCCTGAACACGTGCCACTTCGCCCAAGTTATTAAGGACAAACGAGTTGATCCATCCTTCGCCCCAGGCATGGCTGGTGTTGTGAGCCACCTCTAGAAGCGCCCGCGCTTCTGCTGGATTGCCCAACCCTAGCGCCACATTGCCGAGATGTACTAGCACCGTGGCGGTGAAGAACACATCACCTGCGTGTTTAAACAACTCCAATGCCTCTTTGAGCATTGGTTGAGCGGTGGCGTAATCTCCCTTGTTAATATAAACGATGCAGGTCGCCAGCAGAGAGAGAGAGAGCAGTTGAGGATCTTCCAATTCCTGCGATAGTCGCAGACATTCGGTTGCAGTGAATTCCGCCCCGATTAGATCGCTTTGCCATGTCGCCAGCATGGTACTCGCTTGCAGTGCTAACGCGCGTCCGGGTGTGCGTCCCTGCGCCATTGACGAACTCAAGACACGCTGACTCCATGTTCTGCCTTCGCCGAGATAGCCGCGACGATACCAGTACCATGCCAGTATTGCCGTCGCCAGCGGGACGACATCGGCAGAGGCGCGTAAGCCCCACGCCAGTGCCGCCGCAACATTGGCGTGTTCGCTTTCTAGCCAATCCAGCCAGATCAAGGAATCGGGAGAGTACAGTTTGAAGCCCATCTCCGTAGCAACGATAGTGAAGTAATAATTAGCATGTGCGGCTTGCATCGTCTCCAGTTCGTTGCGCTGTTCCAAACGATCCAGTGCATACTCGCGGATCGTTTCCAACATGCGGAAGCGGGGTTGACCATTTAGCCCTTCTTCCGAGCGCAGTAAGCTGTTGTTGGTCAGAGAGGCGACGCCATCCAAGACATCGAGCGCCGCTGCGGCGTTGCAGACCGCTTCCGCTATCTCCAGCGTGAATCCGCCAACAAAGACACCCAAACGGGAAAACAAGAGCTGCTCTTCCTCTCCCAGTAAGCTGTAACTGAGATCGAGCGAGTTACGCAGCGTTTGATGCCGCAATGGTAGATCGCGCGGACCGCTTGTCAGCACCGCCAAACGGTTATCCAAACGGCTCAGTAACTGCTGTGGAGTCAGCAGCCTGATCCGTGCCGCCGCTAGCTCTAGCGCCAGAGGCAAGCCGTCAAGCTGCCGACAAATCTCAGCTACGGCGGGAGCATTTTCCGGTGTCAGGGTAAAACGGGGGTTATTCGCCTGTGCGCGTTCCACGAACAACTGCACTGATTGATTCTGGCTAAGTTGTTCGAGTTCCGGCAGATGCGCGGTGTTCGGCGTTTCCAGCGGTGGTACGACGACCTCATGCTCCGCCCGCAATTGCAGCAGGATGCGGCTGCTGACCAGCACTTTGAACTTGCGTGAGGCGGTCAATAGTTCAGCTACCACAGGTGATGCTGCCACTACCTGCTCAAAATTGTCGAGGATCAGGAGTGCCTGCTTCTGGTGCAAGAAGCCTTTGACCGCTTCGATCAGTGGTTGACTGCCTCCTTCGCGCACACCAATAACTTGCGCAATCTTGGAAACGACCAGAGTGGGATCGGTGGTGTCTGCCAGCGGGACGAAAAACACTCCATCAGGAAAGGAGGCACTCATTCTCAGCGCTACTTCCAAGCTCAGACGGGTCTTGCCTACTCCGCCCGGACCCGTGAGCGTGACCAAGCGGATCTCCTCCGAATTCAAGAGTTTCTCCACAGCGGCGGCTTCCGTGCCCCGCCCGATGAAGGTGGTCACTTGCGTGGGCAAATAGCGCGAAGGGGTAGGCGCACGCAGACCAATGGAGGTGTCGTTTCGCAATTTCGCCGGATCGTAGAGCTGGCGGGCTTCCGTCGGCGCGTTGACGCCAAATAAAGAGGAATACCGTTTGAGGTTGGCAGCGGCGTAGAGTAAGCCCGCCAGACGCTGCGGTTGTCCGAGATCGGGTTTGTGAACATAGCTCAAGCCCGCCGCGACGCCAGCCAGCCAGTACTGTCCCCAGAGATCGTCGTGCAAGCTGGGATAGCGATCCTCGACCCAATTACCGAAGGTGTGCCGCGTCGAACTGATCACCGCTGCTAAGCCCATCACATCTATCGGCACCTCGTGCGGATCGAGGCTATCCATTTCACTCAACCTGAGGATCAGATCGACCAACTTGCTAAACGACACCTGTGCCTGCCGCAAGATCAGGTAGGACATTTCCAGATAACGCAGATCGAAGATCAGCGGCATCTGCTCTTTGAACAAAGCGAAATCGATGAGGTAATAGCCGTCAACTGTCTCCTCATCTTTGCTGAACTTGACCAGAATGTTGTTGGTATTCAGATCGCCGTGCTGCAGCCCGATAGCAGGATCGAGAGGGCGAGCTGATCCCCACCAATCGGCGTGGCGCGCATACGCCAGTGGATTAGGAAGGATGTTGCCCTGCACCAAGAATCCTTCAATTTCGGGCGGAACGCGGCAAGTCGTCTCCAGAAAGTTTTCGATGTTGCCTCCCGGTTTCAGCCGGAAACTCAGCCACTGCTCAAGCAGCTTAGTAGGAGCAACAGCTTGCTTGAAGCTGCGCGATGCGTTCCACTCATCAAGCACATAGTGATAGGTTTGGGCGAATATCTTCTCGATTTGATTCTGTTTTTCGTAAGAAGACAGGGTGCGATAACGATGCAGCGATTGTCCGGCGATAGCGTAAAAGATCGCCATCGCACCCTCGACTTCAATGCGATCGTAGACCATCCGCGCGAGGTGCTGATCGGCAAACGCGATAGGTGACTGCCGGAAAGCTGTTTCATGGCGCTGTATCTCATCAGACTGCGCCTTGGCGTTCTTGCGATCCAGCTTAAGGACGTAATGCTCAACGCGATCTGCGTGGTGCGAGGCAACGCTGACCAAATAGACCATCGCACCTGACCAACCACCAGCAAGCGCCTGAAGCGGTGTCACGGCAATCTCATTCCGATCTTGGGCGAGGCGAAGCACCGCTTGGTATTCGCTAGGCAGCGATTGAAATGCAGCCGCCAACTCAGTCATAGCAATCGTTCCTTGAATGTTGCTGGACGCTTACGTTTGGAAGGATCGGGATGGTTCAGTATACCTCTGGATCGCAGCTTGGGTTTGAATCGGCAATCAGTAGGCGCTTGAACTGGCGTCCGTGATAATCCATGCTGCGCGCACTGATTTAGTCGTCCAGCGGCGCATACTTCAGTTCGCTATCGTCCTCGTCTTCATCCACCACTTCACCCTCGATCACATCATCATCTTTGAGTTTGGGCGCGGATTGTGGACTCGGCTTGGGCGAGGTGGGCACTGGTGATTTCAACGGCGGCGGTGATGGCGATCTCGGAGCAGCGGGCGCAGGCAAGTTGCTGCCGGATCCACTGCTGACTGCGGGCGGATTCAAGCGCGGCGGCGTGGCGGGAGTCGCCGCCGAGGTTCCGGTAGTGCGGGCTGGTTCGGCAGGACGAGCGAAGGGTGAAGCAGCAGCGGGTTTAGGCGCTGTGGGTGATGGCGCTGGTGTAGGCGCTGGCGCGGATGCTGATCCAGTCGTGGCGGCTGGTCGGAGTGGTGTTGTGCCAGCGGGCAGCGAAGGAGCAGCAGGTGTTGCTGGTCTTGCTACTGGCTCTGTCTCTGGTTTGCTAGCGGCAGCGGTAGCAGCAGGCGCTTCGAGTGCAGGGCGCTGCGGACGCTCCACCGTCGGACGATCTCTATCGTCAGGGGTGGTGGAGGCGGCAGGTCGCATTTCGGCGGCTGGAACGGGCAGCGTGGTGGCGATCCCGCGCGCCTTGAAGCCGGGCTTGCCCGGTGGCGCGGGCAGTGGCAACTGCAGCTCGAATACTGTCTTCGGTCTGATCTTTTGAGGCTTGGCAGCTTTAGGCGCGGGTGCGGCATACTGCACCTCTTTACGCGTGATCGCCATTACCAGCCGTTCAATCGTCCACAGGATGATCGCCGCCAGCGTATCGAGAAACAACACGACGCCAAACACTGCCGTCAGTCCGTAGATGATGGTGGCGACTGGACCTAACATCAATCTCGTCACTGCCGTCCAGATGCCAAAGATGGCGAAGATGCCCAAGAATGCCACCAGCACGGCGATAGGCAACCACAGCCCGATTGCCTCTTTGCGCGTTGGCATCATGGTATTGACGACGCCGAACAGAATGTATGACCAGAGCACAAAATCCGGTTTGCTGACCAGTTTCTGGAACGCTTCACTGATCGTGTAGATGTCGAGCGTGCGCAAGCTGGCAATGAAATCGGGCCAGCCGAGCGCCGCACCGCCGATCACGATCACGGCGAAGATGCCTACCGCCAGCGGTACCAGATCGATGATGGCACGGTAAACCGGATTGATGATGAACCCGAACTGCACAAAACCGAGGTCGAACGTTCCATCCGCCTGTTCTTCAGGTGTAAAAGTGATATGTGTAGGAACAACGCGGAACATGCCCGCCACCAGATAACGGCTGATCTCGTGCAGGATGATCCCCGGCAGCAGCACAAGATAAAAGATTAAGGTGGCTGGTCCACGTCCGCGACCGATCAGAAAGCCTACTCCAAAGAGATGACGCAGGATGAAGCGTTGCACTTTCATCAAGAAGAACACTACAATCGCCAGCGCAATCCAAGGAATGAAAATGTCGAAAATCGTCAT
Organism: Anaerolineae bacterium; assembly: GCA_019637555.1. Taxonomy (GTDB): domain Bacteria; phylum Chloroflexota; class Anaerolineae; order Aggregatilineales; family UBA2796; genus JAHBVK01. Next base: position 59,255 of record JAHBVK010000016.1, read on the forward strand.
CAGCTATCCGATCAGTCGCCGTTACTTCTAATTACTGTGTATCGCCGCTTATCGTTTTGCTTCTTGGGCTAAGGTCACCAAGGTCACGAAGTCATCCACCTTCAACGATGCACCACCAACTAGCGCGCCGTCGATGTCGGGCTGCTGCATAAATGCCTTCATGTTATCCGGTTTAACACTGCCACCGTACTGAATCCGCATCTGTTGGGCGGCATCAGCGCCATAGAGTTCCGCCAGCACATCACGGATCGCCTTCTTGATGATGGTGTTCGCTTCTTCCACTGTTGGCGTCAGTCCCGTGCCAATTGCCCAGATCGGTTCGTAGGCAACCACAATATTCGCCAGCGCCTCCTGCGGGATACCCTCGAAGCAAGCGCGAATCTGTGCGCCGACATAAGCCTCCGTGCCACCTGCGCGGTAGGTGTCCACTGTTTCGCCCACCGCGATGATCGGCTTCAAGCCATGCGCTAGGGCTGCTTTGGCGCGTTCATTCACCCGCGCGTCCGTATCGCCATGATACTGGCGCACTTCCGAATGACCGACGATTACATATTCGACCAGTCCCTTGAGCATCGGTGCAGAGACATCACTGGTGAAAGCCCCCTCGGTTTTCCAGTGAACGTTCTGCGCCCCGACTTTGATCGGTGTGCCTTGCAGGGCTGTACTCACCGCTGGCAGCGCGATATAAGCCGGACAAACCACGCGCTCAACGCCCTCAAGCGGAGTCAATTTGGGCAGCAGCGCGGTGATGAAATCCGCTGCTTCTTGCGCTGACTTGTACATCTTCCAGTTTCCGGCAACGATTGGTACTCGCATGCGATTAATCAATCCTATTGCGTAAGTTCTAACCTACTGGAATTATACTCGAACATCGCTGACAGCCTTGCCCTTATCCCGCCACCGCAACCTCTCGCCCTTCACGCCACACCAGTTCACCGCTATAATGAGCGTATAATAAGTAGACAACGCAGCTTTGCCAGCGTAGTGCTGGTTTTATTGTTTGTGGTTGTAGTCAAGTTACGGTACGAGCAAGTGCATTATGGCGAAACCAATTGTTGCCCTCGTGGGGCGTCCCAACGTCGGCAAATCTACACTATTTAACCGTCTGATCGGTGAGCGTAAATCGGTTACCTCGGATATCCCCGGCACTACGCGTGATCGAATCTTCGGCGAGACTGACTGGAACGGTGTCGAGTTCACGCTGGTGGATACGGGCGGTATCGAGGTGTGGCAGCCTAAGGGTGTGCGCGATCTCTCGCCGCTGTCCGAAGGAAGCCCCGACTTCGTCCCGCAGATTCGCAGCCAAGCGCTGCAGGCAGTCGAAGAAGCTGACGCTGTGATCTTGATGGTAGATGCAGTTCAAGGCATTACCGCTGCCGATCAAGACATTGCGGAGATTCTACGCAAGAACAATAAGCCAATTGTCATCGCTGCCAACAAAGCGGATAACATCGCGCGTACAGAAGATGCGGTGGAATTCTACGGACTAGGCGTCAGCGATGAAGTTCACGCTATCAGTTCAATTCATGGCACTGGTACTGGCGATCTGCTAGATGCGGTGGTGCGTGCCTTGAATGTGCCTCCCAAACCAATCCGCGATCCGCTGGATGAGGATGATGAGAACGCACCGCCAGAAGATGACGAAGACGATGGTATCTTGAAAGTCGCTATCGTCGGGCGTCCTAATGTAGGCAAATCCAGCTTACTCAACCGTCTGATTGGTGAAGAGCGCGTGATCGTCAGCCCGCTTGCAGGAACAACTCGCGATGCTATCGATATGGAGATCACGTGGAACGGGATGCCTGTGCGCTTGATCGATACTGCTGGCATCCGCAAGCGTGGCACCATCGTTCCGGGCATCGAGCAGTTCAGCGTGATCCGTGCTTACAAGGCACTGGAACGTGCTGATGTGGCGCTGTTGGTGTTGGATGCAGTCGATGGTGTTACCGCGCAGGACACGCATATCGCAGGCATGATCAAGGACGCCAACCGCAGTGTGATCATCGTGGTCAACAAGTGGGATGCTATCGAGAAGGACGAACACACACTCAACGAGTTCACCAAAGTGGTGCGGGAGCGCTTTGACTTCATCAGTTATGCGCCGATCCTGTTCATCAGCGCCCAGACCGGTCAACGTATTCATACGGTGATGGAGACAGCGGCGCGGGTGCAAGAAGAACGTTTGCTGCGTATACCTACTAGCAAACTGAACGCGCTGATCCGCAACGCGATGGACAAGCACTCACCCAACTTCAAAACCGGACAGCGCCTGAAAATCTACTACTGCACGCAGGTGCGCGTTGATCCGCCGACGTTCCTGTTCCACGTCAACAATCGTGAGTTGGTGCATTTCACTTATCAGCGTTACTTGGAGAACCAGTTACGCGCGGAATATGGCTTCATCGGCACACCGCTGCGATTGAGCTTCCGCAACCGCGAACGCGAAACCTCAAGGTAGCGGATCAAGCTGATCAGCATACGGCAGCGAGGGGATCGCGCCACGCTTGGTGGTAGCAATCGCGCCCGCCTGACACGCCCGTCGCATCACTCGCGCCAGATAATCATCGTCTAGTGGTTGTTTATAGCCCGTCAGCAGCGCCGCCATGAAACTATCACCCGCGCCCGTTGCATCTACTACATGATCGACGGGCGGTACAGTAGCGCTGCTGATCTTTCCATCATACTTGTACAAGCAGCCTTTTTCCGCCATTGTCACCGCGATTAGTGTGGCGGGCACATCCAATTTCGCCAGCGCTTTCTGCGGATCAGGTTCACCTGTGATCAGCGCCAACTCTGCCTCATTCATCTTCAAAATATCCGCCTGCGGGATCGGCGCACACACAATGTCCACCCCGCGCACACGGTCAGGGTACAGCGCCGGACGGAAATTGATGTCGTAGGAGATCACTGCGCCATTCGCCTTGGCAATGCGGATCGCTTCGTGTGTGGCTTCATGCACGGGATGATGTGCCAGCGTGACCGAACTGAAGTGAAAAATACGCGCTTGCCGTAAGATGTCCACTGGTAGCTCATTCGGCTTGAGGGTTGTGTGCGCCCCCGCGAAGATGGCAAATTCTGGATCGCCGCGATCCGAGAGCGAAACGAACGCCAAGGTGGTCAGCTTATCAGTATCCTCTAGCAAACCGCTGGTATCGATCCCTTCGGCATCCAGTAACTTGCGTAACCCCTGCCCGAAACTATCGCGACCCAACTTGCCGATGAAGGCAACTTTTTTGCCCTGCCGTGCTGCTCCCACAGCCACATTTGCCGGAGCGCCACCGGGTTTAGGCTCGAACGCAGGTGCATCGAATAAACTGACGTTGCGCTGCGTTGCCACCATGTCGATCAGGAATTCGCCGAACGAAACGACATCAAACATTTCTGCTCCAAAGAGGGTACGATGAGGATAAGTCTTTCTGGGATTATATAGTACCGAATAATGCTCAGAGAGCCATTGCTAGCAAGTGTGTTTCCATCTCGGCGCGAGTCAAGCCGCCATGATGACCGCGAAAGTCAGACACGGGATCATTGGGATTTTGCCACCATGCCTGTTCCTGATCGTAAGACAGCACCACTAAATCACCAACGCGACTGCGAAAGACATCGGATACTGCGCCGAACAGCCCATCGTCAATCAACCGGGCAGTTCGGTGAACTTCCGCACGTCCCTCCACAGCTTGCTTGATCAAAGCTTCAGCTTCGTCGAGACGTTCTGGCTTAATGTGCAGGAAGACATCACGCGGCGACCCAGCCAGCAGGATCATCTGATTCTTACTGTTGCGCTTTGCCATGCTTTCCAATTGAGGGATTTCCGTTTTGAGGTTGATCAGCCGCTGTGGCGTAACTTCCATTTGCCCGTGATCAGCGGTCAACAGCAGCAAGGTATCTTTAACCTGCCCCTTTAGCGCTGAGTACAGAAGCCGATCCAGTGCCGTGAATACTACATCAACTTCTGCGTCGAAGTGCGGCGATGACGGTCCACGTGCATGTCCAATCGAATCGATGCTATCAATGTAAAGGAAGAAATAGCCTTTCTCCTTACTGTTTAGAATGGCATCGCTGCACTCGATCAGGCTGTCGGCGAGCGTACGAATTGGACGCAGCTTCGCCCCTTTGCAAACTACCTCACCAAACGGTGACGGGGTGTACTCGCGGTGCGAGGTGATCACAGATGGGATACCGTAAACACCCAAGTCGGTGTAGATACTTCGATTAGGGAACAACTGCTGCGGTGTGATGCCCGCGTTCTTCAGCGTATTGCGTTCTTTGTCGCCCATGAAGTTATACATCAGCGGGCAGATCACGCGCTCTAGTAGTGGCTCATAGTAATACCACTCATAAACACCGCTGATCCCTACAGGCACGCCGCTATGCATCGTGGTCGAGTGTGCGGCGGTAGTCGAAGGGAACTGCGTGGTCAGCTTGGAAACAACCGCGTTATCTTGCTCTAGAAACCGTTTGAGGAAAGGATAGCGATCCGCGTAACGCTCGAAGAACCGCCAACCGAAGGCATCGACCCAGATGAGCAGCACTTTCTCATAGCGTTTCGGCAAATCACCTAAGACATCGGTGGGCAGTCCGGGATCACCTTCGCCCGTCAGCGTGTGCAGTACGGTCTGCGGAATGCGTGAGAAGCAGTAGCTATCGTAGAGAGGCTTACCCCATGTGGGATTAGCAGCAAAAACAGAGGCGTTGACGGCAGCAATCGACTGTTCGTTAAGCATCGGATAGGTGGATACCTCCATGTGCAGCACAACGAATTGTAGCGCGGAACCGCGATCCACAATGACCAGCAACATGCCTTCTCTATACTATTCGCCACCACAAAACAAATGTTCTATAATGTGTTTCAAAGTAATGAGGAGATAGTTATGAGCACAACTCAACCCGATGGCTTTCTGGCACTGCCCGCCGCTGGCGGAGGTAAACCAGTACTGGTATTGCACGCATGGTGGGGATTGAACGACACGATCAAGGCGTTCAGTCAACGACTTGCAGACTCAGGGTTTGCCGTATTTGCGCCCGATCTCTATCATGGCAAAGTCACTGATCAGATTGAAGAAGCAGGCAAACTTGGCGCTACTCTCGATAACAATATTGACCGAGCTAGAGCAGATGTTGCTGCCGGTCTTGCCTATCTCAAAGAACGTGCTGGATCCAGTGATACGGGCGTCGCAGTGATCGGGTTCTCGTTAGGCGCATTCTACGCGCTCGATCTCTCTGCCAGTGAACCCGACAGCATTCGATCCGTTGTGCTGTTTTACGGCACGGGACCCGTTGATGTCAACAAAGTGAAAGCTGATTATCTCGGTCACTTCGCGCAGAACGATCCTTACGAAGCGCCAGAGAATGTTGATGAGCTAGAGAATGCTCTGAAACGCGTTGGTCGCGCGGTCACCTTTTATCGCTATGCTGGCACGGGGCACTGGTTCTTCGAGCCAGATCGTACACAGGCATACGATCCTGCCGCTGCCAGTTTGGCATGGGAACGCACGCTCGCCTTCCTACGCCGCACCGCTAACGCGTAAACACCCTGCACACGTGCAACTCAATGAGTTAGATATCACAGTAAGCTGCTCACATCGTGGGCAGCTTTATTTGTCTGTGGGACAATAAGTTACGGGGATAAATCCGGCTAGGCTTTCTGTAGGAACACGAACAGTGTCTGCTCTCTCTGATTTGCGTATCCTTGATTTCTCCCGTGTGCTGGCGGGACCGTTTTGCACCATGCTGCTTGGCGATCTCGGCGCAGACGTGATCAAGATCGAGCAGCCGGAATCGGGTGACGAAACGCGGATGTGGGGACCGCCCTACGCTGGCGCGGCAGCCGATGGTATGAGCGCCTACTATTTGAGCGTAAACCGCAATAAGCGCAGCTTGACTCTGAACTTGAAGTCCGAGCGCGGGCGCGATCTGGCGCGGGAGTTGGCAAAGAAAAGCGATGTGCTGATTGAGAACTTCAAAGTCGGCGGTATGCGCGGATTCGGCTTGGATTACGAGTCGCTGCGACAGCTAAACCCCGCGCTGATCTACTGCAGCATCAGCGGCTACGGGCAGACAGGATCGCAGGCGCAGCAGCCCGGCTACGATTATGTGATCCAAGCACAAAGTGGCTTAATGTCGATCACGGGTCCAGCGGATGGTGCGCCTTACAAAGTAGGCGTCGCTATCGCTGATGTGATCACCGCGCTGACGGCAGCCAACGCGATTCAAGCGGCGCTGCTGCATCGTACCAAGACGGGTGTTGGGCAGTATATCGACATCGCGCTGCTAGATTCGCAGATTAGTGCACTGGTCAACGTCGCCAGTAATTATCTGGTTTCGCGTCAGCCACCGCCCCGCTACGGCAATGCTCATGCTAACATCGCGCCTTACGAGACGTACAAAGCAGCCGATGATTACTTTATTCTGGCGGTGGGTAACGATGGACAGTTCCGTCGCTGCTGTGCGGTGATGGGTATCTCCGATACGGCAGATGATCCGCGCTTTAGCACTAATCCAGCGCGACTGAAGCACGCGGCTGACTTGCGCGCCATCCTGCAGCCGATCCTGCTAACGAGATCAGCACAAGCGTGGATCGCAGCATTTCACGCCGCTAATGTGCCTGCTGGCAGCATCGCCTCGGTGGCGGATGCTCTAGAGAGTGATCAGCTGCGCGAACGTGGCATGATCCAGCATGCTACGCTTGCAAACGGCGAAGAGGTCGATCTAGTGGGATCGGCTCTGCACTTACAGGGAACAGTTCCACAAATCCGCCTGCCACCGCCGCTGCTCGGGCAGCATACTGTGGAGGTACTGCGGGAAGTGCTGGCATTGTCAGAATCGGAGATCGCGGCGCTACGAGAGGCGGATGCTATCTAGGCAACTTGTCGCTGTAAGTAGCTGAAAGAACAGGCAGGTATCAGGGAAGATCAGGGAAAAGCGCTAGAAAATGGTTGGATTTGCGTTTGTGGTGATCCCTCTTAACCAGAAAGCGCTGATGGTTAGCGATTTTCACCTTTAGCTAAAAAGGTTACCTATATTTTTCCTGTAATCGGTGCTAAAACAGGATCGACGCAGCCGATTTTCGCGAACTCGGCAATGACACTACCAGCAACACAGCAGTATTACAATCACCCAAAAGTCGGTTGCTCCGAATGCTCAGATCGCTATAATGTCTGATAGCCTATATTCGCGGGGATAAAACAGAACCGCATGACCGAAACCGCCCACATCCAGATTCCAGCGGCGATGAATGAAGCGCGCCGCATCCGCAAAGTGATCATTGACCTTGAGGGTATGCTGCGCGAACAACGGCAGATGTTGTCGCGTCAGGGCATGGGGCTGCCACCCGGTACGCTGACCAACCTCCAGCAGCTTCGAGATGAACTGGATGGGGTTACTGCGATGCTGGAGGAGCGTTACACCGAACTGCAACAGTTGCGAGCAGTCGGACGTAACGCCGAACTGATCAACTCCGTGCAGACACTCGATGATGTGTTGAACGAGGTCATGGACACGGTGATCAGCTTGACGCGCGCTGAACGTGGTTATTTGATGCTGCGAAACGTTGATACGGGCGAGATGGAGTTCCGCATCGCCCGCAACATTGATCGCGGGACGCTCACCACCGAGGAGTTCACCGTCAGCCGCACCGTGGTAGAGGAAGTGGCACGCACCGGACAGCCAGTGGTCACAGTCAATGCGGGCAGCGATCCGCGATTCAGTTCGCAGCAGAGCATCATCGGTTTCGCGCTGCGCAGCATTTTGTGTGCACCATTGCTATTTAAGGGCGAAGTGACTGGCGTCATTTACACCGATAACCGCATCAAGCAGGGATTATTCGGTGAAAAGGAAGGTCAGCTATTACAGACCTTCGCCAATCAAGCCGCCGTCGCCATTGAGAACGCCCGCCTGTTCGAAGGGGTACGCAGCACGCTGGCGCAGATCACCGCGATCCGCGACCTGATGAGTGCCGTATTCGCTTCCATTGCCAGCGGTGTGATCACCACTGATGCCGACGACAACATTACGCAGATCAATGAGGCAGCGATCCGCATTCTCAATCTGGAAAATGTAGAGATCGGCACGCCCGCGCGGCAAACGCTACATCTACCCGACGAGTTAATCATGCCCAGACTGGCGGAAGCACGGAAAAGTTCGACTCAGGAGATCGCCGAGATCGAACAGGAAATCGCCGGACGTGGCATCACTAATCTGAGCATGAAGTTCAGCCCGCTGCGCAGCAGTGAGCGCACCACCGAAGGTGTAGCCATCGTGGTCGATGATTTGACCGAGATCAAGCAGCGAGAGGCGCAGTTAAACGTCGTGCGTCGCTACCTGACGCCCGCGATGGTGGATAACATTGAAAGCCTAGAGAAGCTCGGCTTAGGCGGTGAACGCCGCAACGTGACAGTGATGTTCATTGATGTGCGCAGCCTAGAAACGTTCTCGCGCTTCCTCAAACCGACCCAAGTATTGACGCTGCTGAACGACTATTTGACTATCGCTGCCGATGCGGTGGGACAGCAGAACGGCATCATCGACAAGTACAATGCTAATGAGGTGATGTGTCTGTTCAACACGCAGCTTAATCCCGACGAGGATCATTCTTGGCGGGCGGTGCTGGCGGCAGTGGATATGGTGCAGGAATTCCGCAAATTCCATCGCAACGCTGGCGCTCCTGAAGGCACAGATTATGTGCGCGTGGGCATCAATACGGGTGATGCTACGTTGGGCAACGTAGGCAGTGAGAATCGGCGCGAATTCACTGCCATCGGTGACAACATCAACGTTGGACATCGCTTGTTAGAGAATGCCCATCAAGGCGGTGAGATCGTGATCAGTGAGCAGACCGCTGCCCGTTGTTGGGAACAACTCACCGATCCACAGTATGGACTGCACATAGCTGACCGCGAAGAACTTTATGTTAAAGGTCGCGCTGAACCCGTCTTTGTATACCGCATCTCCGTTCCAGTGGGAGCGTCAGCCTGATGAACAACGATACGCCGCTGGTCAACCCTATCGACAATAAGCTGTTTGGTTTTGCCCGCATTGTCGGCGAGATGAGCCAAATGCTGAAGGCACAGCGCGATCTGCTGTCGCAGCGCAACATCATGCTGTCCACTGATCCGATTGAGCAGCTTCAGTTGGTTAGTCAGAGTGTCACCACGCTGTCCACCTTCGTCAACGACGATCAAGTTGAAGTACAGCAACTGCGCGAACTGGCACGAATCACTGAAGTGGTCAGTTCATCGCTGGATGTGAGTCAGGTTTTGAATCACGTAATTGATACCGTGATCCTGTTGACCAAAGCAGAGCGCGGTTACATTGTGCTGAAAAATCCAGACACGGGTGAACTGGAATTTCGGGTGGCGCGTAACGTCCAGCAGCACGATCTTAACCGCGATGAGTTCACCGTCAGCCGCACCGTCGTGGAGCGCGTGGCGCAGAGCGGACAACCAATCGTCAGCACCAACGCGGAATTGGACGAACGCTTTCAAAACTCGGAAAGCATTGCCAATTACATGCTGCGCAGCATTTTATGCGTGCCTTTGAAGCGCAAAAACGAAGTCAAAGGCGTGATCTACGCTGATAACCGGATGCGTCCCGGCGTATTTAGCGAACGTGAGCAGCGCCTCGTCTATGCTTTCGCCAATCAAGCTACCATCGCACTGGAAAACGCGCGGCTTTATGAGAACTTGATCGGATCAGTGCGTCAGGCGACCTCCATCAAGGATTTCATGGATAACGTCTTTGCATCCATCGCCAGCGGCGTGATCGCCACTGACAGGAACGATACGATCACCACGATCAACGAATTGGCGACACGGATATTAGGAATCCCGATGGAGCAGGCGTTAGGTCGTTCGCTGTGGGAAGTGCTGCCTGATCTGTATGCTGGCTTCGATGAATTGTTCCGTCAAGTGCGCGAGCAGAATCGGCAGGAAGTGATCGAGGTCGATCCGGTGATCGAAGGGCGCGGACAGGTCAGTTTGATCCTCAAGCTAAGCCCGCTTAAGGATGAGCAGGAGATCACGCGCGGTGTCACCATCGTGATGGACGATCTGACCGAACTGAAGCAGCGACAAGCCCAGTTGAGCGCGGTACGCCGCTATCTGCCCGCCGCAATGGTTGATAACATACGCACCATTGACGAATTGCAACTGGGCGGAGTCGAACGCAAGATCACAATGCTGTACTGCGATGTACGCGGATTCTCTACCTTCAGCGAAGGACTGCCGCCTGACGAACTGATGACGGTGATCAACAAGTACTTAACCATCAGCAGTGAAGCGATCACGCTGCAAGAAGGGATCATCGACAAGTACATGGGTGATGCGGTCATGGGTCTGTACAACACGCAGCTCAACCCGCAGGAGGATCACGCGGTGCGGGCGGTGCGCTCTGCACTGGCGATGCTCAGCGATGTACAAGATTTGCATGAGTTGGTGGAGGAAAAGCAGCGCCTATTCTACGGTATTGGCGTCCACACCGGATCAGCGATCCTCGGCAATATGGGCAGCCCGCGCCGTAAGGAATTCACCGTAATCGGGGATGCGCTGCGCATCTCCAAACTACTGCAAGAAAATGCACTTGGCGGCGAAGTGATCATCAGCCAGTCTACCTACGATGATGTGAAGCATGTATTCAGTGCCGAACGCGTCGATCCGCGCAAAGCTAAGGACGAGGGTGCTCTGCCGACGATGTACCGAGTGACGGGCGTGCTGCCGAACTAATACGCCAGCGCTCAGCGATCACGCCCACAGCGGTAATCAGTAAGACCAGCGGAATCCAGAACAGCAGGGATGAGCCAAGTGCAACCGCGAATAATGCCTGTGCGCCTGCCGTGATCGCACCTGTCAGCACGCCATTTGCCTGTATCGCAACTACTCTCCACCACAAAGCAGCGCACAACACGCCGACCTGCACATAAAGTAGCAACGATCCGCGCCAGAGTTCCCGATCTATTCGACTCTGGAACTCAGCAGCGATCTGATTTGCCGCGAAACTACGTGAGACTTCTTGATATTGCAGCAATGCCCAGCACGCACCGATCAGTAAGGCAACTGCCCAACCAAGGATCAACGCAGTCAGGGAGGCACGCAGCGATTTCCACAACACGTTATTTTCCTTCTGCCGCTTTGTTGGTGGCATAGAGCAATGTCGCGCGACCATCGTTTTGCATACTGAGCCATGCCACATGAAGATGACCGGAGAGATCGGCGGTCAGCGACGCTTTACCCAATGGTGGATACGCCGAATTGATAGTCTGTGCTGCGCTAATGCCGTCAGCCGTGATCGTAGCCGCGATTAGTGATCGAGTTCCGTCGCGCGTAGTTGCCGTCGCGGTGACGTAGAGTTCGTTACCCGCAGTGGTCGAGAAGGCGAGATGATCAAGCCGCTGATCGGGAATCGATAGGGAGAAGGGGTGGATGCTGGTCGGTGATTTCAAGGGGAAGCTGATCCCTTCAATGCGAGGATCGCCCGATTTAGTAATATTCTGCACCGTCCAGCAAGCATAAAGATGGGCGGCATCGGCACCAATCTGTACGTTAGCGAGTATTTCGCCCTCCTTAAGCGTAATCGCCCCTACTACTTGACTGCCGAGATCTAGATCCCCCGATCCGGCGGCTTGATCGATGGTCAGCGAAGCATAGTGCAGTGTCCAGCTCAAGCCATCCGCTGTATCCATCCAGAATAGGTGAATGTTGCCCTGCTGATCGACTGTTAAGGAGGGAAACTGTCCTCGCTGTGCCACCCTTCGGGCTGGCAACGGACGCCCCAGCGCATCGACGATCTGCGCATACAACACGGGCGCAGCGGTCTGATGATCGAGCGTCGTCCATAAGGTCAGCACCGCCCCGCCGGGTATCGAGGCAGCGGCATAATCGAGCGTGCGCATCAAACTGATTTCTGTAGGTCCGCGCTGTACCTCGCCCTTTTCATCCACCGTGCCGCCGATCAACTGTATTTCGTCGGGCAGCGTTTGATCTAACCACAATAGTTGAGTCCAGCCATGCGGTAGTGAGTAGGCGGTCAGTTGGCGGGGAGTGATGCCTAATGGCAGCGTTTGCACAGTGGTCGAGTTTTGCCATAGTCGTAGATTAGGGGATGCAGGATCACCTACCCATGCCAGTGTTGGTTGAGTCTCGCTGGTCCATAGGGCGAGCTGCTGCTGTGGTGTGACATCGCTGACCTGATAGCCAATTCGCCACGCTGAAGTTGCATCCGCGGATTGATTTGCACAAGCATTAAGAAAAACTAACGTTAGCAGAACAAACAGGCTTCTGATCAACACTATATTGACAAAATCCAGACAAACCTTAAGATAGTTGACGAAGAATAATTCCATGTTATGATTGGCTCAATAGTCAACACAGGTTGTCGTTAATGGTAGTCATTGATGTCCAAGTGGGGAGCACTGCGTTATGAGTAATAATTCGCAGCCGAAGCCGACTTCGCTTTTGTCGAACAAGCTGCCGCTGTTACCCAAAAATCTGGCAATCGTCCCTACTGACCGCACCCAAGCTCCTACCGCACCTCTCAACGAAGCAATCCCCTGGCGGTTAGTCCTGCATATCGGCAATAGCGTACCAACAGCAGTAGGCATCGAAGTCATCGGGTCGCTGACGATTGGGCGCATGGATATGGCGTTGGGCGTCAAACCTGATCTCGATCTTTCTCCGCACGGCGCGCAGGAAGCCGGAGTCTCCCGTCGTCATGCGCGGTTGTTCACCGCCAACAATGGATTGTACATTGTGGATTGCGGCAGCACCAATGGCACCCGCGTCAACGACTTTGTGCTGCGCGCTGATTTGCCATATCGCCTGAATGATGGCGATACCATCGAGATCGGACGCTTGCGGATGAAGCTAAACGTGATCCGCGCCTCCTAGCAGTGACTGACCCCTCCAACAAATAGAGGTGTATAATCTGCTTTCATGACCGATCAACGGCGTGAACGCGGGCAGAAATCGGAAGCGCTGGCGGAAGCCGCGCTTCTTCGGGCTGGCTATACGATAGTCGAACGCAACTGGCGAACTGCTATTGGCGAGATCGACATCATAGCACAGCACAACGATGAATTGGTGTTTGTGGAAGTGCGGATGCGTTATGACGGCGTAGAAGCCGCTATGGAAAGCATCGGCAAACGCAAGCAATCTCGCCTCAAGAAGCTGGCACAGGAATACCTCAACGCCAACCAATTGGACGACTCCGCCTTTCGCTTCGACGCTGTGATCATCGGAATCGAAAAAGGCAAACGAGTTGTAGAGATCATTGAAAATGCAGTGGATTGGTAAAACTCAGCGACTGTTGTCGTTTGTAACATTAGTCATTTTTCTCTCCGCCTGTACGGTAACTGTAAATGAAACTGGCAAACTGGGGCGCATCTCCATTGATCCGCCTGCTGTCGCCTATGTGCGCCCGCAAATCATTTCCGCTCGCTTCCACGATCCCAGTTCGTATACGCAGGGACTGATCCTTGTGAACGGCGTGTTCTACGAAAGCGGAGGTCAATATGGCGAGTCCACACTGCGGAAGGTGGATCCACAGACAGGGACGGTGCTGCAAATGATCAGCATTCCAGCGCAGTATTTTGCGGAGGGCTTGGCGCTGGTCGGTGATCGGCTAATCCAGTTGACGTGGAAGGAACAGGTCGCCTTCATTTACGATGTGAATACCTTCGAGAAGATCGGAGAGTATTCATATGAGGGCGAAGGTTGGGGTTTGTGTTACGACGGCGAATGGTTGTACATGAGCAATGGCAGCAGCAACTTGACCCGCCGCGATCCTAATTCCTTTGAGGTCAAGGAGACAATCCCCGTAACACTGTTCGACCAGCCTGTGTCACAGCTTAACGAACTGGAGTGCGTTGGCAATTCGGTCTATGCCAATATCTACACCACTGATCAGATAGTCAAGATCGATAAACACAGCGGGCGCGTGAGTGCTTACATTGAGACTGCACGGATGCTTAACGATGGTGCATCATTGCTTACCGCCGAGCAAGCTAACCTGATGTACCAGCGACAGGTATTAAACGGCATCGCTTACGATCCTGAGAAAGATGTGTTCCTGATCACTGGCAAATATTGGCCCGTGCTGTTTGAAGTGCGGCTGGATGAACGTTGAGTCGCAGCCGCTAATCGTCATCGCGGGTCCAACGGGTGTCGGCAAGACGGCACTGGCGGTACAAATTGGGCACGAACTTGAGGCTGAAGTCGTCAGCGCCGACAGCCGCCAGATTTATCGCTATATGGATATCGGCACGGCGAAACCAACGCCCACCGAACGCGCCGCGATTCCCCACCATCTGATCGACATCGTTGATCCTGACCAGACGCTGACGATGGCAGAGTATCAGCGGTTGGCAAACGCCGCGATCCGTGACATCCATGCACGTGGCAAGCTGCCATTATTCGTCGGAGGGACGGGACAGTACATCACGGCAGTGATCGAAGGCTGGAGCGCCCCCGAAGTGCCGCCGAATCCGCAGTTACGCGCCGAGTTAGAAACTTATGCTGCTGACTATGGGGCACTGGCATTGTTCGAGCGATTGCGCCAGCTTGATCCCGTCAGCGCCGAACGGATGGATCCGCTGAATGTGCGGCGAACGGTGCGGGCGCTAGAAGTTTGTATCGTGACGGGACGCCCATTCAGCGAGCAACGCAGCAAGAATCCCCCATCGTATCAAGTGCTGCAACTAGGCTTAACGCTGGATCGTGCGGCGCTGTATGAGCGGCTAGATCGGCGTATCGACGCGATGATGGATGCCGGATTGTTGCAGGAAGTACGCAATTTACACGCACAAGGGTATGATTGGAGTCTGCCGTCCATGAGCGGTTTGGGGTACGCACAGTTAGGGCGTCACCTGCGCGGCGAATGGGATTTGGCAGAAGCTGTCAGCGCGATCAAGGCGGATACACGGACATTCGTGCGGCGGCAGTACACATGGTTTCGCAAATATACACAGTTGCAATGGCTAGAACTGCCAGAAGCGTCCGAGGTACTTTCGTTAATCCGAGAGTGGCTGGCACGCTTAACTAAGCAGCACGATCAGGAGAAGTAAACGACATGTCCCGTTGGCGCGGTTATTATGATCGATTCAACACGGCTGATCCGGTCATTCGCCTGATCATGGTGGCGGGTTTGGTGCTGGTGATGGCGATTGCGCTGCCGCGCTTTATGACCATCACAGGCAGCGGCATCGATTGTGCTAACTTGCCAGTACCGTCGATCTCCGGCAGCAATCAATCGTGGTTGGCACAGCAGCCGGGAGTGGCTGATAACTTAAAATTGGAACTGGTAACGGATCGACAGGTGTTCAGTCAGGGTGAACCACTGGTCTTATATGTGCGTTTCATCAATGACGGATTAGCGCCGTTGACACTGTACCTGACTTCGCAAAGCGTGATTTTTCGCTATAACAATGAAGAGATCGGCGTTCTGTTATTCCTTCAAGAATTACAGTCACAGCGCATCATCGGTGAAAATGCCAACGTCAACCGCCCGCTGACCGCGCCGCAGCAGTACACCAGCGATCAGCTACGCTCGCTGGGACCGCGCCAACGCTGCTCGGTACGGATCGAAATCTCATGGGCACGGTTGCAGACAGCGGGCGCGACCACCGGACAGTACCGCGCAGTGGTCACCTATCGCAACAATACTACTGGTATCCTACCGCCTGTCGCCGGATTGACACCAACTCCGGTGTTCACTACACAGGGAGTTTGGACAGGCACCGTACAATCTAACGATGTGCTGTTCAATATCGGTTAAGCGGTCTTTTGCTTGCCGACCACATCGACCAGCGCCTGCCAACCGACACCATATTGAAAGACCAGACAAAGACTGGCTAAGGTGACAGGCGCTTCGGGAATCTGGCTAGAAATGCCTGAGTAGACCAACGCTGCCAGCAGAATTGCGATCACTGCGTAGCCCACTTCGATTTTGATCTGGCGTGTGGAAAACCAACTATCGATCATCTGCTTGGCGATGATGCCGAGTACCACCACCCCGAAATAAATCAGGTCTGCTGCTGAAATATCGAAAAGTGACGAGCTACCATCGGGAAGGCTGCTTGATCCTTCGATCACTGTGCTGGTTGGCGCTGTCAGACTCAGCACCATGATCACGACAGCAACAATGACCAGAGCGACAATACCAGTTACACGCATTTTCTTCATCTATTCCCCTGTATCTGCTACTAAGCGGTTGAATTGAATCGATAGGGCATTATACGTGGCGGTGGGTAACACGCAAAAACAAGCTATTGAGGACATTTTTAGGCTGCAACCCCTAACATGAGGATGTAAATGTGTTCTGTGGACAGTGAACTTCACTGCCCGCCTCACTCACCTAAGGGAGCATTCGCATGGGAGAGTTCATTAATGGCTTGATTGCCTCACCATTCATCTGTATCGGATGGTTGATTGTCGGGGCAATTGCTGGCGCTGTAGCACGTAACGTAATGGGATCGCGCGATGCGTCGATGGTCAACGACATCATCCTCGGTTTGATTGGTGCTGTCGTCGGTGGTTTTGTCGCTGGACTATTGGGCTTAGGTCCATCACCAGCCTCGGCGGGGTTGGAACGGGTGATCATTAATCTGGTCATTGCCATCGTTGGCGCGATTATCGTGATTGCGATAGGACGTGCGCTACGTCGGGCTACGTAGCGAGTTAGCTGCGACTTTTCCTTGTCGTCGAGTCTCTCCTCATCAGGCTGGAGCGCTGACAGAAGGCACTTGTTCTCCCCCAACGAGTTGTCTTTCCGTCAGCGCTCCGCCTCGTTTTAGCGCCACTAAAGTCAGCAGCAAAGAGCCAACGAGGATCACCAACAGCAGTACGGTTACGCCCAGTAGACCGGGCAGTGCACCGACATGATCGCCGCGCGTCCAACTGATCAGTGGGAAGGCAAGCTGCATTAAGCCGACGGTACCGCCATCAGCCAGCGTAAACGGTGTGAAAGACCAGTACTGCCAGAACCACGTATTTCCCAAGCGATAACGCGCGAATCCAGCAAAGATGGCTACAGGTGCAAAGCGAATGCATAGCGCCAGTACTGCCGCGGTGATCGAACGGCGCGTTAAGGCACTACCAACCATCCCCAAGGCTACACAACTCAAGACTTCAAGAACGGTCAGCAGTACCGTTAAGACAACGGCAAGTATCCACGCCCACGGAATCCACGTGATGGCAGCGCTGTCGCAAAACGTAGTCGAACTGCGTACATAGCATTGGTAGTAGGCGTAGGTGCTAGTCAGGCTGAGAGACATCAGCGGCAGTGTAAGCAAACGCAAGACGCCGAACCCCAGCATCCATGGCATTACGGAAAGTAGGGCTGCCCGCAGCTTGCCAGACAAAATACGGCGGGCGCTGATCCCCGTGAGAACGAGCGTATCCCACGTCATACCGATATGTTCACGGCTGACTGCTCCCGCTCCCGCAATAATGGCGCGGATGCTGACCATGGCATGAAAAATCCACAGCATCATGATTACGGTGAGTAAGCCGTTGTTGAGGCGGAAATGGTTGAAATCGAGCAGATACGCGGAGACTGCTAGTGCCACCACAGTTAAGACGAGGACAATGATACTTTCATGACGCTGCCAACGCTGCGCGACCCGACGAAAGTAAAGCAACTCCCGCCACAAGATTGGGTTGCTACCGCTGCGGATGCGTGGATAGTCAATTGTTGCCATCTGCCGCCTCGCTATTGGCTGATGCAGGCAAATGGTAGCGAAAACAAAAACGGCGAACAACGTTTTCGCTGTTCGCCGTCCATTGCTGAACTTAGAATTAGGATTGATTGATGAAGATCAGAGCCGTTTGAACAACGCTACGATTACACCGACGATCAAGTAAAATGGCATCATGATGGCTATTCCGGTTAACACGCCCTTAGCAGGTTTGTCGATTTCTTCAGCAGTGAGGATGGTGGACGGTGCTGATTTTCTGCTTAATTCGGGCTGTTCGAACTTATATACCTTGAGAGCCATTTTTGCTTGACCTTTGTCTTGAAGAATGTATCTATAGAGTAAGCTTAAAATTCCCTTGTGATGATCACAATGGTATCATAAATAATCAACAAAGAAACAAGGTTTCATGTAAATTGTAAATCAATTCTAATCTTTTCAGGTTCGATCAGTTTCTGCGTATGAATAATCATACCTCACGCTCACGCACACCTGCAAACAAGTCGCTCTCGATCGGTTCACCGCGGCGAGGTTCGGGTACTACGCGGGTGAAGCCAGCAGTCTGCATCGCCCGACTGATATACAGCCGCGCTAACGGAAAGCCCGCACGAGGGCTGATCTGACTGGCGTGACAATCCGCCGCTTTCTGCCCCTGATCCGTCCACGCTTTGACCGAGATGCGGGCGTGTACTGGCTCCACGGCTTCTAGTACCGCCATAAAATCAACATCTTTATTTACCCCCATCTTGCGCGGATCGCGCCCGGCAAGGCGGGAGAAAAACACACCCATCTTCAGCAAGCCCATCGGGAAGGAACTGTAGTAGAGCTTTTGTGGTGCGTTAGGCTGCCCTTGCAGCCGATTGAAGGCGGCTGCTGTTGCCTGTTGAATCTTAATGTGATCAGGATGCCCGTAACCACCAAATTTGTTGAAAGTGACAACTACCTGCGGGCGAATTCGCTCCATTACCTCGATCACTTGCTGAATAAGGGTTTCGGGATCAGCCTGCCACAGTGCTTGCGGATCGTTATTGTCGGCGCTGCCCATCATGCCCGAATCGCGGTAGCCAAATTTGATCACTTCTTTCAGTCCCAAGACTTGCGCCGCGCAGTCGAGTTCCGCAGTACGCAGTTCAGCCACGGTCTTATAACCATTCATCTTCTCCGCTGACACCGTGCCAACATCGCCGTTGGTGGCACAAATCAGGGATACTTCAATCCCTTGTGAGGTGCAGCGTGAAATGAATGCGCCTGACCCGAACGATTCGTCATCTGGATGCGCCAGCGCAAATAACAGGCGTTTAGTCATGTGTTATCGCTTTATCGTTTTACGAGGGATGTGAGCTTGTCGATATTGCCAGCGTACCACTGACTGGCTAATGTCGCAATGGCACGTGTGGACAAATAATTAACGGCGAAGCCGATGATCAGTCCGATGCCGGGGATCACTTTGGCGAATGCCTTCTCGGAGATGATTAACAGCAGGCGTCGCAGTGCAAAGCGGCTTAGTTCACCGCTACCTCTGACCAATATTTCCTCCCCTGTGCGCCCGACGTGTGCTGAGAGCACTTCGTTGAGTTTAAGCACGGGCACTTCCGGCAGGTTGAGCTTGAGGCTGCTTAGTTCGCGGCGCTGCTGATAGTTGGCGTCCTGACTATACGCCCATGCAATGAAGTGCAGCATATCGGTCTGCAACTGTGCCGAGGTCAGTAGGTCGATAGTCAGACCGAGCGGCAAGATAGGCAGCCCGCCCACACTGGTGATCGCGCCGATAATTCCGGACCGTAATGCTTGTTGATGCGCGATTTTCTGTACCAATTGGGCAGTATTCAGATTAGCGTTGCGCTGTTGAAGCTGATTGAAGTCGCGGCGCAGTTTCGCTTCGTCACGACGTAACAGCTGCTGTCCGCGCACCAGCACGAAGATAGAAGCAAGGAGGAGCAGGATGAAGGGAACGATACAGCAAGCGAGGAGGATCAGCAGTGGATAATTATAGTTCGACAGGTAATCGGTCATTCACTACTCCGCCCCGAAGTCGAGGTGTTATCGCTCTCGTTGGTATAGTCTAGGGGATTTGTGATGCCAAGATCGCGTAGAGCGCGGTAGACCCGCGCCCTATCGTCTAGATCGTCGGCATCGTAAGTACGCACATAGATCACACAACCAGCGGGATTCTGGCGTGAGATCACGGCGACTTTGGATTTATAACCAAGTTTGCCCTGCTCGGTAGCCGTCTTGACCGTCGTCCATAGAGCATCTACCTGATCGAGGGAACAGACGAGTACCCACTGACCAGTATTCGCCGTCGGCGTTGATCCTTCCGTCTGCCGTTTCACCTCGATCCAGTAGTTGATCTGCGTTTGTGATGGCAGCGCGTCAGCGTCGTGTTGCATACGGGCGCGCTGCACCATCTGGATTAAGTCGAGCTTGGAAGGATCAATCTGGTCAGGCATTAATAACTAGTATCCAAGACTACACTCAGACCGGATCGGGTAGAGTTTCAGGCTGCATATCTGCTTGATCGGCAGGTGTCGGCGGCGTGATCATGCCGTATTCCAGCGCCAGCGCGTCAAAAATCTCCTGCCCTGTCGTGCCTGTGATGCCGCTGCGTACTTGTTGCAAAGCGTTGCGATAAGTGTCGATCAGGTGTTCACCTGTCGCCCGTTCCGCCGCCAACAACGCGTAACCCATGCTGACAATTACGCTGCGCCCTTCTGCACAGTCGAAGTCCGCCCCGTACATGCCATCGCTGGTTAAGCTGCGTGCTACCCACGATTGTGCTTCCAGCAACCCCAGCAGCCGCATGGCATCTTCCTCGCCGATATGCGGAGCGCGAGCACGCAGAAAGGTTAGACCGTCGATCTCACCGAGCAGCACCTGAATGTATTCTTCGCGCAGAGTACGCGGCACTAATCCCACGCCGAAGGCGGTTTCGGCATACAAGTCATCAATCACATCGGCGGCACGTTCCAAGGCAAGGGAAAGTGCAGGCTTCCACGTGCTGTCGCCTTCGGTGCAGGCACAGCCCGCGAACCAACGGTTGACGCCATGATAGCAGCTCCACGAACTGAACGGTTTGACCTCAATGTATTCTTGAGGTGGGAACTCTTGCAGATATTGATCCAGAGTCACCACGCGGTAGCCCACTGAGGCGGCTTCATGTGCCAGCAGCCAATGTAAGAACTGTTCCTCACCGATATGATGATGTCCAAAGGTCTCACCGTCGATGGCGATCAGGGTAAGCTGACCACGCGGACCGGGCAGTCGATTACGTGCCCAGTGCCCCGCACCGCCAACGGTAGCGATATTAAAGGAAAGATCGTTCGACAATTCGTCGTTACGGACGAAAGCGGCAATCCGTTGATCGTCACCTAGATCGATCCAGTAGGGACCAGAACCATTGCGAACGCCATGCACCTGCCCTTCAGCAAGGATCACGTACTTGTAGCCAATCTCATGGGCAATACGCAGTGTAATAGGATCAACAGCCATTTCAGGAAGCCACAGACCCTGCGGCTCGTAGCCAAAATGGTGCGTGAAGGCGTAACGCCCCCAGACCAATTGCAAACGAATATCACGGGGTTTGAGCAGCGGGAGAATGGCATGATACATCGGCGTGCCTAAACCGTTACCCGCGGCGTTTTCCTTGCGGTGCTGGTCGTACGACTCTTTGATCTGTTGATAGGTATTGGGGTGACGTTGCTGCAACCAGTTGAGCAGTGACGGTCCAAGGTCGAAACTGATATGCTCAAAGTTACCGATCTCCGCATTGGGACGGTAAGACTCGGCGGTGGCACGTTCATTCCAGTTGCGGTACTCGCCTGCGCTAGCTTCCTCACCGATGTGACCGGTCAGAGGATTACCGCGAGGAGGCTGGTCAAAGTGTCCATGGATACAGAGATAGCGAAAACGGGACATGCTGATTACCCTCCGGTTATTCGTCTTCGTATATTCCACATAGGGATGCGCTTTCAATACCACCTCACCTCATCCGCTACGAGTCACGTTCTGGCGCTTTTTTTCTCGTTTAGCACCTTCTTGTTATTGGGTATGGACTTGTCGGTAGCGAAATCCTCAAAATCATCCGGTCCTAGATCGGTGCCGAGGACAACATTCCGCCCAACCGTGAATCCTGCTGGCACATGAGTGCTCTTGCCAACTACGCTGATGCCTAAATCACCAATCTCTTGAATCTTGCCAACCTTAGCACCGTGCCCGATGACCACCTGCTTGTCGATGATGCAGCGTTCCACGGATGCGTTGGCTTCAATATAAGTATCCGTCAGGACGATCGACTCTTTGATCACAGCGTTGGGACCAACGTAGACGCCCGGCGAGAGGATCGAACGTTCGACGATTGCGCCTTCACAAATCACCGCACCGTTAGCGATCATGCTGTTCTTGATCTCAGCGCCTTGCTCCACCACGATTGGCGGACGCTCCTCGCTGCGGGTGTGAATTACCCAATCACGATTATTGAGGTTTAGGGCGGGTGGGCGTGCTAACAAATCCATATGCGTTTCCCAATAAGCATCTACCGTCCCGACATCAACCCAATAACCGGGGAAGGGATAGGCGAATACCTTCTGACCTTGCGCCACCATGCGCGGGATCAAATCCTTGCCGAAATCGTGGGAAGAAGAAGCACGTTCCGCATCTTCGGTTAATATTTTCTCCAGCACGGTGGTGCTAAAGACATAAACACCCATGCTGGCGTTATTGCCGGGAGGGTTAGAAGGTTTTTCCACGAAATCTTTGACCCGATTCTTGGCGTCGACATCCAGAATGCCGAAGCGGTTTGCCTCATCCAGCGGCACCTGAATCGAGCAACAAGTCATATCCGCGCCTTTGGAAATGTGATAGTCCACCAATGCGCTGTAATCCATCTGGTAAATGTGATCGCCGGAGAGGATCAGCACATAATCAGGGTTACCGCGAACGACGAAATTTAGGTTCTGCCAGACAGCATCGGCTGTACCAGAGTACCAATCGGTATCTTTGCGCCCCTTGAATGGCTGCAGCAACTGAACACCACCTGTGAAGGTGCGATCTAAATCCCACGGTTGCCCGTTACCGATATGATCGTTGAGGCTGTGTGGGCGGTACTGCGTCAGGATCAGGACATCGAAAATGCCTGAATTGACACAATTACTGAGGGCAAAGTCGATGATCCGGTATTTACCGGCGAAAGGGACTGCTGGCTTGGCACGTTTTGCTGTCAGCACACTGAGCCGTGTACCTTCACCACCAGCGAGGATGACTGCGCGCGTTTTCATAAAGAAGAGACTCCTAAGTCGCTATAAGTTTGCGGCGCAAGGATTCACCTTAATTATAGGCGCAAGTGAGCCTCTACGTACAACATGCACAGTTAATATTTAGCTTTTTGTTCGATACGACAACCGTAAGCAGTCTACAGTGGGGTTTAGAGGCAACCGTAATCTCTCAGCTTACTTTCGATCAGGGGGTCGCGTTTATCGCCAAGCGCATCCCAATGTTGGGAAATTGATTCTCAGGAATGATCCCGCTGCGAGAGGCAGCATTCGCCCCTTCCGCCGCGTAATTCCACGCACTACCGCGAATAGAGCGGCTCGATCCCGCTGCGGCGCCTGTCGGATCAGTTTCTAGTTTCAATTGGTAATAGTCTTCGGCATACCAATCGGCGCACCATTCCCAGACGTTGCCCACCATGTCGTAGGCATTGATCCAGCTTCGCCCATCGGGATAGCTGCCCACAGGCGTTGTCTTTTGAAGCAGAACCCCGCCCAGTTTTGTCTCGTCGACGTTGGCATAACCAAGTTCGTAGTCATTACCCCACGGATACGTCAGAGATTGCGATCCTCGTGCCGCATACTCCCACTCAGCTTCCGTTGGAAGGCGACCACCTGCCCATTTGGCGAACGCTTCAGCTTCATACCACGTAATACCGACACGGGGTTGATCGGGAGCGCTAGAATAGTCGGGATATGCCGTTGGCTGAATGCGCTGCTGCTTCCAAGTCCAACCCGCATTCGACCAGAACTCCGGCGTATTGTATGCACCTGCGTCGATGAACTGCTGAAACTCGGCATTGCTGATTTCAAATTGACCTAACCAGTATGGCTTGGTGACGCACACTCGATGCTGTGGCATCTCGTTGTTGACAGCATGTTCGTCATTTTGATCTGACCCCATCAAGAAGCATCCGGCGGGAACGTAAACCACGCGAATCCCGTTGGGCAGCGTTCGTAGTGTACCTGCTTCGATGCTAACTGTGGCGGTCGATTCTGCTATCGGGGTGTTCGTCGGATCGTTGCCCTGCGCTGCAACGGATGGCAATTGCAATAGCGACGCCGCTATGAAAATCAGCAGCGCCGCCAACATGCTTAACGCTCTGGTTGTCATTGGCAGTATTGCTGGAAGGAAGCAGTATCGCCTGCTTTACTAAAGGCTTCGCAACCGAGTGTCTTGGAATCCAGATAATTGATCGCACCAATGGCGAACAGGTTACGGAACACTTGCGCCGCCATCCCATAATTCTGTGCATTGAGGTAATCGCGGGCGCTCAAATACAAATTAGTGGCGTCCATGGTGTACGTCCAACCCGTATTGTCGATATTACGAATATCGCGGGCACGCTGGATCACTACGACCATTTGCGCCAGTTTGCCTTCCGCCTGATATTTTGCCGCCAGTTTGAGGTAAACATCGACCAGCCGATCCTCTACTTCCTGCTTGCGATAGTTGAAGTCGAGACCGCGCAATGCCTCTAAGTACGCCTGCGCTGTTTCGTAATCGGCTTGCTGATACGCCAGTTCGGCGTTGTTGAACAGGCTATCCGGCGTAAAACCAGCACTCGTTGAGGTGGATGCAGACGTATCGACAGTTGCCGTCGGCAGCGGCGTAATCGTCGCGGTTGGTGAAGGAGTGAACGTCGGAGTCGCGTTGAGTGCAGCTTCAGCGGTGCTGACGCAATTGCGCATCCCCGGATATTGCGCGTTGATCCCGATGATGTAGACGCAGCGCTCACGGGCGATAGTGTAGTTGCCCTCATCCAGATTGCGCCACGCTAAGGTCGCCTGTCCATCCATCGTGCCGTAAAGCGCCACCGCTTTTTGCGTTTGCCGCACTACACCGCCATCACGGTAGCCAGCGAATGCCGCCACACCCAACATCATCACGAACATGCCCAGCAGCGCCAAGATGACGACGGCGGTCAGCAGCGGATTAGCGCAGCCGCGACGTTCCGGTTCGGCGGAAGGATCAACCGGGCGACGAGGTTTGGTATCTCCCTGTGTGATGGGTGGTTCTTGAATCAACGATGAAGCGCCTTTCGGTCTCAATGTCAGCGGCGTGCATTATACCTGATCAGAGTGCCTTGCTGGAATTAGGACGTAGGGAAGTGGTCAGGGAAGCGCGGTATAATTTAGACAAGAACTGACTCTCATGAATTGCAGGCGCATCAGGTTATGCTGCGGAAAATACTGCTTATCGTCGCGGGATTATTACTGGCGTACGTCGGTTACATGGTAGCGACGGCACTGGAAAATATCGGTATTGGCATCGGACGCTGGATCGGTCTGGCTATCAGTCTCTACGGATTGTTGATCGCCCTGTCTTATGCAGTCAGCATTGTGCGCGGTCGCAAACTGCCCTTCATCCCCGTACCGTTCGTCAGCCCGCACAACGATCCCGGAATCTCGCCAGAGGAGCGTGTGAAAGCGTTAGAAGAACTGCTCAAGAATGGCGTCATCACGCAAGAGCAATTCCAAAAGAAGCGTGAGGAAATACTCAGCCAACGCTGGTGATGCTAAATTCTGGATGTAACATTCGGCGTGCTGATCGCGTCCTGATCCTTATCTATATTCTCAACTCTTGACAACTGGATGGATTATCAATGGCTGCACAAACTTATGCGCCAAAACGCGTGCTGGTTATCGTCGCCCACCCCGACGATATTGAGTTCTCCTGTGCGGGGACGATTGCCCGTTGGGTGCGCGAAGGCGCGGAAGTCTGCTATGTGCTGGTGACCAGTGGTGACGTGGGCATTAACGATCCCAATGTGACCAAGGAAGAAGCCACCCGCATCCGTGAGGCGGAACAGACGGCGGCTGCGGCTGTCGTCGGCGTACATAACGTGGTCTATCTGCGCGAGCCGGATGGCATGGTCGAAGCAACGATGGAACTGCGCAAGAAACTGGTGCGCGAGATTCGTAAATTCAAGCCAGACACCGTGATCACAGGCGATCCGCAGGTGTTATGGGCGGGCGATGGGTATATCAATCATCCCGATCACCGTGCCGTCGCTCTCGCCGCTGTGGACGCGATCTTCCCCGCCGCCGGACAACCGGCGCTGTTCTCAGAACTTCGCGAGGAAGGTTTACAATCGCACAAGCCATACAAGGTCTACGTACAGGCATGGGAGAAGGCAGACACCTTCGTCAATATCTCCGACACCATTGATCTGAAGATCGCGGCGCTGCGTGAACACAAGAGTCAGCTCACCGGTTGGGACCCTGAACAGCGTGTGCGAGAATGGGCGGCTGAAGTCGCCAAGGGCAAAGAGATGGACTACGCCGAAGGTTATCGCGTGGTCACTTTTGCCGATGCCGCACCGAAAGCGGAAGCAGAGCCGATTGCTGCTGAAGGCGCAACTGCCCCACCTGCTGATGCTGTGCCCGCTGAAACGGAAGCCTAACGCGCATTATGATCCGCCGTGTGTTGATCGCTAACCGGGGCGAAGTTGCTGTCCGCATCATCCGCGCCTGCCGTGAATTAGGCATCGAGACGGTACTGGTTTATTCTGATGCGGATGCACACAGCCTCGCGGTCAGCATGGCGGATCAAGCGATCTACATCGGCGCAGCGCCAGCCGCCGAGTCTTATTTGAGAAAAGATAAAATCCTTGAGGCGGCAACCCAAACGAATTGTGATGCTGTACATCCCGGCTTCGGTTTTCTCTCTGAAAACGCAGAGTTTGCCAGTCTGGTGCGGGAGGCGGGACTGATCTTCATCGGTCCTGATCCCGATGCAATCCGCACGATGGGGATTAAGACAAAAGCACTGGAACTAGCGCGTCAATTAGGCATCCCCACTGTCCCCAATTACCGCGAAGATCAAGACCGCCGTGCAATCGAGTTTCCCGTGCTGCTGAAGGCAGCGGCAGGCGGCGGTGGCAAAGGGATGCGGATCGTCCGTGAACAGGGCGAACTGGCTGAAGCGTTGGAGTCGGTGAAGCGGGAAGCGCAAAAAGCGTTCGCCGATGATCGCGTCTATATGGAGAAGTATATAGAACGCGCCCGCCACGTCGAAGTGCAAATATTCGGGGATCAACACGGCAACGTGATCCACCTGTTCGAGCGCGATTGTTCCACACAGCGACGTTATCAGAAGATCATCGAGGAATCGCCGTCGCCATTTTTGATGCCCGATCTGCGTGAGCAATTGTGCGCGGCGGCAGTGAAGCTGGGGCAGTCAGTTCAGTATGCGAATGCAGGTACAGTGGAATTCATCGTCGATGAAACGGCTGGGCGATTCTACTTCATGGAGATGAATACTCGGCTGCAAGTGGAGCATCCCGTTACAGAACTAGTCACGGGAATCGATCTGGTCAAGCTGCAATTCCATGTCGCTAACGATTTACCACTACCCTTCACGCAAGCAGATATTACGACACGCGGTCATGCCATCGAATGCCGCATCTACGCCGAAGACCCCGCCAATAGCTTCCTGCCCTCTATCGGCATGATCCTGAAGTTAGTAGAACCGCAAGCACCGGGAGTGCGCGTCGATTCGGGAGTCATTTCCGGTGACGAGATCAGCATTCATTACGATCCGATGATCGCTAAGCTAATCGTACAGGGACAAGATCGCCGTGAAGCGATTCGACGGATGGAGCAAGCGTTAGCGCAGTTCGTGATCATGGGTTTGACCACCAACATCCATTTTCTTGGTGACGTACTGCGCCATCCGGTCTTTAGTGAGGGGCGCATGACCACACGCTTCATCGAGTCAGGGTTTAGCGAATGGCAAGCAGCGACGCCAACGCCGACTGACGTTATTTTAATTGCGGCGGCACTTGGTGAACTGCTGAGGCAGCAGACTCCGCAGCAAGAGTCGGATACCGCACTTGATCGCTTCAGCGCGTGGTCGCAGCGCGATAGCTTCCGCGTGGGAGGGTGAGTCGATGGACCTGCGCTATCAGGATCAACCCCCGATTCAGATCGAGGAGGTTAACGGCGACTACACGGTTACCATCGCGGATCGGCAATACCGCGTACATCTAATCCGCAGCACGCCATCAGAACTGATATTTAGCTTCAATGATCGGCTGTATCGCGCACACCTCGCGGCTGCGGATCAAGGGAAGACGCAGTTAGTGGCGCTCGATGCCATCATCCACGCCTTACAGCGCGAAGATGAAAAATCAACGCCAACGCAGCGCCGCCGTGCTGCCGCTAATGCTGACTCAGTGCTCACTGCCTCAATGCCCGGTCAAGTGATCAAAGTGTTGGTTGAGGCAGGCGAAGCCGTCAAGCGAGGTCAGACCTTGATCGTGCTGGAAGCGATGAAAATGGAGATTCGCATTGCGTCACCACAAGATGGCAACGTCAAGCAAGTACTGTGCGAAGTCGGTGTAGTCGTGGAGCGCGGGCAGACGCTGATTGAATTGCAGCCAACGCAAACTGCGTAAATTTATACGCTGATACTCAACTACAAGTCGCCTCGCTGTGCCACAACGCCAATCCACTCGGTGTCATCGGTGAATGGTGTACCCCAGAGATCAGCGTATAAGTGGTTCACTTTGAATCCACCTGACTCTAGTTCAGCAGTAATTGACGCGGCAGTGTAATCCTGAAACCAGTTGCGATAGACGGAGAGACGACTATCCGCTTCGATCACTATATATTGATCGAGATAAATCGCCTGTTCGGGGTAATCGAAGCCCTGTTCCAGCACCAGATGCGGTCCCGCTTTCCAGAATCCACTTTCGGCGGCGTACCAGGCACGCTGACGTCCATAACGCTGACGGTGTATACGGGTAGAGACATCAAGGATGAAATACCCATCTGGCTTGAGCGCACGATGCACATTTTGCAGGAGTCGTGAGCGTTTTTCCGGCGAGAGCGGACAGAAATCGCCGTAGATCAGCAACGCGACATCGTATAAATTGCTATCCTCAAGCAGTAGATAGTTCTGACAACGATAGGTAATGTCCAACCCTTCTTTTCTGCTCTGTTCACGTGCGTAGTCTAGCGAGCGCTGAGAGAGATCGACTCCCGTTACTGATAACCCACGCTCGGCTAATCGCTGTGTATACAAACCGGGACCGCAGCCCAGATCAACAATGGTATGTTCTGGTTGCAAATGCAGTGTTGCGATCAGCCACTCAACAGAACGATCAATGATTTCGGGACGGCGGCTAGCGGCGTCAGTGGTGGGGTCAAGATGTGTGCGCAGCATCTGTTGAGAAATGTGCGGATCGTCCCAAAAGTGCGGCTCACCCGGCGTAAATGGTGCAGGTTTGCTCTGAAGCTGCTGTAAGCGCTCGAAATCGAGTGCGCTGCCTTGTAGTAGGAAATTCTGTTGATATGCTGCGCTGTTCATGTGAACCTCCATCAAACTGGGGGCGACGCAATGGGATGGTAGTGGAGGCTAGCTAGAAATCTTGGTATTTACGGCAATGAGCCTAAAATCTGACCGATGGAGTGATCCAGTTCGCTGATTCGGACGGGTTTTGCCAGCCACGATTTGATGCCCCAGCGCCGCGCGATCTGATCGACTTCCGAATGCGCCGACACGATCAACACAGGGATATTCTCGATACCGGGGGTGTCTTGTTTCAGTTGCAGAAACGAACTGCCGTGAACAATTGGCATCATCAGATCGAGGATGATCAGATCAGGATGGAGGTGCAGCGCCGCATTGACGCCTTCTAAGCCATCTGCTGCCTCAACTACCTCGTGACCAAGCGCACTGAGTAGGTCTCTCAGCAATTGACGCATGTCGCTCGAATCTTCGACTACAAGAATTCTTGCCATTGACCGGATTCAGTAATGTGTGGTGGACATTGAGTAAACCAAGCCCATTTTCTGCTAGCAAGCTAGCAGAAAGCTAACCGCTTAACTTCACAATTCAAGTATTTTTTAGCACAATCAAAACACGTACTATTTCTTACAAAAAGGGAGCGTTTAGGGTGTGGCAATGGGGGTTTCTTGTGCCGCTACCTCTTTGGTGTAAACCTGACCGGGCAGCAAAACTTGCTGGGGCGTAATGCCACCACCAAGCATCTTCACTGCCGCATCAATCGCTAACGTTCCCGCGTACACCGGATCGTTATCGAACGATGCCACGAAGTACTCGTTATCGCGGATCATGCGCTTGGCTTCTGGTTCTGCATCGACGCTGAAGATCGCTACATCAACGGGCTGCTTGCCCGCCGCTTGCAGAGCCTTAACCGCGCCAAACGCGCCTGCATCGTTGATGCTCAAGATCACGTTGATATCGGGAAAATCCTGTAGTGCTTCTTGCATGGACTTCTCGCCGTTGGCGGATAAACCGCCGATCCAGCGACCTACAATGGTCACGCCGGGAGCGGCAGCCAACAATGCTTTCTCCATCGCCTGAGCACGGTCTACGGTGAACGGCACGGGCGGATAATCCAAGACCATCACCTGTGCTTTGCCGTCGAGGTTTTCATTAATGTACTTGGCAGCGTACTCGCCAATTGCCGATCCCATGCGTTCATTGGTGATGCTGAGGACAACTGTCCCCTTGCCTAAAGGTACATCGCCCGTCGTCATGACCTTCACGCCTGCCTCTTGCGCTGCTTGCAATGAAGGCATCAGGGAAGAAAAATCCAGTGGACAGACGAAGATAGCCTTGGCACCTTCGACCACAAAGCGATCCACGATAGCGGGTTGCAGTGACCGATCATTTTCCGAGTCGATTACACGGGTCTGCAAGCCAAGCGCATTAGCGCGCGTGATCACGGCACGGGCGAGGCTAGCGTGATAGGCAGTCGTCAGCGTACAGGGCACAACACCAATGAAGGAACCCTGCAATTGGTTGCGCGCTATTGCTAGTTGATCGTCGGTAAAAGAGAGATCGTTGGGGGAACCCGTCAGCGGACGTTCAGATTCATCCACCGCTTTAGGGGTGCGCGACGCCATTTGTGATGCCAACCCGAATAAGCCTAGCAGAACAACCACCACCGTTACGATCCCGGCGGTGAACAAGCGCATTCGCTGCGGCGTAGACTGTACCGGAAGCTGAAAACGTCGTCGCGAAATGGTGGTATCCAAATGGGTAGGATACTCAGGACCTGGTGACGTTTTCGCCAAAATTGGTCCAGATCCTTGTATCGCCGCGGCAAAATCCTTTGCCAGCTCGCTAGCAGTTTGGTAGCGCTTGTTGGGATCTTTCTCTAAGGCAAAACTCAATACTGCTTCGAGGCTGGCGGGCAAGCCTTCGCGCAGGGAACGCACCTTTGGCGGTTGTTCGGAAACATGCGCCTGCATCAATTTGAAGGCGGAATCGCTGACAAAGGGTGGGCGTCCGGTCAGCAGTTCAAATAAGATCACGCCGAGACTATAGATGTCGGAACGGTGATCCGCGCGTCCTTCCTCGATCTGTTCGGGGGCGATGTAGGTTGGCGTGCCCAATAGCGTGCCAGTTTCGGTCAGATTCTTTTTCAGCCGATCATCCGATTCGACCAGCCGCGCCAAGCCGAAATCCGCCAGATAAGCATCGCCCTGCTCATCAAGCAGGATGTTGTTGGGTTTCAGATCGCGATGAATGACACCACGCGAATGAGCATAGTCTAGGGCGCTGCCGATCTGTGTGAGAATGCGGCTGATGTCCTCGATTGGCAGCTTACCCTCGCGCCGGACCCGTTCGGAGAGTGTGCCGCCTTTGATGTAGCGCATTGTCAGGTAGATGACACCATCGTTGGTGGTGCCATGTTCGATGACGGGGACGATGTGAGGATGTTCTAGACTGGCAATGACCTCTACTTCGCGGTCAAAGCGCTCCATGAACGTGGGGTCTTCGGTATAGGTATCCAGCACCACTTTCATGGCTACGTCGCGCTTCATGGCGTGCTGACGAGCACGATAGACGACAGCCATTCCTCCCTGCCCTAGCAGCGAGGAAATCTCATACTGTCCGACTATTCTTCCAATCAGGGAATCCGGCTTCATAAAAAGAATTGTGCTGCACCGAAGCGACGACGACCATCTTAATTATACACTGCTTTAGCTGATATTGTGCGACGCGATTACGGTATCAGCAAAGTTAAAGACGCTCTCTATCAGAAGGGTGCTGCTGCACGCTGACGCTGAAAGAGAGCGTCTTAAATGTGTTGGGTTACTTCTTGCCGTAGCCCAACACATCAACTACCGAGCGCACGGCTTTGGCGGAGATGTCCAGCATTGCCTTTTCCTCGTCATTCAAGTCCATGACGATGACCTTCTCCAACCCCTTTGCGCCGAGCACGCAGGGTACGCCGATGAACAGGTCATGATAGCCGTACTCACCTTGCAGATAGACCGCGCTAGCGATCACGCGTTTCTTATCCTTGATGATCGATTCGATCATGCTGACCGAGGCGGAAGCGGGCGCATAGTAGGCGCTGCGTCCTAGTAAGCTGACGATCTCGCCGCCGCCTTTACGGGCGCGCTCGATGATCGCATCCAGCTTATCCTTGGCGATAAGTTCGGTGATAGGGATGCCTGCGATGGAAGTGTGACGAACCAGCGGCACCATCTCATCGCCGTGACCGCCGAGTACGATGCCGTGTACATCCTCAACACTGACACCCAACTCCATCGCAATGAAGGTTTTGTAGCGGGCGGTATCCAGCGCGCCAGCCTGCCCGATCACGCGCTCACGCGGGAAGCCGGAGACTTCCTTGACTACGTGGCACATTGCATCCAGCGGGTTGGTAACCACCACGATCACGCTGTTGGGTGAGTACTTAACAAGCTGTTCAGTGATCGGACCGACCACATCCTGATTGATCTTGACCAGTTCATCGCGGCTGGGGAATTTACCCGTTACAGGATCTTTACGGCGGGGCACACCGGCTGTGACCAGAATCACATCGGAGTCGGCGGTCTCCTCGTAAGAATTGGTGCCGGTGATCTTGATGTCAAAATCTTCTACCGGAGAAGCGGATGCGAGGTCGAGCGCGACGCCTTGCGGCAATCCCTGCACCATATCGACCAAGACCACATCCGCGAGTTCTTTGCTGGCAATCCAGTGGGCTGCCGTTGAGCCGACCGCTCCCGCGCCAACGACGGTTACTTTGTTCCGACGCATGATGTCGAACGCCTCCTAAAGGTAAAAAAACGAAATGTCCAAAAAATCACAAACCATTAGTTTAACGAATCAGTCGTGAAAACGCTTGAGGCTGATTGAAAATACTGATGAAGAAGGTAAAAAACAAAAACCCGGCAGCAGTGTCGCTACCGGGCTATTTTGTCGCAGTATCATGATGCTGTCGGCTAGTCCGGCAGAATCTTGGTGCCCATGAAGTAATCCAGCCAGATCATGACCAAGAATCCCATGGGGATCGTGGCTGCGATGATCAGGGGGATTTCCCATGAAGACATCGGGAAGGTCACTGTCAGATCAACCTTCAACAGTAAGATCATACATGCCGCCGTAACTACGGCACCGATGACGAAAGACAATACCACCACTAGCCACTGACGGGCACGTAAGGTGCGGTCAGATTGCTTACCCCCACTGACATCGGGGCTGGTTGGTGCAGCGGGTTGCACGTCGGACATGAGTTTCTCCTGAAACGTATCTGTATGCTGAGTGTTGAGTGATCCTAATCTGTGATTGTTGATTTTATCACGAAGTCACACGCCTCGCTACAGATTGTTATCAGGAGTTGTCCTTATCCTCAGGCGACTTCAATCAATTCGATGACCAACTGCCCGCGATTACGCGCCGCTGAGATCACCACTTTGTCACGATGGGTCTGCCCTTTGAACTGATCGCCCGCCAGCAGGATAAAATCGCGTCCACCTTCGGAGACCCACGCCGTTCCTTCTAGCACGCGAATAGACTTATCTGGCTGTGGTAAACTCCAAACTTCACGCTCGGATAGCACGATCTGGTGTTTCATCGTTGTACTCCCTCTCGCCCATTCATGTCACAGGATAGGGCATTGTGTGGACGCCGTCTTCCATACTTTGTAGGAATTTGACGATGTTTAGATCATACGACCATGTTATGATTAAGTCCAACGAATGATCTCGATGATTTGCATCAAAAATTTCGATGGATGGCTGCTATGGAACTCCGGCAACTCATGACCTTCTGCACTGTCGCCCGCGTAGAAAGTTTTACCAATGCGGCAGCGTCACTTGGCTACGTCCAGTCCAGCGTCACAGCGCAGATACAAGCGTTGGAGGCAGAACTAGGCGTGCGGCTTTTTGATCGGTTAGGCAAAAAGATTGCCCTGACCAGTGAAGGTAGGCGCTTTCTGACCTACGCCGAGAACATGCTGGAACTGGCTGAACAAGCGAAACAATCCATTGCGGATAGTTCCGTCGTCAGTGGAACAGTGACGATCAGCGCGTCGGAGACGATGTGCGCCTACCGTTTGCCGGATGTATTGGAGCGCTTCCACGCTCTGTATCCGCAAGTGCGCTTAATGTTTCGTCCAATGAACGTATTTAGCTTGCGCGGAGCAGTATTCGATGGCACTGTGGATGTGGGCTTCTCACTTGACGAGCCGATCCAACTCAACAGCTTAATCGTGCATCAACTGTCCATCGAGCCGATTGTGATCGTTGCGCCGCCTAGCCATCGTCTCGCCCGCTGTCCGATTGTTCACCCCAGAGACCTTACTGGCGAGCAGATTCTCCTCACCGAGATCGGCTGCGCTTACCGCAACATGTTCGAGCGCGTGATGAGCAATCACGGCGTCTATGTTGATAACAATCTGGAATTTCACAGCATCGAAGCGATCAAACGCTGTGTTATGGCGGGCATGGGCATATCACTGATCCCCAGAGTCACTGCAGCCCGTGAGATTGACGAGGGAAAACTAGTTGTCCTGCCGTGGTTCGATCCTGAGTTCCATGTGATCTCGCAGATGTACTGGCACAAAGATCGCTGGATGTCGCCTGCGCTTGATGCCTTTTTGCAGGTGGTTCGCAGCACCTTGATGTGTGCTACTGAACAACCGCCGGAACAGACGCAGCAAGATCAGGATGATCAGCTTCTTGCCGGATAGCTGGCGCTGTGTTACCCACTGCCGTCAGGCGCATCTGGATTGGCGTTTTGGGACGCAATGTGATCAAGGGTTCTGACTGTACAGGTGCGTTATTCAACAGCGTCAGATCGTAACGCTGTGCCATCGTCGCCAGAATCAATTGTGCTTCCATCATGGCGAAGCTGTTGCCGATGCAGATGCGCGGTCCGCCGCCGAATGGAAAATAGGCGAATCGCGGCAACTGCTTCTCGAATTCCTGTGTCCAGCGTTCCGGCTTGAAGGCTTCAGGGTCGCTGAAGTATTTCGCATCGTGATGCATCACGTACGGGCTAACCATATAGATCGCACCAGCGGGGAATTGGTAGCCGCCGATTTGCACTGGCTTTACGCTAAGACGTGTAATCAACCATGCAGGCGGGTACAACCGCAGCACTTCTTTGATGACCTGTTCGTTGTAGGGCAACTGCGGTAAATCTTTCAAGGACGGGGCACGTCCACCGAGTACGCGGTTCAATTCTGCACGCAGGTTATTCGTCATTTCCGGATGCTGTGCCAAGAGATACCACGTCCATGCTAATGCGTTCGCTGTTGTCTCGTGTCCGGCGATGAACAGCGTCAAGGCTTCGTCGCGGATCTGTTTGTCTGGCATTGGCTTACCATCTACGTCGCGCGCTAGCAACAGCATCGATAGCAGATCGCCCTTGTCTTGCCCACCCTGCCGTCGCCATTCTTCCATAAATCCATAGATTACGGCGTCGAGTTTTGCTGTACCTTCCATACGTTTACGCCGATATGGGGTAGGTAGCCAACCGATCAGCATGTCTTTGAATACATTGGCGCTGCTTACACGGATTCCCTCACTGATCACATCACCGATCTGATCGGCTTGTGCGGAAATGTCGGCATCAAACAAGGTCTTTGCCACAATGCTTTGAGTCAACACCATCATCTCATGATCGATGTCTACTACCGCGCCGTCGTGCCAGTTGATCTGCGTAAGCATGCGTTCAGTCAGATCAACCATCGACTGTGCGTAGGCGGCGATCCGCGTGTGATGGAAGGCTGGCTGCATCTGCTTGCGCTGCTGCTTATGAAAATCCCCTTCGCTGGTCAGCAGTCCTTCGCCTAATGTGTACTTACCAATCTGCTTCAAGGTGATGCCTTTGTGGAAGTTGTCTGCCTGCTCCACTAGAATCTGATGAATCCACTCCGGGCGGCTGACTAGATAGACATCACGGTTTAGCAAACGCAGATGGGCGACATCGCCATATTGGGCGCGCGTCTGCAATAAGAACGGCAAGCGGTTTTTGTTCATTGCGGGGACGCTACCAAGGATGGGCATGCCCTTAGGACCGGAAAATGACGGGATCATCCTGATGCCTCATTCGACATTACAACTCTGGACAATTCGCATAAAACTAGACAATCTGTATACTTACTATCTTAGAATTGTTTGTTATCAAGTCAATCAGCGAATCACCGATCACGTCTACAATTGAACAGTTGTCTAGAAAGTAATTCGATGGATAAGCGTAAGCAACGTACCCGACAATATCTACGTGATGCCCTTCTTGAATTAGTTCTAGAGAAAGGCTACGATGCGCTCACCGTGCAAGAGATCACCGATAGGGCACGGATGGGACGAGCGACCTTCTATCTACACTACAAAGATAAAGAAGAATTGCTGCTGACCACGCTCAAGGAAACGGTAGACGAGTTAACGGTGCGGATACGTCAGATGTTTTCCCCGGAACAACTCTTCAACGGCTCTACACCGCCGAGTGTGATCGCGTTCCGGCACGCCGCCGAGAATAAGAATCTGTACCGCGTGATGCTCAATTCCCAGATCACGGGCAGTGTACTTTCCGAATTACGCAATTTGATCGCCGCAGATGTGCAATCGCAGTTGCGGCTGCTTGCACCTGATGCTGCGTTGCCAGTGCCAGCCGCCATGATCGGTCAGCACATTGCCGGTTCAATGCTGGCAATTGTCTCGTGGTGGTTGGAGACGGACGCACCGTATACGCCGGATGAAATGGCGCAGATGATGAACAAGCTCACTGCTCAGCCGATGTTGTGGTTGACGCTGCACGACAAAATGATGAAAACAATGCCCTGAACACGGCGCTGATTACAGCGGAGGTTCGCGGTGGTTTCGTCGATCCGAAACCGCTTTCAAACTCTCCTCCACCTGCACATCAGCCCACACGGATTTCGGCGTTCCGATGCGCTGGGTCATGTAAATTCCGCGATGACCGGATGCCAGATAAGCGATCACACAGATCAAGATTAGGTACAACCCTGATCCGCCGCCGAATAATTCCATGCCCATTAAAGCACATGCCAGCGGGGTATTACTTGCACCCGCGAAAACCGCGACGAAACCGAGAGATGCCATAAATACTGGATCAACATTAAGCCAACGTCCGAGCGTGTAGCCGAGCGTCGATCCGATGACGAACAGCGGCGTCACTTCTCCGCCGAGGAACCCCGATCCCAGCGTGATCGAGGTGAACAATACTTTGAGCAAGAAGGCAAAGGTGATTACGCCCTCACCGCTGACAGACTGACGGATCAGGGGCAGACTCAAGCCCAGATAATCCTGACTGCCAATCAACAGCGTGAGCGCGATGATGACAATGCCACCGATCACTGGGCGCAGCGGCGGATACTTGATGTAGCGACTCTGGTAGTTCTTGATCACGTGCGTTAGTTCCACAAACAAAATACTGGTTAAGCCACAGGCGATCCCTGCTACGATCACCAGCAGCAGCAGCGGCAGTTGAATCTCGACATTAGTGAGCGCGGGGTAATGAGAATGGGCAACACCCCATGCGCGCGTGGTCAGATCGCCAACATAGGCAGCCACCAAGCACGGCACGATCCCTTCGTAGCGGATGCGTCCGACGCTTTGAACTTCCATCCCGAACACAAATCCGGCGACAGGCGTGCCAAACACCGATCCGAATCCGCCGCTGATCCCCGCCATTAGCAGCAAGCGCCGATCTTCAGCGTTTAGTTGCAGAGCGCGGCGCAACGTATCCGCTAGACTTGCTCCCATCTGAATCGCTGTACCTTCGCGTCCTGCCGATCCACCAAATAGATGGGTAATCACAGTACCGAGCAGCACCAGCGGAGCCATCCGCAAGGGAACCCTGGATCCGTTAGTGTGAACCTCTTCGATCACCAGATTGTTGCCTTGCGCGGCAGCGCCAGCAAAGCGATGGTAGATCCAGCCGACGATAAAGCCGGCAACGGGCAGCAAGAATAGGATCGACGGGTTGGCGAGTCGAAAATTGGTAGCCCAATCCAAGCTCACGAGGAAGATCGCGGATGCAGTTCCTGCCAGTATCCCGACGACGCCTCCGAGAGCAGTCCATTTCAACAGGGTTCGCAGAAAGGATACAAACTCATCAAGATGGAGAGGGAGTTTCAAGCGCATAGTCGTATTTACCACCTAACACATTACTCGTTCGTCTCAGGGACTAAACTGGCTGACTGACCTCAAAACGTTGATTTCTTCGCTGCCACACCAGCAGCAGTGAAGCCAGCACCGCCAGAGCAGAACCAAACAAAAATGGCGCGTGCGATCCCAGTCCCTGCCAGCCACCGATGCCTTGCCACAATATGCCAGCGATCAGGCTGGCTGGTAATGCCACCAAGCCAACTACTGCGTTGTACCAGCCGTAAGCGGTGCCACGTTGTTCGGCTGGTACGAGATCGGCGACCAGTGCCTTCGCTGTCCCTTCTGTACCCGCGTAATAGAGACCATAGAGTCCGTATAGGAGCCAAATCTGCCATGCTGAGTCTGCCGCTGCGAAGCCAAGATAAAGCAGCCCATAGACCAGCCAGCCGCCAATGATCACCCGCTGCCGACCAAGCCGATCTGAGAGAGCGCCCAATGGTCCCGAAAACAATGCGTAAATAGCATTGAAGGTGATCAACATGCCTAATACGCCTGCTACGTTCAAGCCTCGCTGCTGCGCTAACAAGATAAGGAAGCTATCTGATGAATTACCAAGGGTGAAAATGGCAATGATGAGCAGGAAGATCTTGAAGTTACGGCTAAGTGAACCGAAATTGAGTCTGACGGTCAATGCTGCGGGTTTTATCTCGACATCGCGTGCACCAATCGCCAGTACTACCACCGCAAGTAATCCCGGAACCACACCGATCAAGACAATTGTGCGGAAGGTAGCGGCACTTAAATCCAGTGCTTGCGCCTGAGTAGCCAAGACCACGAGCAGCGCGATGATAAGCCCGATGGCGGCTCCAGCGGTATCGCCCGCGCGGTGCAGACCGAAGGCTAAACCGCGCCGATGCTCGTTGACACTATCCGCGATCAGGGCGTCGCGCGGTGAGGTACGAATTCCCTTTCCAGCTCGATCCGCAAAGCGCACTGCCAGTACGCCTGTCCACGCGCTGGCAAAATAGAGCAGGGGTTTGGAAAGTGCCGACAGCGCATAGCCCGCGACAGCGACCCATTTACGCTCCTGAAGTTTATCGGATAACCAGCCGGAGATGCCTTTCAACAAGCTGGATGTTGTCTCCGCTACACCGTCAATCAGACCAATGACGACCGTTGAAACGCCTAATACATTAGCCAGAAACAAGGGGATCAGGTTAGTGATCATCTCGCTGGAAATATCAGTCAAGAAGCTGGTCAGGGTGGCGACCCAGACGTTTTTAGGGATTTCGGACAAAAGTCCAGCGCGCTGCGGTTGAGTTGATGTCATAGCTGCCACCTCACTTCGATTCCGAACACAAAAAAAGCTTCTACCCAAGCAAACAAATCGTCGGGTAGAAGCTATTAACCATCCGAACATGGTGTAACGCGAGCTTCATCGCGGCAATGGTGCAATCACACCATCCAAAATAAGTATATGCAGGTTTCGACTGCTGGACAAGAAGGAGTTTGAGGCAAAAGTCCACTTGCTTATCTCGCCATCAGGGGTATGATCCCGATCCACGCTTAACTAAGTTAAAACGTCCGCATAACGTTCTTTGCTTCCAAGATTAAGGAGTCTTTTCGTGACCGACGGAGCTTCCCTCACTTCTGCACTCAACAATGCTCTCAACGAACGCAGCCGCACCCTGCTCGGCGGATCGGATCGCGCGGCGGCACGTTCGATGTTCAGGGCGATTGGGCTGACCGATGACGATTTTAAAAAACCGCTGATCGCCATCGCTAACACATGGACGGAGATCGGTCCTTGCAATTTCCATTTGCGTCGCCTTTCTCACAAGATCAAAGAGGGAATCAAGGCGGCCGGCGGCACGCCGCTGGAATTTAATACCATCACCATTTCCGATGGCATCACGATGGGCACGGAAGGTATGAAAGCCTCGCTGATCAGCCGCGAGGTGATCGCTGACTCCATCGAGTTGATCGTGCGCGCCAATTATTTCGACGGCGTGATCGCGCTGGCAGCTTGCGATAAGACGCTCCCCGGTACGATCATGGGCTTGATCCGCTTGAACATCCCCTCAATGATGCTTTACGGCGGTTCAATTGCTCCCGGTAAGCTACCGCTGCCTGATGGTGGTGTGAAAGACCTGACCGTTGGCGATGTGTTCGAGGCGATTGGTGCCTATGCGCGCGGCAAAATTTCGGCGGAGCAGTTGCACGAAATCGAGGCGGTAGCCTGTCCGGGACCCGGCGCGTGTGGTGGTCAATTTACCGCCAACACGATGGCGACGGCAGTAGAAGTGATGGGCATGTCCCCGAT
>JAHBVK010000017.1 GCA_019637555.1 Anaerolineae bacterium
GTAGGGCAGCGTGGGGAGGATCAGGATCAGCGTTCCCAGCAGCATCACATTGCGCCACTCGCGGCGGGAGATCGAGGGAGGGAAATAGTGCTGAGTGCTGGGTGCTGAGTGCTGAGGATCGCTGCTGTTTGTCATGTGGTGGCGACTCGTGATCGTGCCGATGCTAGTTGCTTCTATATTACTGAGTGCCATGAGCTAACGAGATGTAATTTATGTAGCAATTTTCGCGGGGTGGTTGAGATGCGGATGGAATTTAGCCTCACCCCTGCCCCCCTCTCCAATGAGAGTACCCATTAGAAGAGGGGAGCCAGAGGCAAAGTAGATTGAAAATGACTGCCGATGGGTATTCAAATATGCCCTGAACGGCGCTAAAGCGGATCATTCCGCTTGATAGTTCAAGCGCAGCAATACTAATTCAGCCCGGAGATTCAGCTCCGGGTTACTCTGCATCCTGACCCCGCCGATCTACTCTGGTGCGCGCTGCAAGCCCGCAATCCCGATCAGCAGGCACATCAGCGATAAGACCAATCCCGACCAGTGTTCATTCAGGAAGGCGGCAGCGCCTCCGAAGAACGCCACCCAGTGCGACAACTCGATTACCGCGTAAGCGGCGAACACGCTCATCATGAGCCATTCAAGGGTGAACTTATAACTCCGCCCTAACTGCTGGCGATCTCCAGCGTCGAACTCTTTGCTGCTGCCGATCAAGCTACCGAGCACGACAACGGATAAGAAGATGGAGAAAAATTGCCAATCGGGGAGGAATTGAAGTGTGATACCGACAATGCCAACAATGACTGCCAGTGTACTCATAGCGCGGTAACCGATTCTTGGGGCGGTATTGGCGTTCATGATCAACTCCCTTTCGCTGCTCTGGATCACGAATTGCGCTCGACTTCTATGATCCTTTTACGTGGCGAGGCAACGAAATGTTGTGATCAATCGATCAAAGGCGGCGTTTTGACCACAACAGCAGCGCGGCGACCCCAATCAACGACAGTGCAGAAATCGCCACCGCGGGCAGGAGCGTACGCGGCTGGTAGCACCATAAAGCGCCCACGCACATCGTCTCCGGCATGGTGGCACTGGCACTCACGCCACCAGCGGTCAGCCGATTGCGATAGATGTACACACCGTCGATCTCGGTGACTAGCTGCAAATCGGGATTCGCGATCTCGTAGGCGGCGAGGACGTGCGACACGCCCCATCGCGCCAAGCGTGCGGCATCGATCTGCGCCTCGCGGTTGCTGGTCGCCAAGTCGCTGCCATAGGGAGGCAGCGTCACCGTGTACTGCGTGATCTTCGTCCCCGTCGCCGCCTCAAATTCAGGCAGATACTTTTGCAGTTGGAAGGGATCGATCCCGCCGAAATCGGGGATGTCCCAGTAAGCGGCGGCTTGCTGCGGCAAGCTGTAGGTGGGCGAATAGAACTTGGTCACACCATCCGCGATCAACGCTCCGGCAATCGGCGCGTAACGATCCAGCCAACGATCTTGTGGCAGGAAGCGCAGCAGCCGCAGATCCGCGATAAGCAGTTCACCGATCAGGATTAGTGACAGCACAACCACGAAGCGGCGACGGCGTGGCGTGTTGAGCGCCTGCAAGCCGAATCCCGCCAGCAGCAGCAGCGCGATCACAGCGATCCACCACATGCGCGGCGGCACGCGCAGCCACAGCAGCGGCGGAATCAGCGTCGTCAGCTCGCGCCAGAGCAGACCGTTGATCCCCAACGCATACCATGCCGCAAATAGGATCAACAGCCAGCCAATGATCACAATCGGACGGTTTCTGCGCCGCCAAGAGGTCATAGTTCCGATAATGAACATTATCTGAACCATCAGCCCCGTATATAAAAGAGTCTCGTGCGATCCGACAGGAAAGAGGACGGCGATCAGTTGGGGGAATTCTAGCGAGAAGATCGCAGAGTCGGTTTGGGTCAGCCCATTGCGCGAAAGTTCCGGCGCAATTTCAAGCAATGGAAGCCACTGCACCGCCGTTAAACCGATCAATAGGATTCCGGCGCAAGCACAGGCGATGAGCGCCTTGATCCGATCTCGCTGTGGTATGCGCGTCAGTGCCAAGATGCCGATCCCAACCGCCGCGAACATCACCACCACGAAGGCGCGCATATCTGCCAGTAAACACAGTGACGCCAGCAGCGCGAGGATCGCCGCGTTACGCCAGCGCTGTTCGCCAGTGATCGTGCGGTAAAGTGCCCACAACACGCAGGGCGACCATGCCATTGCATAGACGACATCCAGATGCCCCGCGCCGATGCCAGCGATTAAGCGCGGCGTGAGCATGTAGGCGATGCCGATTACCTCCGCGATGCCCGCCTCCAGCCCGATCTCCCGCGCCAACGCCCGCATCCCCATCCCCGCGATGATCAGATGCAGCCAGATGAGCAGATTCAGATGCAGCGCGGGTGGCAGGAGCACGGCGAACCACTGCAAGGGATACCAGACTTTGTTCAGCGGATTGGCAGCGAAGGGCTGTCCACTCATCAGCAGCGGACGCCACAGCGGGAACTCGTTTGCCCTGATACTGCGCTGCAAATAGAGTGCGTTGGCATAGTGGCTGATCGCGGCGTCGGAGTAGTCGACGTTCGGCGGAAATGGCAGCGCATCGGGGCGTACCCCCACGAGGATCAGGAAGATCAACGCAATCAGGGCGAGGAGTAATGGGTATCGGAGGTGGGAGGTGATGGTTGTAATAGTTGTGGTTGGCAAGGTGATCGGTAGACCGTGACGCTTATTCCCGGCGCTAAAGCACCGGGCTGAAACAAGATGCTGTACGGTTATCACTGGGTTCAGCCCGGTGCTTTAGCGCCGGGACTCGTGAATAGCGTCTTATAGAGTCGCCTTACTTCACCTCATACAGCGCCGTGCTGCCGAACTGCTGGATCGGCGTCAGTCCCAGCGTGCGGATGCACGCCATCCCCGGTAGATCGTCGGCGGTACTGGCGGTGGCGGCTTCTTTGCTGCTCACCTCCGGCTCGATCACGATGTAGCGCACATGGTAATTACTGATCAAGTCGGCGCAGCCTGCACCATCGTTATACCACGCCTGCACCTCTTGCAGCTTCTGTCCGGCATCCAGCGTTTCATAAATGTGACCGTAGACCACGCGCAGCGGTGCGTAAGCAGGAATCCACAGACTGGTCGGGCGCGGCTGTGCCAGCACCACTGAATCTTCCGGTGCATGTGTATCCAGCCAGCGGATCGCGCTGTAGCTATCTTTAGGCATCAGGATGCCCTGTTCAATGCCTTCCGCCGGATTCATCACCCCGAACAGGGGGATGATCAGCGAGAACACATTGCTCGGCAACACGAATACGATCAGCAGCAGGATCACGGCGTTACGCAGTGGTTTGCGGACGCGATCAAACCAGTAGTCCTCCAGCGCGCGTACAGCAAAGAACACAATCGGGATGATCAAGCCAATAGATAGACGGCGCTGCAAATTAAAGGGGGCATAGAGCAGCAGTGCGTTGACCACCAACCACGTCAGCATCAAGCGATCCCCGTCGCGCTCGAAGTGCCGCGCTGCGCGCCAGATGCCCGGCAGTGCCACGATCAGCAGCAAGCCGAAGCCGATAATGTAGCGATCCGGTGTGGGCGAGGGCGTGATATTCTGTTCGTTCCAGACGCGCATCGCCGGATTGTAATTGACCACTGCGAAGTAGTAGACCACAAAGGGCAGTCCGGGCAGGATGTACAGGATCGCCCAACTGATCTGCGCCATTGGCAAACGGCGATCCACGACCGCGGTCAGCGCAATGTAGACCACCAGCACCGCCGCGAGTGGTGCCCAACCGAACGGCGAGATCACACACAGCCCGATCACCAGCAGTACCAGCGCCGCGCCGCCGTTGCTGACTCGCGGAGCATCGCTGAAGCCGGGA
The DNA here is from genome assembly GCA_019637555.1 of Anaerolineae bacterium. Classification (GTDB taxonomy): domain Bacteria; phylum Chloroflexota; class Anaerolineae; order Aggregatilineales; family UBA2796; genus JAHBVK01. The sequence continues at coordinate 3,904 of JAHBVK010000017.1, forward strand.
CGGAATACGCGCAAGAAGGTCGCCGCCAGCAGCGCAATGATCGCGATGGTCAGCGGGAAGTGCGGATTCACCAGCGTTGAGTAGAAGGGGATCGCTTCGGGAACAGTCAGATCGATGGGGAAGGGTTGGTACTGGTTGAACAGCAACAAATAGAGCCAGCCTAATCCAGCCCCTACGCTGACCAGCGCGAAGAATAACCGGCGCGGGCGCAGCTTCTGCCAGATCACCGATCCAAGGTGGTAGATTGAGATGTACATGATGAAGGAAGCGAGCAGCCGCGCGATGTGAAACATCAGCAAAGCGGGCAGACTGAGCAGCCGCGCCAGATGCCCCAGCGCCAGATAGAACATCTGGATCGCCGCGCCCATGTGTGGTTCAGGGGTATAAGTGAGTTGGAACAGCCAGTTACCCTGAATACCCTGTTCCATCTTTGCCAGATAGGATGCACCGTCAATGTGGTTGTGCAGCATCCCCATAAATTGCCAGTTGTCGTTTGGCGCGTCGCTGGCGAACGCCCAAGCATAGGGAATCAACGTAATGGCAACCAGTAATCCGCTGAACAGGATTACCCAGCGCCATTCAGCCGCTGATACCTCATCTGCGCGCACTTGTTGCATGGTCAGGCTTCCTCGTCGCCAGTATGGTTCTGCGTTGTCGCCTATCATGACCTGCTTGATCGCTCTACCTGCGCTCCCCACCGTTGCATCTCCCTATCATAGCCCAGGCATGGCTCAGTGAAGATCATTATCTCATAATCATTTGCCGCGTGGGGGGATGCACGAAGGAGACAACACAAACCTAAAACAAACATTATCGACGGATCAACAACGCTTACCACACGCTGCGTAACTTTAACACGCTACGCACGCTATCGTTATAGCGGATCATAAGCGCCTCCGCTATACTGAGCCAAGATTTTACGAGACATTAACACTTCACTCGCCATTACGCGCTAGGACGTAGTGAGACGCACCGAGGGGGAAAAGGACATTGAGCCTCAAATTATCTGTGATCATCCCTTGCTACAACGAGAAATCGACCATCGAAGAGATTGTGGCAGCAGTCAAGGCAGTGGGCGTAGCATGGGAAATCATCATTGTCGATGACGGCTCTAGCGATGGCACGCGCGACATCCTCAAGCAGTGGGATAACGACCCGATGGTACACGTGATCCTGCACGATCACAATCAGGGTAAGGGCGCGGCGGTGCGTACCGGATTCGAGAACGCCAAAGGCGAGGTGTTCCTGATCCAAGATGCTGACCTTGAGTACGATCCGCGTGAGTATCCGGCGCTGCTTAAACCTATTGAGGAAGGGCGCGCGGTAGTGGTCTACGGATCGCGCTTCCTAGGTGGTCCCCGTAAGACGATGTTCTTCTGGAATATGGTCGCCAACAAATCGCTGACGCTGCTGACCAACATTCTGTACAACTGCATCCTCAGCGATATGGAAACCTGCTACAAAGTTTTCCGCGCCGAAGTAGTGCGTGGATTGACGCTGCGTTCGCGCCGCTTCGAGTTCGAGCCGGAGATCACCGCCAAAGTGCTCAAGCGCCGCTACCGCATCTACGAGGTACCGATCTCTTACAACGGACGCGAGTGGACGGAAGGCAAAAAGATCAAGTGGACGGATGCGCCCATCGCAGCGTGGACGCTGCTGCGGTATCGCTTCACGGATTGAGCACGACTGAGTAGACCGGAGGTTGATACCTCCGGCTACAACACTTGGTAAACCCACTGAAGTGGGTTAGAACAATCGCTCAATGATTAGCATCTGATTTCAGCCCGATGCATTAACGCCGGGACTCACTCGTAACCACCTCACGACGATCTAGCATCCCTCATGCAGCCGCAAATCATCTCTTCCAACCGTCGCAACTTCTCCCCGATCCTTGCTATCACCGCGATCCTGATCCTCGCGGCGAGTCTGCGCGGGGCGATGCTGCTGCGTGATGTCCGTTTGCAGGCAGATGAAAGCCTCTACACCACCTATGCGCGGGCATGGGCGCTGCATGGCGACTGGCTGCTGATCAGCTCGCCTGTACCATTGGACAAGCCACCGCTTGGTCTGGCGCTCACGACATCGGGATTTGTGTTGTTCGGAGTCTCCGAGTTTGGTGGGCGCGTGATCACGGTGCTGCTGAGTCTGTGCGCTGTCGCGGCAACTTACGGCTTAACGCGCCGACTTTATGATCAGCGGACGGCAGTGATCGCGGCGCTGCTGCTGGCGCTGTGTCCCTTCGATCTGGCATTCGCGGCAACGCTGTTCCACGATCCGGCGCTGACGCTGTGGCTGCTGCTCGTGCCGCTGGCGCTGATCAGTGGACGCGGGGGGCTGGCGGGCATCTTCGCAGCGGCGGCGCTGGCAACCAAACAGAGTGCTCTGCAATTTCTGCCTGTTTTCCTGTTGATCGCTATCGTCGCTGAACGTCGGTTGCGCTGGCGATCCTTCGCGCTGGCATTGGTCATCGGGATCGTGCTGCTGGCGCTGTACAGCATAGCCCGCGCCGCGCCCGTCGATTTCTGGTCGCTCGGCATCAGCAATCCGGGGCAACTGCGCGTGATCCGATCCGATGAGGTGATCCCGCGTTTGCAGCGTTGGACTGAGCTGCTAGGCAAGATCACTGGAGTCGCTCCCCTGCTGTTGATCGCACTAGTGCCGCTGATCCGCAATCGTGTGACGAACTCACGATCTGCGGCGCTCGATTACGCGCTGGCGTGCGGGCTGCTGATCACGCTACTGCTGTACTGGCTGCTTGCCTACAATACTTATGATCGTTACCTGCTGCCGCTAGTGCCGCTGCTGCTGATCCTGATAGCGCGGGGATTGCTGACTCCGGGGCGCGGCTGGCGATTAGTGCTGACACTGATTACTGTGATTGCTATGCTGCTGACGTTGGGAGCTAATCTGCGAGGAGACTACGGCATCGGCGGCGAAGCGGATGTGGTAGGTGGGGTCGACCAGTTCGCGGCACAAATCGCGGCATTGCCTGCTGACTCGGTGGTGCATCAATTCTGGCTAGATTGGCATCTCGGTTATTACATGGGCGATCCGACGGCGCATCCGCTGCCTATGATCCTCTTTCAGTCATCGCCCGAATCGCTGTACCGCTACCTGATGGCTGTCACTTCTCCGCACTCAGCAGCTAGCAGTCAGCACAGGCAATATCTCGCCTTGCCCGCCACATTTGCGCCGCGCTGGCAGACAGAACTAGCCAAAAGCGGGATACAGTTACACCAGCTCATCAGTGGGAGATTCGTGCTATTTGAGGTGATACTGCCAAAATCGGACTAAGCGACCTCGACACCACCGGAAGTATTGATCAGATAACCCTGCACTTCCGCCAGCGCCTGACTATAGAGCGCCAGCAGTTCCCGATCCGAGCCTTTGAAGCGGCGCAGCGTCTGGATCGAGCAGGCATCGCAGCCACGCATGGCGCGGAAGCTGTCGGTTTCGCAGGAGAGACAGCCGTTAAGCCGGATCATCATCAGGCAGAAGGCAAGCGATTGTTCATCGGCTTCAGGCAAAGTCAGCACCCGATCCACCAGTTCCTGCCACTCTGCCCCACGTAGTTTGCGTAGGTGCGGGATGGCGTGGTGGGGAAATAACAGTTCATTCTTGGTGTACATCGTGAAAGCCCCCCAACAACTATTAAGTCTTATTTGCGTAAATGGTATTGCACATTCTACGACGAAAGATTGTAAAAATAGTCGGAAAACAAGAGAAAATTACCGTAGTTTGTAGCACATTGACATACCCTTGTTATGAGATCGTTATAGTCTATGACTCAGAATCTGATGACCCCAAACAATAGCGTTACTAGCAACGACCTTGAGATCAATGCGGCTGGCAAATTGACGCCAGTACAACAGCGGCGCTTCATCTTGCAGCGGGCAGCGGAACATGCCTTTGGCGCGCTGCTGGTGATGTTGTTCTTCGCGCTGGTCGTCCACATGACGCGTCTGTACCCCGAACCTGTCGTGCTGCTAGTCGCCTTCGTTGTGATCGTGATCGCGGCGCTGGTGTTGTTCGTGATCCACATACGTCCAGCGCTGGGAGCGCAACTGCAAACGGTCAAAGGGATGGCGGCGCGGCGCGTGCTCGGAGAGGCTGGTTTGCAGCCGCTGTACTGCGTGACTATTGGTGAAACCTTGTTCTACGTCAATGAAGCGCAGTTCCGCGAGATCAGGGACGATGATGAGTACGAAGTTTACTTCCTGCCGCGTCCAGCACGGGTGGGCGGTGGCACATGGTTGAGCGCCCGCCGATTGACCTAAGGCATAGCTCCCGATCTGATGTTGAATATATGGTATTATACAATTAGTTCGTATTTCGTCTAGAGGGACTCGCTAAGTTCCACGAGGCGATGGCTGCGGCGGTAAGAAAATGGGTGGGTTAGACACCCATAGGTATCAAGCTAAGAATATTCGGGGTGGATCGCGATCTAGCACCAGAGGCTAAAAGGCTTGTCCGGAGTTTCTTTAGCTGACTCTGCGGTAGACCGGAGGTTGAAACCTCCGGCTACAAGACTTAGTAAACCCACTGAAGTGGGTTAAGAGCAGAAATGATCTGTGCTAACCCTCTTTAGAGGGTTTCCAGCGTGTTATAGCAAGGGGTTCAAAACTCTTGCGTCGGCAGCCAGCAGAGATAAAAACTCCGGACAAGCCTTTTAGCGCTCCGACTTCCGCAAACTAACGCAGGTTCGTTAGCACTGCCATCGGAAGGAAGTTTGCACACGGACGGCAGAACCGACTGGAGCCAGCAATAATTCTCCGATTGCAATCTGCCCCGCAACGCTACGGAGAGGACGGCGTGATCAGTGCGGGCTAGGGGACGCGCTTCTTGGCGGTGACGCCTCTTCTGACGGCTTTGCTCTTAGGCGGCTTGGCGGGCAGTTGATGGATCTCCTCGAACGTGCTGGCGAGTAACCTCGCTAGTTTTGTTTCCGTCTCCACCAGCGCCGAGGGAATCTGATACCAGTCGCGCAAGCCTGTGCCACGCCCCATAGGATCGAAGGCAAGGGCGTCGCGCAGTTCGGGAAAGCGTTCCTTGATCCCGTTGGGCAGGCGCACCACCACACTATCCTCGTACATTCCCGCGAAGAAGTTGCCCTTAACGAAACTGGCGGGATAGCCGAACATTTTGCGGCGCACCACATCGGGATGCGAGGGCAGCGCAGCGTTAAACCGTTGTACCAATTCAGGAGAGGATTTTTTCCATGCCATGAGCGTGCATCCTTTCTGAGTGTATTCAGTTACCTTTGGTTAGCATTGCTTCTAAGCGCCGCTGCATCTCGGCGGGCGTGATCTCCTCTAGGCGCTGGCTGATGCTCCACAAATGTCCGTAGGGATCCACAAGCTGTCCCTGCCGCAAGCCGTAGAACTGATCGACCAGCGGATACTGCACCGTCGCACCTGCCGACAACGCCTGATCGAAGAGGGCAGTAGCATCATCTACCAGCAGATCGATGGCTACCGTGCTGCCGCCAAGCGACTGCGGACTGCGTGCGCCGGGAGCATTCGTCTCGTCCGCCAGTTGGATCTCGATCTCGCCAATTTTGAGCTGCGCGTTGGCGATCCGTCCGTTGGGGATGGTCAAGCGATATAGCTCCGCTGCGCCGAATGCCTGCTTGTAAAAGTCGATGGCGGCGGCGCAGTCTTTGACGCGCAAGTAGGGCATTACGCGGGTGACGGTAAAGGTCATCTGGTGATCCTTCACTTGGCACTTATTGATCTATGTGTGGAGAGAACGCCTCTAGTGTAGGGCAAAAATCACTTCAATGCAAACATATGTTCTAGTTTGTTATTCCTTCGACGCGGATCGCCTGCGGGAGTGACGTTGGACGTGGTATGCTTCTGCCAGTGCACGGTGAGGAGCAACGATGACACTGTTTATATATGGCGATGTCAACCGCGATCTGTGTCTAACGGTGCGGGAAGTTCCGGCGGCTGGCGCGGATGCGGAAGTGACCGAGATGGCATTCACGGCGGGCGGATCAGCAGCGAACACAGCTTGTATCGCGGCTCGTTTGGGCACGGATACGCAGTTAATCGGTCTGCTAGGAGATGATGAGCAGGCGGACAGCCTACTCTACGATCTAGTGGTGCACGATGTGCGCACGCACTATTTGCGACGTGTGTCCGGTTATTCCGGTATGGTCACGGCGATCATAGATACGACGGGCGAACGTACCTTCCTTTCCTATCGCGGCGTCAACGCGCGTCTGCCCTATGGCGATCTGCCCGCCAATCTGCTGACCGAAGGCGATCATCTGCACATTTCCGGTTACAGCTTCCAGACGGAACACTCCAGTAACACTGCCATTGAATTGATGGCACAGGCGCGCCAAGCTGGTGCCTCAGTTTCGCTGGATACGTCGTACCTGTTCGCCCGCGATTACGCGGCAAACGCACTGATCAGTCGTGTCGATTACCTCATTCCTAACGAGGAAGAAGCACGCCTACTTACGGGTCAGGAGCGTCTTGAGGAGGCAGCGGAAGCATTGGTACTGCGCGGCGTGCCGACAGTGTTGATTAAAGCAGGGGCGCGGGGGTGCTACTTGCGGACAGTAGAGCACAAAACGTGGCTGCCCGCCTATCCGGTCACGCGGATCGTGGACACCATCGGCGCGGGCGATGCCTTTTGCGGCGGCTTCATAGCGGCTACCTTGCGCCACCACGATCCGGTCGTCGCAGCGCGGATCGGGATGGCGGCGGCTTCACTGGTCATCCAACAGGTCGGTGGTCACACAGGCGCACCGACATGGGAGCAAGTGCTAGCGATCGTCAATCCGTAATCGGCTGCGGTTCGGGGAAGCGATGCTTGAAATGGAAGGCGTAAGGCGTCGCCCCATGTTTGCGCAGATGATCCAAGCGTTCGTAGGCTTGCTCGATGGTTGGGATCGTACCCGCCGGAACCCACCACATCACCAAGTAGACATCAGTATGCTTCTCGAAGAACTCCAAGCGCCGCCGGAACATGGCGACATGATCGGGATGCTTGTAAGCGAATTCGAAGAGCGCCTCGACGTTTTCCCACAAGGAATAATTGACGATGAACAGCGGATCGTCAGAGATTTTGATGTCGGTGGCATTGCCGGAGTCGCTCTTGAGCCGCCAGACGAAACCGGGAGAGCCTTCTGCCAGCGCATTGATCGGGTCGAGCTGCTCCATAAAATCCTTCAGGCGTGGATCGTCGGTGGGTGCGATCAGGCGTGCGAAATTGACCTGAGCGAGGTGATAAGAGGGCATGGTCACATCCTTGCCAACAAAGCAATCTTAAACAATACCATAGCTGTGAACAACCGTTAATTGTAATGAATCCGCCACCGTCAGTGAATAGCGTTATCAAGTTGATTGAGGCATAATGCCTGTAAAATCATGCCATTTTCCGGCTGGCAGATTACAGATTCAAGATCGGCAATCGTAGAGTCTGCCGCCAGCGTCATTGACACCGTGAACAGGCACTTGCACTACTACCATTAGGAAGACGACAGCACATGCTAACTGAAACCCTCAACATTCACCCCGATGTTCGCATCGCTATTAATGCCGGATCGCCCGTGGTGGCGCTGGAGTCCACCATCATCGCGCACGGGATGCCCTACCCCACCAACGTCGAGGTTGCTCTCAGCGTCGAGAAGATCATCCGTGACGCGGGGGTGGTGCCCGCTACGCTGGCGGTGCTTGACGGCGAGATCAGAGTCGGGCTATCCCACGACGAGATCGATTTTGTGGGCAGAAATCAGGACATGCGGAAAGCTGTCGAGCGCGACCTGCCCTTAGTGCTGGCGAGCAAAGGGAACGCCGCTACCACCGCGGGAAGCAGCATCGCCATTGCGCACGCTGCGGGAATCCGCGTCTTCGTGACGGGCGGGATTGGTGGTGTCGGTCCGGTGGCACATCAGGATTTCGACATCTCCGCTGACTTGCTGGCGCTGGCGCAGTATCCGATCCTGACCGTATGCAGCGGCACGAAGGCGTTCATGGACATTCCCGCGACGCTGGAATATCTGGAAACGCTGCGCGTGCCTGTGATCGGCTACCAGTTCGATGAGTTCCCCATGTTCTACTCGCGCGGGAGTGGCAGCAAACTGGAGTGGGTAGCACAGAGCGCCTCGGAAGTAGCGCAGATGTTAGCCGCGCAGATCAAGTTGGGCATTGAACGCGGGATGCTGCTCGGTGTGCCCGTGCCTGCCGCCGACGAACTACCCGCCGCCGAGACACGATCCGCCATCGACGCCGCACTGGCGCGGATCAGGGAGCAAAAGATCACGGGTAAAGCGGTGACTCCGTTCCTGCTCTCTGCGATCAAAGACGTGACCGAGAATCGCAGCCTGACCTCAAACATCTCGTTGATCCGCAACAACGCTCGCGTCGGGGCAGAAGTGGCGATTGAACTGGCGAAGTTGGGGTAACGGCGCGGCAGTGAATTCGCGGCAAAGCTGAGTAGTAGATCGGGGATTGATAACTTCGAGAGCGTAGTGACAAAAGAAAATGGGTGGGTTTAGAAACCCACCCATTGAGCACTTAGCGGGTGCGAATGGCACTATTCAGCACCCACGTTCAGCTCGATCTCGCGCCCGTCGTGCGAGGAGCGATACATCGCTTCCAGCACATGCACTGCCATCAAGCCCTGTGCGCCATCGGTGGGCATCGGCAGTCCGGCACGCATAGCGGAGAGGATGTCCATGATCAGAGCTTCGTGACCGTGCGGACCTTCCCAGCGAATCGCGGGGATCACGGTGACGGGTTCGCCTTCCATCTCCTTGTACATGCGCAGGGTATCATCGCGGCGGTAGTTGGCGATGTTCAACACTACGGTGCCTTCGGTGCCCTGCAATTCCACGCGGATCAGATCGTCTTGCGGCTGGCGATGTTCCGCCCACGTCGCTTCTAAAACCATGTTAGAACCATCACCTAGACGGATGAAGCCCACCGCGCCGTCATCAACATCGAACGCCGTTTCCACTGGCTGACCGGGGCGGCGTCCCCATGTCTTGAGTCCGCGCTGACCGAAGACCATGTGCGTATCGCCGCTGACCGTCTTGACACCGGGGAAGCCAAGCAGCCACATCGTCATATCGAGCACATGCACGCCCAGATCGATCAGCGCACCACCGCCGGACATCTGCTTGTTGCCGAACCAGCCGCTGCCGGGGATGCCTGTCTCGCGCCGCCATGCCGCATGGGCGTGGTAGATCTGCCCCAACTGCCCGTCTTTGATCATCCGTCTGATCCACATCACATCGGCGCGGTAACGGTGGTTGTAGGCGATCATCAGTTGGCGCTGAGAGCGTTCCGCCGCTGCCATCATCTGCTGTGCCTGTGCAACGCTGGTCGCCATCGGTTTTTCGCAAAGTACGTGTGCGCCTGCTTCCAGTGCCGCGATGGTTGCTTCGGCGTGCATGGCGTTGGGCAAGCACACGCTGACAATATCGAGCTTCGCCTCCGCCAACATCTGACGGTAATCGTGATAGCAGTGTTCTGGCTTGACGCCGTATTCACTGGCGAGTAGGCGCAAGCGGGTATCATCGAGGTCGCACAATGCCACCAGTTCAGCGCCGTAATCGCCGCCGTAGCCTTTAGCGTGTGCCGCGCCGATGCCTAACCCAATGATGCCTGCGCGTAAAGGTTTATCGGTCATGAATGATTCTCTCCAATGTGAGTCCTATGAGTGTCAACATCACCAAATATGATTGACAGTATACCAAGCTAAGGCTATGATTTTAGCAAAGTTAAACGTTTAAGAACTTCATCATTCATTATGGCGACTTTGAAAGATGTAGCGCAAAAAGCGGGTGTTCCAATCCTCACGGCGTACCACGCCCTGAGTGATTCACAGCCAGTAGATGCGCCTCAAAAGCAGCGGGTGATCGAGGTGGCGGCGCAGCTCCGTTATCGCTTGAACATCACGCTGCGCGATGTCTCGGCGCTGGCAAACGTCTCCGTCGCTACCATCTCTTATGTGCTCAATAACAGTGCGCCCGTCAGTCCGCAGACGCGACGCCGCGTGCTGGACGCGATTGATGCGCTGGGCTACCGTCCCAACATCACCGCCCGCAACCTGAAAACCGCGCGTTCACGAATGATCGGCTATGCGTGGCATAACGTCTACGCATGGCGCAAGGTGGCGGATGGCTACGTCAACGCGCTGTTGGATCACTTCCTGTACTCGGTGACACTGGCGGCGGAAGCCTGCGGTTATCGGCTGCTGATCTTCGTCGAGCCACCCGACGATCCGGTATCGGCGTATGAAGAGTTGATCAACACTAACCGCGTGGATGGCTTCATCATTTCCGGTACTAATCAGGATGACATACGGATCAGGCGCTTACTGGATTTGCGTTTTCCGTTCTCGTCATTCGGACGCGCCAACGACAGTTGGGATTTCGCCTATGTGGATGTCGATGGCGCGCAAGGGATCGAATCCGCGACTTCGCATCTGCTGGCACAGGGGCATCACAACGTCGCCATTCTGGGCTGGCCCGAAGGATCGCTGAGTGGCGATGCGCGTATGCGAGGATATGGCAGCGCCTTCGCCGCCGCTGGTAAGACGCCCAATAAAGCATGGATCGTACATACGACCAATTCGATTCATCACGCTTATGAGGAGACGGGCAACCTGCTCAGTATGCCAGAACAACAGCGCCCCAGCGGGATCGTCTGTTTCTCCGACACGATGGCGGTCGGGGCAATGAGGCGGATCGAGGACGAGGGCTTGCGCGTGGGTGTTGATGTGGCGGTGACGGGCTTCGATGATGACCCCATCGCGTCGATCTTGCGACCAGCGCTGACTTCGCTGCAGCAGCCTATTGACACTATCGCCGCGCAGATGATCGATCTGCTGATGGCGCAGATCGATGGACAACCGCTGCCGAACCACCGGATCATGCTCGCGCCCGAACTGATCGTGCGGGACAGCAGCCGGACGCCGTATCGAGGGTAGGGAAGCGCTGAGTGCTGAGTGTTGGGTGCTGAGGGTAGAAAGTGCCATAGTGCCTAAGTGCCAGTGAGATGGCAGATCGGTACACCTGTAAACCGGAGGATAAAACCTCCGGCTACAAGAATTGGTAAACCCACTGAAGTGGGTTAAGAGGCAGAATAGTCGCGTTTCAATCCAGTTTAGCGATTGCAGCGCGTTGTAGCGGGGGATTTTGAACAGTCGGCATATGTGACTCAAGTTTTACTCATCACTCGTTACTTTTTACTCGTTACTTAATTGGCTTGGCAACTACTCCTGATTTCATCCACGAGAGGAAAATCTCATGACCTCGACCTCCTATTTCAGCCCTGAAGTGCGAACATGGACGGTCAGCGAAGCGCCGTTCCATCCGGGCAAGCAATATCACACTGAAACCATCACCACCATTGGCAACGGCTACATGGGATTGCGCGGTTCGTTTGAGGAAGGCTACCCGAACGAGATCGTGTCCACGTTGATTCACGGCGTCTATAACCAAGCGCCGGAGGAGATCGTGCCCGATCTGGTGAACCTGCCGAATCCACTGGCGATCCAGATCATGGTGGATGGTGAACAATTCCACATGCAAAAGGGATCGGTGTTGGGCTTCCGTCGGGCGCTCGATCTGAAAACGGCGCTGCTGACTCGCGGCATACTCTGGCGCAACAGCAAAGGCAGCATCGTGCAGATTACTTTCGAGCGCTTCGCCAGCCTCGAACACGAGCATGTCTTAGCGCAGCGAGTCACCGTGCGTGCGTTGTGGGGCGATCCAGAGATCGAGATCGCGGCGGCGATTGATGCGGATCGTTTGAGCGCCGGCGCGAACCACTGGCAGGTGCTGGAGAAGGGACACGACGGCACGGCGTCGATCCACTGCACAGGCACGACCAACCAGAGCAATTACCAGATCGCAGTGGCGGCGACAGTGCAGTGCGATCACGGCGAATTGGTCTACGAACCGCTAGATAATCTGACGCCTGCACTGCGAGCCAAGTTCAGCTTGAAGCAAGATCAAGGTGCCAGCCTCGTTAAGCTAACCGCGATCCATTCCAACCGCGACACGGCTGATCCACTGGTGGCGGCAAAGAATACGCTCAACACCGCCAGCAAGATTGGCTACGATGAACTGTATAACGGTCATCAGGCGGAATGGGCGAAATACTGGTACGACTCGGACATCGAGATCGACGGCGACGAGATCGCACAGCGGGCGCTGCGTTTCTGCCTGTACCATGTGCTGATCGCCGCACCGCGCCATGATGATCGAGTGAGCATCGGCGCTAAGACGCTCTCCGGTCCGGGCTATAAGGGGCATGTGTTCTGGGATACCGAGTTGTTTATGCTGCCGCCGCTGACTCTGACGCAGCCGAAGATCGCCAAGAACCTGCTGATGTACCGCTATCACAACCTGCAAGGCGCACGCAACAAGGCGCAGGAAGCAGGCTACGAGGGTGCGATGTTCCCGTGGGAGAGCACCGATACGGGCGAGGAAACTACGCCTCGCTGGACGAGTCCCTATCCCGATACGCCGCGCATCCGCATCTGGACAGGCGACAACGAACAACACATCAGCACCGACATTGCCTACGCCACACTGCAATATTGGCACTGGTCAGGCGATGAGGATTTCTTCGTCAACTGCGGCGCGGAGATCGTGCTGGATACGGCGGTATTCTGGGGCAGCCGCGTCGAGTATAACCGCACGCTGGATCGCTACGAACTAAGCCAGCAGATCGGTCCCGATGAGTATCATGAGAACGTGGATAACAGCGCTTTCACCAACAGCATGGTGCGCTGGCATCTGCGGCAGGCGCTGCAACTGGTGGATTGGTTGAAGCAAACGCATCCGCAGAAGGCTGAAGCACTGCTGGCGCGGCTGAAGATCGATGCTGCTCGGCTTGAACTATGGCAGCGCGTGATCGACAAGATGTACATCCCGCGCGATCCGCAAACGGGACTGTACGAGCAGTTCGATGGCTTCTTCAAGCTGCACAAGGTCGATCTGACGCATTGGACGCCCAAAGTTCACAATATGGACGCGATCATGGGTCATGAGCCAACGCAGGAGATGGGCTTCATCAAGCAGGCGGACATCGTGATGCTGATGGCGTTGTTGGGCGAGGATGCGGGCACATTGGAGCAGCGCCAGCGCAACTGGGATTACTACTATCCGCTGTGCGATCATGGCTCGTCGCTCAGTCCATCTACCCATGCGTGGGTGGCGGCGCGGCTGGGCTTAGACGACGAGGCGTATTATATGTTCATGTATGCCGCCAACATCGATTTGGAAGACTTGAAGGGCAACGTGCGCGATGGCATCCACGCGGCGGCATCGGGCGGCTTGTGGGAGGCGGCGGTGTGGGGATTCGCAGGGTTGACGCTGGACGGCGATAACTACAAGTTCGATCCCAATTTGCCCAAACACTGGAAGTCGATGAAGTTCCGCTTCTGGCACAAGGGTAAGCAGCATACGGTCACGCTGACGGCGGAGTAGGATAGCCTCACTCCCTGACCCCCTCTCCAATGCGAGTACGGATTAGGAGAGTGGGAACCGAGAGACGAGCGGATTGATGCATTTAGCGATTGTAATTCATACAGCTCTAGAAGATACGATTCAAACCTTTGGGAGTTGGGTGGGGTCGGGAACTGTCTGATCTTTCTGCTCAGGTTGCAGGCAAGGTATCAGGCAAAACAGGCAAATTGGTTTGCCCAATGTTTGTAAACTCTCAAATTTGGTTTGAATGCGTTAAGTCTCAGCGTCTGACCACGCTGTTAATGGGTAGTTGGCTCGGATACGGTAACGTGAGACTGCCCTAACTGCTCATAGCTGGCGGTTGGTTGTTGCTGCTCGAACTGGTTCACACTGAACAACAGCAAGCATAAAACGCGATGTGCTGGTAGGCGCTCAGTAGCTACCAGCACATCGCTATTACACTAAACCTCGACCCATTACATGACCACTACCAGCACCGCTAACGGTTAACGATTCACAACCGTTTCCGTCCTCACAATATCAACATCGGAACGGCGTGCGCCGATCCAGCCGCCAATCGTCGCCGCCACCACACCAAGTCCGAGCGATAAGAGCGCTCCCCATGCGGCATTTCCTGCCACCTGTGCCGCTTGTTCCACTTGCTGCGGGGGGATATTCTGCGCACCTTCGACGGCGGTAGCGACAGCCGTGGCTGCCATAGCTGGTGCCGATGTCGCGCCCGCCTGCACTGTCGGCTGCAAGCCGGGGTTCGTCTGGATGGCGTCCTGTGCCACCTGCGCTGCTGCTGGAGCAGCCGTGATGCCCGCTACGGCGATGTCACGAAATGTGCCTAGCACCGAGCCGACGCCGCTAACAGCCAACCACAGCAAGATCGGCACCGCGATCACAAAGACCATCGCGCCGTTTGCCGCGCCGATTCGTTTGCCGGGGATCGCCGTCGCCCAACCCGCCGCGTGACCACCGAGGAAGAAAGCAACCAGTGCGCTGAATCCTCCCCAGACGGCAGCAAACGTGCCGGGATTGTTATTGCTGGAATTGGCATCCAGCGTACTTAAACCAAGCGCCGCGCCAAGCAATGCCATGGTGACCAAGATGGTGATTGTCGTCGCTAATCCAGCCAGAATTGGTCCAAAGCGCAGCTTATCTTTAGGCGCAATCAACGCCAGACTTTCTACCTCAGTACGGATAGGAGGTTCGTAAGTGGGTGTTGCTGTTGTGGCAGGTCGCCCAGCGCCAGAAATCATGATTAGTGCTCCTATAAAACCTTGACACTATCATGCTGCTGATACGCTAAATAAATCCTACATGATGACGTATACGGGAAATATGCCGCTTAATTAGGGGAAACTACGTAGAAACAGCTAACTGGTCTGATAGCTGCCGAAGAAGGCAATAGGCGGCGTTGGTGTCTGGCTGCCGCCGCGTGGCTCAACAGTGATGCCAACGCCGAAGTTACGAGCGGGAACCGGTAGATCGACCAGTATCTCTGAGGTCAGTTCGGCGGCGTCGTAGACCTTGACTCCGATTGGAGTCTCCCCCGCGATGATCCACAGTTGGTACTGCTGACCAGCGGGCAGTTCAGGCAGCGTACCGAGCAGCACGCCGCGATCCTGTCCGGGTACGGCGACGAAGGAGACTTGCCCCTGTGCGCCACTGTCGGGCTGTACATCCAGCGTCACGCGCACGGCGCTGGCATCGCCAGTGATCGCCGCAATCTGCTGCTGCTGCGCATTCTGCTGTACGGTGCGGGTGATCAAGAACACGCCAAGGATCAGCACCAGCGCCGCGGCAGCAGCAAGCAGCAGGGACTGCGACGTGAAGCGCAGCGGTGGACGGTTGGACGCGGTAGTGGATACGGGTGCAGGGGCGGCGACAGGTGTCGATTGCTCCAGCAGTTTTTTGAAGTCTGTGTTCAGATGTACCGGCGCTTGCCGACGTGGACTGAGCGCCGCCACGCCAACCATCATCTCCTGATAGCTGCGTAGTTCCTCCCGCGCTTCGGCGGAGTGTTCCAGCAGGGCATCTACCTGGCGACGCTCCTCCTCGGAAAGCGTGCCCAGTACATACTCTGGAATTAACTGGAGAAGCTCAGACTCATTCATCGCCGCGAATTCACTTTGCCTGTACGTTAATTATTGATCTTTACGTCAAATTACCCGTAATAGATTTATTACTGCTGCTTTTTTACTTTCTTGCTAATTAGTTCTTATCTAGCCATGCATCACGCAGCTTTTGCATCCCTAAGCGCATCCGCGTCTTCACTGTGCCCAGCGGCAGATTGAGATGCTCCGCGATGTCGCTCTGGGACATGCCGCCGAAGTAGGCGAGATAGAGCGCTTGATATTGTTCATCCGGCAGTTCCTTCATTTGCAGGCGCAGGGCATCTAGATGCTCACGATCTCGCCAGTTTTCGGGCATCGCTGCTGCCACTAAACGGTCGGAGTCATCTAAACCATCGCGGTCATCGACGGTGACCTGCCGCCCGCGCTGGCGTAGTTTGTCGATGGCGATGTTGCGGGCGATCCCGACCAGCCACGCCACCAGCGATCCGCGTCCGGAATCGTATTGACTCGTATTCTGCCAGACGCGCATAAAGACATCTTGAACGCACTCCTCAGCCGTGCCGGAGTCGTTTAAGATGCGATAGCCGATGCTGTAAATAAGATCGGCGTAGCGGGCGTGCAGCGCAACCATAGCATCCTGATCCCGACGCAGGATCGCCGCGATCAGTTGAGTATCATCCATTGGGATCGAAATTCCCTGAGTTTGCAAGGAACGTGTGTCGAGATTAACCGATCCTGTCATTCGCGCAAGTTCCATTCTCAGTTGCATAGGTTAGTAGAAAGTAAAAAGTAACGAGTAATGAGTGAAACCTGTTGATTTGTAGAGCCTCTTAGAATAAGTGGATAGGGATTGGAAGTTAGCCTCACCCCCTGTCCCCCTCTCCAATCCGAGTACAGATTAGGAGAGGGGGAACCCTGGGCGAAGTTAGCCTCAAATACCTACGAATGACTATTCAAGCACGCTCTAAGGTAAAGATAGAGGTGGTGAGTGTTCACTTGGAAGCTCAATCGTTGCCCACTTTTTGGTCAATTTAGCACCCGCAGTGAAGATTTCATGACGGATTCACAGGTCTGCTATGGCGAGGAAGGGCGGGACATGGTAGCCTACTTGTGCTAAACGCACAAAGACGAACACATCATTTACCCGTTTTAGTTTGAGATTGAGTTCGCGGAGTTCATTAACACTATGTCTGCATCCGCGCCTGCTATGCCCGATCTTCGCATCGTGCCTACTACGAATGTGATCCCGCATGAAGAACACGACTTCCAACGCGCTGAACCATTGATTGCGCGCATCCGTGAAGCCGGATCGTGGTTGAATCCGCCTATCGTCGCACCGCTGGATCAGGATCGCTATGTGATCCTCGATGGTGCGAATCGGCATTACTCGATCACACGGTTAAATTATCCCTATATCCTAGTGCAGGTGGTCAATTACGAGAGCGATGAGGTGCAGCTCCGCACATGGCATCATGTGGTCAGCGGTATCTCGTGGTTCGAGTTCTTGCGCGGCATTCGCCAGATCAATTCAATCAAACTGGAGTCAGTGGACTTGCTGCACGCGCGGGCGTCGTTAGCGCGACGGGAGGCGCTTGCCTATACGGTGCTGACCGATAAACGCGCTTATGTGATGCGTTCGCTGGATAACGGTACCGCCGCACGCACCGATACGCTGCGTGAACTGGTAGATACTTACAAGCGCAATGGCACGCTCAACCGGATCAATACCGATGTGATCAGCGACGCGCGGGAGATGTATCCGCAGGCGGTGGCGATTGTGGTCTTTCCGCACTTCGAGCCAGCGGAAATCCTCGTCGCGGCGCGGGATGGTTTGCGCTTGCCACCGGGGATCAGCCGCCACATTATTCACGGACGGGCGATGC
The DNA here is from genome assembly GCA_019637555.1 of Anaerolineae bacterium. Taxonomy (GTDB): domain Bacteria; phylum Chloroflexota; class Anaerolineae; order Aggregatilineales; family UBA2796; genus JAHBVK01. The sequence goes on from JAHBVK010000017.1 coordinate 21,306, forward strand.
GGCTGCATTATCCACTGACGGAGTTTCAGGAAAACGGCGAGTCGCTAGAAGAAAAGAATCACAAGCTCAAGCTGTGGGTTCAGGAACGGTTAGCGCAGCGCCGAGTCCGCTATTACGCCGAATCCTCGTATCTGTTCGATGAGTAGGGCGACTAGCAAACCAAGCGCCCTACCATTTCAGCCACAATGAAATGACGACTAGGCGCTGAGAGCAGCAGCCACGATGGTCGGGTCTTCAAAGGCGCGCCAGTGGATGATCTTACCGTCCTTCAGCGTGAACACCATCGCCCAGCTTCCACGTCCGGCGGCATCATTGGCACGGACGCGGAACGAATATTCACCGAGTACGAACACTTTATCGCCACTGCCATAAAATTCGGTTGGCAAGAAGGCGCTGTATTCCAGCGTATTGGTGAGATCAACGAAAAACTGCCCCACTTCGGCTGGCGTCGAACGCGGTGCGTAGTAGTCGAGGATAGATTCCGGTCCTGTCGCCTTCCAGTCCACCTGATCCGCAACGTAGCCGAGAATAGTTGGAACGTCGCCACGCCCGAAGGCTTCAAAGATAGTTTGCACGGTCTGAATATTGGATTGCTCACTCATGATCTGGCTCCTCATCTAGTCATCGTCGTACCATTTGTACAGAAACTAGGATAGGCAAGATCACTACCTATTTGAACGCCAAAAACTACTCACTTTCTGCCCAATTTCGAAACAAAAAGGCGAGATGTTCGATCTCGCCTTTCCAGATTGAGTTAATCTACTTGATGACTGTTAGTTCATCGTCAGCGCCATGACCGCTTTCTGTACGTGCAGGCGATTCTCGGCTTCATCGTAAACGATGCTCTGCGGACCATCGATCACTTCGTCGGTCACTTCGATATTGCGATCAGCGGGCAGGCAGTGCATATACACGGCGTGATCCTTCGCCAGCGCCATCCGCTTCGAGTCGGTGATCCAACTGGTGTACTGCTTGCCGATACGTGCAGACTCAGCATTATCGGTGGTGGTTAGCAGCGCGCCCCAGCTCTTGGGATAGACAATATCCGCGCCCTTGAAGCCTTCATCGAAATCGTGGAGTACTTCTAGGCTGCCACCGCTTTTCTTGGCGTTATCCTGTGCTTGCTGCACGATGTCCGGCATCAGCTTGTACTCAGGCGGGTGAGTCAGGCGCACATTCATACCGAAGCGGGTCATCAGCAGGATCAGGCTTTGCGGCACGGAGATCGGCTTCTGGTAGCTGGCGGCATATGCCCAACTGACGTTGATCGTCTTGCCCTTCAGATTGTTGCGTCCGAACTTCTCCATGATGGTCATGGCGTCGGCAAGAATCTGGAAGGGATGATATACGTCGTCCTGCATGTTCAAGATCGGCACACGGCTGGCTTCTGCCACTTCGCGGATGTACTTGTTGCCGAAGTCCCAATCGCATTGGCGGATAGCGATGCCGTCGAAGTAGCGCCCGAAAATCTCACCGATCTCTTTGGCGGTGTCGCCGTGCGAGATTTGCGTCGTCTCGCTGTCGATGAACGCGGCGTGACCGCCAAGCTGCGCCATGCCCGCTTCAAAGCTGCCGCGTGTGCGCGTGCTGGTGAAGAAGAACAGCATCGCCAGCGTCTTGTGCAGCAGGATCGGATGGGGAGTGCCGAGCGCACGCTGGCGCTTCAGTTCCCAAGCAACGTCGAACACGGTATCGAGTTCGTCCATTGTCCATTCCTGCTCAGTGATCATGTCACGTCCACGAAGATGAGTCTGCATTGTTGGAACACCTCTCTAGTTGTATTGACTCACTAACGTATATCACTTAGTATATAGAACGCCTGTTCATATACTGTGTCTTTAAGAGGACTTTCTGATGACTAATCGCACCATTACCCTTATTGACATCCCCGCCAAAGATCGACAGGCAACCGCTAAATTCTACAACGAGATGTTTGGTTGGGAACATCAAGATTATCCCGAATCGAATTACAGCACATCCAGCGCGGGCAATGTCGCTCTTGGCTATTTGCAATCAACGCCGGAACGTCCCGGCGTCGTGGCATTTTACGTTCACAGTCCCGATGTCGATGCCGATCTGAAGAAGGCGGAACAACTTGGCGGTTCGGTGGTCGTCCCCCGCGTCGATATTCCGGGGATGGGCGCTTATGCCTTCTTCAAAGACCTTGACGGCAACATCATCGGCTTGACCTCGTGGTGATCACGAGCCGGTTGTCTTAGAAAATATCCTGAACCTTGATTTCTAATCCCGGCAGCACATCGCCACCGCTGATCGTATCTGTGCGCTTGTAAATCTTTACTTCTTCAGGCGCAGTGTAGACATGAATGCGCTGTGTGCCGGGATAAGCAAGGAGTACCATCGCCACGCCGAACTCTAGCCATTCGAGGACTTTCGCCTCGACATCCTTGGCGCTGTCATTGGGTGAGATCACTTCGACGACTAGCTCTGGCGCAATCTTGAGGTAGCCTTCCAACTGTTGATCCGCTGGCAATCGCGCATAGGAGATGAACGCAGCATCCGGCGCACGAACAGTCTGGTTATCACCGCGCGTGTGGTAACCGCTATCACCAAATGCTCGTCCGAAGCCCGACTTTTTTTCATAGAGCCAGAGCACAGCTCCAAAACTAATTTGAGTCCGCGCGTGTGGACTTCCCGGCGGTGGCATCGTGATTAACTCCCCCTCGATCAGTTCGTGGCGCTCATCCGTCGCGGGCATGTTCAGCAGATCGTCGCCTGTTAACAGTACCTTATCGGGTACATCCGCCATCTTCGCACCTCCATTCCACTACTATCTCAGCAGCGCATCATCGAAAAAAGCAACGATGCGACGCTCGTATTCTACTGGCTCTATCGCAAATCCTGTGGTGTGGATCGCATTAGGGACGCTCCATAGCTGCTTCTCTCCGCCAGCCGCCTCAAAGAGGTGCTGATTGATCTCCGCTTCCACCGCAGACGCGGAGTCAGCCGCACCTGCGGCGATCAAGAACAGCGGACGGGGACTGATCGCCGCGACAGTCTGCCGCATTGAGGCTTTATCCCACTCGCCAGTTTCACGCAGGATCGCTTGCTCGTTGCCTAGATCGTAAAACCAAAACCACCAATCGATCAAGCGACGGCGCGGCGGAAAATCCTCTAGCCGAACTGCGCCCGCACCATCGGAGATGACCGCCGCGATTGCCGAATCGTGTGCCACGCCTTCTAGAACCGCGACACCACCAAGCGAAAATCCTAACGCACCAATGCGCTTGGGATCAATATCAGTCTGATTCCTTAGAAAGTCGGCAGCGGCGATGATGTCGCGCCAACCGTAGGCATACACAGTACCGTCGCTGTCGCCATGTGCGCGCAGATCGATCAACAGTACGCCGTAGCCGTGCCGCGCCAAGATCGCGGCGAAGGGCAGCACTGCCACACGATTGCCGCCAGCGCCATGCGCCACGATGATAGCTGCCCGATTTTTGGCGGGGATGTACCAACCGCGCAGTTTCAGCGCATCAGCAGTTTCAATCACCACATCCTGATACTCTAGCTGGTAATCAGCGGGCGTCTGGCAACAAATCGGACTGCGAAGCGGATAAACGAGTTTCAACCCGCGTCGCCAGCCCAATGCGAACGTGACCACCGCAGCGCCGATCAGCAGACTGACGCTGGCGAACAACAGCAGTCGCAGCCAGCGCCTTCTCGCAAATCGCACGTCGAGGATTAGTCCATCAGCGCGGGCAGCAGCGCGTAGAACTTGGTGGCATCGACCACATCGTTCAGTTTGACCTGATCGATGACCGTGTGCGCGTGAATCTCATCGCCGGGACCGAATCCGATGCTGGGAATGCCCGCTTTGCCCATCCAGTAGATGCCGTTGGTGGAGAAATTCCACTTACCCGTCTCCGGCGCTGATCCGTTAAGCAGTTCCAGTGTGCGCTGTCCCGCCTGTACGAAGGCGTGATCGGCTGGCAGTGCCCATGAAGGGAAGATTTTATCGACGGGGAACACGAATCCGGTGTAGCTCGGATCATCGTAGAACAGCAGCTTCAACTTGATGTCTGTCCGATCACCGATCACAGCCTGCATCTGCTGCATGATCGTTTCCGGGGATTCACCGAAGGTCATGCGCCGATCAATATAGATCGTGGCTTCGTCGGGCACGGCGTTGATCGAGGGCGTCTTGACGGTCATATCCGATACCGTGATCTTGCCATGACCGAGGAAGGGATCATCACCGAGTTCTGGTTCCATATCGCGGATGCGGCTGATGATTGGCAGCAGTTTGTAGATCGCATTATCACCGAGATGATTGCTGGCAGCGTGGGCGCTCTTTCCCGTCGCCGTGATGCTCATCTCCACGCGCCCCTTGTGACCACGATAGACTTGCATCCGCGTCGGCTCACCGATCACCGCGAAGTCGGGGCGGATACCTTCCGTCTCCACGAAGGAATGGGGCGCGATGCCGTCACACCATTCTTCCATGTTGCCAAAGTAGTACATGGTGTAGTTATCCAGCAGTCCGAGATCGCGTGCCAGCGCGATGCCGTAGATCATGCCGGGGGTGCTGCCCTTCTCGTCGCAAGCGCCACGCGCGTAAAATACGCCGTCTTCGATCTTGCCTTTGAACGGATCCCACTCCCATTGATCAGGATTGCCGATGCCAACGGTGTCGATGTGGCTGTCGTAGACCACCTTCACCGGACCGTTGCCGACGCGCCCGACGATGTTGCCCATTCTATCGAACCAAACATCGTCAAAGCCGAGTTCGCGCATCTCCCGTGCTGCCCGTTCGCCCACTTCCCCGATCTTGCTGTCGTAGCTGGGGATGGCGCACAGATCGCGCAGGAACTGGATGATCTTGTCGCGCTGCAAATCGACTTTCGTTTTGATGGTGGCAGCGAGTTGTTGTGGATCAGATTGCGTCATTGATTACCTCGTCACGCATAAAAAGTATCAAGGGTTACCATTGCTCAATAAGTAACCCCGTGATTTCGGAGAAATGGGCATCCCGCGTAACCAGCGTAAAGTCGTGCTGAACCGCAGTTGCCGCTATCCATATATCATTTTCAGGGATTGGGCGACCTTTCGCCATCAATTGCTGTTTGATCTGCCCATAGTGCTGCGATGTTAACTGATTGCAGCCTAAAACTCGATAGTCCGTTAGGAGTGTCGCAATACTTTCTAGATTGACCTGAACTCGTCCTGATTTGTATGCTCCGAAGAACAGTTCGCCAATCACGATTACAGACATGAAAATCCGACTATCGGTTTCCTCCAAGTGTTGTTGAATAGAACTGTCGCCGTTCAGCGCATCAATCACGATACTGGTATCGAGTAGATAATTACTGCCACTCATCCAAATCGATCCTCTCGCAGTCTTCTTCAGCAGCTTGTTTCATGATCGCTAAATCGGCTGGATCGATCTTTACTGCGCGCAAACGATCAAGAAATGCACGCGCAGGTATTCCTTCAGGCGCTAAGATGTCGGTAGCATATTCCAACAGTTCTTGCTGTTGATCAGGTGTCATATTATTGATCGCGCTAATCAACTGGTCTTTAAGTGTATTAGCTACCATTAGCTATCTCCCATCTCATCCCTAACTAGTTTATCCTACTTCCAACTCCACACGCCGAGCGTGCCTTCCGCTACATTGGTAACAGCGCCAGTGATCGCCTCAACCAGCAGCACCTGATCCGTGCCATTGGATGCCGAGCCGTAGACCAGATAGCGACCATCGGGCGACCACAAGGAATGGCTGCGCGAGAACTGATCGGCGAAGTTCAAGTAGTAGATCATGTCGCGCGTGGGGAAGAAATCGACTAAGGCAGTGGTCGTATTGCTAGTCAGGTCGAGGACGAACCACGTCAGCGTAGGCGTTTGCGTGCCAGCGGCGGCGGTGCGTCCGTTGGGATGATAACGCGCGTTCAATCCGGGCTGTTCGCGGTTCAGTGTAATGAAGGCGATCTTATCCCCTAACGGCGACCAGAAATGCGCGATCACGTTGCTTTCTTTCGCCGTTGCGATCACTTTGCCGGACATGTCGATCACGGTCAGTTTGCCGCCCGTCGCGGCGTAACTGATCTTGCTGGCATCGGGCGACCACGCAAAAGCAAGTGATCCCTCGATCCCGCTGACGATGGCGCGGCGATTACTGCCCTGCGCGATCACGAGATCAGTTTGCGCGGGATCGGTGCTTTGTACACCGAACAGTATCCGATCATCGACGGGCGACCACATGGGAGAGGCGAATTGTCCCGGAATATCCTGCAAGGTATCGCTGATGCTGTTCTCATCGACGTTGAACAATTCCAAGCGGCTGTTCATGCGGAACCACAACATCTGCTTGCCGTCAGGTGAAAAGGAATAGTAGAACGGCGCGGCACGTCCAGCGATCAGGTTGGTGAGCACGCCCTGATTGTCGCGGATCATGCGTAGCGCCAGTGAACTGCCACTCTCCGGCGTGAACAACAGCGCCAGCACGCGGCAGTCGCCAGCCGCGCAATCGCCCGTTGACCAGTAGGCATAGGTGTAGACCTCATCTGGCGAGGTATAGGCGGTGGTATAGACGCCAGTCAGCGGATCGCGGGCAATGAAGACTCCCAGACTGTAGGAGTTTGCTGGTTCAGCGCTTGCGCCGAAGAACGCCAAGCGCCCATCCGTTGACCACGTGGGCCACTGATAAACCCGCAATCCCGGCGCGGCATCGCTGGTCAGCGCACGTGGATTCTGTCCGTTCGCGTCATACAAGGCGATGTTACCGTCTGCATTGACAACTGCCAGCATGGACATGGGCGTATTTGACTCCTGCGCGGCGTGACCCGCATAGAGTGGGGTAGCGGTGAGGGCGAATTAAATAATGGAGCCGCGCATACCGCCAGTACGAATGATAGCTTGAATCAGAGGCGGATCGCTAATCTTACCCAACCCTCAATGGGTTGCCTCGAGGGTCAGACAGATTCCCGGAGCTAAAAGGCTTGTCCGGCGTTAATCAAGGGGCGTAAGTAGACCGGAGGGTTAAACCTCCGGCTACAACACTCGGTAAACCCACTGAAGTGCGTTAGGAGAAGGGTGTGACCGCTACTGAACTCGCATATCAGGGGCTTGCACCCCTTCATCACACGTTACTCGTTACTCAGCACTTGTGGCACTGTGAACACTTCAGCACTATCTTCACCGAGTACCCAACCTTTTACCATCATTCAGGATATTACTCATGTAACGGCGCGATCAGGGGGAATGATGTGACGGTAAGCGAACAGGATGCGATCAGCAAGTTGAAGGCGGGCGAGATCAGCGGACTGGAAACGCTGGTGCGCTTGCATCAGGTGCGGGCGCTGCGGACGGCGTACCTGATCCTGCGGGATCGCGCTGCCGCCGAGGATGTGGTGCAAGACTGCTTCCTCAGTCTGATCGACAGCATCGGCAGCTTCGATCAGGCACGTCCTTTCGCTCCCTACTTCCTGCGCGGCGTGATCAACCGCGCGGTCAAGCAGGCACAGCGCGATCAGCGCAGCGTGGCGATGGATGAGGCGCACGAACGGTTGCCCGCGCCCGCCGAGGCGCTAGATGCCGCCGAGACGAAAGATCAATTATGGACGGCACTCGGTCAGCTTTCCCCCGAACAACGCGCCGCCGTCGTACAGCACTACTTTCTGGACATGTCTGAAGCAGAGATCGCCAAACAAGCAGACGCGCCGCAAGGGACGATCAAATGGCGGCTGCACGCGGCGCGGAAACGGCTGCGTGAACTGCTGCGCCCCTTTCGGCACGAAACCGGACGAGGATGAGTGAGATCATGAGTGATCAAGAGAAGTTACACCGTTTGTTCAACGAGATCGCCCGTGAAGCGATCCCTGAACGCGCCGATCTGTGGTCGCGGCTGCGGCTGCGCCTCAAGCCATATCGATCTGCTAACCGTCATTTAGGTTGGCTGACCTTAAGCGCCGTCGTGTTGATCGTGGCGGTGTTCGGCGTGCTGCTGAATCTGCCGCCGCGCAATCCCTTCGCTGCCAGCACAGGGACGCCAACAGTCGCGCCATCCACTGCGCTGCACAGTTATCGCGGCATGATGCTGGCACGTCTGACGAATATTGATGAGGTCGCTATCAAGCCATCGCGCGGCGGCGAACCTTTTGTGAATTATCAAATCTATGTCTGGTATCAACAGCCAGATCAACTGCGCTTGGAGTTTTACCGCACCTGCGCCTTAGCGCCGATTCTGTACAGCGATGCGGGCGCACGCAGAGTTGGCGGACTCGCCGCGCTTGATGGTCCATCCTTCCAGCGCTGCCCGCAGCCGGAAAAGATCATGATCGTGAACGGCGGACGTGCCACTTACGTGAATGTGGAAGATGGCTCGGTGCTGTATCAAGCGGTGATCGACACCAGTTTGAAATCACCACTGATCTCTTATCTCGGCAGCTTGATGACTACACTGCAATTGACGCCTAGCAAGGATAGTTCAGAAGCAGCGATCCATTTGCGCTACGGCGATGGCTACGAGCAGCTTCAGATCAAGGGCGAGGGCGAGATTATGGGGCGCGCGACCACGATCCTTACCCGGCGCGGGATCATCCCAACGGAGCATCAGCCGGGCTATCTGTACGAAGGCGATAATCTGCTGTGGCTGGATCGGAATACGCTGATCCCGCTGGCGGGCGAACGCTGGCTAGAGTCGCAGGTGACGATCTCCAGTTGGCGCTTCCAATCGTTTGAGCCGAACGTGGAGAACGATCCGAGTTTGTTTGTTTATCTGCCCGGACGGCGACAGGTGACTTATGCTGGCGTGCAAGCGGCATGGCAGGAACTGGCAGAGCAAGCACCGTTCTCGCTGTACTTCCCCTCGGATGAGGTATTGAACGGCTTGGGACTGCTTGGCAGCGAGAATTTTCAAGTGCCGCAGTTCCCGCAATATGTAGCGGATGAGCGCATGGTGCAGCAGGATTTCCTGTATAGCACCGATCCAACAAAGATCATGGCGGGGCTGACCATGTGGCAAGGACAAGACGCCACGCAAATCCTGACAATAGCAGGCTTCCCGCCAGATCAGATCGCGGCGATGTCGCAAACCGATCTGAGTGAGGCGGCTCAAGTGTCAGCGGGAACGCTGATCGTGCGGATCGCCAGCGTTGATGACATCCGGTGGCTTGCATTTGTGAAGGATCAGACGGCGGTGGTGCTGCGCGTCGGCGGTGCGATCCCCACGCCAGCAGTGGCACAGTTCGCAGCGGCGATCCTGAACTCCGATCAGGTAGTGAAGAATGCACCAGCAGCGGCTACGCCAACGCCTATACCGCAGATCGTACAACTGACGCCCAGCGCAGGTGTCGTGATCCCTACAGGCAAAGTCGCGCTGGTGATCTTCCACAGCGGCTTGCAGACGCGCTCGGTGCTGAAATATGGCGATCAGTTAGAACTCACGGTGACGTACTTGTACGTTGAACTTGATACAACGTATGCCGCGCCGGTAACGCCGACGTTTCACGCGCCAACGGTGGTCGCCGTAGCGCCAGCATCAACGCCGAGCGCTGTTCGTGAAGCAACGACGACATTCCATGCCATTTTGCTGAGTACCCAACTGCCCGATAACTTCTGCAAAGATGGTGTCGTGATCGCGCCGACGGGGACAGTGACAGTAATGCCGCCCTCGACGGTTGTACCCATCGCAGTAGTCGCCACTGCTTATCCCAACATAATCTACGCGACGAAGCCGCCATCTTTGTCAAGCCACTGCGATCCGTCCACTGCGCTAATCATCGCTGTCGATCCGACGGATGCGATTGCGCTGGCGTGGACAATGGATTCAGGAATACCGATCAGGGTGAAGAAGGTGGAGTAAGATGATCCCGGCAATGAATTGCCGGGCTGAACGAAGCCCCTAGGGGACTCCAGCGCTGTCGAGCCATTGCTCAGGCTGACGGCAGTTACGGTAATGTGGCAGTCCTGTCCATCAGCATTCTAGTTGGTGCGGTGGACAGGATTTGCCATGCTATACTTGGCGCATTGATGGCATCAACTAGTGATGAGGATGCACACCAATGCGTCAGGTTGTGATTTATGAGGATGAATTCGGTAATTGGTTGGCAGAAGTCCCCAGTTTACCGGGCTGTCAGAGCGAGGGGCGCACTCAACACGAGGCAATCCGCAACATCCGCAAAGCGATACAACGATACATCGCCAACTTGATTGAGCAGGGCGATACGGTTCCCAAAGAAAGACTCAGCGCGGTCATCCTGCTGCTGGAAGAATCTAATGATTTGTTGCTAGAGGACTAACCAGCAATTCACCCAGTGCATCAAACTCCTGTGAATGAACGTTACTGAGATAAGCGCTATACTGCTGCTATGCTCACCAATTCCTCCAATCCCACCATTAAACGCATCCGTGCGCTGAAGAATCGCCGTGAACGCGACGACAGCGGCTTAACCTTCATCGAGGGAATCCGCATCGTAGGCGAGGCGGTGCAAATGGGCGCACAGATCGACTCCCTGATCGTCGCGCCCGATCTGCTGACCAGCGACTTCGCTCACGATCTGATCCGGCAGCAGCAGCGGCGCAATGTCAGCGTGATCGAGGTCAGCGCGGGCGTGTTCGAGAGCATCTCCGCCAAAGATGGTCCGCAGGGGATCGGCGCAGTGATCCGCCAACGTTGGGACTTGCTGGACTCCCTGACTCTGCGTGAAGGCGATCTGTGGATCGCGCTGGACTCGGCGCAAGACCCCGGCAATATCGGCACGATCTTACGGACGGCGGACGCGGTGGCGGTGAAGGGCTTGATGCTGCTCGGTCACAGCGCCGATCCGTATGATCCGGCGGCGATCAGGGCAAGTATGGGGGCAGTCTTTTCGCTGGGACTGATCCGCGCGGATTTCGCGGCGTTTGCTGCGTGGAAACGGCGCATCAACGTCCCTGTGATCGGCACCTCGGACAAGGCGGCAGCGGATTATCAGGATATTCGCTACCCCTCGCCGCTGATCCTGATGATGGGCAGCGAACGGCAGGGATTAGCGCCGGAATTGCTGCCGCTGTGCGATCAGATGGCGCGGATTCCGATGGTTGGTCGCAGTGATTCGCTCAATCTGGCGGTAGCGACCAGCGTGATGCTGTACGAAATTTTCAATCAGCGGCGACGGCAAACGCGAGACTAAACTGTTGAGCAATAATGAGTCAGTTCATTGAATAGTGCACAATGAATTATGAACGAGAATTTCCTGAAATTGGGGCTAATAATTCTCTTTGTCTATTTCTTCTTCTATCCAACTTTCATTGGATGGAGAGCGTATAGAAACTCTGATCGATTAAGAAACTATTGGGCTAGTCGCTATCTCAATTCGGGTACAGTTCTAACAGAAAAACGATGGATCGAATTAAGGAAGCGATTAATTTTCCTGGGTATTGCCTTTGGATTTTCTGGAATCTGGTTTTTTGCGAAAATTGTTTTTGAATTGTAGCCTCCTAACCTTTCTCCATTATTTGCGAAATGCAGAAAAGTTCATTGAAGCCCGTTAAACGGGCTTCGTGCTTAGAGCCTAATGCTCTCGTATTTGATACACCGTCATCACGCCAACGCAAACGCGCGGATCGGGAATGTGCCCATGCCCTTAACCTTCACTGGCACGGCGAAGAACTTGAATCCCCTATCCGGCAGGCGATCCAAGCCGCACAGATGCTCCACAATCGGGATGTCCGCGCCGAGCAGCGTGCTGTGAACAGGACGTTCGCCTGTATCGGTGTTGTCGATGTTCATCGAGTCGATGCCCACCAGCGTCGCGCCTGCCTGCACCAGAAAATCAGCGGCGTCGGCGGTCAGATAGGGATGCCCCTCGAAATAGGCGTCCGTTTTCCAATGCTGATCCCAACCCGTGTGGACGAGCACCGCCTTACCGCGCACTTCGATGTCGGCAAAATCTGCCCGCGTGATCGCCCTGCCGGATCGTATTGTCCGGCGCAGCATGACACCATCCAGATTGGCGATGGAGGTCATCGGCAGCTCGGATAAATCCTTACCGTGTTCGTAGCGGTGAAAGGGGCTGTCGATGTACGTGCCTGTGTTCGCTACCATTTCAATCTTGCCGATCTGAAATTCTGTGCCTGCGGCGTAGCGTTTGCGCGATTCCTCACGGCTGAGGTAGTCGCAGATGATCGGTGCGGGCAAGCCCTTGTAGGTGATCAAGCCATCTTCGACCACATGACTGCAATCAATGCACGTCTGACCACGATCAAGCTGACTCTGATCATCGCGGCGCTTGTGCGGCTCGGTGATGATCGTTTTGTTGAGGATGTGTACCGCACTGACCATCAGCAGACGCATATCGCGCACAAGATAATCAGCAAGCGCCTGATCACTGATGTTTTCGCCGTCAATATCGAGCCGGAAATCTTGCCCTTGAATGCCACCGCCGTTACTGAATTCGATCTCGAAATCGAACTTCACGCGCTTCTGATCGCTCATCTTGATCTCACTGTTGGGATAATTTCGCCGCGATTATAGTCTGCTATCCGAACCAGCGTAAAGGTACAGGGGCGCGCTGGCGCTGCCGAGTTCAAAGTTTGAAAGTTGCAAGTTCAAAGTTAAAGCCAGTAAGCGAGTACAACTTTCCAACTCATCACTCGTTACTCAGCACTAGTTTTTGGCAAAATTGGGGTCTTGACTTAGAGTACACTCTAAGTTGTACACTCCAATTATGACTACAAATACCATGACTACGACTACTCCTAACACCGTTTCGACCAGAACAGCGACAAAGACAGTTTCTGCTGTTCCAGCGCCAGTAGCTGCTCCCGCCGCAAGCAACGAGCAGGTACTGCTGACCATTCAGCAGGTTGCCGAGGCAACGGGACTGAGTGAGCATACCCTGCGTTACTATGAGCGCGTAGGCTTGATCCACTCGATTGAACGGGCGGATAATGGGCATCGCCGCTACACGCAGAACGATATTGGTTGGCTAGACTTCCTGACCAAACTGCGTTCCACTGGCATGTCCATACAGGAAATGCAGCGCTACTCCGAATTGCAGCGGCAGGGCGACGCCACGCTGCGCGAACGGGTAGAGATGCTCAAGGCGCTGCGCGACAAAGTGGAACGACACATGGAGGAATTGAACGCCAACCTGAAAATCATCCATTTCAAGATCGACATTTATTCGACCATCATCAACGAGCAGGCGCAGGATCAAGCGCAAGACGATCCCTGTGCGCCACGATCTTGATCTGATAGCTTAAACTGACACCCTAACTCAGCACGCCACCTCGCCCTCCAGCGCCATCGTTCTGTGTCTGCCTTACCTTCGCTGACTGCGCGTTCATAATGATGGACGCATGATCTGCCTTTGAATATTCATCTTGAGGAGCATTTTTCATGACCGACGCGACATCAACAACTGTTTTTTACCGCGCACTGGGACGTTCCGGCATCCAGATCAGCGCAATGGGCTTGGGCTGCTGGGCGATGGGCGGTCCGTTCTGGCGCGGCGATAAGGCGGTTGGCTGGGGCGATGTGGATGACAGTGAAACCACGCGCGGCATCCATCGCGGTTTGGAATTGGGCGTCAACTTCTTCGATACCGCTGATGTTTATGGCACAGGGCACAGCGAGGAAGTACTCGGTGAAGCACTGAAAGGTCGCCGCGACAAAGCAGTGATCGCCACCAAGTTCGGCAACACCTTCGATCCGGTGACCAAGCAAGGATTAGGGGCTGATGCTTCGCCCGCCTACATCCGCCAAGCCTGCGATGCCTCGTTACAGCGCCTGCAAACCGATTACATCGATCTCTATCAACTGCACCTTGGCGGTTACGATCTGGATAAGGCGGCGGAAGTGCGCGAGACGCTGGAAGAACTGGTCAAGGCGGGCAAAATCCGTGCCTATGGCTGGAGCACCGACGATCCGGCACGCGCCCGCCTCTTCGCGGAAGGCGAACACTGCGCGGCGGTTCAGGTGAATTGGAACGTGCTAGAAGATGCAGCGGAGATGAAAGCGGTGTGCGAACAGTTCAATCTAGCGGCGATCAATCGCGGTCCGCTGGCGATGGGACTGCTAACAGGCAAATACAGCGCCAATAGCACCTTGCCCGGTAACGATGTGCGTGGTGAAAACAGCCCCGCATGGATGCAGTTATTTAAGGATGGCAAGCCGAATCCTGTCTACCTGAAGCAGTTGGAAGCCGTGCGCGAGATTTTGACCAGCGGCGGACGCAGCTTAGCGCAGGGAGCGCTGGCGTGGTTGTGGGCACGCAGCCCGCTGACCATCCCGATCCCCGGCTTCAAGACCGTCGCACAGGTGAATGAGAACGTCGGCGCGATGAAGTTTGGTCCGCTGACAGCAGACCAGATGCAGCAGATCGACAGCGTGTTAGTTCGTTAAGGGTTGCCTCATTAGCCAGTTCACTAGTTTTCGCTAGTTATTAGGAGTCTAGAACAGTGGAGTACAACTTTTTAGGGCGCACCGGCTTGAAGGTCAGTCAGTTGTGTTTGGGAACCATGAACTTCGGTCCCGAAACCAGCGAAGCTGACGCCTATCAGATTATGGACAGCGCACTGGAAAACGGCGTCAATTTCTTCGATACCGCTAACGTCTACGGGCGCAAGAAAGGCGAAGGTGTCACCGAGAACATCATCGGGCGCTGGTTCGCGCAGGGTGGCGGACGCCGCGAAAAGGTGGTCATCGCTACCAAAGTTTACGGCACGATGGGCGATTGGCCCAACGAGAACCGCCTCTCCGCGCTCAATATCAAGCGGGCGGTTGAGGGTAGTTTGCGCCGGATGCAAACCGATCACATCGATCTGTATCAGATGCACCACATTGACCGCAACACGCCGTGGGATGAAATCTGGCAGGCGATGGAAGTGCTGGTGACACAGGGCAAAGTGCTCTACGTGGGCAGCAGTAATTTCGCCGCATGGCATATCGTACAGGCGAACGAAGCCGCCAAGCGCCGTAACTTCCTCGGCTTGGTCTCCGAGCAGAGCCTGTACAATCTGCTGGAGCGCACCATCGAGCTGGAAGTCGTGCCCGCCTGCGAAGCGTATGGCGTCGGGATCATCCCGTGGAGTCCGCTGTCGCAGATTCTCGGCGGGGCGCTGCAAAAAGCGAATGAAGGTCGCCGCGCCAGTGAAGATCAACAGAAAAAGATCGAAAAGTATCGCCCGCAGTTGGAACGCTGGGAAAAATTCTGTGCGGAGCTAGGGGAAGCGCCCGCTGCCGTAGCGCTGGCATGGCTGCTGCACAACAAAGTGGTCACCGCGCCGATCATCGGTCCACGCACGCTGGATCAGTTCACCGGCAGTCTGCGCGCGGTGGAGATCAAGCTGACGCCGGAGCAGTTGAAGACGATTGATGACATCTTCCCCGGTCCGGGCGGCACTGCACCAGAAGCGTATGCGTGGTAACTGCCCTCAGCATTGCCACATTCTAACCAGCAAGCATTAAGCTACCAAGCAACCATCCTGCATCCCCTCTCCGTTGACGGAGAGGGGAAAGGGGTGAGGTAAAGCTTTTCGCACTTCTCTGAAAGGAAAACCGCATAATGAATACTCGTCGAATGGGCAAGACAGGACTCTCGGTTAGTGAACTGTGCCTCGGAGCCATGACCTTCGGGCGCGAAAGCACCGAGGACATCAGCAATGAGATGCTGAATCGCTTCGTGGAGGCGGGCGGCAACTTCATTGACACGGCGGATGCCTACAGCGCGGGCGTCTCGGAAGAGATTTTGGGTCGCTGGCTTAAGAGCAAACAGCGTCACGAACTGGTGATCGCCACTAAAGTGCGCTGGGGTACGCGTGAGGGTGCAAATAACGCGGGCTTGAGTCGTAAGCATATCCTTGACGCGGTGGAAGGCAGCCTGCGCCGCCTCGGTACGGATTACCTCGATCTGTATCAGGTTCACATGTGGGACCCCTACACGCCGATTGAGGAAACGCTGCGGACGCTGGACGGCTTGCTGCGCGATGGCAAAGTGCGCTATCTGGGCGTTAGCAACTTCAGCGGCTGGCAGTTGCAGAAGGCAATCGACATCAGCAAGCAGATGGGATGGGAGCAGTTCACCTGCCTACAACCACTGTACAACTTGCTGGATCGGGAATTGGAATGGGAGCTTATGCCCATCTGCCTGAACGAAGGTTTGGGCATCATCCCGTGGAGTCCGCTGCGCGGCGGCTGGCTCAGTGGCAAGTATCAGCGCGGCATGTCGGCTGCACCCGAAGGCACGCGCGTTGAGGAGGCAGAACGTCGGGGCTGGACGGAAGGCTGGAGTGTTTACGGCAACGAGCATACATGGGGCGTGATCGATGCGCTGGAGGCGGTGGGCAAGGAAGCGGGCAAATCGGTGGCGCAGGTGGCATTAAACTGGCTGCTACAGCGTCCCGGCGTTACCGCGCCGATCATCGGGGCGCGCACAATGGCACAGTTCGAGGATAACATGGGTGCGACAGGCTGGTCACTCAGCACTGATCAGATGGAACGGTTGAATAAGGCTAGTGCCAAAACACTGCCCTATCCGTACAACTACCTGAGCACGCTATAAATCAAGCAATAGTTCCAGCGAAATTTGGTCTGCTGCACAAGGTTACGGAATGCCTCACACCGACAATAGTAGTTCACCCCGTGTAAATGTGGGCAGACCAACAAGCATAGGCTGATAAAAGCACTAGCATGCCTGTCATCAACTACCTTATTCGAGCGTTAGAGCCGTTAGCTCCCGATCAAAACTGGAACTGCACCATGAAGGCGGTCAGCGTTTCCAGCGAGTCGGTTTGGATGTCGAAGAACCAGCGCTCTCTACTCCAAGCAAAACGCACATCATTTGGTTTCACGTCGAGGTAGTAGCTCTTGCCATAGTCGCTGCCGATGATCCGTTCCGCTTCGGAGGCTGGTCCGCGCGCCTGCCGGATCAGATCGACGGCATATTGGGCGGCGGGGACATTGACCGCTTGTCGTCCCGAAATTTGCAGTGTCTGCCCGCTAAACTGATAATGTGCCGTGTAGCCTGCTTCCAGCGATCCACTGACATCGGTGAGGGTGAAATCACCGACATAGGTGGGCAGCAGTTCGTAGACAGTGGTGGCGATGGGGACGGGGCGCGCCAGCGTGTTATAGGGTCCGGTGGGACTGTTGGCATTGATCTCCGATTTGCTGCCCGTCTGGCTGACCACCACCAGCACCAGCAGAGCGATCACCACGATGCCAACGACGACAGCCGACGCAGCGGCAAGGATCATAATGGTGGTGTCGTTCGGTGGCGGCGCTTTGGGTGTTGATGTCGATGCTGGTGCTGCTTCTACTGCTTGCTGCTGATCAGTCATACCTGCCACCTCTACAACTCCAGATGCCCTGCAAGTACAGCGTGTTATCGCTGCTAAAATCCCCAATAATCTTACGTGGCGGCGCAACCGCCGAACATCCCTATCCGTAAACAGTTTTAGGTCTGGTACTCAGAAGGACTTCTAAAACCATGCCACCAATTGTCGAAATCCGCAATCTCAAAAAGCGTTACGCGCCAACTGCCGGTCAGAAAGAAGGGCAGTATGCCGTTAAGGGCGTCAATCTGACCATTGAGCGCGGTGAAATTTTCAGTCTGCTCGGACCGAACGGCGCAGGAAAAACCACAACCATCAGCATGATGTGCGGCTTGCTGGCACCCACCGAAGGCGATGTCAGCATCGGCGGGCACTCGATCATCCGCGATCCGATTGCCGTTAAGCGGATGCTGGGCGTGGTGCCGCAGGAGATCGCGCTGTATCCGCAGCTATCGGCGCGGCAAAACCTCGAATTCTTCGGCAAGATGTACGGATTAGGCGGCACAGAATTGGCGAAACGCTGCGACGATGTGCTGGAAGTGATCGGGCTGCGAGATCGGCAGAAAGAGCGCGTCGATTCGTATTCCGGCGGCATGAAGCGGCGGGTCAACATTGGCGTGGGACTGCTGCATAAGCCGGAACTGGTGATCATGGATGAGCCGACGGTGGGCATCGATCCGCAGAGCCGCCGCAATATCCTCGACACCGTCAAGAGCCTGAACCAGCAAGGCATGACGGTGCTGTACACGACCCATTACATTGAAGAAGCAGAAGAACTTAGTGATCGCGTGGGAATCATCGATCATGGCGAGATCATCGCGCTGGGCAAGCAGGGCGATCTGATCCTGAAGGTGGGCGAGAAAGACGTGCTGCTAATCAAGGTCGGTGAGGTGGCGGCGAAGGCGGTTGATCTGCTGCATGGTGTGGCGGGGATCGACGGGGTGACACTGGCGGATGGTGGTTCTGATACGGTGCGTGTGCTAGCGGGGCGTGGTCGCGCTGCGCTGCCTCAGGTGATCAAGACACTAGATGATAACGGCATCTCGATCCAGACGGTGGAAGTTCGCGAACCGAACCTCGAAGCAGTGTTCTTGCAGCTCACGGGGCGTGCGCTGAGAGACTAGTGCTGAGTGCTGAGTAACGAGTGCTGAGTGCTGAGGAAGATAGTGCTACAAGTGCTAAGAGTGGCTGATGTCGGTTGCACACGCACACGCTAGGGGAATGATTGTATGGACATACGAAAAATACTGACTATTGCGTGGAAAGATATTTATTCCACGTTCACAGATCGCAGCTTGCTGCTGATCATGATCGCGGCTCCACTGGCGCTGACGGCGATCATCGGGGCGGCGTTCAGCGGTTTCACCAGCGGCAGTAACGATGTGCCAATTCAGAATATCGAAACTGCTGTCGTCAATGAGGACGAAGGAGCGCAAATTTTCATCAGCCGCCTCAATTACGGCGACATCATCAGCTCGATCCTCGTGCCGACGGAAGGCACAACGCCCGATCCAAACAATACGCTGTGGAAATTGATCAAAGCGCAGAAGATGACCCGCGAGCAGGCGATTGAGGCAGTGAACACGGGCAAGATCACGGCGGCGATCTTGATCCCGAAGGATTTTTCCGCCTCGCTAAACCCACTGATGGAGAAGCCGACAGGCACGACGATCACGCTGTACCGCGATGCTGGTGCTCCGGTGACGGCGAATATCGTCAGCAGCGTGGTGCGCGGCATCGTCAACCAGATCACGGCAGGTAACGTCGCTGTCTTCGCCGCCGGAGAAGTCGATCCGCTGCTTAAGACGCAGGCACAGCAAATTTCGGAGAAGATGCAGCAGGCAGGCGCGACGCCACCGATCAGCGTCAACGTGGTATCAGTATCGGCGCAGGCGGCGGCTAATTCGCAAAGCAGTTTTAATCCGCTGCAATATTTTGCGCCTTCGATGGCGGTATTCTTCCTCACTTTTACGATGCTTGGGGGCGCTTCCTCGATCATTGAGGAGCAGAAGGCGTGGACGCTGCAGCGCTTGATCAGTTCCCCGACGTCGTCATCGACGGTACTGGCGGGTAAGCTGGCTGGAACTTACGGCACCGGCTTATTCCAACTCTCGGTGCTAATCGTGCTGATGTCGCTGCTGAGTCCGATCCTTGGCGCGAAGCAGGCGGTATGGGGTAACGATCCGCTGGCAATAGCGCTGCTGACGGTAATCACGGTGCTGGGCGCAACCGGACTCGGATCGCTGATCGCGGCGCTGGCACGCACACCGGAACAGGCGAATACCTATGGCAGCGCATTCCTGACCCTGCAAGGCTTAGTCGGTGGCGCGTTTTTCAATGTGTGGACAGTTCCGGTGCTCGGCACGCTGACCAAGTTCACTATTAACTACTGGGCAGTAGAGGGTTATACCAAGCTGGCGAACGGCGGCGGACTCGCTGACGTGCTGCCGAATATGGCGGCGCTGCTGGTGTTCTTCGTGGTCGGCTTCGGGATCGCTATTTTCCTATTCAATCGGCGTATTCGCACGAGCTAGCCTCACCCCCTGCCCCCTCTCCAATCCGAGTACAGATTAGGAGAGGGGGAACCGAGGGGCGGCGATCAGGAATTGTGGGCACTCATCATATTTTCAGCAGTTCAGCACTCTTAAGGAGTGGCTATGCGGGACATCATCAACATTGCGCTCAACGATCTGCGCCGGACTTTCGCGGATCGCAGCATCTGGATTAATTTACTGATCGTACCGATCATCATGACGGTGGTGATCGGCATGGCGAACGGCGGTGGTGGCGGCACAACGCGCTATTACGTGGACGTTCTCAGCGATCCGAGCGCAGGAGATTACGCAGCGGGATTTATGACGCTGTTGAAACAAGAAGGTGGCGAACAGTTCATCATCTGCGATCTGCGAAACGCGGGCAGCGCAGCGGAAGGCTGTGGCTTAAGCGATATCGCCGCTGATGCCGATCTGCGGAAACTGGCGGAAGATCGCATTGACAGCACGACGACGACAGGCGCAATCTTACTGCCTGCTGGTTTCACCGATACGCTGTTATCCGGTGGCAGTGCCAAGATCGATGTGCTGGGTAAGGGCGGCTTGAATGCCCCGACCATCGTGCAGGAGAAGGTGGACGCGGTATTAACGCGCCTCAACGGATCGATCCTCGCGGCACGTGTGGCGGTGGAGCAGAAGAATCCGGCGGCAGCGGATCGCGCGGCGTTCTATCAGCAAGTGTACACAGCGGCGGAAAGCATCTGGGCAACTGATCCGGTGAGGATCGAGGAGCAGACGAACACTGCCACTGCTAGCAGCAGCGGCAATGCCTTTGGTCAGAGTGCGCCGGGGATGGGCGCGATGTTCGTGATGATCAACGCGCTAGGCTTGGCGACGATCTTCATTCAGGAACGGCAGACTTATACGCTGCAACGCTTGCTGACGATGCCACTGCCCAAATGGAAAATCCTCGGTGGCAAGCTGCTGGCGCGGTATGTACTCGGTTTGTTCATGTTCGGGGTGCTGATCACGGTGGGGACATTCTTCGGCGTACGCTGGGGTGATTGGCTCGGCGTGATCGCTACCGTGATGCTGTATACGCTGGCGGTGACGGCAATAGCGCTGGCGTTCTCTACATTGGTTAAAACAACGGAGCAAGCGGCAGGTATCGCGCTGCTGCTGTCGCTGACGCTGGCTCCGCTTGGTGGCGCATGGTGGCCCTTGAGCATCGTACCGCAGTGGATGCAGACAATCGGACATTTCTCACCCGTCGCGTGGTCGCAGGATGCGTTCGCCAAGTTGGTTTATTATGGCGGCGGACTAGTCGATATTCTGCCGCAGTTGGGTGTGCTGCTGCTGATCGCGGTGGTGTTCTTCGCGTTCGGTATCTCGCGGTTTAAGTTTGAGTGATTAGCCTCACCCCCTATCCCCCTCTCCAATCCGAGTACAGATTAGGAGAGGGGGAACCCGGAGACGAGGGAGTCATCAAATCTTGGGGAATCGTGCTGCGCGGCTGCTCGTGCTGGTGATCGTGGCTCAAGGTTCGATCACACGGCGCTAAAGCACCGTGCTATAAGCACGAAGCACCCTAAAGGGCGCTGCGAAGGCTCACAAGAGTTCATTTTTCCTCTTAACCGACTTCCGTGGGTTTACCAAGTCTATTTATCTGTTTAGTTGCGGTTGAAGTACATATAGCCCTGAGATTTGCTTCTATAATCAGGATACGCCGATGTAAACTATCGAATCGGCGTGTCTCGATGGAGATGCAGATGCCGAAGGCGCTGTTTTTCAACGTTCCTGCACACGGACACATCAATCCCTCGCTGCCGCTGGTCGCGGAACTGACCAAACGCGGACATCAGATCATTTATTTCGCTACGCCCAAGTATCGTAGCGGGATCGAAGCGGCGAGCGCACAATTTCAAGCGTACAACAGCATCCCCGATGATTACTTCGAGTCACAAGGATTGAGTGGCGCGGTACCGATGCGAGTCGCGGATGCGCTGATCAGCACTTCAGAACAAGTTTTGCCTGAACTACTGGAGATCACCCGTGCCGCAGAACCCGATTACCTGATGTTTGATGGCATGTGTACGTGGGGTTTTCTGCTATCACAGATCACTAAGCTGCCAGCGGTGACATCGCTGTCGCTCATGCCCCTGATCAAACCGCCGCTGAACGAATTACTAAAGCGCGAAATGTTGAGTTTTCTGCTGAGTGTGATGCTGCGCGGTATTGATAAAGGCATACAGGCGAATATTCGGGCGCGGGCGCTCGGAAAGAAGTACAACATCCCGCCGCTGGGCATGGCGCAGTTCCTCAACGGCGAGAGCGATCTTTCGCTGAGTTACAGTTCGGCTTACTTCCAGCCCTATGCCGATACTGTGTCTAGCTCTGTGCGCTTCGTGGGCTGGACGCTGAATGGTTCGCCGGATGATAGCTCGTTTCCCTTCGACCAGATCGGGGATCGACGCTTGATTTATGCCTCGCTCGGCACGATCAACAATGACGACGTGGGCTTCTTCAAGGCGTGTATCGAAGCGTTTACGGGCAGCGACTATTTCGTGGTGATCAGCACAGGCAATCGGATCAGCCCCGATTCGTTCGGCGCAGTACCTGCCAATGTGCTGATCCGATCCTGGGTTCCGCAGACGGAAATCCTCAAACGGGCGGCGTTGTTCATCACGCATGGCGGCATGAACAGTGTACATGATGGTTTGTACCTGAATGTGCCGCTGCTACTCGTTCCACAGCAGGCTGAACAGGCGCTGATCGCTACGCGAGTGGTGGAGTTAGGCGCAGGATTGATGCTGAAAAAAGCGGAGATGAATACGACGACAATCCGCGAGAAGGCAGATCGCTTGCTGACGGAAGCCAGTTATCAGGCGGCGGCGCAGCGGATCGGGGATTCGTTCCGCGCGGCTGGCGGTGCGATCAAGGCGGCGGATGAGGTCGAGGTATTGTTGAGTAGATCGAGAGTCCACTATTAAATTTTCTTTGATAGAAACATTACATCTTATTTCCAGAAACCACGCTTATACTCACTTCTGTTCATCTACTGTTGGATTACATCCTCCATAGAGAAAGGAATAAATGATGCAGCATATGTGCCTGCAAGCAGCGGATGATGTGCGCGTCACCCGTATGCATCTACAGACACCAATTCGACTCGTTCACATCGTTGTCATTTTCGCGCTTGGTTTTGTGTTGACTGCCTGCGGTGGATCAGGCGGGAGCGCGACCTCAGTCTCAACGTCACCTACCCAGTCCACGCCCGAGGCAGCTCAAGCGACGCCACCACAATCACAGCCAACGGAAGAGGTGGCAACAGCAACTGCAACACCTACTGCTATTCCACCAACTGAAACGCCGAGCAGTACATCGGGCTTACCCGAAGATGCTCAGACAGCACTCAATGAGAGCCTCGATCCTAAGAATCAAGAGTACACGATTGACGCGGCGGTAAGATTGGAGCGCGATGTCGAATTCACCTTGAAGCTCAGTCTGGGGTTTCTTGGTTCGATCAACGAAACACAACTCATACCGGGAGCCAGCGGCGAGGCGTACTGTGTAGCTACGTCGCCAGCGGTGAAGACGAAACTGCGAATTGCCGACATCAGTGCGGCGCTTGATGAGATTTCCAAGCTGGGCAATGGCTACAATGGCACTGAAACATACACAGAAAGTCGGTTCCTAGTCCTGCGTGGAGCAGGGCAAAGCCAGTGGTTCGTGAAACCCGGCAGCGTTGTTGATTTTTTTACCGGAGAGACGGCGAAGGGTTGGAATCAACTGTGCGGCTTCGAGGAAGGACAGCCCGGTTTCTTGCCCTTACCGACGGCTACCCCAAGCGCCACCCCAGTAGAGGGAGCTACGGGGCGCATTGTGTTCGAAGACGGACTTAAGTCCTTGATCTATTCGGTTGCTTTTCCCAATACTACCGCCGTCGCGCTCCTTGCTGACGGTATTAAGGCAAGACTTCCTGTCCTGTCACCGGATGGTTCCAAGGTTGCTTTTCTTTACACGAAAGGCACGAATTTCAACCAGTTGCGCGTGGGTCTAATTTCTTCATTTGATGGTGGGGCAGAGCCTGTACAGTTAGGCACGTTCGTAGGAGCAATACGTGGTCTGACATGGTCACCAGACGGTAAACAAATCGCCTTCACAGTCGTCACAGGAAGCAACTTAGACAAGTCCACGATCTACACCGTTGACATTACCGATCCCGGCAAAGAGACGCTAGTCGCGGAATATGTCAGCTATCAGCCAGGCGACATTCTATGGATGCCTGACGGCAAATCGTTTCTGACGATCAGCAAGTCTACTAGTCCATGCGCCAATGGCTGTGCGCACACTTTCGACCTCGCCACAAAAACTGGATCACTCATGGAGCCATTAAAGTCCGTAAATGTGGTACAGCCAGTGCTTTCTCCTGATGGCAAGAAGCTAGCATTC
This sequence comes from Anaerolineae bacterium, assembly GCA_019637555.1. Lineage (GTDB taxonomy): Bacteria > Chloroflexota > Anaerolineae > Aggregatilineales > UBA2796 > JAHBVK01. Next base: position 45,525 of record JAHBVK010000017.1, read on the forward strand.
CTGACGGGAAGAGGCGGCACCATTGGTTACACAATCTCCATCTTGGACTTTGACACAGGCGAAATCACCAAGTTTGGCGATTTGGTGGTCGAAAACGCGATTGGTTGGACGCCCGATGGCAGCGCACTAGCGGTTGTTCTCGGTGGAGGGTTTATGACCAGCGGCCGCCCACAGCTTTATCTCATCAAACAGGGAGCAAACACAGTCGAGGATGCTACTCTCCTGTTCAACATAAAGGAAATCCGCAATTTCACCTGGGGTAAACTGGCAAACTGATGATGATGTGACGAGGAATCGTATTTGTCCCCAGCCCGCAACTGCGCTGGATGGTTAAGTACCACCTGACCTGTAAGGCATTTATCGCCGTCCTCAGTCGCTAACCGCGCAAATACTGTGCGCGGTTAGCTGTACTTGCCCTTGACACTGACCTAACCGTCTGCTAACATTCCCTGTTTGCCGGACGGGATCATCCTCGCTTGCCGAGGCGCTGACACCCGAATTTGTGGAACATTTCGTGGAGCCATGCGTGGTTAAAGACGAAATGGCTTCACGTTTTGTAGGAAAATGACGGGCGCATACACGCCCGTTTGCGTGCCAGAAATCCGCCGCCATAAACGGTGCTGGCAATAAAGAAAATGTTGGATTGAGGTGAGGTTCTTTAATGCCAACGATCAATCAGTTGCTCCGTAAGGGTCGTCGCAGCAAGTCGCGCAAGAGCAAATCGCCGGCGCTGCAATTCACGTTCAACTCCTACGATCAGCGTCGTACCAAGCAGCCGAAAGGCGCGCCCCAGAAGCGTGGTGTTTGCACCGTCGTGCGTACCATGACTCCCAAGAAGCCGAACTCGGCTCTACGGAAGATCGCCCGTGTGCGCTTGACCAACGGCATCGAAGTGACGGCTTACATTCCGGGCGAGGGTCACAGCTTGCAGGAACACAGCATGGTCATGATTCGCGGTGGTCGTGTTAAGGACTTGCCGGGTGTGCGCTATCACATTGTGCGTGGCAAGCTAGACTGCGACGGCGTAAAGAATCGCCAGCAGGGTCGCAGCAAGTACGGCGCGAAGCGTCCGAAGGCAGGCGCACCAGCAGCCGCAGGCAAGAAGAAATAATTAAGGGGTACTAGCGATGGCTCGTAGATATAAACCAAGACACAGAATTACGCCCGGCGATGGTCGCTATAACAGCGTGCTGGTGCAGATGCTGATCAACCGCATGATGTTTGGCGGCAAGAAAAGCACCGCGATGGGCGTGATGTACAAGGCGCTGGATATGGCTGCCGACAAAGCGAAGCGCGATGCGATGGCGGTATTGGAACAGGCGATCTTCAATGTTCGCCCCACCGTCGAAGTCAAGCCCCGCCGCGTTGGTGGTTCCACCTATCAGGTGCCCATTGACGTGACGCAGGAGCGTGGCGAGGGTCTGGCGATGCGCTGGCTGCTGCAAGCCGCCCGTTCGCGCGCTGGCAAGAGTATGGCGGAAAAACTCTCGGCTGAATTACTGGACGCCGCAAACGGACAGGGCGCAGCCGTCAAGAAGAAAGACGAAACCCACCGCATGGCGGAAGCCAACCGCGCCTTCGCCCACTATCGCTGGTAAGTGCTGTTAGTGATCGCGGATTGAGTTAGAAGGCAAAGGTTAACGGAACGAATGGCTAATACAACGACTGGTGGCGCTCTCGACCTGACCAAAGTTCGCAATATTGGAATCATTGCGCACATTGACGCGGGCAAAACGACCACAACCGAGCGCATCCTGTATTACACCGGTATGGTACACAAGATCGGTGAAGTACACGAAGGCGCGGCGACAACGGATTATATGGATCAGGAACGCGAGCGCGGTATCACGATTACCGCCGCCGCGATCACTGCCTCCTGGAACGGTCATCAGATTAACGTGATCGACACACCGGGTCACATCGACTTCACGGCGGAAGTGCAGCGTTCGCTGCGCGTGCTGGACGGCGGTGTGGTGGTGTTCGATGGCGTGGCAGGCGTGGAGCCGCAGTCGGAAACGGTGTGGCGTCAGGCGGATCGCTATGGCGTGCCGCGCATGTGCTTCGTCAACAAGATGGACCGCACAGGAGCGAGCTTCCAGCGCTGCGTCGATATGATCGTGGAACGTCTGGGCGGCAAGCCCGCGATCCTGTACATCCCCAACGGGGAAGGTGATCGCTTCAACGGCTTGATCGACGTGCTCAATCAAGAGTGGGTGTTCTACGGCAATGACCTCGGTACTGATATTCAGCGCAAACCCATCCCCGATAACTTGAAGGATGAGGCGCTGCAGGCGCGTAACAAGTTGGTGGAGACGATTGCCGAAACCGACGACACGCTGATGGAAAAGTACCTGAACGAAGAAACGCTGACCAACGATGAACTCAAGGTCGCGCTGCGTAGGGCAACCATCGACGGCAAGCTGCATGCGGTGTTGTGCGGTTCGGCGCTCAAGAACAAGGGCGTCCAACTGCTGCTTGATGCCGTGATTGACTTCCTGCCTTCGCCGCTGGATATTCCCGCCGTTACGGGTCACAACCCCGATACGGATGAGGAAGTTGTCCGCCACGCTACTGATGACGAACCGCTGGCAGGTCTGGTCTTCAAGATCATCACCGACCCTTATGTTGGTCGTCTAGCGTTCGTGCGCGTTTATTCCGGCGTGCTCCGTACCGGCACCGGTGTATTGAACACCTCCAAAGGTCGGCGTGAGCGCATCGGACGTATGGTGCGTATGTTCGCGGATGATCGTAAGGACATTCAAGAGATTCACGCTGGCGACATCGGCGCGATCCTCGGTTTGAAGGATACGTTCACGGGTGAAACCCTGAGCGACCCCGACAAGCCAATCGTGCTGGAGAAGATCAGCTTCCCCGATCCCGTCATCAACGTCTCCATCGAGCCGAAGACGGCGAGCGATCAGGACAAGATGGGCGAGGCGCTGCGTAAGTTGGCGGAAGAAGACCCCACCTTCCACGTTCGCGTGGATGAGCAGCTCGGTCAGACGCTGATCTACGGCATGGGCGAACTGCACCTTGAAGTGTTGGTGGAGCGTATGCGCCGCGAACACAAGGTCGATGCGGTGGTGGGTCGTCCGCGCGTAGCTTACCGCGAAGCGATCACCCGCAAGATTCGCCACGACGAGACGTTCAAGCGTCAGTCGGGTGGTTCGGGTCAGTATGCCCGCGTCGTCATCGAAGTCGAGCCGCTGCCTGATGATGTGAAGGAGCCGCTGGTCCTCGAAGACAAGATCGTGGGTGGCTCGATCCCCAAGGAGTTCGTCAAGCCAGCTTTCGCTGGCATCGAGGAAGCTGCACAGGGCGGCGTGTTGGCGGGCTATCCCGTCGTCGGTCTGAAGGTCACGCTGGTCGATGGTGCGTTCCACGAAGTGGACTCCAACGAAATGGCGTTCAAGATCGCAGGTTCGATGGCGTTGAAGGCTGCCGTACAGAAGGCGGGTCCAATCCTGCTGGAGCCGATGATGCGCGTGGAAGTGACTACGCCGGATACCAGCACTGGCGACGTGATGGGCGACCTGTCCTCCCGTCGTGCGCTGATCGAAGGCATGGACCCACGTCCGGGTGGCGCGTCAGCGATCAAGGCGATTGTGCCGCTGGGCGAGATGTTCGGCTACGCCACTGATTTGCGCAGCCGCACCTCTGGTCGCGGTAACTTCACGATGGAATTCGAGAAGTACGCACCTGCGCCCACCTTCATCGCCGAAGAAGTGATGAAAGGCGCGAAGGCTCCCGCGCGTTAGTGCGAGCTTTCGCTTAGCCCCTCTCCCTGTGATGGGAGGGGGGACTTGTTTCAGAAATTGCTAAGTTCGGGGTTCACAAAAAGCACGGTATCTACGATACTGATGCGCTTGCTCTGTAATTAGAGCGCAGGTGAGGAAAGAATACATGGCGAAGGAAAAGTTTTCACGCAATAAACCGCATCTGAACGTGGGCACGATTGGACATGTTGACCACGGCAAGACGACGCTGACGGCGGCGATCACGAAGGTGCTGGCGATGAAGGGACAGGCGCAGTTCCGTGCCTATGACCAGATCGACAATGCGCCGGAAGAGCGTGCGCGCGGCATCACGATCAACATTACGCACGTGGAGTACGAGACGGACAAGCGTCACTATGCGCACGTGGACTGCCCGGGACACCGTGACTACATCAAGAACATGATCACGGGAGCGGCGCAGATGGACGGGGCGATCCTGGTGGTTTCTGCTCCTGATGGTCCAATGCCGCAGACCCGCGAGCACGTGCTGCTGGCGCGTCAGGTGGAAGTGCCCGCGCTGGTGGTGTTCCTGAACAAGGTCGACCAGATGGACGACCCTGAACTGCTGGAACTGGTGGAACTGGAACTGGCAGAACTGCTGGGCAGCTACGGCTTCGAGGCTCCCGTGATTCGTGGTTCGGCGCTGAAGGCGATGGAATCGACCAGCACCGACCCCAACGCGCCGGAATACGAGCCGATCATCAACCTGATGAACACGGTGGATACGCACATCCCCGAACCAGAGCGCGACACCGCCAAGCCCTTCCTGATGCCCGTCGAAGACGTGTTCAGCATCAAGGGTCGTGGTACGGTGGTGACCGGTCGCGTCGAGCGTGGCACCCTGAAGAAGGGCGAGGAAATCGAGATCATTGGTCTGCGCGAGGAAACCGCCAAGACCACCGTCACCGGCATCGAGATGTTCCACAAGGACCTCGACGAAGCTCGCGCTGGCGACAACCCCGGCATCCTGCTGCGTGGCACCACCCGCGAGGAAGTCGAGCGTGGTATGGTCCTTGCCAAGCCCGGTTCGATCAAGCCGCACAAGAAGTTCCAGTGCCAGGTCTATGTCCTGAAGAAGGAAGAAGGTGGTCGCCACAAGGCGTTCTTCACCGGCTACCGTCCTCAGTTCTACATCCGCACCATGGATGTCACTGGCACCATCGCCCTACCGCAGGGTGTCGAGATGGTCATGCCCGGCGACGACATTAGCATGAGCGTCGAGCTGATCACCCCCGTTGCCCTCGAAAAGGGTAGCAAGTTCGCCATCCGCGAGGGCGGTCTGACCGTCGGCGCTGGCGTCATCACCGAAATTCTGGAATAGCAGACGATGAGCAGAGGTCGGTCAACACGAACCGACCTCTGTTTGTGTGTCGCGCCGGAATAAGCCGACGCAAAGATAACGACTGAGGAGATATGAGCAAACAGAAAATTCGCATCCGCCTCAAGGCGTATGATCACCGGGTTCTGGATCAATCTGCACAGCGCATCGTAGAAACTGCGGAGCGCACTGGTGCCCGCGTGGTCGGTCCTGTGCCGCTACCAACCCGAATCGAGCGTTTTACGGTGCGGCGTTCGCCATTCATCGATAAGACCTCGCAGGAGCACTTCGAGATCCGCACGCACAAGCGTCTGATCGATGTGCTAGACCCGGACAGCAAGACGATTGATACCCTGATGCGGCTGAACCTGCCCGCAGGCGTGGACATCGAGATTAAAGTGAATCGATAGAACTTAGCGCGTAATAGTGCTCAGGAACATCTATTCAAAGCAGTTCAGTTAGCGATTATATGTAGACGTTGAAGGCTGGAAAGTGCAATTACCGCACTAGAATGCCAGCACTGGGAACAATAGGGATGATGCAAGCGTAGCCCGTCATAATCCCCGGCTACGACTTGAGACAGTCCCTCGGAGGGTTCTTCAACAATGAAGGGTATCATTGGCAAAAAGCTTGGCATGTCCCAAGTCTTTGATGAGGACGGGCGGGTAACGCCTGTCACCGTCATTCAGGCTGGACCATGCTTTGTCACCGCCATCCGCAGCGCAGACAAGGATGGCTATACCGCTGTACAGCTCGGCTTCGATGAACTCGCGCCGGAAAACCTGACAGGCGGTGAGCGCGGTCACTTGCAGAAGCGTAACCTGCCGACGGTGCGCTACCTGCGTGAGTTCCGGCTGCGTAACGGCGGCTCGGAACTGAAGGAAGGTCAACGTCTGACCGTCGAGGTGTTCACCAAGGGTGATCGCGTCGATGTGGTTGGGACGAGCAAAGGTCGCGGCTTCGCAGGCACGATCAAACGCCATCACTTCAACCGCCAATCGACCACGCACGGCGCCTCTGACCGCACCCGCGCTCCGGGTTCGAGCAGCTCGGGTACAACGCCGGGGCGTGTGAAGAAGGGTACGCGCCGCGCCGGACACATGGGCGATGACCGCGTGACCACGCAGAATCTAGAAGTAATCGTCGTTGATGCCGAGAATCACCTGCTTGCCGTCAAGGGTTCCGTCCCCGGCGCAAAGGGTGGTCTGGTCATCATCAAGCAGTCGGTTAAGTCGCGCTAACGCCGGCACTAGCACAACACAGAGAGGAAATTATGGACATCTCCGTTGTGAATATGGCTGGCAAGAAGGTCAAGACCATCGAACTGCCAGCAGATATTTTCGAGTATAAGATCAACGTCGGGCTGATGCACCAGTACGTGCTGATGCAGCAGGCGAATGCCCGTCTGGGTACGCACAAGACCAAGCGTCGCGGTGAAGTGAGCCGCACGACTGCCAAGTGGTACCGCCAGAAGGGTACTGGTCGTGCGCGTCACGGCAGCCGCAGCGCCCCGATCTTCGTGGGTGGTGGTCGTGCACTCGGTCCTGTACCGCACAAGTACACCAAGCGGATGCCACTGCAAATGCGTCACGCGGCGCTCAAGAGTGCGCTTTCGGCACTGGCGCGTGATGGTCAGCTCGTGATGGTCGATCAGGTCAGCTTCGAGCAGCCCAAGACCAAGCTCGCCGCCGCGATGGTTTCCACACTGGTGGGCGAGGGCACCAAGACGCTGATTGTGCTCTCCGGGCGCAATGTAAACGCCGAGAAAGCGATCTCCAATCTGGAGAAAGTGCGCTATCTGCACGCTGCTTACATTAACGTGCGTGATCTGTTGAATTATGACCGCGTGATCCTTTCAGTGGATGCATTGGAAGTGATTAAGACCTTGCTTGCCAAGCCAGCCAAGAAAGCTGCCGCGAGCTAGGCTCAGAGGATGATGGAGTAGAACATGAACCTTTATGACGTCATCAAGCGCCCGGTCATCACGGAAGGCAGCACGCAACTAGCGGCGGTACTGAACCAGTACACTTTCGAGGTTGACCAACGCGCCAACAAGATCGAGATCAAACAGGCGATTGAGCAGATTTTCAACGTGGATGTGCTCAAAGTCGCCACCATGATCATGCCCAAGAAGATGGGTACTCGCGGACGCAAGCAGTTTGTGCGCGCACCGCAGTGGAAGAAAGCCATCGTCACGCTGCCCGCTGGTCAGAAGATCGCAGACTTCAACGTCTAGCGGCGATAGGAACAAGGAATTAGACCATGCCTATCAAGGTATATAAACCTACGTCCCCCGGACGGCGCGGGATGACGAGCCAGAATTTTGATGATGTTACGCGCAGCACGCCGGAAAAATCGCTGCTGCGGGGACAGCCGGGCAAGTCCGGTCGCAACTTCACCGGTAAGGTGACGGTGCGTCATCGCGGTGGCGGCAATAAGCAGGCATACCGCGTCATTGACTTCAAGCGCGACAAACTGGGCGTTCCCGGCAAAGTTGCTACCATTGAGTACGATCCCAACCGCACGGCGCGTATTGCGCTGCTGCACTACGCCGATGGCGAGAAGCGCTACATCATCGCGCCGCTGGGCTTGAAGGTGGGCGATACGGTGCAGAGTGGTGCCAACGTGCCCATTCGCACTGGCAATTCGCTGCCCTTGAAGAACATCCCGACGGGTACAGTAGTACACAACATCGAGATGGAGCCGGGTCGCGGCGGGCAGATCGCTCGTTCGGCAGGTGCAGGCGCACAGCTCATTGGTACGGAAGAAAAGTACGCGCAGATTCGTCTGCCAAGCGGTGAAATGCGCATCGTGCATGAGAACTGCATGGCGACTATTGGACAGGTCGGTAACCTCGACCACAGCAAGGTAAAGATCGGCAAGGCTGGTCGTTACCGCTGGATGGGCTGGCGTCCGGCTGTACGTGGTACGGCGATGGACCCCGCGAGCCATCCGCATGGTGGTGGTGAAGGGCGCACGCCGCGTGGTATGCCGGGACCCAAGACTCCTTGGGGCAAGCCTGCGCTCGGTTACAAGACGCGCAAGAACCAGCGTACCGATAGGTTCATTATCCGCCGCCGTCCCAAGAAATAACGTGGCGTAGAGGAGTGAAGTTATGTCTCGTTCATTGAAAAAGGGACCGTTCATCGATCCCAAACTGCTGAAGAAGGTCGAAGGCATGAACACGCGGAATGAGAAAAAAGTCATTCGCACGTGGAGCCGCGCCTCAACGATCTTCCCGCAGATGGTCGGTCACACGATCGCCGTCCACGATGGTCGCCGCCACGTTCCCATTTATGTCACGGAGAACATGGTCGGTCACAAACTGGGCGAATTCGCGCCGACTCGCACCTTCAAGGGTCACACTGGCGCAACACTGGAACAAAAGGTCAAAGCCGCTGCTCCCGCTCCCGGTGGTGGTGGCGCTGGCGCACCGCGCAAGTAATTGAGGGGTAGAAGTAAGCATAATGGAAGTGAAAGCACACGCCACCACGCTGCCAGTCGCCCCCCAGAAACTTCGTCTGGTTTGCGATCAGGTACGCGGTAAGGATGCCGAGCAGGCGCTCGTAATCCTCAAGTACATGCCTCAAAAGGGCGCGGAGTTCATCTACAAAGTAGTGGCTTCGGCACTGGCGAACGCGGAAAACAACTTTCAGTTGAACCGCACGGACATGTACATCAAGTCGATCTTCGCTGATGAGGCGATCAAGCTGAAGCGCATGAAAGCAGGACCGCGTGGTCGTTATCAGCCGCGCATTCGTCGCTACTCTCATGTGACCGTCGTCCTCGACGAACGTCAATAAGTAGAGGGGCAAGACACAAGATATGGGTCGTAAAGTTCACCCTGTCGGGTTTCGCCTAAAAATCAACCGCCCCTGGGAGGCACGTTGGTTCGCAGGCGACGAAGGCAAGTACAGGCAGATGCTCCACGAAGATTTCGCCATCCGGCGCTATCTGTACAAGGAGTTGAAGCAGGCGGCTATCTCGCGCATCGACATTGACCGTTATCCCACGCAGCTCGTGGTCACGATCCACACGGCAAAGCCGGGAATCGTGATCGGGCGCAAAGGTGACGCAGTGAAGAAAGTCCGCATCGGTTTGGAAGACCTGACTCAGAAGAAGGTCAAGGTCGAGGTTGAAGAAATCACCAAGCCTGATCTGGACGCCAAGTTGGTGGCGGAGAACATCGCGGGGCAGATCGAGCGCCGCATCAGCCACAGCCGCGCTATCAAGCGCGCGATTGCACAGGCGTTCCGCGCGGGTGCGCTGGGCGTCAAGGTGATCGCCTCCGGGCGTCTGGCTGGCGCGGAAATGGGTCGCCGTGAGGGTGCGATGGAAGGTCGCGTACCCCGCAACACGCTGCGCAGCGCCATGGATTATGGCACGGCGGAAGCGCTGACCACCTTCGGACGCATCGGCGTCAAAGTGTGGATTTATACGGGCGAAAAGGTGCAGGAAGAAGAAAAGCCTGAGCCTACCGACGTTTACGTAAGTCAATAGTGCTGAAGTGCTGAGTGCTGAAGTGCTTTAAGAAGTGCCTGAGTGCCAGTAAGTGCCTTAAGTGCCTTTTTAACCGTTCTCTCGGCTCAGAACTTAGAACTCGGATGAGGTTGAAGACATGCTCGTACCAAAGCGTGTAAAGTATCGTAAGCAGATGCGCGGACGCATGACCGGGCAAGCCACGCGCGGTCAGGATGTTCAGTTCGGGGAATTCGCGCTGTTGGCGCTAGAACCCGCCTGGATCACGCAGCGTCAGATCGAGGCTGCCCGCCGCGCAATCGTGCGTTTCATCAAGCGGCGTGGGCGTCTGTGGATTCGCATCTTTCCAGACAAACCCGTCACCGCCAAGCCCGCAGAAACCCGCATGGGTAGCGGTAAAGGTTCCGTCGATCACTACGTCTGCGTAGTCAAGCCGGGGCGCATCCTGTTCGAGATGGCTGGTGTAGATGAAGCAGAAGCCAAAGAAGCGCTGCGCTTGGCTGGCTACAAGATGCCCATCAAGACCCGCTTCATCAAACGCACTGACCCGATTTCTGGCGAAGAAGTCGTCTAGGTGTAGAGGACAAGAGGAGGCAGGTTACGATGGCAGAGAAAATGTTGAGACGGGAAGAGATTCGCGCGATGACCGGTTCGGAACTGCGCGACAAGCTCGACGAAAAGCGTCAAGAGCTGTACAAGCTGCGGATGGCTTGGGCGGGCAACTCGCTGGATAACCCCAACGAAGTTCGCAAAGTCCGCAAAGACATTGCGCGTATTCAGACGATCCTGCGCGAGCTTGAACTCGCCACCGAGGTCGTCAAGGGAGAAGGAGAGTAAGATGGCGAATGATCGTCGTCGGCTGATCGGGCGCGTGGTCAGCAATAAGATGGATAAAACCATCGTCGTCGCCGTTGACGTTTCTAAACGTCATCGCCTGTACGACAAGGTGGTTCACGAGACGCGCAAGTTTTACGCACATGACGAGGCGAATAGCGCCCTTGAAGGCGACCTCGTTCAGATCGTGGAAAGCCGTCCGTTGAGCAAAACCAAGCGGTGGGCGCTGGAGACGGTGCTGGAGAAGCGGGCGCAATAGATTGGCGCTCACACTGAGTAAAGGTGCATCATGATTCAGCAAGAAAGCCGCATCAAGGTTGCCGATAACACCGGCGCGAAGGAACTTCTGGTCATCCGCGTCATGGGCGGCACGCGCAGACGTTATGCCAGAGTAGGTGATGTGGTGATCGCCACCGTTAAGCAGGCGACACCGCAGGGAATGGTCAAGAAGAGTGAGGTCGTGCGTGCGGTCATCGTGCGAACGATCAAAGAATATCGCCGCGATGACGGCAGCTACATCCGTTTCGACGATAACGCCGCCGTGATTCTGGAATCCGAAGGCGAGAACCCCCGTGGTACTCGTGTATTTGGACCAGTGGCGCGTGAATTGCGCGAACGTGGCTACCTGAAGATCGTGGCGCTCGCACCCGAAACGCTGTGATCGCCTTAATCGACGCAGATCATAGTTGTCGGGTTTGTGGGGCATCAAGGTAGGTAAGTGAGAACATGCAGAAGATAAAGAAGGGCGACAACGTAGAAGTTATCGCCGGAAAAGATCTGGGGACACAGGGACGGGTGCTGGCGGTACTGCCCAAGGAAAAGCGCGTCCTCGTCGAGAAGGTCAACATCGTGACCAAGCACCAGAAGCCCCGCCAGCAAGGGCGCACGCAGACACAGGGCATCCAGAAGTTCGAGGCTCCCATCGACCTCTCGAACGTGATGCTGGTTTGCCAGAGCTGCAATCAGGCGACACGCGTCGGCTTCCGCTTCGATGACGAAGGCAAGAAGGTGCGGTTCTGCAAAAAGTGCGACGCCACCATCGAGTAAGGTGAAGCACGAGGACAGAAAACAATATGGCGAACTTGAAAAACTACTACAAGGAAACCGTCATTCCGGCGCTGATGAGCGAATTCAAGTATGAATCGGTCATGCAAGTGCCCAAAGTGACGAAGGTGGTCATCAACATCGGCGTGGGCGAAGCAATCGACAACGCCAAGGCGCTGGACGGCGCGGTTGAAGACATGACCAAGATCACCGGACAGAAGCCCGTGATCACCAAGGCGAAGAAAAGCGTGGCGGCATTCAAGCTGCGCGAAGGACGCGCCATCGGCGTAAAAGTGACGCTGCGTAACGAGCGCATGTGGGCGCTGCTAGATCGGCTGATCAATCTGGCGCTACCCCGCACCCGTGACTTCCGCGGCATCAGCGCGAACGCTTTCGACGGACGCGGCAACTATACACTCGGTCTGCGCGAACAGTTGATCTTCCCGGAAATTGAGTACGATAAGATCGACAAGCTGCGCGGCATGGAAATCACGATTGTGACCACAGCCAAGACCGACGAAGAAGGTCGCCGCCTGCTCAAACTGATGGGTATGCCGTTCAAAGAAGGTCGCGGAGACTAGGGCTAAGGAGAGCTATAGATAATGGCGAAGCGTTCTATTGTCAGCCGTGAAAAGCACCGTAAGTATGCAGTGCGCGTACGTAACCGCTGCCAGTTCGTAGACCCTTCATCGGGCAAAATCTGCGGACGTCCACGCGGCTATATGCGTCGTTTCGGTCTGTGCCGTATCCACTTCCGTGAACAAGCCCTACAAGGCAAGATTCCGGGCGTGACCAAGTCAAGCTGGTAAGAGGTTAAGCAGACATGCTGAGTGATCCGATTGCAGATATGTTCACCCGCATCCGTAATGGATTGATGGTGGGCAAAGAGTCGGTGGACATGCCAGCCACCAACTTGAAGAAGGCGATTGCCGACATCCTGAAGCGCGAAGGCTACATCGAAGAATTCGCGGTCAACGAAGGTCCTAAGCCGACACTGTCGGTAACGCTGAAGTATTATGGACGTCGTCGTCAACGCCGCGCCGTAATCAGCGGGATCGAGCGCATCAGTAAGCCGGGACGTCGCGTATATGTGCCCAAGTCCGAAATCCCCTATGTGCGCAGCGGAATGGGAATCGCTATTCTGAGCACGCCCAAAGGCTTGATGACGGGTCAGCAGGCGCGGCGCGAGGGCATCGGCGGCGAAGTTCTCGGTTACGTGTGGTAAGAGTTCAGTCGTAGCGCCGCAGCGCAGTTAGCTTGCAGGGTTTGCGCGAAGTACGGAGATAAATAGGCTGGGGGAGCACCAGAACAGTTGAAAGTTGGAAAGTCGAAAGTTAAGCAGTTGGGACGTAGATAACTTTCGACTTTGAACTCGCTAACTTTGAACTTTCAACTCGTCGCTGATGTTGCCCCGGCATATCTAGAGCGCCACTCAAGAGAAGAAGGTTCGTCCCGCTTGTAGCATGAGTGAGCGTGTCCGACGCGCAGAGGGTGTCTCGTAACCGTAACACCCAACAACAGCAACGTAAGGCGTGCGGCAGCTTATGGAACCAATGGAAAGGGTATTCCATAATGTCTCGTATCGGTAAGCAGCCGGTTCCAATTCCGGCAAAGGTAGAGGTGAAGATCGACGGGCAAGAAGTGACCGTTAAGGGTCCGAAAGGCACTCTGACGCAGACCTTCACGCCAGAAGTCGAAATCACCATCGAGGATGGCAAGGTTATCCTCACCCGTAAGGGCGATGCACGTCACCAGCGGGAACTGCACGGCTTGAGCCGCGCACTGCTCGCCAACATGGTTACGGGTGTTTCCACCGGTTTCCGTCGTTCACTCCAGATCGAAGGCGTCGGTTACCGTGCGGAGATGGAGGGCAAAACGCTCGTCCTCTACGTCGGTTACTCGCACAATATTAAACTGGAACCAGAACAGAACATCACTTTCAGCGCAGAGCGTACCCTGATCCATATTGATGGAATCGATAAGGCGCAAGTCGGGCAGATCGCGGCGAATATTCGCAAACTGCGCCCGCCTGAGCCGTATCTGGGCAAGGGTATTCGCTATGAAGGTGAAATCATCCGTCGCAAGGCGGGTAAGGCAGGCAAGGGTAAGTAATCATGCCACAACCAACTAGCGTACAACGTGACCGTCGTCACCGTCGTCTGCGCGTTAAGGTTCAGGGTACGCAGGAACGCCCTCGTCTGAACGTTTACCGCAGCTTGGAGCATATCTACGCTCAGGTGATCGATGACACCGTCGGGCACACCCTCGTCGCGGCATCCACATTGGATACCGAGGTGAAGAAGGCTATCGACGGCAAGAATAAAAGCGATGCAGCCAAGATCGTTGGTCAGATTGTTGCACGGCGCGCGAAAGCAGCCGGAATCAGCAAGGTGGTCTTTGATCGTGGCGGCAATAGATATCATGGGCGCGTCAAGGCGTTAGCCGATGGCGCACGCGAAGGCGGACTCGAATTCTAGTCTGAGTTGAAAGTTTGAAAGTTGAAAGTTCCGAGCCAGAACGCTGTCTTTAACTTTCAACTTTGAACTCAAAAACTTTCAACTAGTCGATTTGATGTGGAGAATAAGATGCCTGAAGAAAAAGAAAGAAGAAGACGCGGGCCTCGCCGTCAAGACCGGGAACGGGAGCGTGAACGCGAGGAAGAACGCGAAGAACTTGATGAGCGTGTCATCGACATCGCCCGTGTAGCCAAAGTGGTCAAGGGTGGTCGTCGCTTTGCTTTCCGCACGGTGGTGATCGTTGGTGACAACAAGGGTCGCATCGGCATTGGCGTGGGCAAGTCTCGCGGTGTGCCGGAGTCGATCAAGAAGGGTTCTGATTACGCCAAGAAGCGCATGATCCGCGTTTATCTGTCTGGCGCAACCATCCCGCACGAAGTGATCTCCAAGTACGGCGGTGCAGAGGTGCTACTGCGTCCTGCTGCCCCCGGTACAGGCGTGATCGCGGGTGGTGGTATGCGCGCCGTGCTGGAAGCGGCTGGCGTGCGCGACATCCTGTGCAAGAGCAAGGGCAGCAACAACAAGCTCAACGTAGCTCTGGCGACGCTGAACGCGCTCAAGCAGCTCATGGACCCCGAAGAACTGGCACGGATGCGCGGCAAGGAAGCTGGTTCGCTGCAACCGTTCTGGATCAAAGCTCAACAGGGTAACTGACCATGACGAAGAAACTCAAAATCACGTTGGTGAAAAGCCCCATCGGCAATCTTCACATGCAACGTAAGACGGTAAAGGCGCTGGGTCTCTCGCGCCTCAATTCCAGCATCGAGCAGCCCGATAATCCATCGGTGCGCGGGATGGTGTTCAAGGTACGCCATCTGGTCAGGGTGGAGGAACTCGAACAATGAAACTGCACGATCTTAAGCCCGCTAAGGGCGCGCATCGCAAGCGCACCCGCGTGGGTCGTGGTATCGCCGCCGGACAGGGTAAAACCTCCGGTCGCGGTCAAAAAGGTCAGGGCGCACGCTCCGGTGGCGTCAAGGGTCCATACTTTGAGGGTGGTCAGCTTCCATTTGTGCGGCGGTTACCCTTCAAGCGCGGCTTCAACAACCTGTTCCGCATCGTCCATCAGGAAGTGAACGTGGAGAAGCTGGCTGCCTTCAAAAAGGGCGCTGAAGTGAACCCCACGACACTGGCGGCAGCAGGTTTGATCGACAACGCCGAGCGTCCGGTGGTCATTCTGGGCGATGGCGAAGTCAAGGCGGCGCTCAAGGTCAGCGTGCATCGCATCAGCAAGAGCGCGCAGTCCAAGATCGAAGCGGCTGGCGGTTCGGTAGAGAAGCTGACATTGGCAGTCAAGGGCGCACGCGCCACGATCAAGCTGCAAAAGAAAGCTGCTGCTGAAGCCAGCGCACCCGCTGTCGAAGAAAAGCCGAAGAAGAAGCCCGCAGCCAAGAAAGCGGCATCGAAAAAGGCGAAAGAATAAGGGCGTGAGCAACGCTCACGAGTAACCCGGAGATTCAGAGTGCGTTCGTAGCTGGGGCAAGTGCAGCGCACCGATGGCGGAAATTCTCTGCTATCGGTGCAGCCGACTAGCAGCAGCGACATAGCGGACAGCACCTTGACTCCGGGTTATGCTTACACCCTAATACTAGTTATCAAGAGGTTGAGACATGCAATTGCTTGAAGGGGCACGCAACGCCCTGCGGTTGCCAGAGCTACGCAACAAAATTCTATTCACCTTTTTCATTCTGGTGGTGTACCAGTTTGCTACGCACGTCCCCGTGCCGGGTGTGAACCGCACCGCCCTCAATACGCTGCTCAACAGCAATGCCAATCTCGGTTTTTTGCAAGTCTTGAATCTGCTTTCCGGTGGCGCGGTGACCAGCTTTAGCGTGCTGGCGAACGGCGTCTACCCCTACATTACGGCGCAGATCATCTTGCAACTGCTGACGGGCGTGATCCCCGCGTTAGAGCGCATCCAGAAGGAACCGGGTGGTCAGGAAAAGATCAACCAGTACACCTATTATCTGGCGATCCCGATGGGCTTCTTGCAAGCCGTCGGTCAGATCAACATTATGGAGAGCATTGCCTCGCAAGCTGGCGTAGGAACGCTGCTGCCGGGCTTTGGTAGTAATACACTGCTGACGCTCACGGTGCTGTTCACAATGACGGCGGGCACGATGTTCGCTATCTGGTTGGGCAACCTGATCACCGAGCAGGGTATCGGCAACGGTATCTCGATGATCATCTTCGCGGGTATCGTGGCGCGCGTGCCCTATAACGCGGGCTTGCTGCTGAGCGATCCTGACTGGGCGATCTATAACGTGCTGGCGTTCGTGCTGCTAACCTTCGCTACAGTGGTCGGCATTGTGATCATTCAAGAAGGGACGCGGCGAATACCCGTGCAGTACGGTAAGCGCGTGCGCGGGAATAAGCAGTATGGCGGTGGCAGTACGCACATCCCGCTGAAAGTGAATGCGGTGGGCATGATCCCGCTGATCTTCGCTCAGGCGCTGCTGACCTTCCCCGCGATCCTCGCCAATATCTTCTTCCCCGGATCGAGCTTCGGTACGTGGCTGCAAGATACCTTTGGCAACCAGCAAGGCGCGGTTTATTGGATTACCGAGTTCGTGCTGGTGGTGGCGTTTACTTACTTCTACACCGACGTGATGATCCAGCAGCAGAACATCTCTGAGAATTTGCAGAAGCAGGGCGGTTTCATCCCCGGCATCCGTCCGGGTAAGAATACACAGACCTTCGTCAACAACGTGACGCGGCGCATTACCTTCGCGGGTGCGTTGTTCCTCGGCTTTGTGGCGATCCTGCCCGGTCTAATGCTGATCGTCGATTACGTGTTCACCGGACGCGCAATTTACAGCCGCAGCACCAATCCGGCGATGGTGCTCAGTTCCGCTGGTCTAATCATCGTAGTCGGCGTGGTCATCGACACTATGCGTCAACTCGAATCGCAGTTGGTGATGCGTAACTACGAAGGGTTCATGCGCTAGGAGTTGGGTGTAGCAATGGCAAATTACATCCTCCTCGTCGGTGTGCAAGGATCAGGCAAGGGGACACAAGCGAAACTGATCGTGGAGAAGTACGGACTGCTGCACCTCTCCACTGGCGATCTGTTCCGCACATGGAATACACCGGTGGCGCAGCAAGCACGTGAGATCGTTAACGCGGGCAACCTCGTTCCCGATTCGATCACCTTGCAGATGGTCAAGGAGCGCTTGCAGGAACCGGATGCAGCGAATGGTGTGCTGTTCGATGGCTTCCCGCGTACGGTTCCGCAGGCGGAAGGCTTGGACGAACTGCTTAAAGGCTTCGGCGGCAAAGTCGATGCGGTGCTGATGCTCAACCTCGATAGAGAGGTGGCGATGGAGCGCATCAACAAACGCTTTGCCGAGCAGCAACGCGCTGATGATACGCCGGAAAAGGCGCAAAAGCGCATGAACGACTTCTACAACGTCACCCTGCCGACGTTCAATAACTACTACCGTCCCAAAGGGCTGGTGATCGACGTGGATGGCGATCAGAGCGTCGAGGCGGTATCGGCTGAGATCACGGCGGCGCTGAAGCAGAAGTTAGGAAAGTAGTAGAAGTAATGAGTAACGAGTGATGAGTAATGAGCAAATACGCTCGTGATCATCGCTCGTTATGGATGTTGAATGGTGTAGGAAGATGGCGGTAAATCTAAAACGTCCCGATGAACTGATCATCATGCGGCAAGCTGGACGCATCGTGGCGCGTGTTCACGCCGCGCTGCGCGAAGCCGTCCGTCCGGGGATCACGGGACTGCAACTGGATAAGATCGCCCGCGAGGTGATCGCCAAGCATGACGCCATCCCGACCTTCGTGGGGCATCATCCGCAGGGCGTAGCGACGGCGTTCCCGTCCGCGATCACGGTTGGCGTCAATCATGAGTTGGTACATGGTATCCCTTCTGACAAGCCGCTGGAAGAAGGGACGATTGTCAGCTTGGATGTCGCCGCTACGTACAAGGGGTATGTGGGCGATGCTGCTTTTACGATGGGCGTGGGCAAAATAACGCCGGAATTGCAGCATCTGATCAATGTCGGCGAGGAGGCATTGGCGGCTGGTATCAAATCAGCACGCGCAGGCAACCAGATCAGCGACATTGCCATGTCCATTCAAGCGGTGATCGAGGCGAATCACATGACCATGCCGCGCGAATACGGCGGTCACGGCGTCGGACAGCAGATGTGGGAGCCGCCCTCGGTGCCGAATTGGTGGCCACAGGGTCGGCGCACGAGGCGCTGGCGTAACTATGACTTGCAGCCCGGTATGACCATCGCTATCGAACCGATGGTGCTGACGGGCAAGCAAGAGGTGAAAACCACCAGCGATCACTGGACGGTGGTGACAGTCGATGGCAAGCCCTGCACGCACGTTGAGCATACCATCGCTATCACCGAAGATGAGCCGTTGATTCTGACATTGCCGTAATCACGGTGTAGACACATTAGCTTAGTTCGTGTAGAATACGCTGCACTTTGGGAAAAGGGAAACGTTATGGCTCGTATTGAAGGCGTCGATCTGCCCCGCGATAAGCGGATCGAAATTGGACTCACCTACATTTTTGGAGTTGGTCGTCCCCGCGCTAACGAAATCCTCGACGCGACTGGCGTCAACGGAGATACGCGCGTCAAGGATTTGACCGAAGCCGAAATCTCTCTGCTGCGCGATGCCCTCAGCAACTACAAAGTTGAAGGCGATCTGCGCCGCGAGACACAGCTCAACATCAAGCGTCTGATCGAAATCGGCAGCTATCGCGGTCTACGTCACCGCCGTCACCTGCCCACACGCGGTCAGCGTTCGCGCACCAATGCCCGCACGCTCAAGGGTCCCAAGAAGACGGTGGCTGGTCGTGGTCGTCGTCGTGGTGCGAAGAAGAAGTAATTCTTCGGCTGAGTTTTATCTGCTTACTGACAGGACGAAGTGGTTCGCTTCGTCCTGTTTTTGATTCTGGTGGGCGCTACTGTTGATAGCGCAGGCGTAGACCGTAGGTTAAAACCTACGGCTACAACACTTGGTAAACCCACTGAAGTGGGTTGAATACAAAACCACTAATTCAGGCTTGATCTAGCCCCGTTCGGTGATCGCTTGTTTCAGTCCGGTGCTTTAGCGCCGGGGATTGTTAACTGCAACCAATTACGTGCCGTTCGTCGTCGGTGTTGGCGGTGGCATTGGCTTACTGCCACCGAATGGGAAGCGCGATCTCAGAACCGAGGACAAATCTTCCTCCTCTTTGGGCTTCAGCCACGTGAAGCGATCAAGGATTTCCGCGCTGATCTGCACCGCGTCCTGACCATACTGCGCGCGTGAGGCGTCCTTGACCTGCCTCGCCAGTCCTACATCCGGCAAATGCGTATCGGGGATAGTACGCATGGTGAAGGGACGCGCGGCGATGCCATCGACCAGCAGCTTGACGCACGCCGTATAGCGCGGCAGATTGAGCAGATCATCGCCGTTGAACACGGGATACATCTCCGGCGAGAGCACAGGCGCATCCTGCGTGCCGACGCGGAAGCAGACCAGCGATCCGACGTTGCCGAAGATGGCATCGCGGATTTCACCGTCAAGCTGCGAGAGGTATTGATTCGCCACTACCGCCGCCACGCCGTATTTGCGCCCTTCGCTGAGGATGGTGGCAAATAGCTCGGTGGCGAAGTTCTGGAACTCATCCACGTACAGGAAGAAATCGGGACGTTCGTCCGGCGGCATATCAGCGCGGCTGAGGGCGGTCATCAGCAGGTTTTGCACCACCAGCAGACCAAGAAATTGCGAGTTCTCCGGTCCGATCCGTCCCTTCGACAGCTTGACCAGCAGCACCTTACGTTCGTTCATGATCTCGCGGAAGTGCAGCGTGGTGTTATGCTGCCCGATGATGTTGCGGACGAGGCTATCGCCGCAGAAGCGGTTGAACTTGCTGACCAGCCAATCGAGCACCTCGCTCTTGTGGAAATCGGAGGTCTGCGAGATCTGCTTCTCCCAGTAATTGCGCACCAGCGGATCGCTGACTTTGGGCAGCAAGCTCTGCGCGTAGCGGGTATCGGTCAGCACGCGCACCACTTCGATCAGCGTGTTGCCGGGTTCACACATGGCGGTTAGCATCGCATTACGGACGTTGTGCTGGAAGCGCGGTCCCACGATGCCGATCTGGTTGGGATCGTACATGCGCTGGAGCAAGCCGATGAACTCGGTGACGATCTGGTGTTTCTGGTGCTCGTCGTGCCATTCCAGAAAGTTCAGACCGATGGGGCGTTCGGTATCCGCCGGATCGAAGACGATCACGTCGTCGGCGCGATGGGCGGGCAGACGCAGCAGAATGTCATCGATCAGATCGCCGTGCGGATCGATCACGCAGACACCATGCCCGTCAGCGATGTCTTGCAGCGCTAGATTGAGCAGCAGCGTGCTTTTGCCCACGCCCGTCTTGCCGCAGATGTAGGTATGCCGACGGCGATCACTGGCATCCTGCGTGATCCGCAGCGGTGCGCCATTAACATAGGCGACGCTCTCGCCTAGCGTAATGCCATCGGCGGGCAAGCCGACGGGCGGAGTCACTGGCTTAGCATCAACCACAGGCACGCCGGGGATACCGCGTTCACTCGGCAGCGGCAGGCGAAAGCAGTACGCCGCCTCTCGATCCCCGACCAGATAGCGCAAACGCGGCGCGTGGTTAGCGGGATCGCTGAAGGCGTAGCCCCACCCCTCGACATCAACGCCGCTGAGATTGCGCCGCGCCGCTTCGATCTCCTCCGCTTGCCCCGCACGGATGATCTCGTAGCCACCGGTCGCGCCACCAGCCTGCACCGGAGCGAACATCGCCGCCGCCACGATCTCAGGGATCAGCGGATTCGCGCCCGCGCCCGTCGCCACGTTGATCCGCAGCACGAAGGATAGCCCCTGCATCGAGTCGAGGATGTCGCGGCTGCCCTGCGCTTGCGCCCACTGCAACTCATCACGCCGCCACAGCATCGCCATATCCGAGGAGTCGGCATGCCGTTCCCCGATGCTCTCCGTCTCCGCCATGCGACTGCCACCGAGGATCGTGGCATGCAGGGCGCTGTGCTCCCACTCCATCACGTCGGTGGGGACGAGATGCACACTGATCATCGTCTGTGCCTTCTGCCGCAGCAGCGACCAGCATAGATTATGCAGGTCGCGCGTACCGGGCAGCAGCGGATACAGCGTCGGGGCGACCAGTTCGTGCTGACTCACCTTCTGACGGCGCACGATCTCCGCGCTTTGCTCCAACTCGAAGGGCGTGAGCAGCCCGATTAGTTCAAGTTCATCGACGACGGGTTCAAAGCTGTAGACGTGATCATGTGCGGAGGGCAGCACATCGCGCAGCATCGACCACAGCGCCTCCGCCTGATCGCGGCACTCGGCGTCGGAATTGGCATTGAGGCGCACCAGCAGCGCGATCTGCAATTTGCCGCGATCTGCCACCTGCGCTGGATGGCTGATCAGGCGCAGCGCCAGCACCGGATCGCCGGGGAGATGACGCATCCCGCCCACCGTCGCCACAAATTCGTAGGCGGCATCGAGCAAGCGCATCTGCCAATCGTGCTGGGCGATGTTCCACGGGCGTCCGGTAGCCCGCAGCGCCACGCCGAAAATCCCCGCGACATGGGTCACGCCGTGGACGCGTTCCAGCGTATCCTGCATCACGGTGCTGTCTTGCCAGCGCAGTTGCAGATAAGGTTCGCCGCGCTGCCGCCGCCCGATCCGCTGGCGCAGACGTTCGGCATCTGCCGACTTCAAATCGGTGATTAAGGCTTGGGCATCGTCGTACTGGCGCTGCTGCTCCAATGCCCACGCCATCAGCAAGCGTGCCTGCCGCCGTTCGGCTGCTCTGGCATCGCGCGATTCGCTGACAGTACGAATGTCGGTGATGGCGGGGATCGCCTGCCCTTGCTGCAGGCGTAGCTGTGCCCTTAGTAAGCGAGCCGGATAGCAGCTTGGCGTGCTTTTGAGCAAGGTATCGAGTTGTTGTAAAGCGGATTGCGTGCTGACGCTGGAATTAGCGATCTGATCTTGAAGCTGCTGGACGGTCTGTTGTGCTTGTTCCTGTGGATTGCGTTCTAAACTGTTGTGATCCGCCGCTGCGGTACGTGACGATTTTGCGCTGCCTGCCGCCCGTCGTGGCATAGGGATGACCTCATTCCTCAACCATGAACGATGGATCTGGATTGATGGTGCTAGCAACTGTGATGGAGAGATGACGCGGAAGCCACCTTCCCCGATTCAAGAGTTACGGCAGATGACCAAACCACATTGTATAGGGTTAACGATAAGTTGGGAAGGGTATGCTTTCTTAAGTGTTGGCACGAAACTCAAGCATAACACCGATAGCACCAGATCGTACAAGCAGATGATATGAGAGAATTACCCAATTTTCGGGCGTATCGTGAGAAAGATGTATAATAGAGCGTAATAGTAAGCTGAAGTAGATATGCGGGTTTTTTGTGGTGAGTTTTTACCGCATCTCCTTCTCATCTCTCCTCTTTTTGCTGCTGCTGCTTGGCGCAGTGGTCATCGGGCGGCGTGTGCTGCGTGCGGGTCAAGCGATCCCGCTGCAAGCTCTGTTCAGCAACGCCGATGGCAACCCCTGTGCCATGCCCTGTATGTTCGGGGTGCGTCCGGGTATGCCCCACACCGATCAAGTGATCAGCGCTCTGAGCACACACCCATTGATCACAGTTTTGCAACCGCAGCCCGGCAGCGTGCCCACCGATGAATTCATCAGCATCCGCGAACGGGGCATCTCTTCATTTGTGAGAATGATGGGAGATCAAGTCTCCACAATTACCTTCAATATGTATGTTCACGATGGCATGGTTGTGCCGCCTGAACAGAAGATCACTAATGCGGCGTCCGCAGCAACGCTAGGGGATGCGATCCTGTTGTGGGGAACACCCGAACTGGTGACGATCCTACAGGATCGGGTCGCTAAGGAGATGTACGTTTCGCTGTGTTACAAGGCGCAGGGATTTTGCGTCGGTTTTATCGGCAAACGCGCACTGCGGATCTATCCTGCCTTGTCCTTTTACTCGTTTTACACCAATTCATCGGAGCAGATGAGCGCACTGCTTGCCAATATGGAGAGTCACGGCGCAGGCTCTAGATGGATGGGCTTAACGACACTGGAACGGTATCGCCATGACGGATAAATTCGCCCGTCGGGGTGAAACGCGCTCACTGAACGAAACATGATAGTTAACCACCGCTAGCGCATCAACTTGCCTGTACGACTAGACGGTGTTTGCAGTTTGGAGGCACGGCACTTATGAACGATACTCAGGCAACGAAGGAACGCATCTGTCCTCAGTGTGGGACGCGCAACGATCAATATGCGATGGCTTGCGGGCAGTGCAACACGCTCCTGTTCGATCCCAAATCCAGCACCACTATGATGCGGATCGATCCGGCACTGCTGCGGTTACGCCGCGTTAGCGAGACTCCCGATCCGGTGCAGTTAGAGCATAAGTTGCAGCTCTCGATTCGAGGCATGGTCGAGCGCGTCTCTTTTGAGGAGGGTACGGAGTTAGTTTTAGGACGCACCGAGTTAAATTGGACAGAACCGGATCGCTTCGATCTGACGCGCTATGGCGCCCATGAACGCGGTGTCTCGCGCGCTCATGCGGTGCTGCGCTTCAAAGATGGGCAATTGACCATCACTGATCTGGGCAGCGCCAACGGCACCAGTCTCAATGGCAAGCGGCTGCCGCCGAACGAGGCGCATATCGTCAAGGATAACGACGAGATCATGCTGGCGCGGCTGGCGGTTCGCGTGCGCTTCACTCCTCATGGTGATACGGGCAAGCTGCTGCTTAACCGCACCGAGGCGGAGACGGCTGATCTGAATCCGACGCGGATTAATGCGCCAGCGCCAGCCGAATCGCCGCGCACGCGCGAGACTAGTCCGGTATCACCGCCGCCTACCATGGAAGCAACACTCGATAGCGATGATCCGGCTGTGGATGCGGGCACGGTATCTTAATCGCAGTGGTTAGATGTGTTGATAAACTGACCCTTAAACCGTTTGCGCGCTGAAGCTGGACAGGAATTGGGATGGGAACATGCGGCAGCGCCCACCGGACGCTTTAAGGCTTGTCCGGCGTTTTTATCTCTGCTTGCTGCCGACGCAAGGGGTTCAAAACCCCTTGCTACAACACTCTGGAAACCCTCTAAAGAGGGTTAACACAGATCATTTCTGCTCTTAACCCACTTCAGTGGGTTTACTAAGTGTTGTAGCCGGAGGTTTCAACCTCCGGTCTACCGCAAAGTCAGCTAAAGAAACTCCGGACAAGCCTTAAAGCATCCGGCTAAAAGCACCAAGCGCCGTCTACGGCGCTAAAGTGGCAAGAATGCGTAACGGTAAGTACATCTATTTCAGCCCGGAGCTTCAGCTCCGGGAATACATGGATTTAGCTGAGAACGTCGCCTAATGCTGACACCGCGCTGGCTCGTGCTGGCATTGATCATTCCTCTGCTGCTGATTGCCGCTGAGAGTCTGCCCTTTCTCACCGTCGCGGCGCTGATCTACGCGCTGGCGCTGCTGCTGTTCACGCTGCTGGATCGGCGGGCGGCAGGGGCAGCGGATCAATTTGTGATCCGCCGCGAGCATGAGGAGAAGCTCTCGCTCGGCGTACCTAACAGCATCAGGCTGGAGATCAACACCTCGCGGCTGCGGACGCTGGAACTGACGCTGCTGGATGAGCCGCCGCGCGACTTCATCCTGAATGATGCAGCGCAGTTCACCTTAACCAGCCCGTGGACGGAAAAGATGGTCAGTGTTCAGTACCGCGTAACGCCACGCAAACGGGGCGATTTCTCCTTTGGAGACATCAACCTGCGCTGGTCAGGTCCACTGCGCTTGTTTAAGCGCCAGAGCGTGATTAAAGCGGCGATGCTGGTCAAGGTCTACCCCAACATTCAGGCGATCAAGCAGTTCGAACTGTTGGCGCGAAATCAACAGTTGACGGAACTCGGCTTGATCAATGCGCGCCTGCGCGATCAGGGCACGGAGTTTGAGAGCCTGCGCGAGTACACGCCCGACGATCCTTATCGCTCGATCAACTGGAAAGCCACTGCACGGCACGGCAAACCGATCAGCATGGACTACGAACCGGATCGCCATCAACGGGTGATGATCTGCCTCGACATTGGGCGCATGATGCAGAGCATCTTACGCAGTCAGCAGGGCATGACCTTTACACCGAGTCTGGATACACAGACTGCACCGCTGGATATGGCGAAGCTCGATTTCGCTATCAACAGCTTGCTGCTGCTCAGTTACGTCGCCAGCCGCCGCGGGGAACACATCGGCTTGACTATCTTCGCGGATAAGGTGCAGCAGTTTCTACCTACCAAAGCCGGTACACGGCATTTCGGCGCACTGCTGGAAGCGATGTACGCACTGACCTCGCAGCCCGTCGAATCCGATTACGAGCGATTAGTCAATTTCCTGAGTTCGCGGCAGCAGAAGCGAGCGCTGACCATCATCTTCACCGATCTGAGCGGGGCGCGTGCCGCCGAATCGTTGATCAAGAATCTGCCCCGCCTCGCTCCCCGCCATCTGCCGCTGCTGGTCACCATCCGCGACCCGATGCTGGATCGGGAAGCCAGCAAACCGATAGCCGGATCGCCTAGTGTGTATGAGCGTATGGTGGCGGAGCAGTTTCTGAGCGAACGACGCGTACTGCTTTCCAATCTGGAACGGCGCGGGGTACTGACCCTTGATGTTGATGCGGCGCGGCTCTCTGCCAGCGTGATCAACCGCTATCTGGCTCTCAAAGCGCGACTCTAGTCGAGATCAGATGCCAGCGTTGGCGCGATCAACCGCACGCATGATGTGTTCGAGGAAGCGTTCGGCATTGTTGGAGCCTTGCGAAGCCGAACCAAAGCGCAGCGGGTACGATTCGATGTTCATTTGCTGCGCGTACTTGAACGCCAGATCGACGCCTAATGTTTCGCGGTTGATCATGCCGCCACGACGTATCAGGAAATTGCGGATCACCTGAAGATCGCTCGGACTCAAGGCGGAAAGCTGGATATAGGCGGGTATTTCCTCGTTCGGCGCGGTGAAGGCATATTGCAGCGCCACTTCTTGCTTAAGGTTAGCGGTGGTTAGCTGAGTCCGTTCGCGGATGACCACCGTGCCAGCAGCGTAATCGCCCAGTCGTTGTGTTCGCGGCGAGAACAGCATCACCAGCAGCCCGATGGCATAGAAGATCGGCAGATAGTCAAACAGGCGCACCAGATTGCGGATGATGGTGGCAGAGGGCGTCAGCGGCAGCCCGTTGCTTCGCATCACGCGGATGCCCGTCCAGCGCTTGCCCGGTGTCTGCCCATTCCACAGCAGTTCAAAGACGAGATGGTAGAAGGTGATCAGGATGAACTGCGTGAGCACGATCAGCGCCAGCCCGCCGTTAAAGGTCAGACCGGAAAGTGATCGCGCGATGCTGAACAGGAAGAAAATGTACAGGATGGCGAGGACGGTGTAATCGAGAATCGCCGCCACGCAGCGCGATCCGAAGCCAGCCACTTCGGCTTCCAGCAGGATGTTGTCGGGCGTATCGACGTTCAACCTATCAAACAAATCGCTCATCTACCTGTGCCTGTATCCTCAACTCTGACGCTTGAGAACGTAGTATACAATGGCAGATGTTTGCCGACTGTCACAATCGCCTTTCATCTGTGCTCTGAAAGCGGGAATGGGCTGGGGTTTCAGGGATTATCCGGGGTTTTGCGCAGCGGCGAGCGTAGACCGGAAGTTGAATCCTCCGGCTACAAAACTCCGGTAAACCCACTGAAGTAGGTTGAGGGTGGGGCAGCAGCAGAACGGCAGCACCGGATTTGCCCGGCTGCCAATCCAGAGGGCAGGTTGAGAAACCCATCGACAACAAGCTAAGGGGAATAGCCGGCAACGCCGGGAGCTAAAGCAACCCGGCTACACCATCAGATCAGTAAAAGACGGCTAAAGCCGCCTCTGGTTTTGATAACCTTCATCCGTCGGCATTGGTAGCGGACACGAACCCACGTCAGTTAGCGCAAGCCGACTTTAGTCGGGTTTAGGGGTATTCCCCTGTAGCCGGAGTGCTTTAGCCTCCGGTGTCCGAGCTATCCCACCGCCTCACGGCTTAGCTTGATGCCTATGGGTTTCCTAACCTGCCCCTAGCTCCGAGGTCGATAGAGATTGCGCTGTTGGCGCTCAACCTTGCAGTCTGAATTGCCCTTGTTTTCTGCTCATGCCCCACCCTCGCTGAAGTCGGTTAGGAGCAAAGCATGACCTTTGCTGAAACTTCTTAGGATATGTTTGAGGCTAACTTCCAATGCCTATCCTGTTTTTCAAATAGGCTCTGAGGCGGGTTAGAGAAAAGTGGCTAGCAAACCTGCGTTCGTAGGTTGCTAGCCCGTCGTTGAGCCGATCATGCAATCGCGCCCTTACGCCGCGTCGCTGATAGTACCCTGCTCGAACTGGCTGTTGTACAGTTCGGCGTAGAAGCCGCCCTTCGCCAGCAGTTCTTCATGGTTACCCTGCTCCACGATGTCGCCGTCGCGCATCACGAGGATCAGGTCGGCGTTGCGGATGGTGGACAGGCGGTGCGCGATGATGAAGCTGGTGCGGTTATGCATCAGGTTATCCATTGCCTTCTGGATCAGCACTTCGGTGCGCGTATCCACCGAGCTAGTCGCCTCATCAAGGATCAGCATGGGCGGATCGGCGAGGATCGCGCGGGCAATGGTCAGTAACTGCTTCTGCCCCTGCGAGACGTTGGTTGTCTCCTCATTGAGCACCGTGTGATAGCCATCAGCCAGCGTGCGCACAAAGTGATCGACGTGGGCGGCTTGCGCGGCTGCGATCACTTCTTCATCCGTCGCGTTCAAGCGCCCGTAGCGGATGTTTTCCATGATCGTATCGCTGTACAGCCACGCATCTTGCAGCACCATGCCGAACATCTGGCGCAGATCGTGGCGCGTAAACTCGCGGATGTCGTGACCGTCGATCAAGATCGCGCCCTTGTTGACATCATAGAAGCGCATCAGCAGCTTGACCATGGTGGTCTTGCCCGCGCCCGTTGGTCCCACGATGGCGATCTTCTGTCCCGGCTTCACAGTGGTCGAGAAGTCGTGGATGATCACTTTATCGGGGTTGTAGCCGAACTGAACGTGATCGAATTCCACGTTGCCAGCGGTGACCATTTCTTTGACGGGCTGCGCTGTTTCCGCCACTTCTTCTGGCTCAGCAAGGAACTCGAAGACGCGCTCGGCAGCGGCAGCGGTCTGCTGCAACACGTTGGAGATATTGGCGATCTGCGCGATTGGCTGCGTGAACGAACGCACATACTGGATGAATGCCTGCACATCACCGACGGTGATCGAGCCGTTGACTACCAGATAGCCGCCTAAGATCGAGACGGCGACGTAACCGAGGTTACCCACGAAGCCCATGATCGGGAACAGCAAGCCGGAAAGGAACTGCGATTTCCACGCCGAGCCGTAGAGCACATCATTGTACTGATCGAACTTCTTGATGCTCTGCTCCTCGCCGTTGAACGCCTTCATCACGTTATGACCGCCGAACATCTCTTCGATGTGACCGTTGACGTGACCGAGATAGTCCTGCTGCTCCTTAAAATACTTCTGCGACTTGCCGATCACCAGCGCGATGATGCCGAATGATAACGGGATCATCAGAATGGCGACGATGGTCATCACCCAACTGATCGACAGCATCATGACCAGCACACCGATCATGCTGGTGACCGAGGTGACGATCTGCGTCAGGCTCTGGTTCAGGGTCTGGCTAATCGTGTCCACGTCGTTGGTGACGCGGGAGAGCACTTCGCCATGATTGGTGGTATCGAAGTACTTCAGCGGCAGTTTGTTGATCTTCTGCGAGATGTCATCGCGCAGGCGGTAGGTCACCTTCATCGAGACGCCCGTCATCACCCAGCCCTGAATGTAGCTGAACAACGCCGAGAGCAGATACAAACCGATCAGCACGACGATGATGTTACCGATGTACTCAAAGTCGATGCCTGCGGTGCTGCCGCCCAATTGGGCAACTACACCCTCGAACAGTTTGGTGGTCGCCTGTCCCAGAATCTTCGGACCGACGATGGTAAAGATGGTGGAAGCGATAGCAAAGATCAACACGATCATGATGGAGAACTTGTATTCACCAATATAGTTGACCAACTTCGCCATCGTGCCGCGAAAATCGCGCGCTTTCTCACTGTGCATTTGTATACCGGGACCGCCGGGTCTACCGGGAGCGCCACCCTGTCCGGGTCTGCCAGCTCTGTTCATCATCATCATGATTACGCTAACTCCTCAATGCCAAGCTGCGACAGGGCGATCTCGCGATAGACTTCGCAGGTATCCATTAGTTCGTGATGTGTGCCTTTGCCTACAATCTTGCCTTCATCTAGCACGATGATCTGTTCAGCGTTCTTGATCGTGGAAAC
Organism: Anaerolineae bacterium; assembly: GCA_019637555.1. Taxonomy (GTDB): domain Bacteria; phylum Chloroflexota; class Anaerolineae; order Aggregatilineales; family UBA2796; genus JAHBVK01. Next base: position 74,938 of record JAHBVK010000017.1, read on the forward strand.
GCGCTGCGTGACGATCAGCAGGGTGCTGTCCGCTGTTTGTTCCTTCAATGCGCGACGCAGCGCTGCATCGGTCTTGAAGTCCAAAGCGGAGAAGCTGTCATCGAAGATGTAGATTGGCGCGTTCTTGACCAGTGCGCGGGCAATCGACAGACGCTGCCGCTGACCACCGGAGACATTACTGCCGCCCTGCGCGATTTCAGCCGCGAAGCGTTCCGGCTTGGACTCGATGAATTCGCTTGCCTGCGCGATTTCAGCCGCCGTCTCCAACGTTTCCACTGCGGCGTGTTCATCGGCGTAGCGCAGATTCGACTCAATCGTGCCGGAAAACAGATTTGCCTTCTGCGGGATATAGCCCATCTTCTCGCGCAGTTCATGCTGCGTCACTTCACGGATGTCCACTCCGTCGATCAGGATCGCACCTTCGGTCACATCGTAGAAGCGCGGGATCAGGTTCACTACCGTCGATTTACCCGATCCAGTCGAACCGATGAAAGCGGTAGTCTCGCCCGGGTTCGCCGTGAAATTGATGCTGTGCAGCACATCTGCTTCAGCACCTGGATAGCGGAAGGAGACATCGCGGAATTCGATCACGCCATCGAATGGGGCAGGGAAGCGCTTGGGGTTCTTCGGATCGGTGATCGAGGGTTCAGTTTCCAGCACGTCGGCGATGCGATCCGCCGAGACGGAAGCGCGGGGCAGGATGATGAACATGATCGAGAGCATGATGAAGGCGAAGACTACTTGCAGCGCATACTGCATGAAGGCGATCATATTGCCTACTTGCATTGCCCCGTCAGCGACTTGATGCGCGCCCACCCAGATGATCAGCAGCGTCAAGCCGTTCATGATCAGCATCATGAACGGCATCATGCCGACCATAATGCGGTTGACCGAGAGGTTCATGCCCGTCAGGTCCTGATTCGCCTTATCAAAACGCTTCTCCTCGAAGGGCTGCGTGTTGAAAGCGCGTACGACCATCATGCCTGCCAGATTTTCGCGGGTGACGAGGTTCAGCTTATCGACCAGAGTCTGAATCACCTTGAACTTGGGCAGTGCCAGCGTGAAAATGACGATGATCAGCGTGATCAGGGCGGCGAGTCCGAGCGCGATGATCCACCACATTGAGGAGTCGGTGCCAACCGCCTTGAGGATGCCGCCTACGCCCAAGATCGGCGCGTAAAAGACCATGCGGATCAACAGCACGATCAACACCTGTAGCTGAGTCACGTCATTGGTCGAGCGCGTGATCAGTGAGGATACGCTGAACTTATCGAATTCGTTGTTGGAGAAGCTCTCCACCTTCTTAAAGACATCCCGCCGTAGATTTCGCGCCAAGCCCGCTGCGGTACGCGCTGCCAAGAAGCCAACCATGATCGTGCTGATGCCAGAAATCAAGGAGATCAGCAGCATCACGCCACCGATACGGATAATGTAACTGTTCTGCAGCGCACTGCTATCCATGCCTAGCGCGGCGTACTCGGTCTTGATCGCGCTGCTCGCCGCCTGCACGATCATGTTGCTGTCCATCGTGGCGAACCGTTCGTTCATGGCGTTGAGGATCGGCGCACGCACCAGCGCGGGCAAATTCGCCAGCATCTGGAACAGGTCAGTACCCGCTGGCAGTTTGGAAATATCGAAGCTGCCCATCGCGGGTAACTGTGCTGCCTTCGACGGGTCATCCATCAGTTGTTGGATGCCGGAGACCGCTAACAGCGCCTTGCCCATGACCGGATTCAGGCGATCAATATCGGCTTGCGGCAGATTCTCGTTGAGCACGTAGATCGGCTCGTTCGCCAGCGCCGGATACTGCGTGACGTAGCTGTCGTAGTTGGCAGCGGTGCTGTCAATCAGGGTGTAATGGGCGAGCACATCTTTCTGCTCGTCGGCAGTCATGAACAGGGTCAGCTTGCTCATTTCGCTCTGGCGAACTGCCTGTGGTAGCGCGGTTTCGATGCCGCCCTGCTGGATGCCCGTGTTGACGATGTGCGCGATGTAGTCGGGCAGGGACAAATCCGCCATGCCCTGAATGAATAACAGCACAATCGCCGCAAGGATCAAGGGCGTGAATGGCTTAAGATACTTGGCTAATCGGATCATACGACTGGATGTCTCTTTCTGTGCAGCGTTGAATCCTCAGCGCTACCTCTCTTGTATCGATTCGGGAACCATGCGCTCCTGTGCCAGACGCTGCAGCGCAGGGATGAAGACGGCGGCAGACGCCAATTCTTCTTCGCTTAACCCCTGCAGCAGTCCAGCGATCACCTCGGTCAGGTGCTCCTGCGCGACCTGAGCGCGTGCCGCGCCCTCTGGCGTTACTTGCAGCAAGGACTGACGGCGATCATTCGGATCGGGAACGCGTGTCAACCAGCCCCTTTCCACCATGCTTTGCACGAGTACACTGGCGGATTGCAGGCTGACTTTGCGGTGTTTAGCAAGTTCACTGGTGGTGATAGGGTGTTCTTGAAGGCGCATCAAGACGCTGATCTGCATCAGAGTCGCTTCTTCTTCTCCCGATTCACGCAGGCGCAGCCCCATGAACCGTCCGAAGACAGGAAAGACCTTGAGCATGGCTTGAGCAACCTCATATGGCGTCCATTGAGGAGGGGACATGATTATCACTCTCGTTGATAGTCAACATTGTTGATATTCATCATAGTTGTGTTTTTTGCGATGTCAATACGGCAGTGTGAGATTTGACGACTTTCTAATGTTGCAGTGATGGGATCGGTATGTGCGGTTGAGAACGCTAATCGTCTGCTTCCAACCACACATCATGGCGATAAGCTATTGGATTCTTAGTGGCAATTTGATTGAGGTAATATATTTTAACATAAATTTAGGAATGTTTTCACAAGTTAAGAAGTGCGACTCTTTGTTGGATTATGTAATACCATATTCTATGTTCGGTTTAGTTGAGGAGGCACAAATGAACGATGAAAACGTGGTCTATAAGGCACTAGCCCGCGCCGTCGCCCAGCGTGAAATCCCTGATCATCTGATCCAAGCAACGGCGAAGCGGTTAGCAACCGCCGGCGAGCAAATCCGGCGGCTCGATATCTGCGCTTACGGAATCTGCGTCGATTACTTCATCAGTGCAGATAAGTGGTGGCAAACCCTACCCAAGCTCCTCGAGGTTGGCGGAGTCGGGCGCATCGAGATTTTTCCGTGGGGAATCCCGTTTCCGGATTTGTTCCACGTCCATGTGGAGCACAGCATCTAGTCGCTAAGGTAGCAGCTATAGGCGAACACACTATGCCTCAAACCGAATTGCAACGCTCAGGTTTTATGCCCGCACGGGTTATACATCTGCACCCATCGCGATTCTGCAACCTTGCCTGTAAGCATTGTTACAGTGCATCGGGTCCGCAGGAGCGGCTACACCTACCGCCCGCGCAGGTCATCGCTGCTCTAGAGGTTTTGCGCGGGGAAGGCTACGACGTATTAAGCCTTTCCGGCGGCGAACCAACGCTGTATTCGGGTTTTGAGCAGATTGTTCGCAGCGCTGCCTCGCTCGGTTTTCAAGTCAACCTGATCTCCAATGGTGCCCCGATTGGTGGGCACCTACTTGACGTAATCGCTCAGTACGTTCACCTCACCGCCATCAGCCTTGATGGTGCTCCCGCGACTCACAACGAAATGCGCGGTACTGCTCGCGCGTTTGATTACGTCGAGCGCGCTGTAGAACGGCTCTCCGCCTTAAAGCTACAGTTCGGTTTTTCCTACTGCGTATCTCGAAAATCCCTCGCGGATATGCCGTGGGCATATGAGTTCGCCGCTTCAGCCGGAGCAAAACTCCTACAGTTCCATCCCTTTGCCGCCACCGGACGTGGATCGCAAATGGCGGAGGACAACACCTTAAGCAGCGCTGATTTTGCGAGGCTCTACGTATTGTCGAAATTACTGGAAGCGCACAAACAACTGGCGGTACAGCTAGACATCGCGCCTGTCGAGCTGATTCGAGACCTCCGCGGCGATTATCTGGTGCTGTCGGCGGATTATGTTTCTGATCTGTCACTTGGGGATATGGTCAGTCCGCTGGTCATTGATGAAACGGGCATGATGTACCCGTTTAGCTACGGCATTGATCCGCGCTTGGCGATTGCAAAAGTTGACGCAAACTTACGGGCAGCAATCATGGCGTACAAAGTAGCTGGATGGCATCGCTTACGGCTGCTACTGGATCGTGCTTTTGCAGCGTTGGACTCCTACAACGGCGAGTTTATTGATTGGTTCTATCACCTCGTGGAAACGAGCCGAACACTAGACTTCAGCTTGAGCAGCGAATCAATTTTGCTACCCGACTCGCTGTATTACGAGTGATCACGCGGACTGCTGCATCAAGGTGATCACAGGTACGGGATCGCGCTGTGCTAATCGCCGCTCGGCGTCAGGGTCATGGCTGGGCAGGTAGATCGTCGGCACGGCTTGTGCCAGCGTCAGGATACGCTGCTGCGAGTCTAGTTCCGCTGCCGCATCGACAGCAACGCCATCGACAGAATGGGCGAGTAGTAAGTCCTGCGTGTAAGAAGTATCGCCCGCAAAGATCACCTGATGTGTGCCCTCATCCACGATCACCGAGAGATGCCCCGCGCTGTGTCCGGGCGTCGGCACGAGATGGACATCGCCGCGTTCGGTCAGCGTGAACCTTCCGCTGAAGATGCCCTCGTGATCCGGCGGGAAGTCAATTAACTTAGGCTTGAGCCACGACCAGCGTTGATTGAGATAGCCGCCCATGCGTCCCTTGAATCCGCTTGCTGCTTGCCATTCTGTGCGCGAGATCAGCACTTCGGCATTGCGGAAATACTGTATCCCGCCGTCGTGATCTTGATGCAGGTGCGTCAGCAGCAGCCAGCGTACATCATCGGAGCTAAAGCCTAGACGCTTCAACTGCGGTCCGATCTCCTCTTCCCCCGAGGCGATCTGAAACGGGGCGGCGCGTTGGAGTATGCGCATATGCGGCGGAAACCAGATCGGATCGTTAGCGTTGGCGGGGATGCCCGTATCCACCACGATCAAGCCTTCGGGATGCTCGATCACCCAGCAGTAGATAGGCAGCCAGTCGGTGAAGCGCGAGTCGACCAGTGTATTGATCAGCCGCAGCGCACCACTACCGCGCCCGACCTGCCAGTTCTGGGTGATCTTGACCTTGCCGGTGGAAATGGCGTGCATGAGCATGGGAGACTCCTGAGTGACGAGTGACGAGTAATGAGTGACGAGTAATGAGTGGTTAAGGAATGGTTAGTTGTAAGCCGATCTGCCGCAGCGTGATCAGAGTTTCGTGCTGGTAGAAAGCGTCAGTGTCCGCGATCACAGGCTGGATCAGGTTGAACAATTCGAGCATCACCAAGCCGTGCATCTTGCTCCACAGCGCGGCGGCGATGTACAGCGCGACGGGTGGTAGATTGTGCCCCTCGTGCTGTGTCAGTTGCACTAGCGAACGCTCGATCTGCGACGGTAAGCTGGTGTAGTCAGCAGTTGGGATCAGTTCACCCGCCGTGATCGCACCGGCGATCAAGCCTGCCAACTGAACGAAGCCGCGTCGTGCTGGTGGATAGACAATCGCCGTCGGCTGCTCGTAGCCGGGGATCGGATTGCCATAGATGAGCTGGAAGTCGATCGGGTGTTCCAGCGCCCACTGCCGATACGCCAGCGCCAGTCGCCAACCGCGATCAGCGTAACTGCGCGTCTCATCGTGTACGATCCCGGCGAGAGTGTCGGTCAGGCTGTTAAAAGCGTCCACCGACAGCGCCGTGATTAGATCGGCAACGCTCGGATAGTAGTAATACAACGCCGCCGAGGACAAACCCAATTCGCGCGAGATCGCCCGCAGCGAGAGTCCTGCCGTCCCGTTCTGCTGCATCAATTGACGAGCCGTCGCTTTGATCTCCTCGGCGGCGGCTTGGCGCTGCTTCTCGCGTCGTTTCACATCCATTGTTTATCGCCAGTAGAAAATTTTATCAATGATAGAAAATGTAGCGCGAAGTTGAATTTTCGTCAAGGGTCGAGCTGTGAGACGAGCAATTTAGGGAATTTTTAATATAATACTCCTTGTCGATTGAAGTATAGTTAAGTCATACTGGAGCGCTGATAGCGCATAAACAGCGACGTTAGTGACGTTTCTCAGCTTGTAGATACGGTAGGTACCGGGTTTTCGATGGTGATGAAGTACAGTGTGCTGCTTCAATCCATGCTCTTCTATGCCAATGCAATCACCGTATTGCAGGTGCCTCGTCGCGTGTTAGCTTCTCATCTGGCTTATCTGGCGCTGGTACTGGGCATTCGCCTTCCACTGCTGGATCGCTATGCGATTGCTGAGATGTTCAAAACACGCCCTATCGTCAGCGAGCGCTGTAGGCTGCCGCTCACTACTGCTCTGCTCACCCCGTTCAGAGTAAGCCAAACCCCCACACAAGGCACTCGATTCATACCGTGATCGTTAGCTTATGACACGTTAGCGCCGCCTGACGGTTTGAGCAAATTGATCTTCCACGGGCATCTCTCTAGTCTGCAATTCAAGATCACGCCTCAAATCTTCAGTTCATCGCGCTTGTGTTAGCCCTGCTCGACATCTGATTCTCAGGTGTGGCGCAGCAGCGATCACGCCAGTCGTTCATACGTTCATCCAGTAAATCATCGATCAGTGAACTCACTAGCTGTGGCGCTCAAGGCAGTGACGGGCATCATCGCCAGCCTTGCTCATGATCGCACGCAGCATTCGAGCCGATTGGCACATTCATAAGCAGCATACGAGGTTGGGCAAGTGCTCTTGCGTGTGACTGCACCGCAACACATTCGATTTGACATTCACTCGTTGGCGTCCCGCGACGCGGCGAACTTCACGGCTTAATGGAGGGTATAACGATGTTCAGCTCTATCTATCAGGGTAAAAAAGTACTGGTCACGGGGAATACTGGGTTCAAGGGTAGCTGGTTGACGGTCTGGCTGCTCAGTCTGGGCGCGGATGTCTACGGTCTTTCTGACGGCGTGCCCTCTGATCCAGCCATGTTCGATGTGCTCGATCTGCGCCATCGCATCACCTACTTCGAGCGCGATGTCAGCGATCTGGATGCTGTCAAGAGTGTCGTGGACGAGGTGCAGCCGGATTTCATTTTCCACCTTGCCGCACAGCCAATCGTGCGTACTTCCTACGTCGATCCGGTAGCGACGTTGAAGATCAACATTTTGGGCACGGCGCATATTCTGGAAGCGGCGCGGCAAGCTAACCGCCCTTGCAACATCGTGATGATCACCAGCGATAAAGCTTACGACAATGTGGAATGGGTCTGGGGCTACCGCGAGACAGATCGTTTGGGCGGCAAAGACCCCTACAGCGCCTCCAAAGGGGCGGCAGAACTGGTGATCAAGACATATTACCATTCCTATTTTAAGCTGCCTGAGTCTAAGGTTCGCGTCGTTTCCGTACGCGCTGGCAATGTGGTCGGCGGTGGCGATTGGGCGGCTAATCGGCTGGTGCCTGACTGTTTCCGTCAGTGGGGCATCGGACGCTCCGTTGAGATCCGCGAACCGGAAGCCACACGTCCGTGGCAGCACGTGATGGAAGCGCTGGGCGGTTATCTGCGCTTAGGACAGCAGCTCCATGAGCGACCAGAATTGAACGGTGAATCCTATAATTTTGGTCCGAATATGGAGGAGAATTTCTCGGTACGTGCCTTACTAGAGGCGCTACGCAATCATTGGGAGTTCGACAGCATAGAGGAGCCAGTCCATTATGTGGAAAATAAGAGTTTCCATGAGGCAGGATTGCTCAAACTGAACTGCGATAAAGCCCTGTTCGATCTAAAGTGGCGAACGATACTCTCCATTGACGAGTTGGCTCGACTAACCGCAAGCTGGTACTTCCATTTCTACCGCAACCCCAACTGCGATATGTTTGCACTCACGCGGGATCAACTTGAAGAGTACACGCTGCTGGCTGCCGAACGCCATGCGGTGTGGACTGATGCCGTGAGCAAATAGCACATAACAAACAGCGCAGGGGATGGAGTGGAGGACACGGTAAACCGCGCCATCCTATCAGCCATCCCCCTGCGGCGGTCTTGATCTTAGGCGTACAGCGACTCCGTTTGTAAATTCTCCTCAACAAGGTTGGCATCGCTGCATTAAAATGCTAAATTGTGGTTGTAATAAATTCCGTTGTTTCTTCAATAGAACGCTATTGCTAATGGATCAATTTCCACTCTTAGACTTTGACAATCTCATGGCGGCAATCTTGTGCCTCGATCTACTCATCACAATGGCAAAAAGCAATGTACTCAACGCCGCCGACGAGCTAGAGCGCCGCGAGCTAAATCAAATTGTTACCGATTTTGCACGGCTGAAAGCTGAACTGGAAGATGGCATCAAGTATTCGCCAAACTTCTTGAGTTGAGCAGAATGCCACCTTCAGCGAGCGGGCAACGCTAGTTAAGCTTGCTTCAACGCGCCAGACAGCCTTGTATCCAGTTCAGCATCTGAGAAGTGCCCGGAGCTTACTCTGCCGGGCTGAAATAGTAATGCTTAGCGCCGTTTACGGCGCTATGTGCTTGTAGACGGATGTTTCAACGTCCGTGGTTCGCCGTCCTACCTGACAGTGCTAGCATTAAGCAATCGCAGGGTAACGTATCCGGTGCAGGATGAACCTGAAGCTTTGATCGGCGTCTCTGATTCAGCAGAGTTGCCGCATGTTACAACCGCGTCTATGCCCCTCGTGTCTAGTCAGTTTGCCAGCCATCAATGACATAAAGCCAACCGACGAGTCTGGAGACACGGCTGCGGCATATACTTCGCTGCCCCATCGCAAGGTAGAGGAGATGATTTACAATAAGGAGATCATAGCAATAGGGAACTACGATTCTTGGAACTCGCTGAGAAGGTGTGGCGACAGGCATATCCCTTAGTGCTGCTCACGGCGGTGACCAGCATCTGTTGGCTGCTGCGCGAAAACCTGACTTTCGCCAACTTCACCATGATCTACATCCTACTTATCTTGTTGCTGGCGATCCAGCGCGGGACGTGGGTGGCGCTGTATATCTCGTTCATTAGCTTTCTGTGCCTCAACTTCTTTTTGGTACAGCCGTACTACACCTTTCTCGTGGCGGATACGCGCGAAGTGCTTGACCTGGTTGTCTTTTTGCTCGGCGCTGCCATCGTTGGGCAGTTGGCGGCGCGTGCCCGCCAGCAGACGCGGATCGCCCGCCAGCGTGCCTATGAACAGGAGATGCTCTACCGCCTAACTGGTGCATTTAACCAGTTGACCACCAGCGAGGGGGTTTCTGCCGCCTTGATGAAAGTGCTAGCAGCGGATTTCGGGGCACGTCAGGCAAGTATTCTGGCGGGATCGGAGCAGCCATCTGAGTCAGATGAGACGGTGCAATATTTGCCGCTGCAAGCAGAAGGCAAACGCTACGGCACACTGCGGCTGGTCTTTGACTCGCCGCCGACTGCGGAGAAACGGCGCTTACTGAATACCTGCACTTCACAGGCGGCGATGGCACTCGATAGAATTGAACTAGCAGAACAAGCGCGCAAAAGTCATCAGTTCGAGGAAGCGGATCGGCTCAAGACGGCAATCTTGCACTCGGTCTCGCACGATCTGCGGACGCCGATCACCATTATCAAGACGTCCGCCAACAACTTACGCAGCATCAGCGATCAGCTTTCCGCACCGGAGCGGATCGAACTGACGGAAACCATCGAACATGAGGCGGATCAACTGAATCGGCTGGTGGGCAATCTGCTGGATATGTCGCGCTTGCAGGCGGGCGCGTTGACCTTGCACCTAGAAGCGAACTCCGTTGAGGAAATCGTCGGCGATGTAGCGGCGACGCTCTACCAGCGGCTGAACAAGCAGCGTTTACACCTCGATTTTCCCGACGATCTGCCGCTGGTGTCCTGCGATTACGTGTTGATGCGGCAGGTTTTTAGCAACCTGATCGAGAATGCGCTGCGCTACGAGCCAGAAGATCGCCAGATCGAGCTGCGTGCCAGCGCGAACGCCGATCATCTGGAGGTGCTGATCATCAATCACGGTGAACCGATCCCCGTCAACGAACGGGAACGCATCATGGAGCCGTTTTATCATGGCGCGAAAGGGCAGATCGGCTTAGGCTTGCCCATCGCCAAAGGGATCATCGAGGCGCATCAGGGCAAATTGAGAGTCGAAGATACCCCCGGCGGCGGTGCAACCTTCATCATCGCGCTGCCGCTGGCGAAGGAGAGCAGTTATGTCAATTAGAATTCTGTTTGTGGACGACGAACCACAAATTCGTAAACAACTAAAGATCGGTTTGAGCGCCTCCGGCTACGAAGTGCTGACTGCCGTCAATGGCGATGATGCCTTGATCATCGCGGCGCAGCAGCAGCTAGACATGATCCTGCTGGATATCTCGCTTGGCGTTGAACCCGATGGCATCGAAGTTTGCAAGCGTCTGCGTGAATGGTCGAAGGTGCCGGTGATCATGGTCTCGGTCTATGACGAGGAAAAGACCAAAGTACTGGCGCTCAACGCGGGCGCTGACGATTACATCACCAAGCCCTTCGGCGTCGAAGAACTGAAGGCACGAATTCAGGCAGTGCTGCGGCGTACCAGCGTGAACACCGCAACCACGCCCAAAGGCGATCTACGCGTTGGCGATCTGTACATCAATCTGGTCAACCGCACCGTTGAGGTAGCCGGGGAAGAAGTACACCTAACGCCCAAAGAATACGAACTGCTGCGCTTGCTGGCGACGCATCCGGGCAAAGTGCTGACGCATCGCGCCATCCTCAACGCGGTCTGGGGTCCCGAATACGGCGACATGGATCACTATGTGCGCGTGTTCGTCAACCAGATTCGCAAGAAGCTGCGCGAACAGCCCGAACGCAACATCCGCTACATCCTCAACGAACCGGGGATCGGCTACCGCTTCGTTAACTTCGATTAAGGCAGCGACTACCGGAAGCTCTAGCATCGGGTGATCTTTACACGATATTGACGGCTTAGGGTCGCTGTCTTGTCACGATCTTTACGGGGGCGGACGTAGACTCATAACTGGACTGGGATTACGTCGCGGACTAGTGAACGGTTATGAGCACGATATTAGTGCAGCTTTCGGAACGAACGTGGACATTGAGGGCGCTGCATCAGGCATGTGCGCTCGCCCGCCGAACGCGATCCACGCTGGTGCTATTGCATCTGATGCCTGTGACCAACCCCTATCTGTTGGGCACGCCGTTAGCTGTCACGCCACCTAGCCGCGCCGAACTGAAGGAAATCCGCGAATTCGAGTTGATGGCGGAAGATTACGGCGTTGAAGTTACACGCCAACAGATGCAGTACGAGTCACTCGCTGGTGCGCTGCTGCAAGCCGCCGAGCAAACTCAGGCGATGGCGCTGTTTGCTGACCTGCCGCGATATGGTTTGCCTGTGTGGCATCAGCTTCAGCATTGGTATTTGCAGCGTGGCTTGAACTCGCTAAACTGCCGCTTGCTGACCCTCGGCAAACCCGACCAAGTGGATGAGTTAAACCTCTCCGTTAATTTGGGAATCCGCTAAAAGACGGCTGATTCTCCCTCATCTTGATCTTTTCTTTACGCCTCCTACGGGATCGCCTTACAACTTCTTGATACCTTTCTGATACTGTTAGGATGAGATCGTTGTTCAGGTGTACGTAAGCCTGCGGACCGAAAGCACACTCCACCGCTGAACTTCAAAGTGTGGGTGTGCTTTTTTGTGAGATCAACGGCAGACAATCGAGAATCATTGCTCAACATGCGAAAACTTAACATTGGTCACATCCTGATCGGCAAACCACTAGCAACCAAAGATTTGCCGCATCAAGCAGTTAGTAAACGAGTGGGGTTAGCGGTCTTTGCTTCAGACGCGCTCTCCTCCACTGCCTACGCCACTCAAGAAATGCTGATCATCCTGTCGCTGGCTGGCGGCGGGGCGGCATTATTCGGGCTGTCGATCCCGCTGGCGATTGCTATCGCGGTGCTGCTAGTGATCGTCACGCTGTCGTATCGGCAGACGATCTTCGCCTACCCCGGCGGTGGTGGCGCATACATCGTCGCTAGGGATAATCTGGGCGAACTTCCGGCGCAGATCGCGGGCGCGGCACTGCTCACCGACTATATCCTGACCGTCGCGGTCAGTATTTCGGCAGGTGTCGAGCAGATTACCTCCGGCTTTCAGGGCTTGATCCCCTTCCGCGTCGAGATCGCCGTTGGCATCATCATCCTGATGACCATCGTCAATCTACGCGGCGTCAAAGAAAGCGGTAACATCTTCGCCATCCCCACCTACTTCTTTCTGGGGACGATGTTCCTGACGCTGGGCATCGGCTTTATCAAGTTCATCACGGGTACGCTGCCCACCGTTGAGGGCGTAGAAGTGCTGCGCCACTCGGTTGCCGAGCCGCTGACCCTGTTCCTGATCTTGCGTGCCTTCTCCAGCGGATGTACCGCGCTGACTGGCATCGAGGCGATCTCTAACGGCATCACTGCCTTCGAGCAGCCGCGCAGCCGCAACGCCGCGATCACGCTGGTGTGGATGAGCAGCATCCTGATCACGCTGTTCCTCGGCATCACCTTCCTCGCCCATCAGATCGTCGCACAGCCGAGCGAAGTCGAAACGGTGATCTCGCAGTTGGGACGAACCATCTTCGGGGATGGCAGCGTTCTGTACTATTTGCTGCTGGCTGGTACCGCGCTGATCCTGTTGATGGCAGCGAACACCAGTTACGCCGATTTTCCGCGCTTGGCGGCGCTGCATGCTGGTGACGGCTTCCTGCCGCGCCAGTTAACCTATCGCGGTGGACGGTTGGTCTTTGCGTGGGGCATCATGGTGCTGGCAATCGTCGCCTCGCTGCTGGTGATCCTCGCCAGAGCGAGCACTACCGCTCTGATCCCCTTGTACGCGGTGGGTGTATTCCTCAGCTTCACCATCTCGCAAACTGGTATGGTTGTGCGCCTGCTCAAAGTGGGCAAACTGAAACCCGGCGAGAAGATTCAGGGGCTAGAAACGGCGCTGGAATACGATCCGCACTGGAAGAAGCATCTAGCGATCAGTGCTATCGGCGCGGTCTGCACCTTCATCGTGCTGATCATCTTCGCCGTCACCAAGTTCGCTAGCGGCGCGTGGTTCGTGGTTGTGCTGATCCCTGTGCTGGTGTTCATCTTCTTCCGCATCCATCACCACTACAAGGAAGTGGCGCACAGCCTGAGTTTGCAGGGCACACGTCCCGACATCCATAAGCGGCAGGTACGCACGCTGATCCTTGTCGATGATGTTCACGCGGGTACGGCGCTGATGGTCAACTTCGCCAAGTCGCTGGATCATCCGTGGCAAGCGATCCACGTCGCTGTCAGCCCTGAAAAGTCGGAGATCGTCACCCGTAAATGGGCAGAACGCATTGGTGAAGGCGAGTTGATCATTGAACAGTCGCCTTACCGTCTGCTCACCGAACCGATCATCAACCGCATCGAGATGATCCAGAGTGAAACACCGGGCTGCTTCGTCCATATCATCATGGGGCAGTTGGTGATGGATAACTTCCTGGAGCAGGCGTTACATCAGAACAGCGCCTTCATCTTCAACATTGCCCTCAGCCATATGGAGCGCGTGGTGGTGACCAGTGTGCCGTACCAGATTCACCACCATAGTGAGCAGTCGGTGCTGCAGGAAGCGCTAGAGACAGAAGAGCCTGTCGGCGCGTGGGCGGAGAGTGTGGCGCGGCAGAGCGTGCCGCAGAACTGATCAGCATGATGCACGGGCGTGTAGAATTACACGCCCGTTTTGATTCAGGGAATCGTAGTGATCTATTCGCGGCGCTAAAGCACCCTGCGGAAACAAGGTGCTATGCTAGCTACAGTTTGCTCTTTTCCTAACCCATTTCAATGGGTTTCCAGTGTGTTGTAGCCGCAGGTTTCAACCTTTGGTCTACTTCTTCGCTGGCTCTAGCCCCTCACCGATTCACCGCGCCCGATGTCAGCCCGTTGTAGATGTACTTCTGCAAAAAGATGAAGATGATCAGCGTGGGCATGATCGTGATCACAATGCCCGCGCAGATCACTTCCCAGTGCGCGTTGAACGGTCCGATGAACCTGAATAACGAGGTCGAGATCGTGCCTAAGCCCTTCGCTGGCATGTACAGGAACGGCGTGTAGAAATCGTTGTAGATCGCCACCCCTCGGATGATCAGCACCGTCGCAATCGCAGGCGTTAGCAGCGGCAAGATCACCCGCCAGTAGACGCCGAGGAAAGACGCGCCATCGATCAGCGCCGCTTCGTCCAGTTCACGCGGGATGCCGTTCAGGAACTGCAAGAAGATGTAGACCGAGATCACATCCGTGCCCAAGTTCAGGATGATGTTCGAGCCGATCTTGTTGAACAGCCCCAAGCCGCTGATGATCTGAAAAGTGGCGACCTGCGTCGAGACGCCGGGGATCAGCGCCGCCAGCAGAAACAACGAGGAGATCAGCGCATTCAGCCGGAAGTTAAAGCGACTCAACACATACGCCGTCATCGTGCCGATCAGGATCGTGCCAGTGCAGGAGAAGAACAGGATGATCGAGGTATTGACGAAACCCTGCACCATCAAGCCGTCGGTGAAGGCTTCGCTGTAGTTTTGCAGATTCAGGAAACTGTTGGGCAGCGAAAAGACGGGCGTGCTGTAAAACTCTTGCGTATTCTTGAACGATCCCAAGAAGATAAACAGCAGCGGCACGATCATCACCGCGCAGCCCAACAGCAGCGATCCGTACTTGAGCGTGGTCACTACGATGTTGCTCAATGAGGGAAGGGGAGTGCTGTGGCTCGTTTGCCGGATCGCAGATGACTCGACGTTCATAACTTTTGCGTCTCCTCTTTCTCGTTCAGCAGCACATTCTGGATGATCGTGACGATCACGATGAGCACCAGCAAGACGATTGCCATCGCTGACGCCAACCCTACTTTGTTCAGCTTGAACGCCGTGTTCACTGTCTGAATCACGAAGGTGGAACTGCCGTTCATGCCGTTGGTCATCACGTAGGGGATTTCAAATACGCTCAACGCGCCGCGCACCGCCAGAATCGCGCTCAGGGCGAAGATCGGGCGGATTCCCGGCATGATGATGTGGCGGAACTGCTGCCAGCGATCCGCGCCGTCGATCTCGCTCGCCTCGTAGATTTCGCTAGGGATCGATTGGATCGCGCCGACGAACATGACGAAATTGAAGCCCATGTAACGCCAGATCGATACCGCCGTCAGCGAGACGTTGATCAGACGGCGATCTCCCAACCACAGCGGCATACTATCGGGGTGGATGCCCAACAGCGAGAAGATGATCGAGTCCAAGCCGCCTTCTGGTCGGAAGAAGTACAGAAAGGTGAAGCCAATGGCAACGCCGTTGATCAGGCTGGGAAAGAACAACACTGCTTTGAAGAAATTTTTGAAGCGAATTTTGAAACTGAGGATGGTGGCGAAATACAGCGCTAGCGCCAACTGCACAATCGCACCGATGAAATACACGAAGCTGACGCTGAACACCGAGAAGTATTCCGGCTTCGTGAAGATGTCAAAGTAATTCTGCAAACCCACGTATTTATCAATCGAGCCGAAGCCATCCCACTGCGTGAAGCTGTACAGAAACATGTTGATGGCAGGCAAATAGGTAAAGACCAGCAGAAGGATCAGTGGGCTTGCCAGAAATAGGATCGAGATCAACACCTTCTGGCGTTTATAAGTGAATAAGCTATCCCGCCTGCGTCCAGCGGGGGAAGGCGCAGCAAGTACATCTGCCATTGTTTCCTCTTGGGGCGGGGCTAGTAAGGCGAAAATTCGGGCATTTCCCAGTCTTGATCACTGTTCCCTCACCCCAACCCCTCTCCCGCAAGCGGGAGAAGGGCTAATTCCTACTCTCCCTCTAGCAGCTTGCGGCTAGAGGGGGTTGGGGGGTGAGGGCAAGTAATACACACCCGCGGAAATTTACGCGCTCTACCTTGCCCGCAATATCATGTCAGGTAATACTTGGGATACTTTGATGCCCCGCTTAGTTCACTTCCACGTGTATCGGCGAAGCACCAAAGTATCTGTCAAGGTCGTCATTCTGAGCCTCGCTGCAACTTGGCTCAGGATGACGCGACTGCTCACTGATCCGACGGATCAGCAGTAGCACTAGTTCATCAGGATTAGGGCGTGACGGCGAGCGTCTTGCGCGCTGCAGCCCATGCCTCGTTAGCGGCTTTCATCAGGTCGTCGAACGACTCAGCGATTTGTCCGCGTCCCGCATCGACGACGGTGGACTGCCACAGACCGCTGCCGTTATTCCAACCTACGCCGGATTCCTTATCGATGTTGTTGAGCACGCCTTCTTCACCAGCTTTGGCAGGCGTATCCAGCACGAACTCCACACCAGCTTCCGCGAAGGCATCATACTGGGACGGCAGTTTGGCACCGATAAGCGGTGGGATACCACCTTCATCAAAGGCGAAGTTGGACTCTTCGAGGAACCACGTCACAAAGGCTTTCGCCACTTCCTGATTCGGGCTGTTCTTGTTCACGGCGATCTTGTAGTCGCCACCTGCGCCCGCGTACTGCTTGCCATTGACGCTGGTGGGCCATGGCATGTAACCGATCACGTTGGCATCCTTACCAGCGGCGACGGCGGCGGCTTGCATCTGGCTGATCGCCCACGAGCCGAGCACCATCACACCGATCTCACCATTAGCGATCATCGGCTTGGAGAGTTCCCAATCGGTAGTGGTGGGGTCTTTCTCGGTGTAGCCTGCTTTGACCGCATCGTAGAGCAGCTTGTACGAGTTGTACAGCGGCGTACCTTCCGCGAAGGGGGCATCCAAGTGCGGCAGCTTGATGTTCACGTAGTCGGGATCGGCGCTGAACGCCTGAATACCCGTATTCCACTGGGTTAGTGCCCAACCAGCGTGATAGTTGGTGTACAGCGGGACGGCTTGGGTGTTTTCCTTGATCGCCTTCAACGCTGCCATGAATTCTTCAGGAGTCTTGGGTACAGAGGTGACGCCAGCAGCCTTGAAGACATCTTTGTTGTAGAGGATGCCGTTGGCATTGCCAGTCGTAGCGATGCCGTACACAGTGCCGCCGAACGCGCCTTCATTGATGAACTGATATTTCTGTCCCAGTTCTTCGACTGTCCCTAGCGGGCTGAAGAAATCGGGATACTTGTCCGGCGAGAGTGAGGGCGGGATGTTGAGCACGTCACCGTAGTCGGTGGTGTTCAGACGGGTCGCCACTTCACCAGCGTAGTCGGTGATCGTTTCCCAGTTCACGGTCACATCCGGATGCAGCTTCTTGAATTCTTCCGAGTAGCGGGCGAGCGTGCCGTCTTTATCGCGGTCTGTGCGATGCGACAGCACCGTGATCGTGCCCGATAGCCCCTGCGCTTTGGTTGCGCTGCCACGCGCCGCGAAGATCAGAGTCAACGCCACGAGTATGAGCAAAAACTTGTGAAACCGATGGTGAGTCATAATTTAGTTCTCCACATTGAAGTGCGTAGTAAACAAACACGCTGTTGCTGATTTACTGCTGCTGCTGCGCTGCAATGTCTCCTTTCCCTAAGTGAACGATGGCGTGTTTGGAAGTTAGTAAGTTATTCGCTGGCGCTGACCGATTCTCTGATGATTAAGTTAGTGCCGAGCGTGGTGGTCAGCGCCGGACGCCCCGGATTCTCTGCCCGATCCCGCAGATGGCGCACCGCCAGCACACCCATCAGCACCTTATCGACGTGAACGGTGGTCAGCGTGGGGCTGATCTCCTGCGCCAGATCGATGTCGTCGAACCCGATCAGTGAGAGATCGTCGGGGATCACCCGCCCCAATTCACGCGCCGCCGCCATCGCTCCCATCGCTACTTCGTCGTTGCAGGCGAAGATCGCGCTGATCGAGGGCGTGCGCCGTAACAGCGCGAGGGTGGCTTCGTAACCGCCGACGCGCGACAGTGGACTATCTTCGATGTACGTTTGCTCGATGCCCGCCGCTTGCAGCGCTTTCACATACCCTTTGCGCCGTTCGCGAATGCTGGGATAGGCGGTGGCGAGGCTGCCCACCAGCCCGATGCGCCTGTGACCGAGATCGATCAGGTGCTGGACGGCGTGGAACGCGCCCATCAGGTTGTCGCTGACGATGCTGTCGTAAACGCTGCCCGGCGCGTAGCTATCGACCAGCACGACGGGCATATTGGCGGATTTGCCAATGCGGTGGATGGTGTGTTCAAGGAAGGTGCCGATCATGATGATGCCGTCGACTTGCCGTTCCAGCAGCATCGGCGGCAGCGCGTTGGGGCGGTTCAGTTCATCGACATCGACGTTAGCGTACATCAGGCTGAGGTTGTGGCGCTGGCACTCGCGGTCAATGCCTGCAATCACATAGGAGTAGAAGGGATTGATCGCCGGATAGTCCGCCGGATCGCGCTTGGAGATCACGCCAATCACCGACAGCGGCACGGCGTTCGGCGCAGCGATCCGCACCGGATGCTTGTAGCCGAGCATGTTAACTGCCGAGAGCACGCGGTTGCGTACATCGGCGGAGAAGTTGCCCTTGTTGTTCAAGACGTTGGAGGCAGTACCAACCGATACGCTTGCCTGCTTGGCAACGTCGCGGATCGTGGGGGAATTGCTCATCGTGCATTCCTATCGTTCACTGAAGTCACTGAAGTTCGGAATGCACAGTAAAGCATAAATCGGCGTCTCATAGAAAGCATTACTTTTCACAAAAATAACGTTAGTTTATTGAACAAGTTCATTATGAATTGAACAAGGGCAGTTTGTCAAGAGTACTGATACCAAGGTCTTTAACTAAAGACTGCGCGACACCTTTGTAAGAATTGCATCAGAAATCCACCGATATACTTGACGATATATCGTTATCGTACTATTATTTCGATATATCACGATATATCGCTATGGAGGCGAGAGGTAATATGTTCGATCCACGAAGAATGTTCTGGATGAAGCGTCGCGGTTGGGGTGGGTTCCGTGGTGGACCCTTCGGTGATCAGGAATTTGGTGACGGTCCGTTCGGTAAGGGCGGTCATGGTGGTCCGGGTCGTCAGCGCCAGCGTCGCGGCGACATCAAGTTTGTGCTGCTGGAACTGCTCAAGGATCAGCCGCGTCACGGTTACGAGCTGATCAAAATCCTGGAGGAGCGATCCAGCGGGTTCTACCGCCCCAGCGCGGGCGTGATCTATCCGACGCTGCAACTGCTCGAAGAAGAAGGCAGCCTGACCAGCGAAACAACCGACGGCAAGAAGGTGTACACGATCACCGACGCCGGACGTAAGCTGCTGGAAGAGCAGGAAGAATCATGGGGTCCCGGCTTCGGTCCGCGTTGGGGACATCATTTCAAGCAGAACATGCCGCAGATGATGGAGATGCAGCAGGCGATCCGGCAACTGTTCGAGAGCACTATGCAGGCAGCCCGCTACGGTACGCCGGAGCAGGTTCAGGCGGTGCAGAAGGTACTCAAATCCGCCGCTAAGGAAGTCCACGCGATTCTGGCGCAAGCCGATGCGGAATCGGGTAACGATAAAGTCTAGCGACTGAATCTAAGTCCGCAGGCACGAAACGGGGAGACTCTGAGAGTCTCCCCTTGCATTGCATAAGCAAATATATGCCTGTTCAACGCCAGAGGCTAAAGCACTCCGGCTACAAGTAAAGCCCCTAAAACCCGACTGAAGTCGGCTTCGGGAACTGGCATAGTGTGATAGGCGGCTGAGGTGATCAGAACCGGAGGCGGCTTCAGCCGTCTTTGATTTGTGTTTAGATGTAGCCGGGTTGCTTTAGCTCCCGGCAGCCGGATTTGATGCGAACGGGGGATACTTGCATCCCCCGTATTTGTTGCAGCATTAACGCACGACTGAAGGTCTAGCCGCTCGTCACGTCGAACGGAGCGGAGAGGGTGCGGGCTGTACCGGGAACTGCCGCCATGAACACGTAATCCACCGCTGGATCAGCCGTCGTCGGCACACTAACGGTGATCGTGAATGCACCGTCTGCATCGCTGATCACCTGTCCAATCGGTTCGTAAACGTCGCCTTGCGCCGGTCCGAACGCGATCACAATCTCGCTGTTGGGTGCGAATCCGCTGCCCGTCAGTTCGACCTCTGTTCCAGCCGCGCCGCTCTGCTGTGATGCTGTCAGTGTCATTGCTGCTACCTTCTCAAACGCCAGCCGACTGCCATCACCATAGCGGATGTACAGCCGATCATCGGTCAGACCGTACTGTGAAGCGCCCGCCAGCGCTGCGAAGAAATCCTGTTCGCGTTCCATGATATCGCCAGCTTCGCATGCCATCAGCGTGGATACTATGTTGCCAAAGGTGATGCTCGTGCCTGTGCGCGTATACGTGCCGGAATAGGAATTGCAGCCGCCGTTACCTGCCGCCTGACCTGCCGCGTCAAACGTCAGTGTGATCGGATGCGCTACGCCATCCACTTCAGCAGTCGCCTCCGCACCGTCAGGAACCTCATTGATCAGCCGCCACGATGTGCCAGCCAGCGGATCGTGAGCGGCGCGCACAAAGTGCAGTGATTCCAGATCACCGACGCGCAGGGTGAGCTGCCCTTCGCTGAGATCGTAGCCCGTCACGCTGCCCAGTGCGCCCAGATAGATCGATTCCTGTGTGGTCATCTGCTCATCCGTACAGGCGCGTTTGGTGCTGACAACCTCGCTCACCGTGATTTCACCATTGTCGCCGAGCGTATAGGTGCCGTTGTACTGATTGCAGCCCCCATTGCCATTGAAGCGATCTTTGCCCTCGAAGTTCAGCGTAATGCTGCTATCCGGCAGTACCAGCGTCTGGTGATCCTGTCCGCTGGTAGCGGTGAGCAGCCACGAGGAGCCAGCTAGTCCCGCTGCCTCCGGCGTCTGCGCCAGCGCGGATTGCGTCGCCAGTCCGCTGATCCCGAACGCGGCGATCCACACCGCCATCAATCGGATAAATTTCATGCTGATTTTGCCTTTCTACTTGGATTTGCCTCCTTTTGAGGTAATCCCTTGAATCAAGGACGCCCACCGTGTAGTGAGCGTTCCAATGATTCAGCGGTTACTCATTTAAGGTTCTAGAGCAATCGCGATGTTTGTCCAAATGCAGACGGATGAAACAAGTAACTCGCTTTGCGCACTACATCGACAATTATCCCTATTTGTGAATTAACGCACAATCCGTGCGATTTGTCGTATAATAATGATTGCGGCTTGATCTACTTAACTTTCACAATGCCTGATGAACTGCCCGAGCCGTGAGGGTATGTCGTGCTAACTCAACTAACGATATCTGCTGCAATAGTGAGAATGAATACAGTGTGCCTGTGTCATAAGTAGTTTGCTGAGGCTTGGTGCATAGGCTGCTTACGCGTTTTGATATTTGTTTACCAAAATCCAGTGCCACGCGCAATCACCTCTGCCCGCTTCGCCGCTTACCCTTGGGCTAATAGTTGTTAGCTAGGTAGAGCAAACCAATCAGATCTATTCAGCTTGTATAACTGCGTAATAGGAGGGCAATATTATGCTCCGTCAAAATATATCGCTGCCACTTCCGACGGCAGTTGATCCCTTATCTCTACTGCTTCCACAGAGCGTTTGGGTAAAAGTGATCGAGGGTATTCATCCACATACACCGTCTGCAAAGGTTATTGAACAAGCAGTCGCTGCCATGAGTGTTGAGGAAAAAGAATACACTCTAAATCGAGTGAAACAGGTGAAGGAATACATTGAAATTGTAGAAAAGGCTATCCATTAAACGATTGCCTGCTTGCCTGTTCGTAAGCCAGGTTACCTGTTCCAGAAAGACCAATGGCACTGCTGGACACCTCTGGAACTTTAGCCACCATTCTTCTCTAGTACTCTCCGCGTGTTTACCGATAGTAATAAGTGCGTGTATAGGGATCGCTTCGAGTCATTCGATTTCAGTTAACTAGAGGCAACGATACACCACTCCTAATTTCCCATTTTTACACTTAATCTCTGCTCAAAAGTGAGACAACCCTCTCTCTTGTCAGAACATCGGCTCTGTCGTAAGCTATCGTCACAAACACCTGTTGAATAACAACTAATTGTTCGAGATGCATTTTGAGGAAGTTGGCGCTGGATGGCTAAACTGCCCACCGGTGATCAGGCGGTTGTGCCAGAGGCGAAGATAACGCGCTACTTGCTCGACCTGACGAGCAAACAGGGTAAACCCAAAGCACAGTTCTTCATCGCCTTTGGGTTTACAATGGAAGTGTGGGAATTACTGGCGACAGCACTCAAACAGCACGCCCTTGCACATGACATTGCCAGTGTCCGTGAAACACGCTACGGCATCCATTACAATATAGAAGGCGAATTGCAGACACCGGATGAGCGTAATCCGCGCGTGCGAAGTGTCTGGAAGATTGAGAAAGACGCAACCATTCCCGCGCTGGTGACGGCATATCCTTTAGATGAATTAGATGAAAAGGCAGACGATGCGACCCTTTGACAGCGTGATACTGATTGAAGACTTGAGCGATATGCTTCGTGCTGGAACAGAAGGCGCGATTGTTGACGCCTATGCAAATGTAGACGATGTGTTTATCGTTGAATTGTTTGACCGTGACGGCAAGACGCTGGACGTGGTAGACGTGCGTGCCGACCAGATGACGGTGACGCTTGCCGATTTTGTCGCGGGCGAACGGATCGCGCTGCTGGCGGACATTCCCACCCATAAGCTCTTGCGCGGTCAAGTCGGTGTGATTCAGAAGCGGGTAGGAGTAGGGTTGTATCAGATCGAATTTGCGGAACTCGGCGACAATCCCCCTGTCAGCCTGATCCTGCACGCCGGACAGATGATGCTCTTACACTGGCAGCCTGCTCAGACGTAGCCTAGCGCCTGCGATACCGAATCCTCCAAGCCGATCCTAACGGCAACCGCCAGTAGTGTCTCCACAAGAAGCGATTTTTCTCCTCAATTCCCACTTTTGACACTTAACTCTGCTCAAAAGTGAGACAAACGTCTCTCTTGTCAGAACACTTGTTCTGTCGTAGACTATCCAACATCACCTAACACAACCAACTGAATACCCGTCCGCACGGACAACCCAACACAGGATCAACATCACAACCGGAGGCATTCACCGTGCCAACCACGCCTAATCTGTTCAGCGATCTTGAGCTGTTCCTGAAGGCGTTCGATCTCGGTGTCGCGGCAGTCGCGCTATTCGTCATGCTGGCGATGGTGGCAGTGCTGCGCGCGATGGTCGAACGGCTGCGCGATCTGGCGCTGATCGATCAGGAGCAGACGGAGAAGATCGCCCAACTGGAGAAGAAAATGGACGCGGGCTTGCTCAAGATCGAACTGCGCTTCGATGAGCTACCCGCCCGCCTCAAACGCGAGGTGATCGACGCCCTGCGCCACGAGCGATCCGCGCGCCGACCCTTGCGCTGGCTGTTCGGAGAGGAACGTGACCACACATGATCAGGAGCAAGAGCAAGCGCCTCAGATCGACACCTTCAAGCAGTTCGTCCAGTTCAACCGTCCCGACTTCGAGTTCAACTGGCATCACAACGTCATCTGCGATCATCTAGACCGCTTCGTACACGGCGAGATCAGGCGGCTGATGTTGATGATGCCACCGCGTCACAGCAAGACGGAATTGATCTCGCGCCAACTGCCCGCCTACCTGTTCGCGCTCAATCCGGACATCAGCATCATCGCCTGTTCGCACACGGCAATGCTGGCGAACTTCAACAACCGCGATGTGCGCCGTTACATGGAGGCAGCCAAGTACATCAACCGATTCCCAAAAACCAGACTCCCGACGGCAAAGGATCGCAACTATGTGCGCCAGCAAGACCTGTTCGAGATCGCGGATCGGCGTGGCTACTATCGCAGCGCGGGCGTCGGCGGCGCGATCACGGGCATGGGCTTCAACGTCGGCATCATCGACGATCCGATCAAGAATCGCGCCGACGCCAACTCGGAGACGCACCGCGAGATGATCTGGGACTGGTACACCAGCACGTCAGGTTTTGGGGAAGGGGGTATCTCTGCAAAAGCCCTTTTCTCGACGGGGGCTTTTGCAGAGAGGATTAATACATTCTAACGACTCTTCCGTCTCTCACATAGAGGCGGACTTGCCCCAATACGCTGAACAGCACCTTGTTTACTTCATCGTCGGGCAACTGCCAAAGTGCTGAGAGGTCATCTCCGAACCTATCAATGAACTTGACCTTTTCCCTCGCCTGCCTCAATGCGTCAGCCTTTCGTTGCTTCAGTCTAAGCAAGTTGTTGGCTTGTTTGAGGTGGAGCTTTACGCTCTCAATTTCAGCGTCTACAAG
>JAHBVK010000018.1 GCA_019637555.1 Anaerolineae bacterium
ATGAAAGGTCTACGCAGCGGTCGCATCCCGCCGGGGTTGATGGGCGGACGGTAGTATTCGACTGTAGAAATGAGACAGCGCCAAGATCATACTTTGGCGCTGTTTATTTGTTGTTGTGAGAAACACTACTGTTGCTTGAAAGTACTTTAGATAGCGGTTCACAGTAGAAATTCACCTAGAATTCTAGTTCGCTGCGTATTCTAAATCATTAGTTTTTTGCAGGTAGGAAGATCTATGGATGAATTCACTCACGCGGGTACATGGTATTTGCCTTCTTTGCCATCAAACACAGTTGGTGGAACCCTTTCATTTAATCCCCAAAACGGCGCGCGCTTGGATTTAACAGGCGATTTCTTCGTTCCCGTAGAACATATATCGAGTATTGAAGGCGTTTGGACGCAATCGGTAGGTATGTTTTCGGAAATTAATGTGGTGTGGGGACACACGGAACACGGTCGCGCAGCAACTCTATTTAATTGCAGAGCACTAACTAGGCTGAGGGCAATAGGTCATGACGGAGCGACGTTTCAAGTAGGAATCGTAATGATTGGCTGTCATTTCAAGAGTTTAGATGACGCAGTGTTCAATTATGTTCGATTACGCTTAGTAAATTTGCCTTTGTGGTTTGGCTTCTCCGCCTCCAATTACGAAGTTCAGCACACATTCGAATCTGATCACACAAAGTGGACTACAACATATCGGATGACCAAGGCTGTAACAATCGAATTAGAGACTTTTAGCTTAACATTCCTTAGTGGGTTTGACCGAAATAGGTCGAACAATACTATACCTACTTATTTTGTCGAATTGATTCCTCAAGCGCCACTGCCATTTGTCGAATTGGAAGCAAAATTAATACGTCCATTGCAGGATTTTCTAAGTTTGGCAACTGATAAGGCATCTACACCAATTGCTATAGACACTCGCAGTGAGAGTTGCGTACCAGATGGAGGTACGATATTAACACCAATTCACCTATATTTTGTCGCTAAGGGTGCAAATATCAAATATGAGGAGCCTCGTTTCTTACAAAACATTCCGTTTAGTTATGAAGTTGTCAAAGAGAATTTGAACTTATATCTTTCTAACTGGTATCGGAAAATTGAATGGCTACGGACAGCAATTGATTTATACACTGGACTTTACTATCTACCTTCCGTATATAGTCATTTAGAATTCTTAACCTTATCGCAAGCAATTGAAACATACCATCGAAGAAAATTTGATGGAAAATATATGCCACCAGAGAAATACCAGAAAGTATTCCAAAAGCTGCTTGATGCAGTTCCAGATGAGCTTGAAGACAGTCACCGCCAAAGCCTAATATCGAGACTACGATTTGCAAACGAATATTCTTTGCGTAAACGAATCACCTTGATACTTCGAGAAAATCTGGCGGTATATCAGTCAATTGTAGACGCCTTGGTTGGTAATAAGGCTCTATTTGTTTCTCGATTGGTGGATACTCGAAATTATCTTACGCATTATTCGGAAGAACCGGGCGAACATACTATCTTCGACGAAGCCGAGCAAAAGAATTTTGCCGAACAAATGAAACTTGTACTTCAACTCTGCTTTTATTCAGAGATTGGGTTCGATGCAACCCTAGTGAATGATGCAATGAAAGACGATTGGAGATTTCAAAAATTCACAAAAAGCCAGAGTAAGTAGGCTTGCAAAAGTGTTATAGCTACTTGGCATTGTACTTATGCGCTTTCGCCCGAATCATTATCTGACTCACGACCTCGCAAAAACGAGCCGTAAACTGCGCCAACTGCTATTGATATTCCTGAGATAGCGAAAAAGACCATTCCAAATTCCTCAAGGGTGGGTATGGCGCTGATCGCAAATGCTGCTAAACAGGAACCGCTAAATGTTACATATGTCAGACCCCAAAGAACGGCGACTTCGCCCGTAAAGCGTAGCGTCTTTCGACCAGACCACGTACGCGCGGTCATTGTGATTTCTTTGCGCCTAATAACCTGAATGCCACCATAGAGCATGAGGCACATGTTCGCTAAGATGATTAGTCCAAAACAATTGGGAACAGGCATACTTTACCAACTGACAACGTTATGTTTGCCACGTCGTGTTAGTTGAGAGACTATTTTCATTATATTGGGATAGCTTTTGGGACTAGCTTTGAAATTGGGAGTTTGGTGGGAACAAGTTGATGATTAGCACGATTGATATAGCTCACCTAGAATCCGCCAAACGCGGCGATCAGCAGCAGTTCAGCGAACTGATCGAACCGTACCGCCGACCATTGCAGGCGTATTGCTATCGGCTGCCCGGATCGCTGCAAGAGGTGAGCAGGCGAAAAGTCAGGCGATCAGGAAACGGACTTCTCAGCGCGCGCATTATCTGGTATGCTTTTCCGTCGCCGATTGAAGTCCGTCAGGCATCCAAGACAATAGTCCTGATAAGGCAGTTTATCGGAAGTAACACGTTTTTGAGCCTATTCGGGGTCGGTTTTGCGTGCTCCTCACACGTCCTCCGCTGACCCGATAACGTTAGTTAACTAGACAAAATCGCAAGCAACAAGGAGCATCGCTCAGATCATGGTTCGCATTCGTTTACGCCGTCAAGGTTTGAAAAGACAGCCCATTTATCGTGTCGTGATCACCGACAGAGAAGCACCGCGCAACGGCAGCTTCATCGAGATCGTCGGTCAGTACAATCCGCGCACCGAGCCGATGCAGTTCGACATCGATGAGAATCGCGTGTTGTACTGGTTGAGCGTCGGCGCCCAGCCCAGCGAAAGCGTTGCCAAGCTGCTGAACAAGTTCGGCACTGCTGCCCGCTTCGAGCGTTTGAAGAAGGGTGAGGCGACCATCGAAGCACTGGCGGAAGAAGCTAATCAGGCGAAACTGGCTGCTGGTCCACAGAGCCTGAAGACCCGCCGTGAGGCACCTGCTTCCGGTACTGGAACCTTCAAGCCGAAGGAAAAGTAATCTCTCTACTGCTTTACTATTTCAGCCCGGAGCTTGAGCAAAGTTCCGGGTTTAGCTTTTGAAGCGAGGCTGAAATGAAAGAACTTGTTGAATACGTCGCCAAGTCGCTGGTAGATGATCCTGATGCGGTGCAGATCGATGAGCGATCCGGACGCACCACGACCACTTATATTCTGCACGTCGCGCAGGGTGATGCTGGTCGTGTGATCGGCAAGGCGGGACGCGTCGCCAACGCGATCCGTACACTGCTGCGTGCTACCAGCGTGCAGGACAATCGCCGTTACCAGCTAGAGATCGACTAATTGCGTCAGGCGCTGCATGGCTGAGACTCCCAAGTATCTTCAGATCGCTAAAGTATTGAAGCCTCATGGCATTCGCGGCGATGTGCGCGTGCAAGTGCTGACGGGCTATCCCGAACGCATGATCGATCTGGAAAAAGTATTCATCGGTCCTGCGCCGGAAAGCTACCGCGCTAGCAAGCAAGATTTATCCCGCTACCAGATCACCCGCGCTGCCCGCGACAAAAACAATCAGTGGTTGATCCACCTGAAGGGGATCGATGACCGCGATGCCGCCGAGCCACTGCGCGATATGTATGTATTCGTCGCCATCGAAGATGCCGTGCCGCTGGAAGAAAACGAATACTACCTGTTCCAGTTGGTCGGTTTGCAGGTGCAGACCACTGAAGGTGAAGCGTTGGGCAAACTCACTGATGTGATGGAAACGGGCGCAAACGACGTATTCATCGTCAAGGGCGAAGCATACGGTGAGGTGCTGATCCCCGTGATCGACGGCGTGATCCAGAACGTTGATCTGGAAGCGCAGATCGTCACCGTCGCGCTGCCGGATGGTCTGCTCTCACCGGAAGAATGACAGCGGCGCCTTGTCCGCTATTTTTGTGCTCCGGTAACCTGCTGCTTGTCCATTTGTGCTTGCTATAATCTGCCTCCTCCACCTATCATTAATGGCGCGTATAGGGGGTGAGGAAGCCATATGCCACAAATTCCCGATCTCAATCCAATTGTCAGTTACATCGTCACGGTTATCATTCCCGGCATCATCGGTGCATTGCTGGCGCTGGTCGTAGGGAATTGGACGCTGCAACTTATCGTGCGAATTATCGCTGCTGGCGCTGTTCGCAGTCGCGTCAAACCCGCGTTAATCGATCTGATCAAGGCGGCGCTGACAACCGTCGGTTGGATCTTGATCTTAGCGGCGGTGCTGCAAACACTAGGCATGAGCGAGATCGCCATCGCGCTGGGCGGTACGATCAGCCTTGTCGCGCTCGGTCTTTCCACGGCTGCATCTGGCAATCTGGGCGACATCATCGCGGGCATTTTCCTTGCCTCCGATCCCGATTTCAGTACGGGCTACGTGATCTCGATGGGACCCAAGGATGACAAACTGATCGGCGTGATCGAGCGGATCGACTTGCGCAAGACGCGCATCCGCACACCGGATGGTCGATTGCATGTGGTCCCCAACAAGCAGATCGAGAGCAGCATCTGGGTACTGGAAGCACGCCCGACGGTGAACACGCAAGCGCCGATGGGTCCGGCACTGCCGAACCTGCAAAATCTATTGCCGCGCCGCCGTCCCCGTCCTGATGATGTAGATAACGATAATGAACCCAAAGCGGAAGGTTAGGAGTGAGGGTGGCACTTTCTCTAGATCGGCAAAACGCCTACCGCGCTCTATATCGCCAGCGCCATCCAAATTGGCAACCTGCTACTGACGTGTATGAGGAACAGATTCGCGCGGCGCTGCGTCCGGGAATGCACATCCTCGATCTGGGTTGTGGACGAGGTGGCGTGTTGGAGCAGTTAGGCGAAGTCGTAGAGCATCCCTTCGGACTCGATCCCGATCTGATCTCGCTGCGTGAACATCGGTTGCCGACGCTGCCGCGCGCACAAGCATTGGCAGATCATCTGCCGCTGCGCGATCGGAGTTTTGACCTAATTGTCTGTAGCTGGGTATTCGAGCACCTCACCGATCCGACAAAGGTGTTCCGCGAACTGCGTCGCGTGCTCACACCGTCGGGTAAAGTGATCTTCCTGACGCCCAACAAGACCAGCTTGATCGCATGGCTGAACAGGCTCTTGAAACCGCTGCAAAGCGTGCTGGTAAAGCGGGTATATGGGCGCGAGGAAGCAGATACATTCCCGATCAGCTATCGTGCCAATACGCAAAGCGACCTGATGCAACTGGCAGCACAAACGGGATTTCGCTGCGATGTCCTGCGCGGTATCGCTGATCCATCATATCTGGCATTCACGCCGCTGCTGTTTCGTTTTAGCAGCTTCGTTGCCCAATTTACGCCACCCGTGCATCTGGTTGGTGTATTTTCGTCTGACTCCGCTGTCTGAGTCTACCGTTATACGCACTAGGATTCGTTATAGAATGCCTGGTGCGCTAGCTCATAATTGATGAATGCCGCCGCTGCCGCCCCTCTGGAAGCGGCGAATATTACCTGCTGCATACCAGACATCAGATCACCCGCGGCAAAGACTCCGTCAACGCTCGTTTTGCCCTTGTCGTCAACGACAACGTGTCCATTTTCCGTCAGTGCACAACCTAGTTTTGCAGGTAACAGCGAATGCTGTTGTTGTGCAGGGCGCATGAAGATGGCTTCTCGCGGCAAGAAGCTACCATCGGTAAATCTAACCCCCTTTAGCAACCTCTCCTCGTGTTCCAAGCGCAGGATCGGCGTCTCGACAACGTTGATTCCAAGGCGATCAAGCTGATTTAGCTCGCTGCTGCCGATCTCTGAATTGCCGTTGGTGCAGATCGCGATATTGCTGCTCAAGCTGTGTAGTAACATCGCAAAATGAATGGCTGCGTCGCCATTCGCCACGATTGCAATTGCCTTATCTTTTACTTCCCAGCCATGACAATAGGGGCAGTGGAATACGCTTCGAGCAAATAATTCCTCAATTCCTTCAATGGGAGGAAGGATGTCCTTCACGCCGGTTGCAAACAGAACGTATCGGGCTGAGGCGGTTGAGCCGTCCTGCAATTGCACTGTGAAAGTACCGTTGTCGTGCGCAATATTTATAGCTTCTTGGGCGCGCAATTCCACCGTCGGATAAGGCACAAGTTGTTCACGGGCGATCTGCAAAAGCTCATGCGGGTGAATCCCGTCACGGGAAAATAGATTGTGCGCGCCTGTTGACCTAGCATTACGCGGACGCTGACCATCCAAGATCAGAACAGAGCGCCGAAACCGCCCCAAACTAAGTGCCGCGCTTAATCCCGCTGGACCAGCGCCAATAATAACGACATCGAACATTGCAGGCTCCTTGTATATAGAATGGATGATACATTGTATCAACTAGAGAACATCAAGTGAAATTTCCTTACTTCGACGAACTGGAGCTACACCGAAGTAGGTTCGGCAGGTACAATGATTTGCATCATCACTGGCAAAGGATGTGATTATGTTAAAGGGTGAGCGCGTCGCTCTGCGCGCAGTTGAACGCGACGACTTACAAAAACTGCATGAGTTGGAAGCCCAGAACGTCGACATTGAAGTGATCGCTGGCGGTGTGTGGTTTCCCAAGCCGTTGACAGCGTGGGAAAAAGATCACGAGCGATGGACAGGCAGCGACAATGTCATGTGGTTCATCATCGAGGTCGATAGTCAGGTCATTGGAAGTGCAGATCTGCATAACATCAGCCGTCATGATAGTACAGCAGAGTTAGGCATTGGCATCTATCCGCCGGAATATCTGGGCAAGGGCTACGGACAAGAAGCGATCCGGTTGCTCTGCGATTACGCTTTCCGCATCCAAAATTTCCATCGGTTGTGGCTAGAAACGTTCAGCACGAACGAGCGTGCCCTGAAATCCTATCTGGCTTGCGGCTTTGTTGAAGAAGGTCGGCTGCGTCAGCATGCCTGGGTTGATGGGCAGTACGTCGATATGGTTGTGATGGGTTTGCTGCGCTCGGAATGGCAGCAGCGCAAGGTTCAAAGTTAACGTTAGCAAAGGATACACAGAGTGAAACGGCGGGCATTTCTTGGCGGATCGTTGGTCTTTCTAGGCGGTGTGATCGCAGGCTGCCGTCCCACAGATACCGTACCGCCAACGGTCTATGCACCCGGTAGTACCCTGCCTCCGACAGCCGTGCCACCAACGCCGATCCCTGCTACTGCCGTGCAATTGCCTCCGATCCCCGATGCTGTACCAATCACACCGCTGAAAGACCTGTACTACACAGGCTATCGCGGCGTCCCCGAAGCGGAAGATGTCGCTAATTGGTCGCTCAAGATCGATGGTTTAGTCGATCACGAACTTGAGTTGACGATGGAGGATATCAAGGCGATGCCCGTCATCGAAGAGATGCGTACACTGTGCTGCATTAGTAATCCTGTCGGCGGTGCGCTGATCGGCAACATTGTGTGGACGGGCGTAGAACTCGCGCCGATCCTCAAGATGGTGGGCGTAAGCGAAAAAGCGGCATACGTCCATTTTGAAGCTGCCGATGGCTACACCACATCTTTAACTGTTGACCGGCTGACTCAGGATGGTGTGGTGCTGGCGTATCTTGCTAACGGAGAGCCACTGCCCCCCAGTCACGGCTATCCACTGCGTATCCTTATCCCCGGCTTGTACGGGCAGAAGCAGCCCAAATATATCACGCGGATTCACTTTGCGGATGAGGACAAACTCGGTTACTGGGAGCAGGAGTTTCGCGGCTGGTCGAACATCGCCAAAGTGAACACTATCTCGCAGATCCGAGAACCATCTAAGGATATTCCCTACACCACGCCGATTCGCTTGGCGGGATTCGCCTTCGCCGGACATGAGCAGATCACCAAGATCGAGATTGCGATCCGCACCGATAAAGCTGATCCGCGCGAATGGATGGCGGTGAATATGATCGAGCCGCCGAGTCCGCGCGTGTGGACGTGGTGGACATACGATTGGTCACCACCTGCACCGGGACTCTACCGGATCGCGGTGCGCGCATCAGACGACACAGGATTCACTCAGGCTCAGGAAGCGGGCACGAGCATGTTTGCGGGCGCATTCCCTAGTGGGACAGGCGCGATTCAGGAGATCAATTTGCTGCTGAAGTGAAGAGCAAAACTTACGGAAGCGGTTCGATCCGCACGTCATAGCTTTGACCGTAGACGATGGTTAAAGCACCACAGCCACGTTGGGTGAAGCCCGTGGAATGGTAAACCTCTACTGCGAGATGAGGTAAACGTTGGAAATATGCGCCCCACCCTACAACATCTGGCTGAAAATCGACCATTCTATAAAAGACTTTTGTTGGATAGCCCCACTGTTCATCGTAAACAACTTCGGGGAGCAAGAATTGGCACCCGCTACCGTTGATCCATCGTGTCGATTGAAGGTCACTTGCCAATTTGTCCATTAATTCCGTGACTGTTTGCAGCGCCGGAAAGAATCGCCCAGAAGTGCATGATTGCTTCTCGACGGCTGCAATTTTGTCGTTCTTCACCTCAAAATCGTAGATACAATCGCCAAGTGCTACGATGCTGTGTTCGTTCGGCATCATCTCCATCCGATAGTGAGAAAACGGGCGCGAATCCCACTTCGCTCTTGCTTGTTTCAACTCGAAATATTTGTCAGCTAGCAGATTGCCATTTAGGAGAAAACGGGGAGATTCGCGTCTCGGCACTAGGACGCTGATAGCGGTAAATTCACAGCAGCAGATAAACAGCGCGATTAACCACCGGATCGTGATCATCGAATGAGCGCCTATTATGTTGTCTTAGTGGATACCTCTAGCCCGTTATCCGCTAAATAGGCTAGAGATCCCACTAATCTCGAAGGCTACTGACCGCACTTTGCGGCTAATTTTTCGTTTAACACCTGCATCACCAGATCAGCAGGGAACTTGCCCTTACCTTCCTTCATCACCAAGCCCATCAGATAGCGCACGACCTTTTCTTCGCCAGCGCAGAAGCGATCAACGTCTTTGGGATTATCGGTCAGCACTCTATCGATCACTGCTTCGACGGCACCAGTATCGCGCGTTTGCTCCAAGCCGAGATTCTGCACCCACTCCGCCGGAGCACCACCATTTTCATAGATGTTATCAAGTACGGTCTTAGCGGCGTTGTTGTTGATCGTACCTGCGTCCACCAGCTTGATCAGCGCGGCGATGTCGGCAGGCTGTACCTTGATGCTGCCGATTTCTTCGGGATCGTAGCCTGCTTTGTTCATGCGTGCGAACACTTCATTGAGCAGCCAATTGGCTGCTTTCTTGGCATCCGCACCCGCCGCCAGTACTTTCTCGTACCAATCGGCGACCGTGCGATCCGCGACCAACACTGAAGCATCGTAGCGGGAAAGTCCGAGTGCGAGGAAGCGATCACGCTTGGCGTCGGGCAGTTCGGGCAACCGTTCGCGCACCTGCTCCACATAGTCCTCAGTGATGTGCAGGGGTAGCAGATCGGGTTCAGGGAAATAGCGATAATCGCTGGCGCTTTCTTTGACGCGCTGCAACACCGTCTGCTGGCGTAATTCATCCCAACCGAACGTCGCTTGCTGGATCGTGCCGCCCTGATCGTAGACTTTGCCGTGACGGGCGATCTCGTAGGCGCTGGCACGTTGCAGGGAGCGAATGCTGTTCAGGTTCTTGACCTCGACGCGAGTGCGGAACTCGTCGCTGCCGACTGGACGGGCGCTGATGTTCGGCTCCATACGCAGCACGCCCTTGCTCATGTCGCCAGTGTTGACGCCAAGATAAACAAGGATCGCACGCAGCTTGCGGGCATACGCCTCCGCTTCAATGTCGCTGCGGATGTCCGGCTCGGTGACAATTTCCAGCAGCGGCACGCCGGATCGATTGAAATCGACCAAACTGCTGTTGCCAAGATGCACCAGCTTGCCCGTATCTTCTTCGAGGTGGGCGCGACGGATACCGATCCGTTTCTGCGTGCCGTCGGGTAGATCGATCATCAGCCAACCGTTACGCGCTAACGGCAGTTCGTACTGGCTGATTTGATAGCCTTTGGGCAGGTCAGGATAGAAATAGCTTTTGCGGGCGAAGACGTTGTAGCCAGCGATTTCGCAGTTGAGTGCCAGTCCCACCATGATCGCGTAATCGACTGCCGCGCGATTGATCACGGGCAGCATACCGGGCATTCCCAGACAAATGGGGCAAACGTAAGTGTTCGGCGCTGCTGTGGTGCTATCGACCACAGCGCAGCCGCAGAACATCTTGCTTTTGGTCAGCAATTCGGCGTGAACTTCCAAACCGATCACGCCCTCGTATTGTGTCG
Source organism: Anaerolineae bacterium (assembly GCA_019637555.1). Classification (GTDB taxonomy): domain Bacteria; phylum Chloroflexota; class Anaerolineae; order Aggregatilineales; family UBA2796; genus JAHBVK01. The sequence goes on from JAHBVK010000018.1 coordinate 10,213, forward strand.
TCATTCGTTCTCCGAAAATCCGTTAAGCTGTCTCTGGTACGGGTTCGCCCGCAAATGCCAGAATGATCTTATCGCGCGGGATGCCTGCTTGCACCAGCGCATCAATGAGAGGTAACTCGCTACAACAATATGTGCCTTTTCTTAAGCTATCCAACTGCTCATCGGAGTTACTCATCGCCCGGTAGACCGTAATCGTAGGCGCGTTTCTTGGCATCCAGCGATTGGTTGAGCATGGTACCTTCGGTGCGGACGCGAACCACTTTGCGCGGACGCCATGTGGTATGAATATCGCGCACGAAGCTGGTGACTAATTCGTAGGCAAGCTGCTCGAAACTGGTTTGTTCGATGTTATCGACGATGCGGGGCCAGCCATAGCCCCACGCGAACCACGAACCATCCGCGAAGATCAGGAAGTCGTAGAACGATTCGGCGTTGGGATCGTCACCGATGAACAATGCCACACGTCCGCAAGCTTCTTTGAACTTGGAGTTATGGATTTTGGCGTCGTCTTTGGGATTGGGCCATGCGGCTCCCACCAGCGGGACGATGATTACGCTCCAATCGTCAACGTAGATCTGCATCGCCTGTCGCCAGTCGCCAGCCGGATGCTGGATACGACGCGGTTTCGTTAGTCCGGTAATTCCTGTCGCTATTGCCTGTGCGTAAACGGTATCAATATTATTGAAGAGCTGCTGACAAAACGTTTTCATCAACGTTTCGATTTGCGATTTCTCCTCACGGCGACGCTTCATTTCCCGCTTCAAGATGTTGAGCGGGTGATCTTCATCATGAAGGGGAGCTTGCGCGTTCACTAATGAGTTAGTCATGGCTATCCACACCTTGCCCTAACACCAAGTCAAAACATACCTTAGATTTTATCTCACCCAATCGCAATTTCCGCAAGCGGAGGCACAAATTTAGGCGATAATCACAAGTATCGCAGGCAAGTGTGACTAACCGCCAAGAGATCATCCGTGACGCTGCATGAAGCGGCGCAACCGTTCAAGTGCTTCCTCGATCTTTTCATAGGCGGTGGCGTAGCTGGCACGGGCGAACCCCTTACCGCTGGCACCAAAAGCCGTACCGGGAACCATCGCTATGTGCTCTTCAGCCAGCAGCGCATCGGCAAACTGATCCTCGCTCATACCCGTCGCTTCAATGTTGGGGAAAGCATAGAATGCACCCTTAGGCTCAAAGCAGGTGAGTCCTAGTTCGTTGAAGCCAGCCACGATCAGCTTGCGGCGGCGATCATATTCTTGCAGCATGGCGCTAACATCATCTTCGGCATGCTGCATCGCTTCCACCGCTGCCACCTGCGCCATCGTTGGCGCAGACATGATGGTGTACTGGTGGATCTTGCGCATCGCCGCCAATAGTTCCGCAGGAGCCGCCGCATAACCGATGCGCCAGCCCGTCATGGCGTGGCTCTTGCTGAAACCGCCGAGCGCAATGGTGCGCTCGCGCATACCGGGCAGCGTGGGGAAATGGACATGCTCAACGCCATAAATCAGCCGATCATAGATTTCGTCGGAGAGCACGATCAGATCGTGCTTTTCGGCAAGCTGCGCGATCTCTAGCAGGTTGTCGCGGCTCATCACTGCGCCCGTCGGATTGTTGGGATAGCCGATGAGCAGCGCTTTGGTGCGCGGCGTAATCGCGGCTTCAATGGTAGCTGCCGTAACCTGAAAGTTATCTTTCATGTAGGTTGGCACCATGACGGGCACGCCACCCGCAAAACTGACTTCGGCGGGATAGGCAACGTAGCATGGTTCGGGGATGATCACTTCATCACCGGGATCGAGGATGGCGGTAAGTGCCAGATACAGCGCCTCGCTGACGCCTACTGTTGCCAGCAGTTCGTGCTCAGAATCGTAGTCGATGCCGTATAGATGCTTCAGGTAACTACTAAGCGCATGTCGCATCTCAACAGTGCCAGAGTTGCTGGTGTAATGAGTCTCGCCGCGCTGCAATGAGGCGATACCAGCCTCGAGTACTCGTTGTGGTGTAGTAAAGTCAGGCTCACCGATGCCAAGCGAGATCACATCTTGCATAGTAGCGGCAATATCAAAGAACTTGCGGATGCCGGATGGTGGTACGCTGGAGACTCGCTGGGAGATGAACTTACGCATGACAAACCCCGTGCTGGTAGAAGAACTACAATCATAGCATGAGGGTAGCGGGAAAGACAGACAGGCAGTAGGACAATGCAGTCCAATTGTGAGGCGAAGTCGAACGGAAACACCTCAGTTTGGGACGAAACTGAGGTGTTTTTAGTGCCAGAAGTTCGCAGGGAATACAGGGCGGTTTCAGGCGCAATGTTAGTAAGGCATGTCGATAAGTTGGAATCGAGTTAGTGGTTATTCCTCAAATATAAAGTCTCTAAGTTAAGGTTGAAACTATCACCCGGAGACGGCTGCGCGACATTGGAATTCGCTCCGGGACAAGGTATACCCTCTAATATTCTCAGGCAGAGGTTGTATTACGCTTGAGCGCTTCTGCTTTGAGCAGACGGGAGACTACATCGATCAGACGGTCAGGCGTAAATGGCTTGCTGATGAACGCGGAGCAACCAAAACGCTCGGCGATTGCCATCTCGATGTGTCCGGTACGTGCGGTGACAGCGACGATGGGAGGGGCAGCGTTACCACCAAGCTGACGGCGCATGGTCAGGATCATGGTGCGACCATCGACATCGGGCAGGTCGAAATCCAGCAGGATCAGATCGGGGCAGTTATGCCGGGCATAGGCAGCCGCATCCAGCCCCCGCAGGAAGTGCTTGATCTGGTGTCCTTGTGAACTCAAGATATGGATGACCAGATCGGCATTTTGTTGATTATCTTCGACTAAAAGAATGTAAGACATTTCCGAATTCCTTCATGACGGGCGTACCAACGTTTGTGTATAGAGATAAAGGAATCAGCTCTGGCTCTCGTAACGTTTGATCACGTTTGCCAGTTGCAAGATTGAAAAAGGCTTGGTCAGAACATGATCAAAGCCAGCTACCTGACAGTTCCGCAGATCGTCCGCTGTGGTTAGACCGGTAACGGCAACCAGTGGCACATTGAAGCCCTGCTGACGCACTTTCTGAGGCAGTTGCAAGCCTACACGCGCACGATTGATCATGATGTCGATCAGGATCAGATCGGGCTGACTATCCAGCGACGCATCGAACTTCTCCATATTTTCCGCCACGATCAGTTCGTGCGGGGTTGACTGTACGTACAGGTCAACCAGATGAATGTCATTCGGTTCGTCGTCCATATAAAGAATTCGCAAGGTTGAAGCTCCTGTTACTTGAATTAGCTAGACTTACTTTACGTCGACAAGCTCGGCTGACTCGGCAGCCAGTGATTGCGGTTCGTAGCCCAATGCCTTCTCCACTGCTGTGAAGATCGAGGCGGGATTGACTGGCTTGGGCAGATGCGTCACGCTGGTGAACTGCTCCGAGCGATCCAAGTCCTCTGCCATTGAGCAAATCACGACAGGAATATTGGCTGTCTCCGGATTGCTGCGCAACTGATCCAAGACTTCCCAGCCAGAGAGATTGGGCAAGTAGACATCCAGAATTATCAACGAGGGCAGAAGACCAAGCGCCAGATTGAAAGCTTCCGCGCCATCAGCTGTTTCGACCACTACAAAGTCGCGCAGTTCCAAGGTGCGGCGCAGCAACTGACGCATGTCATCTTGATCCTCGACGATCAGAACCGTCGGCGTCTCAATCATGTCGTCATCTCCTTGCGCGAAGATGCGAACACCGTCCATCATCTCGCTGGAAGTCAGATCGACACGTTGTGCATGTTCTTGATCAACGGGTACGGTGAAGGTGAAGATGCTGCCGTGCCCGACCTCGCTAGTGACGGTCAAATCGCCGCCATGCATCAGGCAAAGCTGCTTGCTGATGTCCAGCCCCAAGCCCGTGCCACCAAAGTTGTGACTGTCATGACGCGCTTGCTCAAAGCGATCAAAGATAGTTTCTAGTGCATCTGCTGGAATACCCAAGCCTGTATCGATCACAGAAATGGAGATAAAGTCCGCGTCAGCTACCGCTTTGACTGTGATGCTGCCGGAGCTGGTGAACTTGACGGCGTTAGACATCAGATTAAGTAACACCTGACGAATACGCATCGGATCAGCGAAGGAGTGGGGTAAGTCGGCGGGAATTTCGGTGCGTATCTGGACGGGTTTGCCTTTGAGCAAACCGATGGAGGTCGCTACCACGCCACGACAGATTTCTCCTAAATCTACTGATTCGCAGTTCAGTTCGAACTTACCGGATTCGATCTTGCTGAGGTCAAGGATGTCGTTAATCAAGCCGACCAGATGGTGACCATTCGCTTCGATCAGTTCCAAGTAGGGGCGATGAACCGCCGGAACTTTGGTGTTCTTGAACATCTGCGGGAAGTTCAACATGGAACTGGAATAGCCGACGATCACGTTCAAGGGAGTGCGCAGCTCGTGGCTGACGTTCGACAGGAATACTGATTTTGCCTTGCTGACTTCTTCCGTTTTGCGATGCGCTTCTTCCAGTTGGTCGTTCAACTGCTCCAACTTGGAATTTGCTTGCATCTGACGCAGGTGCGCCAATTTTAATTCCTCGCCCTGTGCAAAAAAGGCTTCCGCACGGCGTCGATCTTTCATCTGGATGTCCAGTGCCCAATGCACCGTGTCCATCGCATCTTCGACTTTGAAATACAGCACTACCGCGATCAGACAGCAGATAAGCGAAGGGAAAACTGCCGTTGCGAGGTAGCCTGAAATCCCATCATGGATCAAAGTACCAATCGCCATGCCTAAGATCGATACTACTGTGATGCGGAGAATGCCTTCCAGCCTTAGCAGAACGCATGAGATGATGACCGGGACAAGCAGCAAATAATAGAGAATGGGACGAGGACCGACCAGTGCCAACTGAACTGCACCAGCCGCGACTATAGAAATTAGGAATGCCCAACTACCGAGAACATCGGCTTTGAAACTCCTAAAAAGGAATCCACCAACAATGCCTGCCACCAAGATGCCCCACGGCACCACTTCAATAGCCTGATTTCTGGCAACAGCAAAAGCAAGGATCAGGATGCTACAAAACGTAGCAATCGCCAAAATTTCTTTGAGTCTGGTATGACGATTAATTTCAAAGTCATCCGTGATCTCAAGGTTTTGCAATGATGCGCTCATGCCATTACCCTATCATTTGTTGGCAATATTCAGGTGAACTGTGGTTATTTAACATGCAATTGGCTGGTGCTGAGAAGAGGGGAAAGGCTCATTGTTATAAGTGAGCGTATATGCGAATTCAAAACTGTTATCAATGTGAAAACTATGTGAAGAGAAATAGCGCAGGAAATAGAATCGCGGTTACTACTAAAGCCAAAAATCACGAGCTAAGTTATATGCCAATTATTAATAGTAGAACGCCTTCGGAGTGAGCGAATACCCGAAGACCTTAATGAAGTTACATCTTCGGGTAAGGGATACAATCAAGATCAACTTAGTAGTTGCTGGAAGGGAGGTAGATCGCGCAGCGATATGAGGTCGGGGTCTTGCGGCGCCCAATCCTTCAGATCGGGCTGCAAGTTGAGCGCTTCGGGCAGCAAAGCTAAGGCTTGATCAGGCAAACCTGCTTTGGCATAGGTACACGCCAGATTGTAGATGGAGTACCCGTAGGGGAACAGGTCATCAACAGTCTTGAGTTGTCCAACCACCTGTTGATTGAGAGCGACTGCTTTTTCCTGCTCACCCTGCTGTATCTGGTAGGTGGTGAAATGTTCTGTCGGATGCACCAACGCATGGCTGATGAAGTTGCCGCCTAACGCACCACGCGCCCATGAGAAGTGACCATTTTGTGTCAGTTGTTCCTCATTCAGGCTGGTAATCAAGGCAATCAGGCGGGCAAAAATGCGTTCGGAGTCAGCACGCACCTGATCCCACGTATCCGCGTGGTGATCGTTGAAAATCCCCTTGTTTGTTTCTTCAAGTTCACCGCTACTATCAACTTCTTCGCCACGCAGACTTTTCTCCGTACGTTCGAGACTGCGATTCATGTAGAAGTTAGCATGAACGACGTTATCTTTAGCTGACCAGAGTTCCCACGTGCCCGGATCATTGCGCCGCTCATCGCTCAGCCCATCCATGAAGGCACGATGCACTGATTGCGCATAGGCGATTAATTCTAGTAGCTGATCTTTCATCGGCGCTGACCTCCGCCCCTAATTACAGTTATACAATAACGGACGAAGTATCACCGATGTTCACGCTCTTGAAGCGACCCTCAACTTTGCCATTACGCCCGACCAGACTGGTTTCCAACTGCACATTAGCGACCTGCGCGTTATCGTCGATGATCGAATCGCGGAGGATGCTAGCCGTAACTTTGGCGTTCGCGCCGATGGAGACATGAGGTCCGATCACTGAATCCATGATCGTTGCCGTCGGATGTACGTAGACGGGCGGGATCACCAGCGCGCCCTGCACTGAAGCGCTGTTATCTTTGCCGTTATCCAGCAAGTAGCGGTTGGTCTCTAAGACAGCCTCCGGCGTCCCTGCATCTAACCAGACGGAGACTTCCTGCGTGCGAACCTTCGCGCCACCTTTGATCATCAGCGTCATGGCATCGGCGAGGAAATATTCGCCTTTGGTCATGATCTTGTTGTTGATCTGCTCGTCCAAGGCGGCGACCAGCTTTTTGCCACTGCTGAAATAGTACAGCCCGATGACCGCCAGCTTGTTTTCCATCGTGGCGGGCTTTTCCACAAAGTGTGTGACATAGCCTTCGCCATTCAGGGCAGCCACGCCGAAGCGACGCGGATCTTCGACTTCCTTGACGAAAATCAGCGCATCATCCTTGTAATTCTTGAGGGTGTTCAAATCGGTCTCGAACAGCGTATCCACAAAGATCACAAAGACAGGTTCATCCGTCGCGATATAGTCACGAGCCAGCGCGATGGCGTGGGACTGACCGAGCATCTCTGGCTGCTGCACGTAATGCGCATTCACCCTGTAATTCTCAGCCATGTATTTCTCGACTTGATCGCCTAAGTAGCCAGTGATGAAGATGTATTCGCTGACATCCAGCGACGCCAGTTTATCAATCAGATGTCCGAGCACGGGTTTGCCAGCGACGGGAAACAGCGGCTTCGGTTTGGTATGCGTGTGCGGACGTAAGCGCGTGCCGAACCCAGCTAGGGGGATAACGACCTTCATCAAAGGACTCCTGTGACTGAACGAATCATTAAGGACCAAGTCATGAGTAAAGATTACAACACAATCTAAAGTTTAAAGCTTATGAGGGTCTAACACTTCCGTTAGCCCTCATCGCCTGTTGTTGTAGTGCGGCGCTGATGCCTATAGGGTAGGCAGTTGCTTATGCCATTCCGTCGCTTGTTCATAAGCATAGGCAGCGTGGAGGATCTTTTCCTCACCGAAGGCAGGACCGATGATTTGCAATCCGATGGGCAAATTCAGTTTGTCGAAGCCGCAGGGGACGCTGATGCCACAGATGCCCGATAGACTGGTAGGCACGGTGAACACGTCCTCCAGATACATTTGCAGTGGATCGTTGACCTTCTCGCCGATCTTCCATGCGGTGCGCGGTGCCACCGGACAGCAGATTACATCGACGTCGGCAAATGCTTTCTCGAAGTCGCCCTTGATCAGGGTGCGTACTTTTTGCGCCTTGAGATAGTAGGCATCGTAGTAGCCAGCGGAGAGCGCATATGTGCCCAGCATAATGCGGCGCTTGACTTCCGCCCCGAAGCGACGACCACGTGTCGCTTTATAGGAGTCGAACATCTCTTTGGCTGCTTCACGCGGTCCGTAGCGGACGCCATCGTAGCGGGCGAGGTTGGCGGAGGCTTCGGCGGGCGCGACCAGATAATAAACGGGAATGCCGTAATCGGTGTGCGGCAGACTGATCTCTTGGATCTGTGCGCCCATACTACGCAGCAGATCAATCGCGGCGTGAACAGCGGATTCGACTTCGGGCTGCATACCTTCGGTGAAGTATTCCTTTGGTACGCCGATTTTCAAGCCTTTGACTTCAGGGATCAGCGATTTGCTGTAGTCGGGAACCGGTACGTTCATGCTGGTGGAGTCCAGTGGATCATGTCCGGCGATCACTTGCAGGATAGACGCCGTATCCCGAACGTTACGCGCTAATGGACCAATTTGATCCAGCGAGGAGGCGAAGGCAATCGCGCCGTAGCGAGAAACACGACCATAGCTCGGCTTTAAGCCGACGACGCCACACATGGCGCCGGGCTGACGGATCGAGCCGCCTGTATCCGTGCCTAACGCGCCGAGCGCTAGTTTGGCTGCGACTGCTGCCGCGCTGCCGCCACTGGTACCGCCGGGAATACGATCCAAGTCCCACGGATTGTGGGTAGTGCCGTAACCGGAGTTCTCCGTTGATGATCCCATGGCAAACTCGTCGGTGTTGGCTTTGCCCAGCATCACCGCCCCGCTGTTGAACATGCAGGTCACAGCGGTAGCCGAGTAAGGCGGTACGAACCCTTCTAGAATGCGTGATCCGGCAGTGGACTGTATACCTTCGGTGGTCAGAATATCCTTGATGGCGACGGGGATACCGAGCAGCGGCGCATCTTCACCGTTGGCGCGGCGTTCATCCGCCTGCTTCGCCTGTTCTAGCGCACGCTCCGGCGTCACGGTGATGTAGGATTTGATCTTCGGCTCGATCTGCTGAATGCGATCTAGATATGCCTGCGTAAGTTCCTGCGAACTAATCTCGCGGGAACGGAGTTTTGCCAATGCGTCGGTTAACGTCAAGTCAGTGAGGCTCATGCTGATCCTTGCAGTAGGGAAGACTTGAAAGTGAGAGGAATTATAGCACAGGGCATCACGCTTGCCGTAAGCCTAACTTTCGTTTTCGGAGTAGGTAATGTCTACTCGCAACAAAAAGCATGAAGCAGAAAAGAGAATACAATATTTCCAACTTAGCGAATTAAGAGCGCGCGCATCTTGGGGGAGGGGTACTTACAATGCCATTCAAACCACTCAACGAGAATACCGGACTTGCCATCGATGGCGGTGGCATAAAGGGCTTAATCATCGCTCTGGCGCTTGAGGCACTAGAGCAGGAGTTAGGCGGCAAACCACTGATCGAGCAGCCGCAGATCAAGGTGCTGGCGGGCACCTCCACTGGCGCGATCATCGGCGCGGGGCTGTGCATGGGTTTGAAGGCAGCGGAGATTGCAAAGAAGTATGTCACACTTGGTCAGACGGTGTTTCCGCCGCCGCCCGCGTGGATTCCAAAGAATTTGATCGCGTTGTGGACAACAATCAGTGGGTTGTTCAGGACATCGCGGTTCAGCAGCGATGCATTCAAGCAGGAGCTGTTGAAGGTCACGGGCGAGATCACGATGGGGGAGCTGAACGAACGGCTGAAAGGACGTGTGACGCTAATCATTACGGTAGTGGACATCAACGAACGCCGTACCCACTTCGTCAAATCCACTGATCCGCAGGATCGTGATTGGAAGTTGTGGCAAGCGGTAATGGCGTCGTCTGCTGCACCGACAGTGCTGCCTGTGGTCAGCCGCGATCAACCAGCGCGGGGCACACGCTACTACACTGATGGCGGTGTTGGTAGTTATACCAATCCCGCGTTGGTAGCGGCACGTGAATTGACGGAATGGCGGGGTTACGCGCCGAGTACGACCAGCGTGATCAGTTTTGGGACTGGTTGGGTGCTGGAAGATGCATTCGTGAAATCGCACGGTGCTCCGAGCCGCTGGAAGATTCTGGACTGGGCATTTAATGCGCCATTGATGATCATCGGTGATGGTGCGCGTTCGCAGTCGTTAGAGATCATCACGAACTACGTACAGCGCGGGATGGATTTCCGACGCTTCCAAGTGGCGATGGATGAAGACATCGGGCTGGATGATGCCAGCGATGCTGCGTTGGCGCGATTGCAGGAACTGGGCGAAGCGCTAGGCATCCGCTTGCAGAATAATCAGCATGCACTCAGCGATCTGCGCTTCGATCCTGAAGGGTTGATCACTGCCGTCAGGAACTACGAAGCCAGTATTGCGCGGACACAGGCGGCGACTAAAGCGATTGAAGGGGTATCAGAGAAGCCATAGACGGCTGCACCAGCAAGACGGATAAATAAGGCGCGGTAGAGTGAGAGCAAATCGCTCTGCCGCGTTCGTTTGAGATGCGGTTGAAATGATTGTCCAATGGTTGCGGTTTGACATTGAGTGAGCATCCACGCAATTCGCGTTATACTGTTCGCTGTGCGTAATCCTCGGTGGACAGTGAAGAGTAATATCGCGTGACCGACTCCGCCCAGCCCCGAAATCCGTACAATCCCTATCATCCCACCACCACTGCCGAAATGTTTTTCGGGCGCGAAGACGTTTATAGTTTCTTGCGAGAACGCTTAGTCAGCGGCGGCAGTAATTACGCCGTCGCTTTGATCGGACCGCCCGGAATTGGTAAGACCTCCACGCTGCTGCAAATTGGCTACCACATCGAGCCACGTTATATCCTTGCGTATGTGAGCATGGAGCAAGTCGATTTCCACGAACCCGGCGCATTATTCGTGGCGATGGCGGATGCTGCCCGCAGCGCGATGGAAGCAGCGGGGATCAGTACGCTGCGCTTGCCGCCGCTCCCCGAAGAAGCCACCGCTAGCGCCGAGGCGATGTGGGAATGGTTCTCCAGCGCTTACCTCGAAGTTGTCCTCTCCGCGCTGCGTAATTTGCGGCGTCTATTGTTCTTGTTTGATGACACAACGATATTACTGGACGCTATTGATCGCGGTGAGGTATCTGCCGAAATCGGGCAAACGCTGGCAAGAATAATCGTTGAAGATCGGCGGATGGATATTGTGTTCGCCGTTGACGCGGTGGATGAGGATCGCTTGACTGCGTTCCCGCCACTTGCCGAACCGATGCTGCATCGCCGTTTGACAGCACTGGACGAGGAATCCTCAGCAGCATTGACGCGCCAACCCGTCGCTGATCTCTACCAGCTTGATGATGAGGCAGTGCAGGCGATCTATGCGGTCACGGGTGGTCATCCATTTTTGCTGCATCTGGTCAATGGCTTGATCTGGGCACGTTCGGCAATACGTGATCATCGCCTGATCATTGATATTGAGGATGTACGCGCCGTTTTGCCTGAAGCGGTACAGGGCGCTGATGAAATCCTCAGCCCCGCGTGGCATGACTCCAACGATAACGAACGATGGGTGTTGACCGCAATGACCGATCTGACGGCGCAGTCGCCAGCGGATGCCATCACTCCCGAACAGATTCGCGCATGGCTGCTGCGCGAGAAGAGCATCGGACTAGATGAGACGGCACTTTCGGCGGCGCTGCGACGTTTGGAATACCGCGATATTTTGCGTACCGCAGTTGAAGGTGTTGGCGCTTACAGCTTTTCCACCAGCCTGCAATATCAATGGCTACGTACACGGCTGGCTGCCGAAGAGGCTGTGCCAGAAAGCGAAGAAGCAATCCAGCGTCGTCGTCCGCGCTGGCTGCTGTTACCTTTGTTGGTGATCGCGGTGTTAGCAGGCGGGCTGGCGTTCTGGATCGGGCAGGGGGCGTTGGCTCAGACGCAGACCGGTGCAAGCACACAGACTGCCCCCGCGCGAACTGTAACGCTTGCGGTTAACGTCGAAGAGACCGGACAAGCGATCAACGCGACGGCGACAATTATCGCTCTGCCGACGAGTACAGTTAGCCCGACTTTAACTTCGACTTTCACGGCGACGGCAACACTGAGCGGCGCGACCAGCACCAGCGTAATTGGCGCCACGGCAACCTATACGCCATCCGCATCCGCAACCGTTACCGTATCACCCACTTCGGCGATTTTCCTGACAGCGACGCTGCCCGAAAGCGCGGTCAGTGTTACGCGTACAGCAACAAGGACAGCTACCCTAACAGTAACAACTACCATCGCCGCCACTTCCGTGATCAGCACGGCACTACCAACTGCTACTTTCACCTATACACCATCAGCGACGGCAACCAACACAGCGACGGCAACGGCGACGTTTACAGCGAGTTATACGCCATCGGCTACTGCCACCTTGACCGCTACCAGAACAGCTACGCCGTCACCGACGCGAACCGCGACTTACACACCTTCGGCTACTCGTACCTTTACATTGACGCCACCGCCATTCCCAACTGGTCAAGTCGTGGCGACGCAGCGTCCGTAGCAAGCAGAGCGTCGCGGCATGACACTATGTTTTGACTGGAAGAACAGGGGGACAGTTTTGCGCTTCATCCATATTACGGACACACACATCGGACCGACACCGGATTATGCACTGCGGGGCGTCAATCCGTACCGCGCCCTCGCTGATCTCGTCGATCAACTGAACGCGCTGACCTTTGATGTTGATTTCATCTTACATTCCGGCGATATCGTCGATGATTTCACTGAAGAGTCTTATCGCACAGCGCGGACACTGCTGGAAAAGCTCAAACGCCCTGTCTATTATCTGCCGGGCAATCACGATGATGCTAAAGCGATGCAACGCGCTCTGCTGGATATTAAGCGACCAAAGGCACGCTACGATCAGGTGATCCGCAGCGGCGGTGTTGAGGTAATCACGCTTGACTCGCGCGGTCCACTTGATCCGGGCGGGCTGCTGCTGCCACAACAGCTCCAATGGCTGCAGGAGCAATGCAAACCCAAAGGCGATCCTCTAGTGATCGCGCTGCATCACCAGCCCGTTCATCTGGACTCCTACTGGTTGGATCAAGGTGGCGCTTCGTGGGAAGCAGGACGCTTCATGGTGTTGAAGAATCACACCGAGTTTCTGGAGGCAATCAAACCTGCGCGGAAACGCTTGCGCGGTGTGCTGTTCGGGCATATCCATTGCGCCTTTCAAGTGGTGGAGCAGGGGATTCTGTTCGCTAGTGCGCCTTCTGTTGCCATGCAATTCTATTCGTGGCCCGATCAGCAAGACCCCATCATTTCGGAGGAGCCGGGAGGTTTCAACGTGGTCACTGTCAATGAAGATGGCATCATCGTTCGGCAGCACTATCTGAAGCGGCAAGCGATAAGCTCATAACTATGTTCACACCTGCTGATTTTGAGCATCAGACTCGCCAAGTCGGTGCGTTGAATATGCATATGGTGGTGGAAGGTGCCGAGGATGCACGCCCGCTCATCTTGCTGCACGGTTTCCCTGAGTTCTGGTATGGCTGGGTAAAGCAGATCAAGCCGCTGGCTGCGGCGGGTTTCCGCGTGATCGTGCCGGATCAGCGTGGCTATAACCTAACTGACAAACAAGGACCTTACGACGTATTCACGCTGGTAGAAGATGTCGCCAATCTGATCCGCAGTTTCGGTTATCAGAAGGTCAGCCTCGTCGGGCATGACTGGGGCGGCATCGTGGCATGGATCTTTGCTTCGCGCTATCCAGAGATGCTTGATCGGTTAGTGGTCTGCAACGTCCCGCACCCGATGGCAGGCATTCAAGCGGTGTGGCGTTTCTATTTGCCGCAAATGCTCAAGAGCTGGTACATAACTTTTTTCGGGATTCCGCTGCTGCCGGAATGGTCACTGCGGGTGCAGAATTTCCGGGCACTGGAGCGTAATGTGAGCCGCGCCGCCAAAGGCTCCATTTCGCCGGAGATGTTCGTTTATTACCGTGAGGCTTGGTCGCAGCCGGATGCCTTGCCCGCGATGATAGGCTGGTATCGGGCGCTGCTGCGGCATCAGTGGTCATTACGGCGTACATTCATACCGATCCCCGCGCGTTTGATCTGGGGAGAACCGGATTTCGCGCTGGATACGAAGTTAGCGGAATGGACGCGCGAATGGGTTGCCGGACTCGATCTAGTGTATGTGCCGAATTCGTGCCATTTCGTGCAGCATGATCAGCCGGAGCGGGTCACACAGCTTATTTTGGAGTATCTGAAGTAAGCTGTCGGTGCAACAATCAGGTGCTTCACTATGGGTAGAGGGAGACGACAATGAGTACCAGCGACATCTATAACGCAATCACGGTCAATGATACGCTGTTGTTAAGCGGACAACCCACAGAAGATCAACTGCGCGACGCCGAATCCGAACAGTTCACTAGCGTGATCAATCTGGCGACTTATCACCCTCAGCGCTCACTGCCCGATGAAGCTGGCTTGGTGAAGTCGCTGGGGATGACCTATCACCATATTCCGGTGGATTGGGGTAACCCGACTGTTGCTGACTTCGCCAAGTTTGAAAACCTGATGGTTAACATGCCAACAGATGAGAAGGTGCTGGTTCACTGCGCTGCCAACTTCCGCGTGACCGCGTTCTACTCGCTGTATGCGCAGAAACATCTCGGTTGGTCGGCGGAACAGGCGGAGAATTTCCGCGCCAAGATCTGGGCAGGCAGCGACGATCCGGTATGGGAACAGTTCATTCGAGATGTTGGCGAAACACTAAACGGCTAGCGCGTTAGGGGCGGGCTTGGTCACGCCGCTGGCTGTTCATTTGTTTGCTGATAGTCAAGTTCACTAGAATTGCTGTCCGGTACTTGCATTAAACGTCCTATACCGAAGGCGAACCACAGCACGAACGCAACCCCAATCGTGATCGCTCCCACGATAAGCGGAAGATCGTGCGCTGCAGTACGTTCATATAATGCTCCCGCCAGCCATGAGGCTAAGGCAACTGCACCATTGGCAACTGTTTCGGTAATGCCTAGTGCCAATCCACGCTGTTGTGGCTTGACGATTTGCCCGAAGCTGCTTTGTGCTAACAGCCACATCGTGGAGATTGCGCCGAGCAGGGCAAATGCTAGTGTCATCACAAGGGCGTTTTTCGTCAGCCAGATCAGCAGCGTGCCTACCCATATTGCTACGATAAGCACGACAAAGCTGACCTGTGAGCGCGTCCGCCGCACGATGATATTAAAGCCCAGCGACCCTAATGACAGAATCGAAAAGAGAAATCCAATGTCAGCGGTCGAATAGCCGCGCATCATTTCGAGGTAGGTTGGCGCAAGCGCATAACCGAGATAGAGCGCTACCAGCACCAGCGAATAATAGATGGTCAGAGCGACAAAGCGCTGATTGCCGAACAAACTGCGGCTGTCGCTGCGTTGTTCAATCTGTGTGGGTCGGACATCCTTAGCGAAGGCGAAAGCTGCGACTGAGACGACAAATCCGAGCGTCGCGATCCACATCGCTGAAGCGATACCCCAACGTTCCGCAATCAAACCGCCGACGGTAGGGGCAAAGATCATCGCAGCGGGCCACGATGCGAACACCGTCGCCATTACACGCTGCGCCTGTCCGTCATTGCCATGTTGCTGATCGTCGGTATTGAGGATCACATAAGTGACCGTCGCTGGATTGGCGGCTATCACCAGCATGAACACACCAAAGCCAAGACTCGCCAAGTACCAATCGGTTGCCAGTGCCGCGATAATCGTGCCAACAGCGGCAATCAGCCACGAACCGAGGATGACGCGCTTCGGTCCGATGCGATCCGTCAGGATACCGGCAGGTAACGGCAGCAGACTACCTGCGAGAGCGACAATCCCCAAGACGCTACCGACCTCCAACGGGGTTGCTCCTAGATTCCCTAAGTGCAACTGGCGTAGATTCATCCATAAGCCATCACTCAGGGCAAATAAAAAATTACCGAGCATGAATAGTCGGTTGTTGCGGTTGATCTCACTCCACATTGAGCATCCCCCTTGCAAGGTACTGCCCCAGCGCACCGTAGTGAACAGGCTCCAGATATCCCATTACTCCAATACGTAGCTAATGGACATTGGTTGTGATTATTTTCACAGTTCTGCTTGACTATATTATCCTCTGATCACTGATTTAGGTGACTTTACGTAGCCCTGAGGTTGTGACATTCCGCGCACTCCGTCATGAGATTTGGCAATGTTGCCCGTTTGCTATTGGCAATACCATCAAACTGCTACTTATTGCCGCTATTCACGAGGTGAACAGGCATGACACCTATTTCTTCTACGAATGTCACACCTCCTTCCGACGATAAACGTTGGCGGCTGGTTAACGCCACGATGCGACGACATGGTTATGGAGCGAACGCATTGATCGAAACGCTCCACACCGTCCAAGAGTCGTTTGGCTATCTAGATACTCCAGCGCTACGTTACGTCGCGGCGATGCTGCACGTCCCACTGAGCCGTGTTTATGGCGTTGCCACCTTCTATCACTTTTTCAGTCTCAAACCCAAAGGTACACACACTTGTGTGCTGTGCCTAGGAACCGCCTGCTACATCAAAGGCAGCCCAGAGATATTGGATGCGTTCAAGGAGAATTTCGACATCGAAGCAGGAGAGACGACCAGTGATGGTTGTGTATCTCTGCTCTCTGCCCGCTGTCTGGGTTCCTGTGGATTAGCGCCCGCCGCCGTTTTCGATGAGGAAGTGGTGGGCAAACTAACGGCTAATGAAGCCGTGAATCGCGTTCAGGAATGGACGGCATCATGACCCCCGAAGAACTCGTTCAAATCGCCACTGCTGAGCATGAACTAGAGCAGCAGTATGACCAGCAGATTAATGTCTGTATGGCGGCTGGCTGCGTGTCCACGCACAGCGATCAGGTTAAGGAAGCGTTGCAAGCCGAAGTCAATCAGCGCGGCATGGAGAAGAAATGCCGGATCACAGGCGTCGGCTGTATGGGCTTGTGTACTGCTGGTCCGCTGGTAGCAGTGAAACCAGCCAACGTGATGTATCAACATGTTGAAGCGCAAGATGCCCCCGCAATTATCGAGAATCTGGAACAAGAACCCGTCAAACGCTTGATCTGTCCTACTGATATTCCGTTCTTTAAGAGACAGACCAAGATCGTCCTCGAAAATTCCGGCGACATCGATCCCGAAAGGATCGAGAGTTACATCGCCGTAAATGGTTATCGGGCGCTGCTGCAAGTGCTAACCGAAATGACTCCCGCCGAAGTGATCGACCAAATCTCGCGCAGTGGACTGCGTGGACGCGGTGGCGGTGGTTATCCCACGGGTTTGAAGTGGAGCACAGTCGCCAAAGCCGCAGGTACGCAGAAATATGTAATCTGTAACGCCGATGAGGGTGACCCCGGCGCGTTCATGGATCGCAGCGTACTGGAAAGCGATCCGCACCGCGTACTGGAAGGCATGGCAATTGCTGCCTATGCCATCGGAGCAAGTGAGGGTTACATCTACGTGCGCGCGGAGTATCCGCTGGCGGTCAAGCGGCTGCAACTGGCGATCCGACAGGCGGAACGGGCGAAGCTGCTCGGTGACAAGATCGGTGGGACAGCGTTCCACTTTGAAGTCAATATCCGGCTTGGAGCAGGCGCCTATGTATGTGGTGAAGAAACCGCACTGATGGCATCCATTGAAGGTAAGCGCGGGCAGCCGCGTCCACGTCCGCCGTATCCCGCTGAGAGTGGGTTATGGGGACAGCCAACACTGATCAATAACGTGGAAACTTATGCCAACGTCGCACCGATCATTCGTAAGGGCGCGGAGTGGTTCGCCAATATCGGCACGGAAAAGAGCAAAGGCACCAAAGTTTTCGCGCTGGCTGGCTGCGTGGCGAACACGGGTTTGATCGAAGTGCCGATGGGCACGACGCTGCGCGATATTGTATTCGAGATCGGTGGCGGAATCCCCGACGGACGCCATTACAAAGCAGTGCAAACAGGCGGTCCAACTGGCGGCTGCATCCCCGAAGAACATCTCGATGTGCCTGTAGATTATGAGTCGCTGGTGCGGCTCGGCTCGATCATGGGATCGGGCGGCATGATCGTGATGGACGACAGCTCCTGCATGGTCGATGTGGCGCGCTACTTCATGGAATTCTGCATGAGCGAGTCCTGCGGCAAATGTGTTCCCTGCCGCGTAGGGACAGCAGAGATGTATGAGCTGCTGACCCGCATCGCCAAGGGATCAGCAACCGTCGATGATCTGGCACTGCTCGAAGAATTGTGCGATGTGGTCAGAAATACCAGCCTGTGCGGATTAGGGCAATCCGCCCCCAATCCAGTGATCAGCACGCTGCGCTACTTCCGCGATGAATATATGCAGCACATCACCGGCAAACGCTGTGCTGCTGACGTATGCAAGATGACCGCTATCTTTGAGGAGGTCTTATGAGCCAAACACCAGTGACGCCTGCCAAGGTCAAGACCCTCAAGATCGACGGTCAGGATGTCAGCGGACGGGAGAATGAAACAATCCTCGATATTGCGAGAGAAAGTGGCATTTTCATCCCGACGATGTGTTTTCTAGAGGGCTTATCAACAGTAGGCGCTTGCCGCCTCTGTCTGGTGGAGGTGAAAGGCATCTCCAAACTACAACCTGCCTGTGTAACACGCATCGAGGAAGGGATGGAGGTGGTCACCAACTCTGAACGCCTGGCGAAATATCGCAAGACGATCCTCGAACTGCTGTTTGCCGAGGGTAATCACGTTTGTTCGGTCTGTGTGTCCAACGGGCACTGCGACTTGCAGACACTGGCACAGAAGCTGGGCATGGAACATGTGCACGTACCCTATCGTTATCCACGTCGAAGCGTTGATGCTTCTCATGCGCGCTTTGTCATCGATCATAACCGCTGCATCCTGTGCACACGCTGCGTACGCGTCTGTGACGAGATCGAGGGCGCGCATACATGGGATGTGTTGGGACGTGGCGTGATGTCCAGCGTAATTACCGATCTGAATGAGGCGTGGGGAACTTCGGAGACCTGCACGAGCTGCGGCAAGTGTGTGCAAGTCTGCCCGACAGGGGCACTGTTCGAGAAAGGTAAATCCGTCGCGGAAATGTCTAAGCGCCGTGAATTCCTGCCCTATCTCAAACAGATGCGTGGGAACGGCAACGGTAGCAATGATAGGAGCAACAAATGAGCAGCAATGATGCCACCAACAGCGCGAAACCGCGTGTAGCTACAGCGTGGCTAGATGGTTGTTCCGGCTGCCATATGTCTTTTCTGGATATTGATGAACGCCTGATTGAACTGGCGGACAAGATCGAGTTGGTTTACAGCCCTGTGATGGACATCAAGGTTTATCCGGAAAACGTCGATGTGGCACTGGTGGAAGGCTCGATCAGCAGTCACGAGGATTTGGAGAAAATCCAAACTATTCGCGCACGGACGAAAGTACTTGTGTCGTTAGGCGACTGTGCAGTGACAGGCAATATCCCCTCACTGCGCAACCCTTTCGGCGTTGAGGCAACCATGCAGCGCGTTTATGGCAACAATGGCGATCCGAATCCGCCAATCCCCAACGAAGTGGTCCCGCCGCTGTTCCGCCGCGTGCGTCCGATCCACGAGGTGGTTAAGGTTGATGTGTTCGTACCCGGATGCCCACCCTCTGCCGCCACTATCTGGGCGGTGGTGAACGATTTATTAGCAGGGCAGACAACCAGCGTCACCAATTACACGCGATTCGGCGCATAGCATAGGATCGGACAGGAGAACGTCATGACGTTGCAGAAACTCAATGCGAAATCCGGGCGCGAAATCGTCATTGATCCCGTGACCAGAATTGAAGGTCACGCCAAGATCACGATTCAACTGGATGCCAGCGGCAAAGTTGAAGACGCCCATTTCCATGTAACACAAGTTCGCGGTTTCGAGAAATTTTGCGAAGGCAGACCGTTTACCGAAATGCCGTCACTGATGGCACGCATCTGCGGTATCTGCCCTGTTAGCCACCTGATCGCCAGTGCCAAAGCCTGCGATGCGCTGCTAGCCGTACGCATCCCGGAGACGGCTGCCAAACTGCGGCAGATCATGAATCTGGCGCAGATCGTGCAGTCGCACGCCCTAAGCTTTTTCTACCTCTCATCGCCCGATTTTCTGCTAGGCATGGATGCTGACCCGGCACAGCGCAATATTATCGGCATGGTCAAGCAGCATCCTCAATTGGCAAAAGACGGCATTCGTCTGCGCCAGATCGGGCAGACGATTATCGAGATACTGGGCGGCAAGCGCATCCATCCAGCGTGGATAGTCCCCGGCGGAGTCAACGATCCATTGACGGAAGAAGAACGCGAACGGATCGTAGCAATGCTGCCTGAAGCCCAGAAAATTGCGCTTCAAACGATTGAATGGTTCGGGCGAGCACTAGAAGGTTACGGCGAAGAAATCCGTACCTTCGCCAATTTCCGGACGCTGTTCCTAGCACTGGTTAACAGCAACGGGGAGTTGGAGCATTATGACGGCAAAATCCGCATCACTGACGCGGACGGCAATATCGTACGGCACGGTGTGAACCCCGAAGATTATCGAGAGATCATCTCAGAGAATGTCGAGCCGTGGACGTATCTCAAGTTCACTACTTACGCGCCGCAAGGCTATCCGGGTGGCATTTACCGCGTTGGACCGTTGGCGCGCTTGAACGCAGCGACGAAGGTGGGCACACCACTAGCTGAGCAGGCATGGCGCGAGTTCACCATCCAGCAACCGCTGACGCGCAGTAGTTCTTTCCACTATCACTTCGCACGGTTAGTGGAAATCCTTTACGCCGTTGAGCGCATCCAAGAATTGCTGGATTCTCCCAACATTCTGAGTTCGCATGTTCGCGCTTTCGCTAATCCCAACAGCCTTGAAGGAATAGGCGTTTCAGAAGCGCCGCGCGGCACCTTGATCCACCACTACAAGATCGATGAGAACGGCTTGATGCAGTGGGCAAACCTGATCATCGCCACCGGTCACAACAATCTGGCGATGAACAAAGGTGTACTGCAAGTAGCGCAACGCTATGTAGATGGCGCACATCTCACCGAGGGCATGCTCAACCGCGTAGAAGCCGTCATCCGTGCTTACGATCCCTGCTTGAGCTGCTCGACTCATGCCATCGGTCAAATGCCCTTGCATATCGAATTGGTGGGAGCTGATGGCTCTCTAGTGGATGAAATCAAACGATAACGATGAGGTGTGCCATGAAATCACTGCTCATTATCGCATACGGCAATCCATTACGCGGTGACGATGGCGTTGGCTGGCAGGCAGCAGAACTGTTGATTCATAAACAGTGGGCGGAAGAAGTGCCGATCTTGACGCGGCATCAACTGACGCCCGAACTGGCTGAACGCATCAGCGAGGCATCGCGGGTGATCTTTGTCGATGCCCACGCTGGCATCAGCCCCGGCGAGATTCAAACGCGACGAATCATCCCCGACGCCGAGTTCAGTGGCGCCTTCACGCACCACCTGACGCCGGAATCGCTGTTAGCAGCCGCCCGTGAATTTTATGGTAGATGTCCCGAAGCATGGTTGTTCTCAGTGACTGGTGGATCATTTGCGTTGCAGGAGACGCTCTCGCCCGCAGTTAGCGCATCGCTGCCGCATCTGCTTAATGAAATCGAACAATGCGCCAGTGCAGACAGCAAGCCGATGACGCAAAGTCGTAATGTAGGAAAGGTAAATCATGCACGAATTTAGCATTGTCGAAGCGATGATCGGGAAGGTTGTCGCCGCGCTGCCGAACGCCAAACCGGGTACTGTGCGCGCCCTGCATTTCAGGCGCGGCAGCACGTTCTCCGAATCCTCGCTGCGGCTGGCATTTGAATTAGTCTCCAAAGGGACGGTACTGGAGAACGCAGAGTTGATCGTAGATACCGTAAACCATGCATATCACTGCACTTGCGGTTATCAGCAGGTTATCACCAGTGATGATCTGCTTGGACACATGTTTGTCTGTCCGCAGTGTGGGGCGGTCAGCGAAATTGACGAAGCGCACGATCTGACACTGCTGGATGTAATTCTACGCGAGCCAACAGCAGCTACCGTCGCACAGCCCTGAACCTATGCGCATGGCTTATCTGGTGGGAGGAAGCTAATGCAACTGCAACACGAACACGTCAGCCGAATACGCATTACCGTGCAAGGCGCAGTGCAGGGCGTTGGCTTCCGTCCATTCATCTATCGGCTGGCTACCGACTTGCATATCGGCGGTTGGGTGAGCAACACGGCACAAGGCGTGACCATCGAGGCGGAAGGCGCGGACAATGCACTACAAAGCATGTTGTCGCGCATTGAGCAGGAAAAACCACCGCTGGCGCTGATCAACAGCATCCGCCACATCTTCATCGCACCAATGGGCGAGTCCGCTTTTTCTATTCAGCACCAGACCGAGCAAACCGCTAATACGCCAAAATCGGCGTTGATTCTGCCAGACGTGGCGATCTGCCCTGATTGTTTGCGCGAATTGTTCGATCCTACGGATCGGCGCTATCGCTATCCCTTCATCAACTGCACGCACTGCGGTCCACGCTACAGCATTATCGAGTCGCTGCCTTATGACCGCCCTAACACAGCAATGCGGCAGTTCGAGATGTGCGAGGAGTGCCGCGCCGAATACGAAAACCCGTTAGATCGTCGTTTCCACGCACAACCAACCGCCTGTCCGCACTGCGGTCCGCATCTGGAATTGTGGGATGCAGAAGGGGCAGTGCTGGCAAGTGACCATGATGCGCTGCTGAACGCGGTGACCGCCATTTGCGGCGGCGAGATTGTAGCGCTCAAGGGCATCGGCGGTTTCCAACTGATCGTGGATGCTTGCGACGATCAGGCAGTGTCCCGCCTGCGTCAGCGCAAGGCACGCGCGGACAAGCCCTTCGCCGTGATGTATCCATCGCTGACACTGGTCAAAGAACACTGTTTCGTCTCCCCTACTGAAGAACGTCTGTTGTGCTCAGCGGAGGCACCTATTGTGCTGTTGAAGCGTAAGGAATCGGCACACGCACTCGCTACGGAAATCGCGCCTCGAAATCCTTATTTGGGCGTGATGCTGCCTTATACACCGCTGCATCATCTGCTGCTGTCGGAACTCGGTTTTCCTGTCGTGGCGACAAGTGGCAATGTCTCTGGCGAACCGCTGTGCATTGACGAACAGGAGGCGGTTACTCGCCTACACAACGTCGCGGATGTCTTTCTAGTTCACAATCGCCCGATTCTGCGTCCGCTGGATGATTCCGTGGCACAGGTGATCATGGATCGTCCGATGATTTTGCGGCGGGCACGCGGCTACGCTCCACTGCCGATCACGGTCTCCGGTACGCTACCCCCATTGATCGCTACAGGCGCTCACCTCAAGAACACAGTAGCGCTTGCTAGCGACAGGCAAATCTGGCTGAGCCAGCACATCGGCGATCTGGAAACACTGCAAACCTACGAGGCATCCGTACAGGCGCTAAAAGACTTGCAGAGTTTGTACGAAGTGCAGCCGCAAGCCGTCGCCTGCGATTTACATCCTGACTATCTCTCCACACGCAGCGCCACCATGACTGGCTTGCCTATCGTCCGCGTCCAGCATCACTATGCCCATGCACTTGCCTGCATGGCTGAACACGGGATCGATGCACCCGCGCTTGCCATTGTCTGGGACGGCACCGGTTACGGCACCGATGGCACCATCTGGGGAGGCGAGTTCCTGCGGATCACTCCTACCAGTTATGAGAGGGCAGCACATCTGCGTCCGTTCTCGCTCATTGGTGGTGATAGGGCGGCGAAAGAACCACGCCGCAGTGCCTTCGGCTTGCTCTATGAGCTATTTGGTGACGAAGTCGTCGCGATGGAAGCTCTCGCTCCCGTCGGCTCCTTCACACTCTCCGAGCGCACGATTTTGCGGGCACTGCTGCAAGACCAATTAATGACCGTCAGGACGACCAGCGCTGGTCGGCTATTTGATGCAGTGGCGTCGCTGCTCGATTTGCAGCACTGCGTCAGTTTTGAGGGACAAGCAGCGATGGCGTTGGAATTCGCGGCGGCTGACTGCCAGCATGAGGGCAGTTATCCGTTTGACATTGATGCCAACGGCGAGATCGATTGGGGAGAACCCGTGAGCGCACTGCTAGAGGACTTGAGTCGGGGGTACGCGGTCAGCAAGATCGCCGCCCACTTCCATAACACCTTGGCTGCGATCATCATCACCGTCGCTCACCGGGTTGGCGAGGAAACGGTGCTGCTGTCAGGTGGTTGTTTCCAGAACCGCCGCCTACTCGAACAGACTATCCGTTTGCTGCAACAACACGGTTTCCGCCCGTATTGGAATGAGCGGATCCCGACGAACGACGGCGGAATCGCGTTGGGGCAAATCGTGGCAGCGGCGCGTGAGTACAGAGGCAGAAGGGAGCTATCCCAATGTGTTTAGGTGTACCGGGACAGATCGTAAGTGTCAGCGGCGCTGAGGACGATCCGCTGAACCGCATGGGTCGTGTGAATTTTGGCGGCATTGTCAAAGAGGCAAGCCTCGCCTACGTGCCCGAAGCAAAAGTCGGTGATTACGTCATCGTCCATGTCGGCTTTGCGATCAGCATCGTAGATGAACAGGAAGCGGTGCGCGTTTTTGACTACTTGCACGAGATGGACGAACTAGGAGAATTGCAACATGGAGAATAGGGTCTTCACGACGATAGATGGCAACGAAGCCGTTGCTCATGTCGCCTATCAGACGAACGAAGTGATCGCTATTTATCCGATCACGCCCGCCTCAGCGATGGGGGAATGGTCGGATGATTGGTCATCTAAGAACAAACAGAATATCTGGGGCACGGTGCCTACCGTGATCGAAATGCAAAGCGAAGGTGGTGCAGCAGGCGCTGTACACGGTGCGCTGCAAACTGGTGCGCTGACGACTACCTTCACCGCCTCGCAAGGGTTGATGCTAATGCTGCCCAACCTGTACAAAATCGCAGGTGAGCTAACGCCGATGGTGCTGCACGTTGCAGCGCGATCTCTGGCGGCACAGGGCTTATCCATTTTCGGTGATCACAGCGATGTGATGGCGGCACGCATGACTGGCTTTGCGCTACTCTCCTCTGCTTCTGTGCAAGAAGCGATGGACTTCGCACTGATCGCACAGGCAGCGACCTTGAAGGCACGAGTACCCATCCTGCACTTTATGGACGGCTTCCGCACCTCACACGAGATCAATAAGGTGGAAATGCTGACCGCCGATGACATGAGCGCCATGATCGACATGAATCTGGTGCTGGAGCATCGCGCCCGCGCGTTGTCGCCAGATAACCCGTTCATTCGTGGCACGGCACAAAATCCTGATGTCTACTTCCAAGGGCGCGAGAGCAGTAATGGTTACTATCTAGCGTGTCCACAGATCGTTCAAGAGACGATGGATAAATTCGCGTCACTGACTGGTCGGCAGTATCACCTGTATGATTATTACGGTGCTCCCGACGCGGATCGCGTAATTGTGTTGATGGGATCGGGTGCTGAAGCGGTTCAGGAGACGATAGACTATCTGAACCAGCGCGGCGAGAAACTCGGTGTCGTGAAAGTGCGACTATATCGCCCCTTCGACGCTAAGCTTTTGATCCAAGCATTGCCTGCCACAACACGCCGGATCGCGGTCTTAGACCGTACCAAAGAGCCGGGCAGTTTGGGCGAACCGCTGTATCTGGACTGCGTGAATGCGCTGCATGAGGAATGGGAAAACCGAGAGCAGGCAGGATCGATGCCGCAGGTCGTTGGTGGACGTTATGGACTTTCCTCCAAGGAGTTCACGCCAGCGATGATCAAGGCGGTGTACGATAACCTCGCCCAGCCGAAGCCTAAGAATCACTTTACTATTGGCATTAACGATGATGTGACCAACACCAGCCTCGCATTTGATCCTGACTTCTCCACCGAACCAGAAGGTGTGATCCGTGCTGTGTTCTACGGGCTTGGTTCTGACGGTACCGTCGGCGCGAACAAGAACTCGATCAAAATCATCGGTGAGAATACCGAGAACTTCGCTCAGGGCTACTTCGTACTGGACTCGAAGAAATCTGGCTCGGTGACGACTTCCCATCTACGCTTCGGTCCGAAGCCGATTCACTCCACATATCTGGTCACCAAAGCCGACTTCTTGGCTTGCCACCAGTTCAACTTCCTCGAGAGTTTTGAGATGCTTCAAGACTGTGTGCCTGATGGCGTCTTCCTGCTGAACTCGCCTTATGGTCCAGATGGAGTATGGCAGCACCTGCCGCGCCGTGTGCAGCAGCAAATCATCGACAAACGGTTGAAGTTCTACGTAATCGATGCCTACAAGGTGGCGCGCGAAAGCGGTATGGGCGCGCACATCAATACCACGATGCAAGTCTGCTTCTTCGCAATTTCCGGTGTTCTACCGCGCGACGAGGCGATTGAAGCGATCAAGAAATCGATTCGCAAGACCTACGGCAAGAAGGGCGAATCGGTGGTGGCGATGAACCTCAAGTCCGTCGATCAGACGCTGGAAAACTTGCATCAGGTGAAGGTACCGCAAGCGGTAACCAGCACGGCTGAGATCGCTGCGCCTGTTTCCGCGAATGCACCAGCGTTCGTTCGTGATGTACTCGGTGAGATGATCGCTCGGCGCGGCGACTTGATTCCCGTCAGTGCGCTGCCCGTCGATGGAACGTATCCGAGCGCGACATCGCAGTATGAGAAGCGCAATCTGGCGTTGGAGATCCCCGTTTGGGATCCGCAAGTATGCATCCAGTGCGGCAAGTGTGCGATGGTCTGCCCACACGCCGTGATCCGCATCAAGACCTACGAGCCTGCGGCGTTGGAAGGTGCCCCCGCCAGTTTCAAGGCGGTGGATGCCCGCGATACTGAGTGGAGTGGACAGAAGTACAGTATTCAGGTCGCGCCGGAAGACTGCACGGGCTGCGGCATCTGCGTAGATATTTGCCCTGCCAAGAACAAATCGGCAGCGGGTTTGAAGGCGATCAATATGCAAGCGCAGCCGCCGCTGCGTGAGCAGGAAAGCATCAATTGGGACTTCTTTGTCAAACTGCCAGAGCAGGATCGCCGCAACATCAAAGTGAACAGCATCCGGCAGCAGCAAGTGCAGCAACCGCTGTTCGAGTTCTCGGGCGCTTGTTCCGGCTGCGGCGAGACGCCATATATCAAGCTGATGACGCAGTTGTTTGGCGATCGCGCGGTAGTGGCGAACGCGACGGGCTGCTCGTCGATCTATGGCGGCAACCTGCCTACCACACCATGGTCGAAGAACGCGCAAGGGCGAGGTCCGGCATGGGCGAACTCGCTGTTTGAAGATAACGCTGAGTTCGGTTTAGGAATGCGTATCTCGCTGGATAAGCAGCACGAATACGCCGCCGAGCTGCTGCGCCGGTTGTCCGGCGAGATCGGTGACGATCTGGTCGGGGCAATCCTGGAAGCGGATCAGCGTGGCGAGGCAGCGATTCAAGAACAGCGCGAACGTGTAGCACACTTGAAAGAGCGCCTAAGCTCAATTAATAAGGAAGACGCGCGGCAATTGCTTGCACTCGCTGATGGGTTAGTCCGCCGCAGTGTGTGGATCATCGGCGGTGACGGTTGGGCATACGACATTGGTTTCGGTGGTCTGGATCACGTCCTAGCCAGCGGTCACGATGTTAACGTGCTGGTGCTGGACACAGAGGTCTACTCCAACACGGGCGGTCAGATGAGTAAATCCACACCGCGTGCTGCTGTCGCTAAGTTCGCGGCAGGCGGCAAACCGTTAGGCAAGAAAGACCTCGGTTTGATCGCCATGAGCTACGGCAACATCTATGTTGCTCGCGTCGCGATGGGTGCCAAGGACGAGCATACGCTGAAAGCGTTCCTCGAAGCAGAAGCCTACCCCGGACCATCTCTGATCATCGCCTACAGTCACTGTATCGCACACGGTATCGAAATGACAACGGCAATGCGGGATCAGAAAGCGGCAGTCGAGACCGGTCAGTGGCTGCTCTACCGTTATGATCCTCGCCGCCTCGGTGAGGGTGAGAACCCGCTGAGTCTGGACTCGCGTGCACCGAAGCTGCCTGTGTCTCAATACTTGAACATGGAGAACCGCTTCAAGATGCTGACGCTGAGTAAACCGGAAGTCGCCAAAGAGCTGTTTGCACAGGCGCAAGAAGATGTCAACACCAAGTGGGCGATGTATGAGTATCTGGCGAGCAGGATGTATACGAACGGTAGCAACAGCGGCGGCAATGGCAACGGCAGCAAGGAAGTGCAATCATGATCGATCTCACCACCACTTATCTGAAGATGCGGCTGCGTTCGCCGCTGGTTGTATCGGCATCTCCGCTCTCGGAGAGCATCGACAACATCAAACGTATGGAAGACGCGGGTGCTGGCGCAATTGTGCTGTACTCGCTGTTTGAGGAACAACTGGTCAAGCAGCAGCAAGACTTGCATCGCCACCTGACCTATGGCACGGAGAGCCACGCCGAAGCCGTCACCTATATGCCGGAACCGGATACCTTTCACGTGGGACCCGAAGGCTATCTCGAGCACATCCGCAAAGCTAAGGAAGCAGTAAAGACGCCGATCATTGCTAGCCTGAACGGTACGACTCCCACGGGTTGGACGGAGTTCGCGACCAAGATTCAGGAGGCAGGGGCTGATGCGCTGGAACTGAACATCTACTACATCCCGACAGACCTGCATCTCACCGGATCGCAGGTGGAGCAGACCTATCTGGACATTCTAGAGTTGGTCAAGAGCAACATCTATATTCCGGTAGCGGTCAAGCTCAGTCCGTTCTTTAGCAATATGGCGAATATGGCAAAGCGGCTAGACGATCTGGGCGCGGACGCGCTGGTGCTGTTCAACCGCTTCTACCAACCAGACATCGATGTGGAGAACTTAGAAGTTTATCCGCATGTCTTGCTAAGCTCGCCGCAGGCGTTGCGTCTACCACTACGCTGGATCGCCATTCTGTACGGGCGAATCAAGGCTGATCTCGCTGCTACCAGCGGCATCCACGCCGCACCGGACGTACTGAAAGCACTGATGGCGGGCGCGAACGTCACCATGATGGCGTCGGCGCTACTGCGTAATGGCGTGAGCTATTTGCAGACAGTAGAGCGCTATCTTCTAGAGTGGATGGAGTCGCATGAGTACGAATCCGTTCAGCAAATGCGCGGCAGCCTAAGCCAGATTCGTTCTGCCGATCCGTCGGCGTTTGAACGCGCGCAGTATATGAAGGCTTTGACCACCTACCGCATTTAGAGGAACGAAAAGGCGGCGATCTTGAAGTACGTTGACGAATACCGTGACGCGCCAGCAGCAGAACAGTATGCCCGCGCCATCGCTAAGATCACTACACGACCGTGGACGATCATGGAAGTGTGCGGCGGGCAAACTCATGCCATCGTCAAATTTGGCATTGATGAACTACTGCCGGAGCAGATCACGCTGCTGCACGGTCCGGGCTGTCCTGTCTGTGTTACCCCTGTCGAGCTGATCGATAAGGCGGTGAGGCTGGCAGCACGTCCTGACGTGATCTTCACCTCCTTCGGTGACATGCTGCGTGTACCCGGCACGGAGAGCGATCTGCTCTCTGCCAAAGCGCAAGGCGGTGATGTTCGCATGGTGTATTCGCCACTTGATGCGGTCAAGATCGCCGCTCAGAATCCGCAGAAACAAGTTATCTTCTTCGCCGTCGGATTCGAGACGACTGCACCCGCTAACGCGATGGCAGTCTATCAGGCACATCAGCAGGGATTGGAAAACTTTTCCCTGCTGGTATCTCATGTGCTCGTCCCGCCTGCGTTGGAGGCGATCCTGTCGTCGCCGCGAAACCGTGTACAAGCCTTCCTCGCGGCGGGACATGTCTGCGCTATTATGGGCTACACCGAATACGAACCACTGGTCGAACGTTACCATGTACCGATGGTAGTGACGGGTTTCGAGCCGCTGGACATCCTGCAAGGCGTGTACATGACGGTGAAACAGCTTGAGGAAGGACGCGCCGAAGTCGAGAATCAGTATTCGCGCGTAGTCTCCCGTGCTGGCAATGTTCCGGCACAATCACTGATCCGCGAAGTCTTCGAGATCGTGCCGCGTAAGTGGCGCGGCATCGCTGATATTCCGCGCAGCGGTCTGGGTTTACGCCCGCAATATGCTCAGTTCGACGCCGAAAAACGCTTCAACCTCAGCGATTACAGCGTCGATGAATCGCCACTGTGTATTAGTGGACAAGTATTGCAAGGCATACACAAGCCACACGAATGCCCAGCTTTTGGCACTCTGTGCACGCCAGAGCATCCGTTGGGTGCGACAATGGTCTCATCTGAAGGCGCTTGCGCAGCATATTTCCGCTATCGACGCCCTGTTGCTAAAGCGCAGATCAAGGAGACGGTATCATGACCGCCGAGCTAGAAGCACAAGAGTTTGCGCTGACCTGCCCGATCCCCATCGCACAGTATCCAAACGTGCTGCTGGCACACGGCAGCGGCGGCAAGATGACGCATAACTTGCTGGAGAAAATGATCGTGCCTGCGTTCAACAATCCGCTGCTAGAAGCGCGGCATGATGGTGCGGTGCTGCAGATGGGCGAGGCGAAAGTAGCTTTCACGACCGATTCGTATGTTGTGCGTCCGCTGTTCTTCCCCGGTGGCGACATCGGTAAGCTGGCAGTCACGGGCACAGTCAACGATCTGGCGATGTGCGGCGCACGTCCGCTGTTTCTGAGCGTCGGATTGATCATCGAGGAAGGCTTGCCGATGGAAACGCTGTGGCGGGTGATCCAGTCGATGCGGCAAACGGCTGCCGCTGCTGGCGTCGCGATCGTCACTGGCGATACCAAAGTGGTAGACAAAGGCAAAGGGGACGGCATATTCATCAACACCGCGGGTGTTGGCACACTGTTGACAGATCGCCAGATCGCGCCCTCACAGATTGAACCCGGCGACACGATCATCCTCAGCGGCGATCTCGGACGGCACGGCATCTGCATTATGGCGGTACGCGAAGGGCTGGCGTTCGAGAGTGAGATCGAAAGCGACTGCGCCCCGCTAAACAATATCGTCAGCCGTCTGATCGAGGCTGGAGTCGAGATTCACTGCCTGCGCGATCTGACGCGCGGCGGTTTGGCGAGTTCGCTGGTTGAGATCGCACAGGCGGCACAGCGACAGATCAATATCGACGAATCGGTCATCCCCGTGCGTGAGGATGTGCGTGGCGCGTGTGAGCTGCTGGGTTTAGATCCAATGTACGTTGCCAACGAGGGTCGCTTCATCGCCATTGTAGCGCAGAAAGATGCACGGAAAGCGCTATCTCTGCTGCGCGATCACCCGCTGGGAGCGGACGCGGCGATCATCGGTGAAGTTGGCTCTGAAGACAGCGATCTGGTGACCATGCGCTCTGCTATCGGCACCAGCCGCATTGTCGATATGCTCAGTGGCGAACAACTGCCGCGCATCTGCTAGTTTTTGCTAAGAGGTGTCAGCGGCGTAATCCTCAGTGCAAGGTATTTCGGCGCAAGCATTGTGATCTGCTGCGCGCTCATCTTGGGATAGATTCTGCGCAGCGTTTCCCTCACTGCCTCCACATCGGTGGCAATCGTGGCAGTTCCCTTCACGTCTTGCCCGCCAATATGCATGACGCAAGGCGCTTTATCCCGTAGATTGCGCCACCACGTCCGTGATTGTGCGCTGACCACCAGCACAGCACCCTGATCCAGCCCGTATTCCACTGGTGTCGTATATTGCGTTCCGGTTTTGCGACCGGTAACGGTGATCAACATGAAGTGCCCACTGACAATACCATGCAGCGGCGACCTCAACAGCCATGTCATGAAGGCATTAAAAGGATTAGCTTTCATCGTGCCCTCGCTGTCATCTCACTTTAGGCGGTTAGCAACTCCCTATACTAGCTGAATAGCGTCTGATGCGATGCGGATGTTTGTACCGTTTTGCGGGTGACATTCCGCGTTACTTCGCTGTAATGCCTGCGCTGCATGTCAGCGGATTACATAAATCATGTCGATAACAGGCGTAATGTCAGTACGGCAGTTTTGTGAACAGATGCACAATTCCTTTAACGAGGTCGTGTCGTATTTCGTCGGCACCGTACCATAAAAGGATGCAGTTATGAGCACACTTACAGCCCCCGTTGAAACCAAGGCAATGCCAAAGGATACCGATAAGCGCACTCCGCCCGACAAGTGGGTCTATCTTTTTGACGAACTAGAACAAGTTCAGACCCTCGTCGGTAACTCGTGGGAGGAAGTTCGCGCATTGCTTGGCGGCAAAGGCGCAAACCTCGCTGAGATGACACGTATCGGTGTCCCAGTACCGCCCGGTTTCACGATCACTACCGCCGCCTGTAATTACTATCTAGCGCACAACTACACGCTGCCAGAGAATCTGTGGGCGCAAGTATTGAGCGCGATGGCAACGATTGAAAACAGGCTAGGTAAGAAATTCGGCGCATCTGCGACACCACTGCTGGTTTCGGTGCGATCCGGCGCAAAATTCTCGATGCCCGGCATGATGGACACGATCCTCAACCTCGGTTTGAACGATGTCACTGCCAAGCAAATGGTCGAATTGACCGGTGATGAGCGTTGGGTCTTCGACTCTTATCGTCGTCTGGTGCAGATGTTCGGTACGGTAGTGATGAATATCGCCGACGAAGCCTTCGAAGATTTCCTGACCGAATACAAAGCGAAGCGGCACGTTACTTCTGATGTCGAGCTGAACGGTGAAGATTGGATCAAGGTCACCGAGTACTTCAAGAAGGTCTATCGGGAAAAGGTCGGCAGCGATTTCCCACAGAATCCATTGGATCAGTTGAAACTAGCAGCGGAAGCCGTGTTCAAGTCATGGAACGGCAAGCGCGCTATTGATTACCGCAATGCAACCAAGATTTCACACAATCTTGGTACAGCGGTCAACGTGCAGTCGATGGTCTTCGGCAACATGGGCGAGAAGTCAGGTACGGGTGTTGCGTTCACGCGCAATCCATCCACCGGCGAGCGCAAGCTGTTCGGTGATTATCTTATGAACGCGCAAGGCGAGGACGTGGTTGCTGGTATCCGCACCCCGATCCCCATCGCTGAACTGGCACGCGAAAATCCCGCCATCTATTCCCAGTTTGAAGCGATCAACGCACAGCTTGAGAAGCACTACCGCGAGATGCAGGACGTTGAGTTCACCATCGAGCGCGGTAAGCTATGGATGCTGCAAACACGCAACGGTAAGCGTACTGCCCGCGCCACAATCCGCATCGCCGTCGATATGGCGGAAGAAGGGCTGATCACCAAGCAGGAAGCGGTGCTGCGCGTTACGCCTGAGCACGTCTCCCAACTGCTTCACCCACAATTCGATATTGATGACAAGCAATCAGCGGAGAAGGAAGGACGCATGATCGCAACGGGCGTCAATGCCTCTCCGGGTGCCGCAGTCGGTATCGCTGCCTTCGACGCTGATCTGGCGGAGAAGTGGGGCAAGGCAGGCAAAGCC
The DNA here is from genome assembly GCA_019637555.1 of Anaerolineae bacterium. Lineage (GTDB taxonomy): Bacteria > Chloroflexota > Anaerolineae > Aggregatilineales > UBA2796 > JAHBVK01. Next base: position 43,380 of record JAHBVK010000018.1, read on the forward strand.
GTGATCATGGTACGTCCAGAGACCAAACCTGATGACGTACACGGCATGCTAGCGGCGAAGGGCATCCTCACCAGTCGTGGTGGTGCTACGAGTCACGCCGCCGTGGTGGCACGTCAATTCGGCGTCCCATGCGTATGCGGTGCGGAAGCATTGGAAATCGATCTGCGTAACCGTCTGCTGCGCGTGGGCGAAGTTATCCTACATGAAGGTGACACCGTATCCATCGACGGTAGCAGCGGGCAGGTATTCCTCGGCGCGATTAAGCGCGTTGAGCCAGATTTCGAGCGCGAGACTTACCTCCGCAAGCTGCTAGAGTGGGCAGATGCGTTCCGTAAGCTGGATGTCTACGCCAACGCCGACTACCCCGCTGACGCCCGGCGTGCCCGCGACTACGGTGCACGCGGTGTCGGTCTGTGCCGCACCGAGCACATGTTCTTCCAAGAAGAGCGCCTGCCCATCGTACAGGCAATGATCCTTGCTGAACCCGGCAGCGAAGACGAGAAAAACGAACTCGCCAGACTGCTCCCCTTCCAGCATGACGACTTTTATGGCATCTTCCGCGCGATGGAAGGCTTGCCCGTGATCATCCGTCTGATCGATCCGCCACTGCATGAGTTCATGCCCGATCACGAGCAACTGGCACTCAAGGCGGCTGGTCTACGTTTGATGAATGATCGTCCCAATGAACTGCGGCGCGTTGAACAACTAATGCACGCTGTAGAGTCGCTGCGTGAATTTAACCCGATGCTGGGCTTCCGCGGCGTGCGTCTAGGCATGATCCGTCCGGCGATTACCGAGATGCAGGTGCGCGCGATCTTTGAGGCGGCGTGCCAGTTACAAAAGGAAGGCGTGGCGGTACATCCTGAAATCATGGTCGCCGTGACCAGCCATGCCAACGAAGTCAAGATGATGCGTGAGTTGATCGAACGCATCGCCAATGAAGTGATGAAGGAAATGGACGTCAAGGTAGAGTACAAGATCGGAACGATGATCGAACTACCTCGCGCGGCTATCCTTGCTGACAAGATGGCTGAGTACTCCGAATTCTTCTCCTTCGGTACCAATGACCTGACGCAGACCACGTTCGGCATCAGCCGCGACGACGCGGAAGGTAAGTTCCTGCTGGATTATGTGGAACGTGGCATCCTGCCGGAGAATCCGTTCCAGTCAATCGACGAAGATGGTGTCGGTTATCTGATCCAACTAGCGACCAACAAGGGACGTCAGACGAAATCCAAGCTAGAAGTCGGTATCTGCGGTGAGCACGGCGGTGACCCGCAAAGCATCGCCTTCTGCCACAAAGTCGGACTGAACTACGTGAGTTGCTCGCCGTTCCGCATCCCTGTGGCGCGGTTGGCAGCAGCACACGCAGCACTGCACGACAGTGACAAGAAAGCCGATAAATAGATCGTTTCCCTTCAGGTGGTAGGACAAGGGAGGACTGTCCTTCTTCCCTTGTCCTCGCCGTTGATCAGCGAGGTAAGGAGTTAATTGTGACCAACTGGGCGGAACACTATGGCAGCCACCGCTGCACAGCCGATGAAGCCGTTCGTGCCATTCAATCTGGTAACCGCGTGTTCATGACGGGCAATTGTTCCGTGCCCAAAGTGCTGCTGCATGCTCTGGTGAACTATGCGCCGAATTTGCAGCATGTCGAGATCGTGCAAGTGCTGACGATGGGCGATAACGACTATGTAAAGCCTGAATTGCAGCCCCACCTGCGCGTCAATACCATGTTCATTTCGCAAAATGTGCGGCAAGCTGTGGACGATGGATTAGCGGATTTCACCCCGATTTTCCTTTCCGAGATCCCGGGTTTATTCCGTCGCGAGATGCCCATAGATGTTGCGCTGATCCACGTTTCTCCGCCAGACGAACACGGTTACTGCTCCTTCGGTGTCGAAGTAGGTGTTACCAAGACTGCCGCCGAAGTCGCTCGCATCGTGATCGCGGAAATTAACCCGCGAATGCCCCGTACGCTGGGCGATAGTTTCATCCACATTAGCAAACTTGATCACGTCGTGGAGGTCGACTATCCGCTGCCAGAAGTACATCCCGAACCACCATCTGCGATACAGCAAGCGATTGCCCAGAACATTGCTACATTGATTGAAGACGGCAGCACCATCCAGACCGGAATCGGCGGTATCCCCGATGCTGTATTGCAATATCTGGGTGATAAGCGCAATCTGGGTATCCATACAGAATTGTTCTCCGAAGGTGTGATCGATCTCGTCAATAGGGGGATCATCAATAACGAGGCGAAAACGCTACATCCGGGCAAGATCATCGCGGGTTTTGTGTTGGGCACACAGCGTCTTTACGACTTCATTCACGACAATCCGATCATTGAATTGCATCCCACCGAATACGTGAATGATCCTTTTCGCATCTCTCAAAATAATCGCATGGTCTCGATCAACTCCGCTATTGAGGTTGACCTCACAGGTCAAGTGTGTGCGGATAGCATCGGGCATCGCTTCTACAGCGGTGCAGGTGGGCAGGTCGATTTTATTCGCGGTGCTGCCCGTTCTATCGGCGGAAAGCCGATCATTGCGCTGCCCTCGACGGCGAAGGATGGTGGAATCAGCCGCATCGTTTGGCGTTTGCAGCCCGGTGCTGGCGTGGTGACCACCCGTAACGACGTGCATTACGTGGTCACTGAATACGGAATCGCCTACTTGCACGGCAAGACAATCCGAGAACGGGCGCAGGCATTGATCCGCATCGCCGATCCAGACTTCCGCGAGCAGTTGGAAGAACGGGCATTTGAGTTGGGTTATTTCACACCCAACTACACCGGATTTAGCTTGCCAGTCTAGAAAAATCTCCGCAGTACGCCATGCTAGACACGGTGCATCAGTTGATGCGCCGTGTCGCATTTATGCTCCTCCAATAGTCATCGGTTACACTTACTACAATAAAGCCTCGATCTGTGAGCGGTCTGCACGTCAAACATAACAATCACTTTGCTCCGAAGTCTCAAGCATCAACTACAGCAAAAAACCAGACCAAGCCGCAGAATCTGCTAGGAGTCAGAAGCGATGAAGATTTATACGAAAACAGGCGACAGCGGCGAAACCAGTTTGTTTGCAGGTGGTCGCGTTCTCAAGGATCACTTGCGGGTGGAAGCTTACGGCACCGTAGATGAACTAAACTCCGTACTTGGAATGGTGCGCAGCTATCAACTGCCTGAACAGGCAGTACAGTGGTTAGAAACCGTGCAAAATCAGTTATTCGTGGTGGGTGCTGATCTGGCAACTCCGCTGGAGGCGCAACCGGCATGGTTAGTGCGCCTTGATGATTCGCCCGCCGCTATGCTAGAAACAGCAATAGATCAGATGGATGAGGAACTAGAACCGCTGAGATCGTTCATTCTTCCGGGTGGCGCACCACCAGCCGCTATGCTGCACATCGCCCGCACTGTGTGCCGCCGAGCGGAACGAGTCTGCGTGTCGCTGCGCGATGCCGAAGGGGTCAATGCAAAGTGCTTAATCTACCTTAACCGTCTATCTGATTTCCTGTTCACTTTAGCGCGTTGGATCAATAAAGAGATGGGTGAAACGGAAATGAAATGGTCGGTACGGCAGTAAATTAGTGTTTCTGCGTTATTTAGCTTACGCTCGTCACCCGGTGCAAGATACTCCTAAAGGCAGCCGCCCATTCGTTAGGCCTATCCACAAAGGCGATGTGATGCCCGGGCAAGGTTTCTAGCATACAACCTAACTTCTGCGCTAGGATCGGCGCTGTCTGGGCGTAAAATCGCTGCTTCTCCAACGATCGAGCACCCGCTGCCATGATCACCTTGACTCCGTTTCGCTTGATCGCCTCAATATCAGGCAAATAAGTGGTGATCGGCAGCAGCTCTAGCTGAATCAGTACATCACTTGTATGTTCTCGCATCTGGCGGCGTTCTTGATTATTCGCGGCTGGACTCTCAAAGTTCCTCGCGGCTTGTGCAAACTGGCGTAAAGGTAGTCCAACTCCTAACGCGAACCGCAGTGAAGCAAACGCGGAACCTAAGCGCCATGAGGTGCTGTAAACACCGGCAAAAAATCGCTGCCATTTTCTAGCGTCAGGATGGATCCGTGCTACAGGCGGCTCATGAACGATAACCGCTTTGATCGCTTGAGGCTGCGTCTTTGCCATATCCAAGGCGATCACCGCGCCGCTGCTGTTGCCGAACACAATCGCGGAGTCCTCACCAGCAGCACGCAGCACAGCAACCGCATCACGACTTTGCTGGCTGATCTCGAAATTCTGTGGTTCATTGCCGCTGCTGCGGGCATTGGCGCGTCGATCATAGCTGATCACTTTATATTCATCAGCAAGAATATCGGCAATCAGCGAGTACCAGCGAGCATCGCCACCACCGCCAGCGATCAGCAATAGCGGCTGCCCTTGCCCGCGCACTTCGTAGTAAAGCTCATCGCCTTCTGTTACCACACGCTGTGCTTGTACATTGCTTTGTTTACTGAGTGTCATATTCATCTCAGTTCTCCAATTCTTGTTGCAATTGTGTTTCAGCAGCAATTACAGCTTGGTTTAGATAGCTCATAAAGGTCAGATGGATGCGCTGCAATTCTTGTGCCGAAGTGCCGCGATTTGCACCCAAAGTGCGCTGCACGGAGTCAGCAATCAGATCGGACATCTCCTCCGCGGGAGGTGTAAACTCATCTGGCATCATCGGTTCAACGAAGTAAAAGCCCATCACGACAGCGCTCAACATATACACTTGCTGGTTCACGCTCAGATCGGTACGCACCAAGCCATACTCGCGCAGGAATTCGAGGTACATCTTGAATCCTGTTATCCTTGCAGCGAACGCTGGATTACTGTGTTCACCACGGGCGAACTTGCCTAGCACTGTCGAATCGCGCAGCAAAAATGCTTTGAGCAGCGGGTGTTTGATCAAGGCGCGGGTGTAGTGCTTGTAGATGCCGTACAGCGTAGCGCCTGCTGGATCGTCACTGATGCCCTGCCTCAAATCCTTCGCCAGTTCTAGCTGTTCACGCTTAATAAGCATTTTGAATAGGTCTTCTCGCGTTTTCCAATGCAAATAGATCGTCCCTTTGCCAACGCCCGCCTGCTTGGCAATATCTTCAATGTTGGTTTTGTCATAGCCCCAACGCAGGATCAACAGAGTGGCAGCGTCTAAAATCCGATGTGCGCGCGCTGTTCGTTGGAGAGTCACTTCCTGCTGTTGATCTTGTTGACGCACCACGATTTCCTCTACTAATTTATTGCAATGACCAATTTACAAATTTGGTCATCAGAATATTGGTCATAATCATAGTGCGAATCTGGCACGAAGTCAAATATTTCAAGAATTACGAGGACGCCATGGAGTGCAGCAGAGATTGGCAAGCGAGGAATTCGCTAGCCTGCTGAATCATACAATCTATTGTAGAAGGGGTGGATCGCTAATGTGCTAGTGCTTCAGTATCTTGCTCATGAACAGCTTCATGCGATCTGTTTTTGGATGCTCGAACATCTCGGCAGGTGTATCCATCTCCACGATCTCGCCGCGATCCATAAACACCACCCGATTGGCAGCGGCGCGAGCGAAGCCCATCTCGTGAGAGACCACCACCATCGTCATACCTTCACGCGCCAGATCGAGCATCACATCTAGCACTTCCTTGATCATTTCCGGATCGAGTGCGCTGGTTGGTTCGTCAAAGAGCATGATCTTAGGAGTCATCGCCAGTGCGCGGGCAATGGCTACGCGCTGCTGTTGCCCACCGGAAAGCTGACCGGGATACGACGTGGCTTTATCGGGAATGCCAACCTTGCTGAGCAGATCGCGGGCGACCTGTTCGCACTCTTTGCGGGCACGCTTACGGACTACCCGCTGCGCCAGCATAATGTTGTCCAGCGCGGTGCGATCCGGAAATAGATTGAAACTTTGAAAGACCATGCCGACTTCGGCACGAACCTTATTGATGTTACGGGCGTTATCCAGCGGCGTGCCATCGACCACGATTTGACCGCTATCAAAGGCTTCCAAGCGGTTGATGCAACGCAGCAGCGTCGATTTGCCCGATCCGCTAGGACCGATGATCACTACGACTTCGCCCTTTCGTACGCTTAGATCGATGCCTTTGAGCGCGTGAACTGTCCCCTGTGCAGTGCGGAAATACTTATGCACATCGCGTACTTGAATAATTGGTTCTTCCATCAGGATCACTCATCACTTGTTTGGTTAACGATAGATTTGCGTGCGTCGCTCCGCCGTGCGGACGAGGAACGAGAGGAACAATGTCATCACCAGATAGAGTGCACCAATGGTGATATAGGACGGGAACACCTGATAGGTCGCAGAGGCGAATAGACGCGCTTTCTGCGTTAGTTCCGGCACTGCGATCACTGCGATCAGGGACGTATCCTTGAGGATAGCGATGAACTCGTTGCCTAATGGCGGCAGCACCACGCGGAAGGCTTGCGGCAGCACGACATAGCGCATCGCTTGCACGTAAGTCATGCCCAAACTGCGTGCCGCTTCCATCTGTCCTCTGCCAATGCTCTGAATGCCTGCACGGAACAATTCTGCCAGAAATGCACCATAACCAAACGCCAAGCCGAGGATCGCGCGTTGGAGCGCATCGAGGTTGCTGTTCGCGCCGAAGTAGAAGACCACGACGATCAATACGACGGTAAGTAATGCCGCCAGCATGACAGGGCGCACAGCTTCGCTGAGCGGAGCGCGCTGCTGTAAGCCGCGAACGACAATAATCAACGCCAATAGTGCGCCTAGTATCCCGACAATCAGTGCCACGCGCGGCGCGTAGTTCGGGAACTCATCGCGGAACCACGGTGCAAAGGCAAAGTTGACGAACAGCAGGATAACCAACAACGGCACGCCGCGGATCACTTCCACGTAAACCGTTGCCAGATTGGTCAGGATCGGGTTATTGGAGATGCGCATCAAGCCGAAGGTCAGCCCGATCACTACCGCCAGCGCGAACGCCCCGAAAGTAACGCCGAGCGTGAGAAAGGGTCCTTCATTACAGCCAGCTAGATTGTTGAGCGCACATTGTTCAGGCGTGTAGTCCAATTGGCGGATGATCTTCTCTCGCGGGATCACGGTGACTTGCGGCGGCACAGTCTGCACTGTGATCGAGTCAACCGTTGCCTCTAGCAGCAGCACATTTTCAAAGGTATTGCCTTGTTTGCCGGGGGCTAGGGTGAGATGTACGATGCAGTTGCCTTCAGGATCAGCGCTGCATTTTTCGGGTTCGCGGACTTCGCTAGTAGTGGAAATTTTGAGGATGTTGAGAGTATCGCCTGCGTCACTGACGATCTGATATCTGCCCAAATCTTCGAGGATCAAGTGTCCGGTCACACTCACACGCTCGACGCTAACTGGCTGTCCGACAGGACATTCTCCGTTGGAGGCTTGCTCCGCACAGGTTAGCTTGCCGATGTCCGACTTGAGGATCGTGGTGCGTTCCTCGCGGGTCAATTCCAGCGTGACTGTTGCGTCGTCCTGCGCGATGAGAGTCCCTCGCACGGTTTGCTCTCTACCATCGTCGCTTTGCACCAAATAACCTACGCGCGCATAGCGATTAGTGCTGACCTGTGGATTATCGGTGACGAACAGTAGTACACGGCGATAGAGGTTGCTGGTGGCGAAGGAATAGAACAGTACCACCAAGCCCGCCGCGATGATCAGAGTCCACCACGGGAATCTGGCGGCGCGGACCGCCAATGCGTCAACCCATTCAGGCGTTGTACGTGGCGAACGGTAAGGGCGCGATTCTCGATCTCGGTTATCCATATGTTTCAACGATGCTAGCTGAGATTGACCGTCTCAATGTTGTTCAATATTGGCATCAATAACACGAATCAACAACATCTGATTTTGATTGGTTACGTGTTTGCAACTTCCTGCGCCTGATCGAGCGCCCACGCCAACCGCCGATCCCGTTCTGCGGCATCGTAGCCTTGCAAGACGCCGATGTGTTCGAGCGCGAATGAGGCAGATACTGCGCCATAGCAGCCCGCCGCCTTGAGATCGTGGCTGCGCGCCCAACCAACCAGAAAACCGCCGCTATAAGTGTTGCCTGCACCCGTCTGGTCGACAATTTGCGGCACAGGCACTGCGGGGATGTGATAGCGCACCTGCCGCGATGCCACCAGCGATCCTTTTTCTCCCATCCGCAGAGAGACGATGGTCGCGCCATCGTTGAGCATTGCGTCGATCAGCGCGTGGGGATCGTTGATGCCATACAGCAAACTGGATTCCAGTAAGTTGGGGGAAACGATCTGCGTATGTGGCAGCGTGGCGACGAAATCCGCGCGATTATCCGCGGTCATATATGCCTGTTCTGGCTCCCACATGATGATGGTATCAGCGGAAAAGCGCTGCCTCCAGCTCGCCACATCTGAGCCATTGCGCAGTATCGAGACGGCTTTGGCATGGTGATAAGTGGTGGGCATCTGTTCTGGCAGCGGCTCATCCATAAACGGAGCACTCACTTCCACACGAAATATTTCCGTGCGTTTGCCATCCCACTCGAACAACTGCCACGCCCGAATTTGCGGGTAAGGTACCTCAAGCACGCCCTGCATGTCGAAGTCGTGGTTCATCCGCGCCAGCAGTGCCGCAGGCATCTGCAAGCCTATGGTAGCAACCAAGCCGGGTTTCTCATCCCAGACCATGATTCCAGCGCAGGTATGCACGCCGCCACCGCCCAGAATTTCCATACTGGTGTGACCATCAGGGTATACGATGTCGTCGATAAAGATGCCGCCAACGCTCACGTAGTTGGGCGCTGCTTGTGGAGTGCTTGTCATGCCAGTGGCTTCCTAATTTGAATAAATACAACAGTTAGCTTGCTGATCGTGCTCTCGCCATTGAGTACCGATAGCGACATGCGCCGCAGCACACCTAGCTTACCCTGCCACGCGATCTCATTATTGATGCTCAGGGTCGCTTTGCCGTCTGCTGCTACTTCGATCTGCACTTCGTTCTCCTGACCGTTCGGGCGGATGTGTACGAACCACGTAGTATCCGCTGAAACAGGCGAGAGGCGGAAAAACCCATCGGCAAAAATGGTCAGATGAATCTGCTCACTGGAACAATCAGTGGCGGTATTGAGCGGGCAAAAGACCAACCCCCAACCAGCCTGTCTATCGCTATCGCCACTGAAGCCTGCCCGCGCGATCACGGTATACGGCGGCACTAGCAAATCGTTGATCCCGGCATCAACCGCGTATTCAGTGATTTCGGCAGGTCGCAGGAGGATCGGCTGCTGCGCTATCAGGCTGGCGTCGTAAGATCGATAGTTAGCTGACGCAGGGAGAACCGCCAGAGTCACAGCGGCGATCAATCCGCTGACCAGCAGTAACCAGAAAACACGTCGCATCCTTGTCGCTGTTACCATACAAAAATCCCGGCATGATCATACCGGGACTTGTTTCCTACTTTACCTATTACGCGATCTACTATTGGCAGCTGACCTACTTGTTGCGCCCGCCGCGTAGATCCCGTATCAAGACATTAAGTTCCTCAACTTTGCCCTCCGCGGCTAGTTTTGCCTGTTGGGGCCAACTCTCCGCATGTCCGACCATCCGCACGCCTGCATCGCGCACGATCTTTTCCAGCGTTGCGGGCGATTGCTCGGCAAGTTGTGCAAAGGTGGTGATTCCCGCGGCGTTCAGCGCCCCCGCGATCTTCGGCCCGATACCTTCCAGCATGGTCAGATCGTTTGGTTTGCCCTCAGTGACGATAGTAGATTCCGCTGTGACCGATTGTGTCACCACCACTGGTTTGTGTTCGGCAGCGGCAACCATCTCGCCATAGTGCGCAGCATCTGCTTGAACATGAACTTCTGGTTCGGCATGTGCGGGCGCATGATGTGCATGATCGTGACCGGTGTACATCGGTGTTGACCAGTCATCGAAGTTACGCCATGGACGGTTGACAGCCAGCCAGTAACCGATGCCAATGATCATCAGAAGAATGCCCAGCAGAATCAGGGAAGTGAACAACCCGCCGATCTGGTCGTAATTGCTCACTGCTGCAGACAGCAGCCAAACGGTAATGATCAGCAGCAAACCACCACCAATTGTGGCAGTAGCCCAGAATTCTTCTGGTCTGTGCAGTGGACGAGGGCGATATTGAGGTGTTGCCACGATTGGAACTCCCTGTCTATTGATTGATGAACGATTCAACTAGCGCCATATGCGGCGGATTATAACCCAGACTCGTTCATCGGATGCAAGCTTAATACCTCAATCATGGCGCAATCAACTTATTTCGCAGTAGATATACTACGCTGCCATCGGGGAACTCGTAACCGAATCCGTTCACTTCAAGTGTATCGTTGATCAAGAAGGTGATCCCGTGTGTTTCCGTACCTGTGTAACTGATCGTTGCGCCGCCCAGCGTTGTGATGGTCTTTGCCTTACGCAGATCGTCGTAAGTTGTTAGAGCGCCTTTGAGCACATGGTTAAGCAGAAGTGTCCGTAACTGGTCTTTATCTGCGAATAGTGCCGCACGTTGATCTTTCGGCAGTGCGTTGAACGCTGCATCCGTTGGCAAGAAAATTGTATACGGTCCTTCCTCACCGAGCAGTTGCGTTAGTTCGATCTGTTCGGCGGCGCTGGCAAAGGTCGTGAACTGGAGGTTGGTGACACCATCGGTCATCTGATAGCTGTTCATGGCGTTGGCGAAAGCTACAACATCCGGCGCGAGGACATAAGCCGCGCTCTTGGCAAAGATGTAGTCCACGTTTTCTGTGCCGGGATACTTCCCCATCAAGCCGTAAACATATACGGAGTAAGGCTCCCAGTACCCACCCGTCTCCAGCCCGATGGCATCGAAGTTGAAAATCACATCACTGAGGTTTTCGCCCGCGACGGCTCTGCCTTTGGTGTAACTGAATGGCGTGAACGCCTGCGCCGAATACTGACCATACTCAAGGTTCTTTTCAAGCCATCGCTCGCCTTCAAAAAAGCTGATCGGCGGCGATCCAGCCATATTGTTGATAATGATGCGGAAAAAGTTGTGAGACAAATCTACGCCTGCAACAGCTGCCGTCTCATCGATGATGAGAGGATGAATACTGTTATCCGCTTGTTGTCCGATCAGTGCTAGCGTATAGCGATGTCCAGCTTCAAGCGACAGCTCGCTCGGCGCGGTCACGGCATTGTTGGTGCCTTCGCCTGTGGGTGTGAAGTACAGCTGATGTGCGCCCGCTTCCACGGCGAGGAAATGCGTGAAGCTAGCGGTTTTGAGGGATTTGACGATTCTCACGTCATCAACATAGACATCGACGCGTGGACCTCCATTAATCAGATGGATCACGTGTACCAACGCCTGACGTTCGTTGGCTGATGCTGGAGTGAGGTTCATCTGGCAAACTGCTAAAAGTGCTACGATGCAGGAGATCGCCAGTATGCTGCGGAATTTTGGGGAGAACATATCGACACACCTTTCTCATCAGCGGGTATATGCCCACTGTACGAGGGAAGGGTGATTAAGTACCAGTTCAGTTATTGCTCAAGTTTTGTTCAACGGAAGTGGCGAGTGGAAAACCTAGACTAATGCGTCTACGACTTTGTCCCATTGGATATCCGCCGTTATGCCGGACTGCATCTGCTCTAGATACTTTAGTGCCTCTGTCAATGTTGCCCAGCCAAAATCGTTGCGCTGTGCGCGCTGTAATAATCGATGCGTGACACCGACGAACACTTGCGATCCCATTGACCCAAAGGCTGTCGTTGGTCCACAGTTGGGATGCGCGATCAACTTGCTCAGCTTACTGATCTGCAAGGTGTCTTTGATATAGCCGCGACGCAGATCGGAGAGAAAACAGATCTTGCGATCGGCGTGTTCGATGATTTCCTGTAGTTCCTGAAGGAATTTTTCACCCTGTAAAGCGGTTGGAAAATCGCACCACACGATCAGATAAAGTTCGGGTTTGAGTTTATGAAATTCGTAGACTGACATTCGCGGTTCCACTGGCGTAATCACGCCGTCTTATTGGGTGATTTGAATTCAAACTTAGGTATTTGGAAGTAGTGCATAACAATAATAGGGTTCAATGATGCTGAATCGCTGCACCACAAGGTATTTTTCATGATATTTTCGGATCGTTGTCCCGTGGATCAACACGGTTGTGTATAGGGCACTTGCTTAGCCACAATTGGCGTGGCTGAACTGACGTGTGATCTGTTAGTCATTGGTTTTGTTGAGGGATAGGAAGGTAAGTCAGTAAGCTTCAGCTAGCGTAAGGATGAATTCGGAGTGGGGAAGTAGCAAACGGATAATTGCCGGAGGCACGGTGAATAATCGAATCACCAATATCTCCGGCAAATCGAGAATGCAGGAGCGTACGCCAGCACTTCCGCGGCAGCAGAAGAGACAACTCCCTTGAACTAGTTAGCTGGCTGTGCGGTTCCCAGGTTAGGATCATAGGAACTGTACATAGAAACAATATAAGCTCTGATTTCTTCGGGAGATTTGCCCGCTTCCGTCATTCGTTTGACATCCAGCGCGATGGCTAGGCAGATACCACAGTAGGAACCGTGCTCTTCAAAGTCAATGTTCGCATCGGTAGAGGATGGCTTAACGTAACACTCTAAAATGCTTTTGTGACCCCAGCTTGAACAACCGCAGTAGCATGGGATTGTTTTCAGCGCCTCTGGGTGTGTCAGTGCAAATTCGTAGGCGGTCTGCACTTCTAGCGATGCCTTCTTGACATAGTCTGGCAACTCGGCGATCTTTTTCGCCGCTTGTTGCATGGCGTTTGGCGCACCGCAGGCGGAGAGCACTAGTGCGCATACTAACAAAAGCCCGATACAGGGTAAGGAATGTCGTCGCGGTCTCATCGTTTCTCCAACTAGCTTTCGAAAACTCAACCCTTGTTTTCACAGTAGCACGACAACCCTTGCAATCAGTAGGTCATTTGCCCTGTCCTCGCGTGACAATGTTCCTGATTTATGGCGTAGTGAATGCAAAAATGTTACAGCATTGCACAAAAGTTAGGCATTGTGTGCATATTGCCTGAAATACAAGTAGACGACAATTGACGATCTTCATATTTCATGCTATAGTTCCCTTAGCTCCACTAATTCTCAATGCCTCTTGTTTGTACATTCACAGAATTTCACACATAACGACGTCATCTTTTACCGTTGCTTGCCTACTTTCCCTCTCATCCGGAGTGACATAAACCCACATGGATATTGCAGAACTAGAACAACAATCACTTGATAGTTTGCGGACGTTAGCCCGCGATGCTGACATCGCAGGGTTTAGCCGCTTGAAAAAATCTGATCTGATCGTGCGTTTGCTGCGTGATAAAGCAGAAAAACAGGGACACGAATTGCGCGGCGGTGTCCTCGAAATCATTGATGAGGGCATCGGCTTTCTGCGCTCTGAACACTATTTGCCCGGACCGGACGACATTTACGTCAGTCAGACTCAGATTCGTCGCTTCGGGTTGCGTACAGGCGATATGGTGATCGGTCAGGTGCGCCCGCCCAAAGATTCTGAGAAATATTACGGCTTACTACGCGTTGAAGCGGTGAATGGACTCGATCCAGAGGTCGCCAAACAGCGTCCCAACTTCGAGCAGCTTACGCCGATTTTTCCAGAAGTACGCTTCAATCTTGAAACTGCCCCACGAATCCTTTCCACCCGTCTTTTGAACTTGATCGCACCCATCGGGCGCGGGCAGCGCGGCTTGATCGTCTCGCCACCGAAAGCTGGTAAGACGACGGTGATGAAGGAAATCGCCAACGCCATCAGTCACAACTATCAGGATGTTCACTTGATGATCGTGCTGATCGGTGAGCGTCCTGAAGAAGTGACCGATATTGATCGTTCGGTGGAAGCGGAAGTGATCAGCTCTACCTTTGATGATCCCGTGACCAATCACGTGCGCGTTGCGGAAATGGCGCTAGAACGGGCTAAGCGGCTGGTCGAGGTGGGTCGGCATGTGGCGATCCTACTGGACAGCATTACCCGCCTGACACGCGCCTACAACTTGACGGTTCCGCCGTCAGGGCGCACCCTCACTGGTGGTCTTGACCCTTCAGCGTTGTATCCACCCAAGCACTTCTTTGGTGCTGCACGTAATGTAGAAGAAGGTGGATCACTGACCATCATCGCCACCTGCCTCGTTGATACGGGCAGCCGCATGGATGATGTGATCTACGAGGAATTCAAGGGTACGGGCAACATGGAGTTGCACCTTAACCGCCGCTTGCAGGAGCGCCGTATCTTCCCCACCTTCGACATCGAAAAATCCTCAACCCGACGCGAAGAACTGCTGCTCGGTCCTGATGTTTTGCAGCGTGTTTGGACGATGCGCCGCATGATGGGGCAACTGATCGCTGATCCGCCAAACGGTGCAGGATTGGGCTTGATAGGTGCTACTGAAGCGGTAATCTCCCGCCTGCGCGAGACGGATACGAACGAGGAATTCCTAGAAACACTCAAGAAAGACTCGTTCATGTCGTAGCGAATAACAGAATGCTTCGCTGAATCTCGCATACGGACAAATCTATGATATAAATAGGCAATTGGGCATTCTAACGCTCAATTGCCTATTTTTTCGCGGATTGCAATGCGCCTCTCAGGTGATTTGAATCATGACTGAACTCCCCTTTCATTTGCAGAAGCTGCCACCAGAAGCCCTCACATTGCTGCGCCACATGCTGCATCATGGCGGAGGCGACGCGCTAACGCTGGAAGAATCGGGGTTATCAACTCGAGGTGTGCTCAAATCTATCCGGCGGCTGATCAACGCCGATTATCTTGAACTCAAGGCAGGCAGTTACTCACTGACCAGTGACGGGTTGTTCGCGGCACGGCAGATCGATGAATATGAAAGAGCACGCGCAGGGCAAATTCCCGATTCTTTGGATGAGGCGCTCAGGGTCAAACGTCGGTTGGTGATTGTGACGCCGCGAAGTTATGTGTCGGAACGCCCCTCCGACCTGTATGTTGGCATCAACGCGCCGGATCGCGGGAATACCCGCTTGCCTTATGGCGCGCAGATGGAACTGCGAGTTACTGCCGTTGGTGCGACACTTGCCCCTAACAGCTTATCTATGGATGTGCCGCCGGACAAAGCCGCCGTGCCCAACCGTCTGCGCGTATTGCCGGAAGCCAAGACTCCTGCCGTCCGCATCCGCGTGGATGTGTTTCAGGCATTTGAGTACAACGAGATGGAAGCGTTAGGCGGTTTCTACTTCGACATCCCCGTGTACGTCGATGAGAATCGCCGTGATAAGACGCCTCGCGCCGTAGGTATCGATGTGATGCTCAAAGGAACATCATAGCTCAGCGATTGAGCTAATCGTTTTCTAACCGAAAACAAGCGAAAAACCCTGTACTAGCCCAGATACCACCCTGCTTATCAGTGCATGTTTCGCTAGTCCTCAGGTCGGTAACTCTTGCCCTTTGAACCATCCATTTTGACCATGCGCGGCTGAAACTCTGCTACGATGTCCACCAGATCGCGCTGCGCGGACATGACTGCTTCGATGTCTTTGTAAGCGCTGGGGACCTCATCAAGTCCGGCGGAGAGCAACTCGACGTTGTGTGCCTTAAGCTGCTTATTGACCTGAGTCCACTCGAATTTCTTCAAGGCTTCGCCGCGACTCATCTTGCGACCAGCACCATGTGCCGCACTGTTCAGCGATGCTTCGTTGCCGCGCCCGCGCACGACGTATCCCGGCGCACTCATACTACCCGGAATCACACCGAGTTCGCCTTCACCTGCCGGAGTCGCGCCTTTACGATGGACGATAACGTCTTTGTCATCGTGCGTTTCCACCCAAGCAAAATTGTGGTGGTTCTCCACGTTCCCAAGCACCTCAAAACGCACCGCATTGGTGATCAGTTCGTGGATGATGGCATGATTGGCGGCGGCGTAACTTCCCGCGAGGTGCATCGCCAGCCAGTACTCCTGCCCTTCCGCACGATCCATATCTAACCACGCCAGTTGCAGATATTCCTTGGGCAAGGTAGCACGCCACTGCATGGCTAGCTGCGTATAGTGGTTGGCGATTTCCTGACCAAGCCGCCTGCTACCGCTGTGGCTGAGCAACGCCAGATATTTACCCGGTTCGATCACTCCCCGAGCAGTCTCAAAAGCCTCTCGTACTGTGAGTGCGCCAAATTCCACAAAATGATTACCCGATCCGCTAGTCCCAAGCTGATTCCACGCCGTGTCCTTGATCTGCCGCAAGAATGGCAGCGCCCGCCACGCCGGATCATCCATCACCGCATGCTGACGGCGTTCTTGCCAAACATTGCCAGCGCCAAAACGGGTATTATTCTCCAGTGCCTTGCGGAATTTATCGCGCTTTTGTTCCAGAATGATTGGCGAAACGCCGAAAATGGTCATCCGCATTCGACAGGCAATATCCACACCGACCGCGTATGGGATCACCGCATTATCGGTTGCCAACACACCGCCAATCGGCAAGCCGTAGCCAACATGAGCATCAGGCATCAATGCGCCGCGTACCGCCACTGGCAGGCGAACCGCCCGCTGCAGTTGCTGCCTTGCTTCTGGCTCAATTTGATCACCACCCCAAATTTGGAAGGGTGCGGACTGCTCCAAACTGTAAACTGCACTCATGGACACTCAATTCCATCCGACTCGCTAAACACTTCCACCAAATTCTAATCGCTAATCCTAAAACTGTCTATGGCTTTTAGTGGCTCAGAATGGTTTACTTTGTTTCGGTGCGTAACAAAAACGGCTGAGATATTTACTTCTCAGCCGCTTGATACGAACAGGTTTGATTATCGGTTCTAAGAGATGATGTTCAAATCAAAGAGGATGAAGAAGCTGATGAAAATCATCGCCGCTACTGCGACCGCTAAATATGACCACTTGCGGCTGTAGTTGATGCGCCACAGTGTACGCACACTGGCGACCAAGGAAAGGATCGCAATCACGTTGATCAGCAACGTGATGCCCGTTGCCAGCCCTCCAGCGATTCCAATCAATGGCAGCACGAAAGGTAGCAGCACGTACTTGATAATGCAGCGCACCGCCGATAGCAGCAGAGAGTACCCGAAGGCACGTTCCGCCGTTTTGACACTTTGATTGGCATTCACAGCAGCGGCTTGCGGCTTGATGAATAGTATGCGAGCAACGATCGCATCAAGGCGCTCTAGAAACGTTGAAGTTGACTCGGATTGAACCGTTTGCATACGACGATCCCGAAAATTATCTTCACACAGATTGTGAAGAATTTAGCAGAAAAAGGCGCAGTTGTCAGCATTTTGCCACGTTGATGCTGCCGCTAATCAGTTAATCGCTGGATGAGCTGCTCAAGATCGTCTCAGCTAGCTCGATTTGTGCACGGACGGCGCTAGGTGCAGTACCTCCGGGCGCACTGCGTTTTGCAGCAGAGGCAGCATAGTCATAGAGCGCGAATACATCCTGTGAGAACAGCGGACTGATCGTCGTATAATCTTCCAACGGAAGCTGAGACAGCGGCGTATTCGTATCGATGGAGCGACGTACCAAACGTCCGACGATGCCATGCGCTTCGCGGAAAGGAACACCGCGTGCCACTAGATAGTCAGCTACATCCGTTGCTAACATCCCCTCATCCAATCCTGCTTCTAGCTTCGCCGGAATCAAGGTCATCGTTGAGACCAATCCGGTCAACGCAGGGAGCAGTGTTTCCAGCGTATCGGCGGTATCAAACAACGGCTCTTTATCCTCTTGTAGATCTTTATTGTACGTTGAAGGTAGACCTTTAAGAGTATTCAACACGCCGCTGAGATGTCCAGCGATACGTCCGGCTTTGCCGCGCGCCAATTCGAGTACATCGGGATTTTGCTTCTGCGGCATGATGCTCGATCCGGTGGTGTACCGTTCATCTAGCTGGATATAACCGAATTGTGGACTGGAGTAAATGATCACGTCTTCGGCAAAGCGGCTGAGGTGTACCATATGCAGTGCCGCCGCATGGATGAAATCTACGATAAAGTCTCGATCCGAAACAGCATCGAGACTGTTAGCAGTAATGCTTTCAAAGCCCATTGCTTCCGCCAGTGTCTGCCGATCTACGGAATAAGGTGTACCCGCTAATGCGCCAGAACCTAACGGGCTAATGGCACACTGCCGATAGACGCCATTCAAGCGCTCGTGATCACGCGTCAACATCCAGAAATAGCTCATCAGCCAGTGTGCGGCAGTGATCGGTTGGGCAGCACGAAGGTGGGTGTACCCCGGCATCACAGTGTCGACGTAGTGTTTCGCTTGAGCCAGCAGCGCCCGCTGTAACTCGGTAATGCGCACCTGAACGCGGCGCACCGTCGCTAACAGCCAATGGCGAACGTCCGTAGCAATCTGGTCATTGCGGCTGCGTCCGGTATGCAGTTTGCCCGCTGGCGCACCGATCAGTTCGGTGAGGCGGCGCTCCACTGCTGTATGCACATCCTCATCACCGGGTTTCAGCAAGAACAAGCCTGCGTCAAACTCGCGCCAAACCAGTTCCAAACCTTCCGTGATCTTTTTTACCTCATCCTCAGAGAGGACGGCTGCCCGCCCCAAAGCTTGTGCGTAAGCGATACTACAGACAATATCGTCCGCGTAGAGGCGCTTGTCAAAGGGATAACTGTCGTTAAGGCGACGCAGAGAAGCAGCAGCCTGCTGCTCATAACGTCCCGACCAGAGTGTATTGTGTGCGGACATGCCTGTGATCAACTCCGTTGTTTGTGCGTTGATTGTGCAGTGTAGAATCTGTTTTTGTCGGCGCGATGCTAGTAGATGAGAGAATTGCCAACGACGGTGAGGATACTGATCGCATTCGCCATGAAATCGCCAATCCTATCCCAAACGGCGAAAGGATGGAATGTTTTTCATATCTCCCTAGTAATGATAACGCCGGAAGTCAATTATGAAGGTATGAGGCGCGACCAATTTTCACAATTTCTCGGAAACACAGATCACTAAATGCTCTGTCCTTACCGGGGCAGCTTGACACCCAGATACTTGCGCTGCCACTTGGCGATTGAACTCATACCATGCACCCAAAATGGACTCAGACTGATCACTGGTTGCGCAGTTTTGAGCACCTCAAGGAAACTGTGGCGATCACTAAACGACTGCATTTTTAGCGTGGCACGTCCCAGTTCATAAGGAATATGCGCATCTGACCCTACAGTGCCGATTTTTCCATGCTCATCCGCGAACTGCTGTGCCGAGACGTTATCTGATGCGTAAAGACAACGTGAGTTAAATACTTCCAACGCATCAACATGCTCCACGATCTTAAGCAGCGCTGATTTCTCCCAAGCACCTTTCCGCAGCCGATCAAAAGGGTGCGAAACGCTGATCACTGCACCTTGATCGCGAAGCCGCTTGATCGTTTCGGCTGGTGTGAGCATTGCAGGAATAGTTTCTTGCATGAAGAAGCACAGCAACTCACCCTCGGTAGTCATGATTTCCTCACCGACGATGATCAGATCGGGAGCCATCTGCTGCAACTTGAGAGCACCAGCAGCCGTGTTGTGATCAGTGATGGCGATGCGATCAATGCCTTTGCGTCGGCAAGTGTCGATCAGGCTTTGCAGCGAGGTGAGACAATCGCGGGAATATTCGGTATGGCTGTGCAATTCAACAGTGATCATGTTGTCACTTTCGTCTGATGCAAACCACTGGCACCATCCGGCTTTTGTGGCTGCACGGTCTCGATCTGTGGCTGTCCCTGACCATCAACGGCACGCACTGTCACAGTTGCCTCGCCCGAAACAGCAGCATCGGTGCGCCACTGTACCCAAGTAATGTCTGATAACGCTGGCGCATGTAAGATTGCCTCTTGCCAGTCGCCATCATTGACCTGTACCTCTACACGACTGATGGCTCGTGTGCCTGCGAAGGCGATACCCGCTATCTGCAAGCTGGTGTGGGCTTCATTCCAGTTAACAACATCAATCCGGCTCATAGTTTTGACCAGTGGTGTAGTCGTAAACCCTTGCTGCTCCCAAATTGCTGGTGCGTGAACTGACACAATCTCGATACGATCTAGCCATTTGAGACTCTTGAAGCCATACATGCCGATCATCTCGACACGGGCGGGAGCACCGTGTGCTTCAGGTAAGCCTTCCCCGTTCATAGCATAAGTAATCATGCCATGTTCTAAGCCGTATTCAAGGTTGATATTTTCGGAGTAGCCATCACGTCCGTAGAACACAATCTCGGTGGCGGCGGGCAGCACCCCTGCTTTTTCCAACAGCAACTTCAGCGGCACACCAGACATCAACGCAGTGCTAATCAGGTTGCCACCCACTGGATTGCTGATGCACTGGCGCGTAAGGTAGAAATCTGAGCGCGGCAGTTCGAGTAGCTCGGCAAAGGTTATCAATAACGGCGACTCGACAAGCCCATCAATCTGCAGACGCCAATCCGCTGGGATGTTGGGGATGGGCGTAGGCGACTTACGCATCTTGTAGAAATCCGCGACGGACGTTACTTCTGGCGAAAGTCCGGGGATGTCAAAACCAGTTTGACGCGGCGATGGTGGAACGAAGGTAAAAAACTTGCGTAATACTCTGGCGCTCGATTCGGAAAGGATGGTAGGAACAGCATAGATCGCGGTAAGCGCAATACCGCCAAGTGAGTACAGCCCGATGCGCTCCAGAAACTGCCGTCGTGCAAGGTTGACTCGCCCATGGTATAGATCGTTGCGCAGCAACCAATCCAACGCGAAACCTGTGAGCAAGAGTGGCATTGAGGCAGTTTGTGTGACGTTTGGAAACACAGTGCGCACGAGTAGCGGAGCAGCAGCGCAGGCAAGGATAATCGCGGCTGGACGTGAGTACTTGTAGATCCAGCGATAGAGCACGCCGACAATCATGCCAAGCCCAGCCACAAACATGATGCCGCCGAGTACCGCGGACGGCAAAGAAAAAGCGCCGAGCGCACTCTGTAACGTCAGCGCAATGTTCGGGTTGGAGTTTTCGATGATGTAATCGGCAACTTGCTCAGGCGCAAATTCGATCCCGAAGATCAACCGCAGTGGCAATAGCCCTGCCAGTACCAACATCACCGCCGCTGCGCCACCGATAGCTGCCCCCAGCCACAGCCCCCAACGGATCGAACGGAATGACAATGTATTAGTGCGCTTTGGCGACTTCCAGCCAGTCAAAGAGTGCTTCCTTAGCCTGAGCAGTTAATGCCATGTTCAAACTAAAATGTCCGGCAGCGTCAGCTACAATGGTTAGACGTACCAGCAGTTCATCATCGCTGCTAAGTCCGAGCGCCAGATAAGCTTGAGCTGTGCCGACTTGCCTCGTTGTGCTGAGACCTTCCACGACTGCGAGACGACTCAAAGTACGCGCTAAGTCTTCATAACGCGGACGCAGCGCCAGTTCGAGCGGACCGTAACTGGCGGAAATTGTCACATACAACCCCTCGCGGCGCAGCGCCAACAAGGGATGGTCGGAATGGTTGACATTCGCATAAAACTCCAAGCTTTCCGATTCTTGGTTCAGCTTGAAGGCGTCTAGCGTTTGAAAATTACGCATCGTTGCAGACTCCACGGTTGGTTGCGTTGGTGTGCGCGAGCATAACGCAGAAATAACACGTGAATTATAGCACAAGCCCATGTCGGTTAGTCGAGTCATAAAGCACAATTGCATTGACTTATTTACAAGTTTTGGTAACTACAACTCCCGACGAAGAGAAATTACGTTGCCATACTGATCCTTATCCATAACTGTCCAACCACCGTTGATTAGCTGTTGGGTCATCTGCTGACGTGCTGCTTCGAGCTGCTTACGCACCTCGTTTTCACGCTCTCTCCCTGCTGCCATTACATCTCCCTGCACATCCTTAAACTCTGGCGTTTGTGCAATGACGCGCACACCGTTCTTATCAATCACATCTGCCACGTAGCGCAGGTAGACGACCAGCTTCTGATTAATGCCTAGAATGCCGCCTTCTCTAGCCTGACGGGACTCCACGTGAATCTGGCATATCTCAACATTTAGGGTCATATTTGCCATTAGAGCACATCCTCAAATCATACTCTGCCACATATCAAGATCTTAGCAGATTGGTGTGTTGATGAAGGCGCCACGAAAAAAGCTGGCTGTAGGTACACCCTGACGCAGGCGAATTGGGGTTATACTCGGCAATGTGATCTCCATCTCAAGTTACAGAAACATATTTAGTTCAGGAGCTAAAGATGACGGATTCCGCTTCTCCAACAAACACGCAGGATTGGTATTACCCCTCTGAAGATGTCGTTAGCAACGCGACGGTGAAAGATTACGGTGCTCTCTATAATCGTTCAATTAATGATCCTGAGGGATTCTGGGCGGAGCAAGCCGAGACGCTAGAGTGGTACAAGAAATGGGACAAGGTGCTTGATTCCTCCAGAGCACCTTTCTACCAGTGGTACGTTGGTGGTAAGACCAATATCGTGCTTAACGCGCTGGATCGGCATGTCAAGACGTTTCGGCGCAACAAGCTGGCGCTGATCTGGGAAGGAGAACCCGGCGATACGCGCACCTACAGCTACTTCCGCTTGTGGCAGGAAGTGAACAAGTTCGGCAGTGTACTGCGCAGCATGGGAGTGAAAAAGGGAGATCGCGTCACCATTTATATGGGGCGCGTACCGGAACTGTTGATCGCTATGATGGCGTGCGCAAAGGTCGGTGCGGTACACAGCGTTGTCTACGGCGGGTTCAGCGAACAGGCGCTGGCAGATCGCATTGAGGATGCAGAGAGTCGCGTATTGATCACGCAGGATGGCGCATGGCTGCGCGGGCAGATCGTGGACTTGAAAAAGGTTGCTGATGAAGCCGTCAAGCGCAGCCCCGTAGTTGAGCATGTGATTGTGTTCAAGCGCACGGGACACAACGTTCACATGGAACCAGATCGGGATTACTGGTGGAACGATCTGATGGCGCTACCTGTTGCTTCGGTTAAGTGTGAGACCGAAATGATGGACGCTGAGGATCCGTTGTTCATCCTGTATACGTCCGGTACGACGGGCAAACCTAAGGGTATCCTGCACACACACGGGGGTTATAGTGTCTACACCAGCACTACGCTCAAGTGGGTATTCGATCTGAAAGAAGAAGATCGCTGGTGGTGTGCGGCTGATCCGGGCTGGATTACGGGGCACAGTTACATCGTCTACGGTCCGGCGATCCTCGGTGTGACTAGCTTCATGTACGAAGGGGCGCCGACGCACCCCTATCCCAATCGTTGGTGGAAGCTGGTAGAACATTACGGCATTAACGTGCTGTACACCGCGCCGACGGCGATTCGCGGCTTGATGCGATTCGGATCGACATGGCCCAACCGCCACGATCTGTCATCGCTACGCTTGCTGGGATCGGTGGGCGAACCGATCAACCCCGAAGCGTGGAAGTGGTATTACGAAGTGATCGGCAAGGGACGCTGCCCGATCATGGATACATGGTGGCAGACAGAGACGGGCGGTTTCATGATCACGCCAATGCCCAGCGTGGCGCTGAAACCCGGCAGCGCAACTCGTCCTTTTCCCGGTATTGATGTCGATGTGGTTGATGATGACGGCAATTCCGTGAAACCCGGTGAGGATGGCTTGCTGGTGATCAAGAAACCGTGGCCCGGCATGTTACGCACGGTTTACGGTGACGCGGATCGCTACGTGAAGCAGTACTGGAGCAAGTTCAAGGACATGTACCTCGCGGGCGACTCGGCACGCAAGGATGAGGATGGCTACATATGGGTGATCGGGCGCATTGATGACGTGATCAAGGTTAGTGGCTACCGCTTGGGTACAGCAGAAGTGGAAAGCGGTTTGGTCAGCCATCCCGCCGTCGCGGAAGCTGCTGCCATCGGCATCCCTGACGAGTTGAAGGGCAACATCATCTATGCATACTGTATCCTGCGCGATGGTCAGACAGTGACCTCTGATCTGGAGGATAAACTGAAAGAGCATATCCGCCACGAGGTTGGTCCCATCGCCGTGCCTGCCAAGATCGAGTTCGTCAAGTCTCTACCCAAGACGCGCAGCGGCAAGATCATGCGGCGGGTGCTCAAGGCACGCGCTCAAGGCTTGCCGGAAGGCGACATCAGCACGTTGGAGGAGTAAGTCCATTTGCCCCTCTCTCCAACCAAAAATCAGTTGGAGAGAGGGGGTATTTTTTGCCATTTTTTTAATGGCGAAAATGGCAGAAAAATGGCAAATGGTAGGCAAAAATTAGAAATCAGTTGGCAAGTCAGAAACCATTGACGTCAGTTCAGCATTGAGCGTCAGCAATGCAAAAATCGGCTCAATTCGCTTAATAGTTTGGTATTCTTAGCAATACCCAGTGTGCTTTGATCCGTTCAAGAGGGATCGATGCTAACGATCTTCATGAGCTATGCCAGCGCAGATCGCGCAACCGTGCGCGGTATTGTTAGCGATCTAGAATCGCTTGGTCACGAAGTTTGGTTCGATCAGGAAATCAGCGGGGGGACGAAGTGGTGGGATCGGATCGTTGAGCGAGTACAGCAGTGCGATCTATTCATATTCGCAGTGTCACCTCATTCGCTGGAGTCGTCTCCCTGCCGACTTGAATATGAATACGCTGATACTTTGCGAAAGCGCATTCTGCCGATCCTGATCGCTTCCACTGACATTGCGTTGCTTCCGCGTGAGCTGTCGGCAATCCAATTAGTGGATTATCGGCGTGCAGATAAGCAGGCGTCGTTAGCATTGGGAAGGGCACTCTACGCACTTCCCGAACCAATTTCAGCACCTGATCCGCTTCCATTACCACCCGATGCACCAATTTCGCCGCTGGCTGAACTAAGCGACAGGCTTGATGCTCCCTCATTGACGATAGACGAACAAGCTGCTTTGGTATTTCAACTACGAGAGCAAATGAATATCCCAGAACAGCGAGGAAGTGTGCGCATATTGCTCACCCGCTTCTCGCAACGCCCCGATATTTATATGGCTATTGCTCGTGACGTTGAGCAGCTTCTGCGGAAGGGTGGAAGACTGGGCTTTTCGAGGGCTGCAAACGATCAAACAAAGAAGGCTAACGACTCGAAGCTACGGTGGGCGGCAAATTTCGCCCGGTTGAGGGCAATTCTGGCAGGTCGTATTCAGCAAAATCAGCCTACATATCGTTTTGACAAATCGAGATTCATAGTTGCTTCACTAGTCACGCTGCTATGTACAGAGATCATCTTCATTTTGAGTCGTGTCATCGGAATTGTGATAAACCAATCATCCAGCATTCCAATCATTGATGCGTTCAATGTTGTGTTTAACGAATCTAGATTTACTTACAGTGTGGCAATTCAGCTACCACTATTCGTCGCTGCATTAATATTGGCAAATGAATTCGTAGCAATCAGATTTCCAATATCAAATGTGGTGCTATTAATCGTCGGGACGATATTGATTTATATCTCGTTATTGGATTCTCAATCTCCTTACATCTTAAGCAACCTGATCGCCTCGACAATATTGATGTCGAATTCCATGTTGCGTCCAGTTATCAGTCGGTGGATCAGATTCCTTTTCGCCTTTATCGCCTTTTTGCTTCCAAGCATTGGAATTATCGTCGATAACGCCTCATTCGTAGCCAACTTTTGGAATGCCCTCGTACCAGCAGTAACGATTATCTTCATTAGCGAACCATTGTTTTTACGCTTGCGTCGCTACGAAACTACTGCGTAAAGCCCGTTCGCAATAATGGCGCGTCAACGACCTCGGCAATAACGTCGCCGATATGCACCTGTGTGCCCGGCTCGGCAACATCCGGCTTGACGAAGCCAAGAGCCACATTGTCGATCCCGCTGGTGACGGTGCCAACGGAGCGCGATTCACCATCGACCTGCGCCGTGATCTCCACACCAACGGGGATTGGCGACTCAGCGGTCAGTTTGACTAACGCCTTTGCCAGTTTGCCGCGACTTTCCATGCGGGCAATGATCTCCTGCCCGATATAGCAGCCTTTGTTGAAGCTCACCGCATCCCACAAACCAGCTTCCAGTGGGATGTAATCCTCAGTCAGTTCGTGATCAGGAGCAGGTAAGCCTGCGTGAATACGCAAGCGGTCATAATCTTCGGCGCTGCTTTCCTGAAGTTGATAGCGAGACAATAGCTGCGATTTTAGTTCAGCGATCTGCGCGGTTGGTGCGATCACAACGTAGCCAGCGCCTTGCAGCGGATAAATGGCAGCAACAAAGAAGCCATTCGCTTCGATACACTGGTGGAGTTTAAGGTCTTTCGCGCCGGAAGCAAGCTCCTCTGCCGCTTGAGTAGCGTCGGAGCCGTAGAGTTCAAGCTGTCCCAGTTCGGCAGTGACATCGCGCAGACGAACTTTATCGTTGAAGAAGATGTGGCGCTGTAACCAGCCGCGCACACGCTGTGGATGATGTGTGAGCAGGAGGGCTGTCTCGCCGCGATGGTAGACAAGCACCTGATCGATGATCCGTGCCAGTGCCGTTGTTAGCACGGCGGATCGCCCCTCTCCCGCTTGGATGGTATTGAAATCCTGGGTGGTCATATTGTGCAGCAGTTTGAAGCGATCCTGATCGCTTAATTCCAGCCGCCCAATGTTTGTAGATCGATCAAAGAGGTACATGCTCAAACTTTCTTCTTGATCAAAATAGCTGCCTCACTGACGCGGTGATCGGTAGAGTTCTTCCGAATCCCGCCAGTGAAGCAGCTAAGTGGAGTCATTTAGTCCGGGTTGTTATTAGCGCGGCTGTCGCCTTGACCAACGGCGGATCAGCAGGAATGTCCCCGCTACGCCAGAGATCAGAACCAGCGCGAATCCAACATAGGGCACTGAAGATTCAGGCTGTGCCGGAGCAACACCTGTTGAAGGCAATGCTTCTACTGTGTCAAAAGGATTAGCTGTTGGCGCACTGGCAACTGGCGTCCCACCGGGATTAGGCGTGGTAGTTAACGTTGGCGTCGCCGTCGGCGGGATCAGCGAGAAGCCAAAGTCAAAGGTGTGATCGTTCTGTCCGGGTCTGCCCGTGGTGACGGGTGCAGCGGAGTAGAGCAAACCACCAATCGTGGTAGCAACACCGTTGGAGTCGCGGTTGGTCGCCGAAGCATTGTTGATGGTAATGCTCAAGCCAGTCAAGACCGACTGTGCCATCGGAATACGCACCGTATAGGTGCTATTCGGTGCAAAGCCGGGGATGCCATAACGATAGTTGGCATTAGTCTCAGCGGTGCGCGTGGCATCGGAACTGAAGATATAGCGACCCTCAGTGTCTGTCACAGCGGTATCAATTACATTGCCGCCAGCATCCACCAGTTCGACGGTTACGCCCGCAAGCAGTGGTTCGCCGGGGTCTTGAATGCCATCGCGGTCAACATCGTTCCAGACGTAGTTGCCGATCTCGATTGGAGCGCTAGTGAGCAGCGGCACGAGATCGCCAAGACCATTGGACTTGCCGAATAACAACGGTTGATCTGACGTCAGGAGGCGGAACACCCGCGAGCTTGATCCAGCGGTATTACTGAGCCATTTGATACCCTGTGTATAGAAGTCATCGGGGTCCATGACCGTACTTACGACATCGGGCTGACCGATGATCTGCACGATACCGCCGCTGACGGTTTCATTGTGGGTAGCGGCGAAATTTTCACCGAAGAAGAACTCACCACCGCCCGGTCCTTGCTGGTTATTTGCGCCCGTGCTTGGACCAAAGGTTGCGCCAGCCGCATTGTTTTCAATTGTCCATGTGCCGTTGCCGTTGGAACTGGCACGTAAGAGATCGCCAGAGCCAAAGACATGCATCACTAGTGTGGGGAAGGTATTGTTTGGTCCAATATCTTCATGACCGATTTGATCACCCATGCGATCACGGAAAGCAACGATCATGTCATCACCGAGGAAGGTGATACCCGCGAAAACAGGCTGCGAGTAGGCGAAGTCGTTATCGACGCCGGGGGTAATCCGAACGCCGGTGCCCGACCCACCGAGTCCGACTGAAACACCGGGTTGCGGATAGATAGCGGACCATGGTTGCCATTCCGCCGACGAGCCTTGATCAGCAGCGGAGCAGTTGTGAGGAGCACCGTCAACTGTAAATCCGGCAGCCGCAGCACCGCAGCCACGCTGGAAGCCTAATGGGAAGTCTAGCACCTGCGTTACCGCGCCACCAAGCGGATTATACGTGAAGACGTAAGCATGCAAGTCCGCGATACCAGCAGCACTACCCAATGTCGCACCTTCGCTGGTACAGACGCCGCCTACATAGACTAGCCCATCGTGAACGGCTACCGCGAAGGGACGATAGACGCCGCCTGATCCGCAGGTGGGATTGCCGATCACACCGAGTGCGGTAGGTGTTCCGGTAGCGATGTTGACGGAATAGAGATTACGATCATTCAGATTCATAACGTAGAGAGTCTGTTGATCGTCGGAAATATCGAGACCACCAAGCCCTTGCTTACCGGGAACGTCATAGAAATTGGGGTCGCGGGCGTAGTCGGTGCTGTCGTGGACTGTCGCGCCGGCGTTAGGGATGGTTGCCAACACAGAGACAGCGTTAGCGCCATCATCTTGAACAGCGTAGATCGCACCCGAACCGCCGGGACCATATTCAACCTGCCGTTTGGCGAAGGCGGCGGCGTAGAGAACACCAGCAGTAACCCCAGTTGTCGTGGGAACAGGGCGACGATACGCCAAGCCCCACGTCGAACCGATCTCGACGGGATCCGCGAGTCCGGTGATGGTGGCTGGAGCAATGTAGTCAAACGCCAACATCGCCGGACGGGTGCTGTTGGCACCGAACTCGTAAGCTGTGGTCACAAGGCGTACAGCATCAATAGATTGGGTGTAGTCGGCGGGATTCATCAAAGCATAGTTTGCGCCCGTATCTCCGGAATCGACGTACTGGACGGAGGTCGCTGAACCTGCTCCCGGTGCGAAGGGTGCCTGAGTCGCCCATGAGGGCAGCCCTGAGAACTCGATGCGGACGCGTGTTTCGGCTGTACCAGCCCATGCGATGGTGTAGCTACCATTCGCGGCTGAAGTAGTCGTGCCGACTACTGCGCCTGTCGAGTCGTAGGCGGTAACCGTAATATTGGCATAGCCCGGTTCGCCAGCATCCTGTGCACCATTGGCATTATAGTCTCGAAATACGGTGCCCGTAGCAGAACCATCAGCAAATACAGCATTGTGTGGAAAAACTAATGATACAAGAGTAAGCACGACGATAGCCGTCACTGAAAACTTGTAACGGCTGAAACGTTTTCTCATGGGCATACCTCTAAAGACGGGCGCTCAACGCCTGTGATTTTAGGACATAGTATCATGGGGTTAGTTTGTACACAACTAGGCACTGAAGGGGAGAATACGGGCGCAAACGCAGAAGCGGACATAATCCACTTAACAATTTACAAGTATGGAATTACATACCAAGTTCATACATTCAATTACAAATGAAAAAGAGTTCAAGCTGATACGGGTTGGATTAAGTGGCAGTTTCAGACGTTATTAGCGACACGCCATGCGCTGATTTGTTCGGCATGTTCTTGCTCATGCCAGAAGCTTTCTTCTGCGATTAGATAAGACAGCGGCTCGCCTTCCATCCACGCGAAGCGTTTGGGATCCGTCAGCGTTTTTTCGTCCAATGCCTCGACTTCTTTGAGCAAATGTTTGTGAACGCCGTGAAAATCCTCCAGCACGATGTCCAGATCGCGGCGGACGTTGATGGCGTACTGTTCCATGTTCCAACTATCAATATCATCGATCTGGACGATATGCGGTGCGACCTTGCTCAGTTTTGCCAGCGCCGTGACTAGCTCTGACTCCCAAGCAGTAACGTGCGCTAAGACATCTTTGATCGACCAGATACCGATGACTCCGGCACGACGCATGTGATCGGGCGTCAGTCCGTCGATGGCGGCTTCTAGCTTCACCCGTCCGACGCGAATTTGATCGAGGATGGTTTGTTTGTTCATCGCCTACTTTAAGCACCTTGCTGTGGAACTCTCGCCTGCGCCATTTCCTGCGTACTCGTGCCATTACCGCTGCCCAGCCCAAGCGTCGAGTTGGAGGCTAACGGCTGCGCTGCGCCTTCAAAGGGCAACACACGGCGGGCACTCTTGGGCGGATGAATAGGCAAGGTGATGACGAAGGTGGATCCGGGCAGCTTTTCGGCGTCGAAACCCTGACTGACCACATCAATCTTGCCGCCGTGTCCTTCGATCACGCCGCGAGCGATTGTCAGTCCGAGACCGGGACCAGCACCCATGAATTTGGTCGTACCTGTTGAATGCAAGCCGGGATCAGCGACGCGAAAGAACTTCTCGAAGATCAAGTCCTGATAGCGCTGATCGATGCCGATGCCTGTATCCGCCACTTCAACCACAATCTGATCCTGTCGGGTCGTTTCATCTTTTTCCAGATGTGCATTG
This sequence comes from Anaerolineae bacterium, assembly GCA_019637555.1. GTDB lineage: Bacteria > Chloroflexota > Anaerolineae > Aggregatilineales > UBA2796 > JAHBVK01. Next base: position 73,752 of record JAHBVK010000018.1, read on the forward strand.
ATGTCGATGCGCCCACCGTCGGGCGTGTACTTAATGGCATTCACGCAGATATTACGGAATGCCTGCACCAAGCGCTGCATGTCAGCTTCGATGGGTGGCAAATTGCGCAAGCCACGCGCGGTGAGCTGTAATTTGCGCTGCTTGACGCTCTCCGCCAACGGTTCGATCGCCAATCGGAGCACACTATCAAGCGTAGTTTGAGCAAAGCGCAAATCCATCGCGTCGAGTCCTAGCTGGCTGACGTCGAGCATGTCGGCGATCAGCTTCTCCAGACGATCTGTCGCCTTACGCATGTTGCTGACCATGCCTGTCACCTGATCTTGATCCAGCATCGCCTGCTCGTTCATAGCGTCAAGAATGTCGGTGTAGCCACGAATCTGAGCTAATGGTGTGCGCAGTTCGTGGCTAGCGATAGTGACGAAATCCGTTTTGACCGAGTCGAGCTGTTCCATGCGCTCTTTAGTCTTGAATAAGTTGGTATTGAGCGCCTGCGCTTCGGCACTGGCACGCCGCAGATCAGTGACCAGACGCGCATTCCGCAACGCCGCACCAGTCTGGTTTGCCAGTGTCGCTAGCAGTTCTAAGTCTTGAGGATAGACAGGATCGCCGTTGAGTTTGGAGCCAGCCGCCAACACGCCGACCACTTGACCCTGCAACACAATTGGCGCATAGCTACTCATCCGCAGTGCTTTGAAGAAGGTGGCGATGTCTGATCTGCCAACCGCGAATTCGCGGCTGTATTCCAGATCGTACTGCATCAGCGGGCGACGTTCGACGAACATACGTTGATAAACTTGATCATCCAAGTGCAGACGCAGCAATGAAGGCGGTCGCGGCGTGGTACTGATGATCATTGGCTCCAAACGCGTAGTACCCATCTCCTCCTCAGTCGCGATGAGGATACCGCCGCCGCGGACATTCATTACTTCGCGGATAGCATCCGTGATGACCTGTGCGAGATCACTAAGTTCAACGACGCCAGCAATGCGCTGGCTGTAAGTGCGCACTGAAGCCGCCAGATCGTCGGAAGATTTACCGAGCAAGCGCCTGACTACATTCATGACGACGCGCTGAATGGGAATGTAAACAATCGCGGCGAAGGTGGCGATCACTGCCAGCGCCAGCGGTAGGAGTGCGCCTTCTAGTGTGAGTGACCGTTCGATGAACAGCGTGATCAGAATGACTAATGCCGTCACCAACGCGAGGATGCCCCAGTTGAGGGTCATGCGCAGAAGTTGGCGCATATCCACAATGCGATGCGAAAGTGCGTTATAGAACAAGCCGAGCAGCGCGACAAATTGCACCAGCCAACCTGATTCGCGGAGGTAGGCACTGCCGGAGACGCCCATAACTAGCCCAACCAGCGTTAATGCGACTATCAAGCCCCAAAGCAGATAGCGATTGGCGACTTCCGGCAAATCTGCACGCCCGTAGCGCCTAACGGCAAGAGCCACCGCAAGACCACCTAAGACAACGCCACCAACGATCGCTAATAGTCCTGTCACGTCTACAGGATCAGCAAATGAGCGCCCGAACCAACCGATCTGCCCCACCGAGGTGGGAGCAGCAAATGCTGTGGCTAGGGTCGCTATCTCCCAAACCACACCCGCGATCAAGATTAAGCGCGTCCAGCGCGCGCCGGAAAACTTGAAGGTCACCACAGTCAATGCGATTAGCAAGACACCTGCTAACAGCACCGTCAGGTTGGGCTGGAGCACCATCCCAAGCTGAACGCTTTCAGGCAGCAAATGTACCGCTTGAGCCAGTAGCGCCACAATCAGCAGCGCCATGATCCAAGAATACAGCTTCCCAAGCGCGGCTTGTCGTCGCGTAGCGATCACTAGCAGAACGATATAGCCGACGCACAGCCCACCCGCCAGCAGAGTCGAGAAGGTGATCGACATGGACACTCCGTTAGTTTATATTTCAGTACCGTGTTCGCACAGAGCGCCAAACACACATACATTAATTGTAGCGATCTTTCAGGGGATCAGGAAGTTACCAAGGCTGGCTGGACGATGATCCCGTTATTCTGTCAGAGCACGGAGATAGATATCGACTAAGCCCTCGAAATCCATCTCATGTGCCACTTTTATGGGGCGGCAGCCGTCGTCCAGCGGAAACTGATACGCCCCTGAACTATAGGTTCCACGCTGATAGCCATGAGTCGCACCATAGAATGCACCTTGCACGATATTTACATCGACGTGCATCTCGGTCACGGTGTAGAGATCAGGGTTGATGGCGCAGCCGACGACACAGTGATCGTAAAGTCCATAGAATAGACGCGCATTCTTACGATCTACTTCGGGATTCTCGAAATGGATCAGCAGATAGTCGCGGAACAGTCGAGCGACTTCGGGATGCTTGCTTTCAGCGCTGGCAAGTCGATCAAAGTAGGCGCGGTCAAAGTGGGTAAGGCGGCAGACATTCAGTGGCAGCAGTGTAATCGGCGCACCGGAACGCAGCACGATCCGCGCTGCTTCGGGATCGACCCAGATGTTGAACTCCGCCATTGGCGTGATGTTGCCGTGTCCGCGCGGCAAGCCGGGGATATTGCCGCCCATAATGATGATCTCACCCACTTGCTCAACAAGCTGCGGATATTTGCGAATAGCAACCGCCACGTTGGTCAGTGGTCCAGTTGCGAGAATCGTGACTTCATTGGGGTACTTCTGCACACATTCGATGATGAAATCGACAGCATGGCGAGGATCACGTTGCAACGTTGGCAGCCCCGGCGGGATCGACTCGACAGGTTGCAGCGTGCCCCACTTGCCCCAGACTTGATCAGCGTAGCTGCTGCGCTCGTGGATCAAGGGTCGATCAAAGCCCGCACAGACCGGGACTTCGGTCCGTCCGAGCAGTTCCAAAAGGCGTAAAGCACAGGCTACCTCGTGATCCAGATCGAAGTTGCCCATCACGGGCGTGATGCCAAGCAGATCGAGATCGGGTGAGAGCAGCGCGAACATCGTGGCAGTGCAGTCGTCATTCATCCAACCTATGTCGCAATCCATAATCACTTTGCGCGACTGATGTGGCAGATCAGACATAGATGAAATTACCCCCCGTTCGGTAAATTGGTCGTTAGTCCAGCAAGAAAGATATCCAATCCTACTTCGAATCCGCTGCGTGGCTTTTCCTCTCCGATGATTTGTGCTGTTTCCAACTGGATAAAGCCATGTATGAACGCCCATAAGGCTACGGCAACGCTGGCAGCGTCAATCGTCTCGGTAAGGTTTTGTGCTACCAAACGGATCACTAATGCCCACAGATCATGCTGCGCCTGAAGCAGAACTTGTGTCGGTTCATGAATCCGCACAAGCAATTGATAGAGCGCGGGATTTGCTTGTGCGAAGGCAAAATAAGTGGTAGCCATGGCTCTGAGAACAGGCTTGCCACTAAGTTCTGCGGCAGTCTGAATGAGGGCTTGCTGGAGTCGCTGAAATCCCTCTGCCGCAATAGCCGAGAGCAGCGCCGCACGTTCAGGATAGTAACGGTACAAGGCGCGAGGCGTAAGGTCGAGTTTCGCCGCCAACTCTCGCATCGAGAGACTTTCTTCGCCAAATTGCTCTAAATGCTCAATGGCTGCTATCAGGATGGTCTGCGCACTTGTTTTAGCTGGATAAGGCATGATACTGAGTATATCTCTTGACAGAGCAAAACGGAAGATATACACTGTGTACGATGAAAGTATACATCGTGTATCTTCTACGGGAGGTTAGGAATGGCATCAGTGGTGATCACCGGAGTATCTTCGGGAATCGGGTGGGGGACTGCTAAGGTTCTGATACAGCGTGGATTTCATGTCTATGGGAGTGTACGAAAAACGGCAGATGCCGAGCGTTTGAGCAGTGAGTTTGGTGCATCCTTTACGCCGCTGTTATTCGATGTCACAGATGAAGCAGCAGTACAGCAGGCTGCCGCTGTAGTGCGCGAACAATTGCAGGGACAAACGTTGTTCGGGCTGGTGAACAACGCTGGCATTGCTGCACCTGCGCCGTTGATCTACCAGCCGATTAGTGATTACCGCCATCAGCTTGAAGTTAACCTTGTTGGACCACTAATCGTGACACAGGCATTTGTCGATTTGCTTGGTGCGGATCATCAGCGTACAGGCAAGCCGGGTCGCATCGTGAATATTAGTTCGCTTGGTGGGAAATTAGCCGGCGTCTTTATTGGTGCGTATCACGCTTCTAAATTTGGACTGGAAGGCTTATCGGACACACTGCGGCATGAGTTAATGATGCACGGCATTGATGTCATTGTTGTTGCACCGGGAGCTGTAGCGACACCAATCTGGGATAAGGCAGAGCACACCGACATTAGCGCCTTCGAGAAGACGGAATATGCGTCAGCGCTAAGATTGTATCAGCGCTATATGGTGGAGAATGGGCGAAAAGGTTACTCGCCAGAGTATCTTGGTGAGGTTGTGTGCCGCGCCCTTACCGTGCCTAATCCACCTGTTCGTTATGGATACGAAGTAGTTCCTCACTCACTACGGAATTGGTTGATTCCGCGCCTACTGCCCAAACGCCGTGTCGACGCCGTTATCGCTAGGAACATGGGTTGGGTGCGCCGATAGCGCTCAGATTTCGACCTTCGTTGGCAACAAAAAAAGGAAGGTATGTTTATGCCTTCCTTTAGATTCACGAGATTGGTGAATTCGGATTACTTGCCCGTGAAACGGTAGCCGATGCCGTACTCATTCTGGATGTAGGTCGGTACTTTGGGATCGGGTTCGATCTTGCGGCGCAGATGCGAGACGTAAATGCGTGGATAGTGGTGTTCGGTCTGGTACTCGTAGCCCCAGACCTGTTCCAACAATTGCTGGAAGGTGAGCACCTGCCCGCGATGCTTAACGAAGGTAGCCAGCAGTTTGAACTCGGTGGGCGTCAGTTTCATTTCCTCACCGCCGACCCAAACGCGCCGCGCATCGACATCAACGGTCAGATAGTCGTCGGCGTAGAAGATCGGCTGTGTGCCGTCATCATCAGAAAGTTGAGCACGGCGGAGCAGCGCCTTGACGCGAGCATTGAATTCAAGATTGCGGATTGGCTTGATCATGTACTCATCTGCACCGAGATTTAGCCCCTTGGCGATCTCTTCTTCCGTGACGGCGTGTGCGGTCATGATCAGGATAGGCACGGTGGAGAGTTCGCGAATGCGCTGGCAGACCGTCAGACCGTCCATCATGGGCAGCGCCACATCTAGCACCACCAGATTCGGGCGAATCTCATGGAACATGCGCAGCCCTTCCAGCCCATTCATCGCCGTCGCCACTTCATAGCCGTGTCGCTCCAGATCGAGCTGAAGCAAGCGCACCATTTCAGGATCATCTTCAATGATTAATACTTTGACCGCCATAACCGCCTCGCAGAACGCAACATTCGCGTAGAAATGCACTACCGTATTGCTGAGAGTGTATCATTTTAGCACCTTTTATGATTTGTGCAGCGCAGGGCACTCGACAAGCGAGGCAGTCATGTTTATTTCTCACGCCGAAGCGCAATTGTTCACCGTCAAATTTGGCAATGGTTCGCGCGCGTTAGTAGCGTTGGGTGGTTGGGCAGGAAGCTGGGAGCTATGGCTTGCTCCTTTTGGAGAGCTAAGCCAGACGTGGCGCACTATTGCTTACGATCATCGTGGTGTTGGCAGCACCATCGCGCCGACGCACTCAATCACGGTGCAGACAATGGTAGACGATGTTTTTGCGGTAATGGATGCGCTGAAGGTGGACAGGTGTGTGTTAGCAGCCGAGTCCGCTGGCGCTGTCATCGCATTGCAGGCTGCGTTGCAACAACCACAGCGATTCACCGGTCTGGTGCTGGTGGATGGATTGTATTACCGCCCTAAGCTCAGTGAGCCAGATGCGTTCGTGGCTGGATTGAAAGCCGATTTTCACGCCACCATTCGCCAGTTCGTCGACCAATGCCTGACGAAGCACGACGGAGAAGAAATTTACCATTGGGGAAGACAAATACTAGAGCGCTCCTCTCAGGCGGCAGCGATTCAGCTATATGAGTGTGTAGATGGCGTGGATTTACGTCCTCAGTTGAGTCAGATCAATATGCCGACCCTGATCATACACGGAGAAACGGATCAGATCGTGCCCGTTGCCAGCGCGAGATGGCTAGCGGATCAATTGCCGCAGAGTCACCTCCATATCGTAAAGGGCGCAGGTCACGTTCCGACGATAACTCATGCTAGAGAAGTTGCCGATGCCATTAACCGCTACTTTGGAGAGGTTGATTAAGAGTTTAGGGACGAACGAGTCAAAACTTGTATGAATTGCCTAGAATCGCAGCGAAAAATACGGGCTGATTGACTAATTCGAGTAGCTGACAGTATTGTTAGACTCAGTTAACAGTGGATTAGCAATATCATCAATTCAACCATGACAGCCGAACTTGCCTCTGATTTGTTCAACAGCTACCAACTCGACACCTGTTACGATGAAATGTTCGGCGTCGAAAGCACGCCGCGCACACAGTATCAACATTTGCATGAACGCTTGCGACAGATGACGCGATTGGATATGGAACAGCGTCAGCAAGCGGCAGATCGCTCGTTTTTGAGTGCGGGGATTACGTTCACTGTTTACGGTAATGAGGAAGGCACCGAGCGCATTTTCCCCTTTGATTTACTGCCGCGTATCATCACTGCACAGGAGTGGGCGACCGTCGAGCGTGGCTTGCAGCAGCGGATCATGGCGCTGAATTTGTTCCTCAAGGATATTTACCATGAGGGCAAAATCTTCAGCGATCGTATTATCCCGCGCGAACTGATCTATTCTTGCAAGCACTACCGCCGCGAGATGCGTGGGATCCGCGTGCCTCGTGATATTTACATCTCGGTGGTGGGTACTGATCTGGTGCGGCTTGAAGATGGCAATTTCTACGTGCTGGAAGATAACTTGCGTGTACCTAGTGGCGTCAGCTATATGCTGACCAATCGGCAGGTCATGCGGCGCGTGTTTCCGACTATGTTTCAGGATTACGGCGTCCGTCCTATCGATCATTATGGACAGGTGCTGTTGAACACCTTGCGGGCACTGGCTCCTACGGATCGTCACGATCCGACCATTGTGCTGTTGACGCCGGGTGTCTATAACTCAGCATATTTTGAACATACCTTTCTGGCGCGGCAGATGGGTATCCAACTGGTCGAAGGACGCGACTTGCTGGTGCATGAAAATGTGGTGTATATGCGGACGACGGCTGGTTTGCAGCGCGTCGATGTGATTTACCGCCGCGTTGATGACGATTTCCTTGACTCGCTTACCTTCCGTCCCGATTCGATGCTTGGCGTTGCGGGCTTATTCAACGCCTACCGCGCTGGCAATGTGGCGCTGGCAAACGCGATTGGTACTGGGGTGGCAGACGATAAAGCGGTTTATGCTTACGTGCCTAAGATTATCCGCTACTATCTAGATCAAGATCCTATCCTCGGCAACGTGGAAACCTACCAGATGGTAAATGAGCAAGAGCGATCTCATACGCTTGGGCGGATGAACCAGATGGTGATCAAGGCGGTAGGTGAGTCTGGCGGATACGGCATGTTGATAGGTCCGCACAGTTCCGAACAGGAACGCGACGAATTTCGTCAGCGCGTGCTTGCTGATCCACGCAATTACATCGCACAACCAACACTGCTGTTAAGTCGTGCTCCTTGTTTCGTGGAAGGGCAGGTGGAACCGCGCCACATCGATCTCAGACCTTATATCCTGTATGGCAGTGGTGGTGTACAGATCGTCCCCGGCGGCTTGACGCGCGTGGCGCTTAAGCGTGGATCGCTGGTGGTCAACTCGTCTCAAGGTGGCGGCAGCAAGGACACCTGGGTGTTGAGCTAAGGAGCGCAGCGATCATGCTTTCCCGTGTTGCTGATAACCTGTTCTGGATGAGCCGTTACCTTGAACGCGCCGAGCATGTTGCCCGAGTGCTGGAGGTCAATCTCAACCTCAACCTTGAACGGTCACCGGAGAATATCGCCGCGCGTTGGGGCGAAGTGCTGGCTGGTGTGCGCCACCCTATTGCTGGCTCGGACGTCACTGATGTGTACACGATCACCAAGGCGCTATCGTTCGATACCAACTATCACACTTCCATCATCAGCTATATCGAAGCGGCAAGGGAGAACGCGAGGCAAGTGCGCGAACAGATCAGTTCGGAGATGTGGGAGCAAATCAACGGCTTGTATCTGGCTCTACGCGGGCGCTCGATGCAAGATATTCAATATGAACCGCGCGAGTTCTTTCGTGGAGTGCGCGATGGATCTCATCTGTTTCAGGGCATTACCGACTCGACCATGAATCACGGCGCTGGTTGGCATTTTATTCAGGTCGGACGCTACATCGAACGCGCCGAGATGACAGCACGGTTTCTAGATGTCAAGTTCACGGCTCTGCATCTGGAGATTCACAGCGCGGAGGAATTTCAGGAATGGGTTGGGCTGCTGAAATGCCTGACCGCGTTTGAAGCGTATTGTAAGGTTCACACCGCTGATGTGCGTCCAGATCGAGTGGCTGAATTTCTGCTTCTCAACCGCGAATTTCCGCGCTCTATCAGTTTTTGCGTGCGGCGGGTGCAAGATGCATTGACTGCCATCGCTGAGGATGCCGAGATTTCCAAATCGAACAAGGTGAATCGGCTGGCTGGTAAGCTGGAAGCGACGGTGGACTTTAGCCAGATTGATGAGATCATGAGTGGCGATCTGCATAGCTTCTTGAATAATATTCAGTTGCAATGTAAGGGCATCTTCGAGGCAATCTATCAGACCTACATCAGTTACGCGATAGAATCAGCCCTCCCGTCTTAGTTCAACGCCTGTATGGATCGTACTGGTAGACAGCACTATTTATGTACTACGCCATTCGTCACCTAACCAAATATCGTTACAGCGACACTATCTCTGAAACTGTGATGGAAGTTCGTACGCAGCCACGCAGCGAAGGGAATCAGCGACTCGGTGCGTTCGATTTACACATTGTGCCGAAAGCGCGGGCGCTCAATTACTGCGATTTTCTAGGCAATACCGTACACACCTTCAACATCCCCGGCGCGCATCGCCAACTGACGATTACAGCGCGGGCGTTGATCGAGGTCGATCCACTGCCAGACCTTCCCGATGCGATCTCGCTAGGATCGTGGTCGGCATTGGATGCGCTGGGTGCTAATGGCGATCATTGGGATTGGTTGACACCCAGCCCAATGACCTCGCCCACGCCACTACTAGATGCTTTAGAGCAGGAGTTGAATCTGCCGGATCGCATTGCCGATCCGATGACGCTGCTGCGTGAGATGAATGAGAAGCTATATAACGCATTCCAGTACACGCCGAACAGCACTAAAGTGGATTCACCTATTGACGACGCTCTTACTGCGCGGCAAGGGGTGTGCCAAGATTTCAGTCATGTAATGCTGGCGATGGTGCGACGACGCGGCATTCCTGCACGGTACGTCAGCGGCTACATCTCGCGCCGTAAGCCCTCAGATCGCTCGGCTGAAGATGCTACTCATGCATGGGTGGAAGCATACCTACCCGAGCTTGGCTGGATCGGATTCGATCCCACTAACAATACGCTGGTAGGCGAAGGGCATATTCGTGTCGCCGTCGGACGTGATTATCGCGACGTTCCGCCGACACGCGGTACGTTCAAAGGCAAAGCGGAAAGTCAGCTCGACGTTGCTGTGCAAGTCCTGAAGATGCAGGAATCAACCGATCCGGAGTTTGGTACAGTATCGCTTGGTCCTGCCGAGTTCACCCCGACTCCTGATGATCCAGTGATCGAGGCAGAAATGTATACGCGATTCCAGCAAATGCAACAGCAGCAACAATAGACGCTGAACGCCTGCGATAGCTGCGAGAATAAAATCCCCGTAGGATAAATAAGCATTAGGCTATATTTGTGATAATATTCACAATCAACAGATGACGATCCTCCTCGTAGTACATGACCTATGACTATCCGTTCACTGCTATAGTGTTAACAATACTAAGTCTCACGCTGAAGGGATGGATCAAATGGGCTACCGAAGAATTCTGGTCACACTGGATGGCTCCACATTTGCCGAGCAGGCGCTTAAACACGTTGTTGAAATCGCCGCTACCGGTGCCCAAATCCGTTTGCTCTCGGTCATGGCGGAAGACCCTATAAGTGAAGTCGCCGCGCTCGCAAAAGCAACTAATCAAACGGAGGTAGAGGGCAAAGATCAGTGGCCTGTACTGCCGAAGCCTAAAAATATCCATGCGGTTGATGCCCGTCGTGAATATCTGGAAAAGGCTGGGGAATGGCTCGAGCAGATGGAGTATTCCGTGAGCACCGATGTCCGCAGCGGCGAGGTGATCCCGACTATATTGGAAGTTGCCCGCAAGGGATTCGATGTGATCGTGATGGCGACACACAATCGGAGCGAAAAAGAGCGGATGGTAGTAGGTAGTGTAACCGCAGGTGTGCTCGCGAATGCCCCCTGTCCTGTGTTAGCAATTGGACCGCTAAATCTGAAAAGTAGTAAACGGTAGTAGAGCGGCAGTAAGACTGATAACTGTAGATGTCTCTAACGGATAAGAGTCGGGAATCCTTGACTCTTATCCGTTGTATGGTAACAATAGTAGTTGTCCCGTAAGTTCAGCTTTCCAAGTAACTTAACTAAGGTAGGAACATGCTGACGAAAAAGCCAATGCCGCAACTGTGTTGTACTTGTTGTTCCCAACATGTTGGATCACTATGGCATTCGGCTGCATTGTGTTGTTGATGCATCGTTACCTGTTTCAGGTAGTGACTGTAAAAAGCCCCGAAGCCATCGTGCCGGGGCTTTTTTGTTTGTGATCTCAGGTTGCAACCAACAACATTCGCAGCAGAATCGCTTAATCTAGCTCCAAGTAGCAGGTAGAGGGAATTGGTATGGAATGGTCATATACCAGCATTCCTCAGCCCAACTACCATACGCAAGTAGCTCGAAGATGAAAGGGAATAACGAGATGTCTACACAGGTTCATAGGAACTCAACTTTGTCCATCCTCCTCACCAGCATCGTTGCGTTGTTAGTATTAACAGTATCCGGTGGTACGGTGCAGGCTCAAACACCAACTGGAGACCCCATTTATATCGGTGTCAGCGGTCCGCTCACTGGCGCGCTGGCTCAGTACGGCGCACAGTGGATCAAGGGATTCGATTTGGCGCTAGAAGAAATCAATGGCGCAGGCGGCATCGATGGACGCCCTTTAGCATATGAGTTTGAAGACTCCCAGAGCGATCCCAAACAATCAGTCGTTGTCGCGCAGAAGTTTGTGGCTGATCCGCGCATCGTGATTGAACTCGGCGATTTCAGCAGTTCAGCGTCGATGGCAGCCTCACAGATTTATCAGCGCGGCGGCTTGGTACAGTTCGGCTTCACCAACTCGCATCCAGATTTCACCTTTGCCGGTGGTGATTATACGTGGAGTACCTCAGTTACCCAGACGCAAGCCTCCCCTGCACTGGCGGATTTCGCGGTAACAACGATTGGGCTAAAGAAATTGGCGGTGTTCCAGATCCAGAATGATTGGGGTAATGCCACGCTCGATCTGTTCTCCAAGCGTGTGACTGAACTGGGCGCGGAGATCGTCGTTACTCAACCGTATCTGGATGGTGAAACCAACTTCCGTTCGGCACTGACCACGATCAAGGATGCAAACCCCGATGGCATCATCCTGATCTCCTATCAGGCGGACGCCGCGTTGATCGCGCAGCAAGCCCGTGAGGCAGGACTAAATGTGCCTTTCGTGGGCAGCGCATCGATCCAATCGCCAGACTACATTACGCTCGGCGGCAAGGCAGTTGAGGGTACATATATCCTTGGTGAGTTCACGATCACCGATCCCCGCCCAGAGGTACAAACCTTCGCCAAGGCGTTCCAAGACAAGTACAACGAAGAACCCGATCTGTTCGCCACAATCGCTTATGATGCCATCTATGTTGTTGCCGCTGCCATCAAGGAGGGTGGTCCGACCCGCGAAGGTATCCACGAGGCGCTGCCAAAGCTCAAGGATGTACCGAGCGTGATCTATGGCAAGATCACTTTTGATCCTGAGACTCGCCGCGTGCAGAATCCGCGCTTCAACGATCTGATCGTCAAAGACGGCGCGTTCGTGCCGTGGGACGGCAAGAAGTAGAATTCCACTAAGACCATTTTCGCCCAGAGGAATTCCTCTGGGCGAGGAAGCATTTATAGCAGAGGAAGCAAGCTGTGGCTCAATTTTCCAAACGTGAGCGCGTGGACGCCGCCTTAAAAGGCGAAGTCGTTGATCGCGTACCGGTTTCCGCGTGGCGGCATTTTCTAGATGAGGAGGGAAACCCCGAATCGTTAGCGCAAGTCAGCCTGAAGCATGTGCAAGAATTTGATTGGGACTGGCTAAAAGTCAATCCCCGCGCCACTTATTACGCCGAAGCGTGGGGCAACCGCTACGATTTCAGCCAGTACGATTCGGTGCTGCCGAGACTGATCGAAGGTCCGCTGAACTCTCCGGCTGATCTGGAGAAGATTCAGCCGATCAGCCCGACGGCGGGTGTGTTCGCAGAGCACTTAGAACTAGTGCGGCTGATCAAGGCAGGCATCGGTGATACGCATTTTCTGCAAACGGTGTTCTCGCCGCTATCGGTGTTGGCGTTTCTGGTGGCGCGATCCAAGAATCACAAGATCGAGGAGGTAGTGCAGGCGCAGCACGATGGTGTTCGCCAATACATCCGTGAGAATCCGCAAGGAGCGCATGAGGCACTGAAGAATATCGCTACAACGCTCGGTCAGTATGCAGCGGCGGCAGTTGATGCAGGCGCGAGTGGCATCTTCTTTGCGATTGTGAAATTGGCGCGTCAAGGCGTCCTCTCGGAAGCGGAATTCAACGAGTTTGGCGTTCCCTATGACTTGCAAGTGCTGAAGGCTGTGCAAGATGCGCCGTTCAATATGCTGCACAATTGCGGACCGTACATCTACTTCGATGCGGTGGCTGACTATCCGGTTCAGGCGATCAACTGGGCTACTGTTGGGCAGCATAATCCGAGCATAGCGGAGGCAAGTCATCTCACCAGCAAGGCGGTGGTAGGCGGAGTCGATGAATTGGGCACGCTGCAAACGGGTACACCTGAGCAAGTGATCGAGGAGGGGCTGGCAGCAATTCGCTCCACAAATGGGCGACACTTACTGCTAACACCGGGCTGCGGTACGAACGTTGATGTACCGAGCCAGAATTTGCACGCTTTGCGCCAAGCCGCCAGTCTCGCCGCCGAAGCCATCTGAGGGTAAAGCAGTCCACTCGTGGATCAATTTCTACGCACGTTCTTCGATCAAACTGTCAACGGATTGGTAATCGGCAATATCTACGCGCTGATCGCGGTAGGCTTGGCGATCATCTTCGGCGTCGGCAATCTGATCAACTTCGCGCACGGCTCCGTGTACATGATCGGCGCGTATGTGGGTTGGCTGTGCGTGGTGCGGCTCGGATTACCGCTACCCGTTGCTTTCGTCGTCGTGGCGGTATTGTGTGGGTTGTTGGGCATTGTTATCGAGCGATTTGGACTGCGGAAACTGCAAAACTCGGCACGCATCGCCCCACTGCTGGCGACCATCGGCATCAGCTTCATGCTGGATCAGTTAGTTCAGATTCTGTTCACTCCTAAACCTCAATCTTTCCCGAACCCGCTGCCGCAGACGCGCTTCGCCATCGGCGGCGGCAGTGTCGGCGCTATCGACATTTTGATCGCAGTCATCGGGATTAGTGCGGCGATCTTCCTGTACCTGTTCCTACGCTACACCAAATTCGGTTGGGCGCTGCGGGCGACGGCACAAGATCGGGACGCGGCGCTGCAAATGGGCGTCGATGTGAACGCGGTCAACCGCACGGCATTTGCGCTGGCGGCGATCCTTGGCGGAATCGCGGGGATGCTGGTGGGTATGTACTTCCAGACCGTCTATCCGACGATGAGCTTTCAGGCAGGATTGAAAGGCTTCGCGGCAAATTTGCTGGGCGGCCTGGGCAACATCCCCGGTGCAGTGGTTGGCGGCTTGCTGTTGGGGTTGATCGAAAGCTATGGCGTGGCGGCATTCGGATCATCGTACCGCAATCTATTCGCCTTCGTGATCTTGCTTGGCGTACTGGTTTTCCGCCCAAATGGATTGTTCAGTTCACGGCGATCACTGCCATCGGAGCCGATGACGGGATCGTTCATCAGATATGGTCGGGTGGTGCGCTTGCCGCGCTGGTTAATCGGCGTGCTGATCGCAGTGGCTATCGCACTGCCGCTGGTGCTCAAGAATCCGTATCCGCTACAAGTGCTGACCAACGCATGGCTGCTCGGCATGATCGCCTTGAGCGTGACGCTGGTGACGGGAACTGCCGGACAAACGGCACTGGGTCAGGCAGGATTCGTGGCAATCGGCGCATATACCTCGGCGCTGCTGGTGCTGCGACTACATTTCCCCTTTGAGTTGGCGTTGATCTGTGCAGGTTTGTTCGCAGCGGCGCTTGGCACGCTGCTGGTGTTGCCTGCCTTTCGCTTACGTGCTCATTACGTCGCTATCGCTACTATTGGCATTGGTGAGATCGTCAGCCAAGTGATCCTGAACTGGCAGGCGGTCACCAACGGTCCGTTAGGCTTGACCAGAATCCCGCCGCCGACGTTTTTCGGCTATCAGACGTTCTTGGCACAGGATGTGTACTGGTACTCGCTGGCGCTGCTACTGCTGGTGATGCTGCTTCAATGGCGTTTGGTGAAATCGGCGTTGGGGCGCATCTGGCGGGCAATCCGTGAGGACGATGTAGCGGCACAGGCATATGGCATCAACCTGAACCGCTACAAGGCGCTGGCGTTCGCTGTCAGTGCGTTCATCGCCGGACTCAGCGGTGCCTTCACAGCGCACATGTACACCTACATCAACAATGAGACGTTCGGCACGTCTACCTCGATTCTGGCGCTGACGATGGCGATCTTGGGTGGCATGGGCAACATCTTTGGCGCAGTGGTCGGGGCGCTGGCGCTGACGATCTTGCCGGAGCTTTCCCGCGATCTGGCGGAATATCGCTACTTGCTGTACGGATTGGTGTTGGTGCTGCTGATCCGTTTCCGTCCGCAAGGGCTGTTAGGAACGGAGTAATTCACATCATGGCGCTGCTAGAAGTTCGGGAGTTATCGCGCCATTTCGACGGCGTGCTGGCGGTGGATCGCGTGAGCTTGAGCGCCGAAACGGGCGAGTTCGTCAGTGTGATCGGTCCGAATGGCGCGGGCAAAACGACACTGTTCAATTTGATCACGGGAACGGATCAGCCGACGGCGGGCGAAATCACATTTGATGGCGAATCGCTGGTTGGGATGCCACCGGATCGGTTCGCCAGTCGGGGGATCGCGCGGACATTCCAGCATGGGCGCGTA
Source organism: Anaerolineae bacterium (assembly GCA_019637555.1). Taxonomy (GTDB): domain Bacteria; phylum Chloroflexota; class Anaerolineae; order Aggregatilineales; family UBA2796; genus JAHBVK01. The sequence continues at coordinate 89,155 of JAHBVK010000018.1, forward strand.
TTCGGTAACCTGAGTGTACTGGATAACGTGCTGGTGGGAGCGCAGACGAGGCGACGGGTATCACGTCCACGCCATCTGGTGGGCGAACTGCTGATCTCGCTGCTGCCAACGCCACAGGCACGCGCCGAAGAAAAGCACTTACGAGAGGAAGCGGAGGCGATCATCGCGCAGTTCGGAGAAAGATTGACACCGCGACTGCATGATTCTGCGAACAGTCTGTCTTATGCTAATCGGCGGCGCGTGGAGATCGCTAGGGCGCTGGTGCTTAAACCGCGACTGCTACTGCTGGATGAGCCGACGGCGGGCATGAATCTGACCGAAACTGCCGAGATGTTGGAGTTCATCCGCCATCTGAAGCTACAGGGACTGACGATTTTGCTTATCGAGCATAAGCTGTCGCTGGTGATGGAGTTATCGGATCGGGTAGTGGTGATGGATAACGGACAGAAGATCGCGGAAGGTCTGCCGGAAGCAGTGAGGAATGATCCGCGTGTGATCGAGGCGTATCTGGGGCATAAGGGGCAACCTGAGGCGACAGTATGACCGACGTAACCAAGATGCCGATGCTGGAACTGCGAGAGGTGGACACGTTCTACGGCGCGGTGCAGGTGCATTTTGGCATCAGCTTACAGGTGCGACGTGGTGAGATCGTGTGCTTGCTTGGCGGCAATGCCAGCGGCAAAAGCACCACGATGAAGGTGATCCTGGGATTGGTGATACCGCGACGGGGCGAGGTGCGGATCAACGGCGAGAACGTGGCGGGACTGCCGACACCAGCGATCATCCGGCGGGGTGTAGGTTCAGTGCCGGAAGCGCGGCGGATATTCCCCAATATGACGGTACGCGAGAACCTGTTGATGGGAGCATATCAGCGACGTGATCGGCAGGCAGTTGATCAAGATTATGAGCGCATGTTGATGCTGTTCCCGCGCTTGAAGGAACGGATCAGGCAGCGCGGCGGCGTGCTGAGTGGTGGTGAGCAGCAGATGCTGGCGATTGGGCGCGCCTTAATGGGACGCCCACAGGTGATCTGCATGGATGAGCCGACGATGGGACTATCGCCCGCCTTCGTGGATCGCGTGCTGGAACTGATCCAGACGATCAACCAGCAGGGGACGACGATCTTCATGGTAGAGCAGAATGCCAATCTGGCGTTGCAAATCGCGCATCGGGGCTACGTGCTGCAGAACGGGCATATCGTACTGGAAGGCGAGGCAAGGGAACTGCTGGACAGCCGCGAGGTTCAGGATGCCTATCTTGGTGCGCAAGTGGTGACAAAATGAGCACCTGATATTATCAGGAATAACAGGTAGTGGATCAGGTATTTGGTTAGTCTGACGTCGGGTAGCGTTGGAGGATAGTTAGAGCTATTTGCTTGACAGATTTGGTGGACTGCCTTATGCTTTGAGAGCGCTCTCAAAAAGATTTCAGTGTCACGATGAAGAGATTTACGCTAGAGGAAATCGCTAAGATTGCAGGAGTATCCAGAGCTACGGTTTCGCGCGTAGTCAATGGGTATCCGCATATCCGCCCCGAAATCCGAGAGCGCGTGCAGACTGTGATCACACAGACTGGCTTTAGACCTAACGCCCTTGCCCGTTCCCTCGTCTCCAATCGCTCCAACATCATCGGCTTGATCATCCCCAGCGTGGTGCAAAAGGTGTTCACCGATCCGTATTTCGCCTATCTGATTCATGGCATCGCACAAGCCTGCAACGCTAACGGCTTGATTCTATCCCTGTATCTGTTCCACTCGTTAGAAGAAGAGCACAACGTGATTCAGACGCTGGTGGGAACAGGCTTAGTGGACGGCATGATCGTGACGGCAGATCGGCATCATCAGGATATGGTGGAAACCCTGCTCGCCAACCAGATACCGCTGGTGTTGATCGGTGAGCCGGAAGATCGCAGCAAGATCAGCTATGTGGATACAGACAACATCGCTGGCGGCTACATGGCGACGAAGCATTTGATCGATGTTGGCTATCGGCGGATCGGGATCATCGCGGCGCAGGTGAACAAGTCGAGCGATCTGCGGTTGGAAGGATATCGACGGGCACTCAATGATTATGGCATCAAAGTAGACAAGCGGCTGATTGCCTACGGGAACTTTTCTCAAGATAGCGGCTACGAGGCTGTTCGTGAGATTCTGCCGTATCGTCCTGAAGCGATCTTCGCTACCAATGATGCAATGGCGATTGGATGTATGCGCGCCTTCAAGGAAGTGAACATTAGCGTCCCAGATGACATCGGGATCATCGGCTACGACGATTTTCCGCCTGCGCAACAGGCAGCACCAGCGCTGACCACAATCCGTCAGCCTGTGCAGCAATCCGGCATCGAAGCGGTTGAATTGCTGCTCGAACTGCTGAATAACGATGTGAAAGTGCCAATCCACCGATTGTTGGATAACACGCTGATCGTGCGAGCATCCACTCGAAATGGAGTCAGAGTAGAAAGTAATGAGTGATGACGAGCAGCGGGTATTGAGACAGATAGGAAATTTCGCCACGTTAGAAAAGTTCGATGTTTTTTGACTAGATTTGAGAGCGCTCTCAGATGATTTATAAGAGTGTGTCTGTGAGTAAAAGATTTAGGCAGGCTGGTAGACAAGATCGAGGATTCGGTCTAGTTGACAGAGTAATTTTTCCAGTTAAAATAACTCGTGTAAAAAGTTTGGCAAGAATTTTTGAGTTTATGAAAAGCCCGATAAAGCCAACAACGCGCGATTTACGCAAGATTAATCGACAGAGTTTACTGGAACTCGTCTATTTCAATGCTCCTCTGAGCCGCCTAGAGCTTAGCCAACTTTCAGGCTTAAGCCCCGCTACTGTCGGCAATGTGATCGCTGAACTGCTGAATGACGGTATCTTGCTGGAAGTCGGCAGTCAGGAATCGCAAGGCGGGCGACCACGCACCAGCTTATCACTAAACCCCGGCTACGGTTACTTCATCGGCATTGAGGTCGGCGAAACCCAAATCCAGATCGAAATCGTCGATTTAACGCTGCAAAAAGTAAGCCACACCCGCCAATCTCTAAGCGCAGGAGACTTCCTGCCGCAGCAAATCGTTGAGTACATTGTGGCGGGCGTGAATATACTGCTGGCGCAGTCCGAGATCGCAGCGGAACGTGTGCTAGGGATCGGGATCGGAATGCCGGGCATCGTCGATCATGAGATGGGCGTCTCGGTGTTCGCACCGAATTGGGGCTGGCAGAATGTGCCGCTGTTGGAACTACTGCAGGCGCGTCTGCATATCCCGATCTATCTGGATAATGGCGCTCATGCGATGGCGCTGGCGGAACGCTGGTTCGGTGCGGCACGGCAGGCGGAAAATCTGATGGTGCTGCTGATCGCTACTGGCGTCGGCTCTAGCATCATCATGAGCGGCGAACTATATCGGGGTGCCAGCAACAGTGCGGGCGAGTGGGGACATACTTGCGTGCAGCCGAATGGCGCGCTGTGCCGCTGTGGCAGTCACGGCTGTCTGGAGTCCTACATCGGCGCGCCGGGAATCATCCGTCGTTACCGCGAACTTGCACCTGACTCCGCAATCTTGATGCGGCGCACTCAACTTGAGATCGTGGCAGGCATCCGCGAGGCGGCAGAAGCGGACGATGTGGCTGCAGTACAGGTACTCTCCGAAGCAGCACAGTATCTGGGCATTGGCATCGCCAATATCATCAATTTACTCAATCCACAACAAATCGTCATCGGCGGTTGGTCGGGACTGCTTTTAGGTTCCTACCTGCTGCCGAAAACTCGATCCACCATCGACGCTTACGCTTTGAAGCAACCAGCCAGAGTAGCACAGATCTATGTGAGCGCGTTAGGCGACCACGCCGTCAGCATCGGCGCGGCAAGCCTTGCGCTGGAACGTTTCTTGCGACCAGAAGGTTTCTCGATTGCTAGAGTGAGCTAATCCAAGCTGAGCCTCCGCGCGATCTGCGCGGTTTCAATACCATCTGAACAGTAAGTAACGATAGGCGATGAAGGAGGTGAACGCCAAATATAACTATCACTTGACGGGCTTTGAGAGCGCTCTCAAATTACCAAGTTGGCAGATTGTAGGCTGTTTGCAGGCACAACGATGAAAGCTCTCAAAGTTAATTGTCAGTTTCCAAGCAAAAGCGCAAGAAACAATATGGAGGTTCTGATGCGCAAACAAAATGTTTTACGAGTTGTTCTGGTCCTAGCAGTTCTTGCACTCGCACTGAACGCGGTCAGCGTTAAGGCGCAAAGCCCGGTGGCGATCCGCTGGTATGTGGGTCTGGGCGCTGGTACAGATGCTGGTTTGATCGAGAAGCAGCAGAAAGTTGTAGACGATTTCAACGCCACTCATGATGACATTGAGCTGACGTTGGAAGTAGTGGACAACGCACAGGCATACGATGTGTTGAACACGCAAATCGCCGCCGATAACGCGCCTGATGTTGTTGGTCCGATGGGTGTGCGCGGACGTGCTTCATTCCCCGGCGCATGGCTGGATCTGACCGATTTGATCGCCTCGACCAAGTACGATCTGAGCGACTTTGATCCGGCGCTGGTGGACTTCTACCACATTCAGGGTGAAGGTCAGCTAGGAATCCCCTTCGCTGTGTTCCCCTACTTCATGATGTACAACAAGGCGCTGTTCGATGAAGCTGATCTGCCATATCCTCCCAAGGCGTATGGTGAGAAGTATGTAGATGCTGACGGCAACGAGAAGGAATGGAACATCGAGACCGTGACCGAACTGGCAAGAATGCTGACCGTTGACGAGAACGGCAACGACGCCACGATGGAAGGTTTCGATAACACCAAGATCGTGCAGTGGGGCTTCGGCGTGAGCCACACCGATATGCGTGGTCGTGATACGCTGTTCGGCGCGGGCAATCTGGTCGATGCCGACGGCAATGCGCAAATCCCTGACAACTGGCGTGCCGCCGAAAAGTGGTATCACGATGCCATGTACGGCAAGCAGGCGTTCTATCCCAGCGGCGCGTACTCCGGCAGCGATTTGCTGGCTGGCGGCAACTGGTTCGGCAGCGGCAACGTGGCGATGGTGCCCATCCACCAGTGGTACATGGGCTGGGGAACTGCCGATCTGACTGCCGCGTGGGATCTGGCTCCGATCCCCTCGTACAACGGCACGATCACTGCCAAACTGCACGCTGATACGTTCGGCATCCTGCGTTACTCCAAGCACCCCGCAGAAGCCTTCACCGTGCTGACCTATCTGTTGGGCGAAAAGGCTGAGGAACTGGCGACTGCTTACGGTGGTATGCCTGCACGTCTGAGTTTGCAGAAGGACTTCTACACTGGTTATGCCGAGTCGTTGAAGGCGGGTTACCCGAACACCAATTTCGATGTCAATTGGGAAGTGGCAGTGGCGGCGTTGAGCTATCCTGACAACCCGAACCACGAAGAAGGTATGCCCAGCTTCCTAGAAGCAAGCAACCGTTACACCGAGTACCTACAAGTTGTCGATAACAATGCAGATGCCGACGTTGATGCGGAACTCGACAAACTTAAGGCTGACCTTCAGAAGATCTTCGACGCTGCGAAGACGAAATAATGAGTCATCAGGAGTGGGCTTCCCCTAAGCGGCGCTGGAACGCCACCTAAAGAAAGCCCTTTCCATAAGCAAGGCGGCATTTCAGGACGGTCAGACTCTCCGCCAACCTGAAATGCCCCCTTCCATTTTCCGTCCGATCTCGGCGCAGGACAACATCTTATGAGCATGATCTCTGAAATCAACCTGACCCGGAAACGAGCACAAGTCGGCGAGCGGGGGCGCAGCAAGATGTCCCTGTTGGCACGCCGTGAAGCGAGATGGGGACTGTTTTTCATCAGCCCGTGGCTGATCGGATTCACGATTTTCTATCTGTTCCCGATGATCGCTTCGTTCATCTTCTCTACGCTCAATTTCACTTTATCTTCGCCTGAAACGACAACCTTCATCGGTTTCGAGAACTGGCGGCGGATGTTGGTAGATGATCCAAACGTATGGGAAGGGATGTGGATCACCTTCAAGTTCGCTATCGTCTCGCTGCCGCTGGGCATGATCATCGCTTTTGGATTGGCATCCCTGCTGAACTCCAAAGACCTGATCGCCCCGAATTTGTTCCGTACTCTGTTTTACGCCCCAACGATGGTTCCCTTCATCGCGGCGGTGCTGATCTGGTCGCAGGTACTAAACCCTAATACGGGCTGGCTGAACCGGATCATTGAATTGTTCGGCATCCCTGCGCGAGGACAAAACGGTCTGCGCTGGATGGATGATCCCAACCTAATTTACATTTCCTACACCTTCATCGGTATCTGGGGTATCGGCAACACGATTTTGATCTACCTCGCCAGTTTACAGGGCGTACCTACTGAACTTTATGAGGCAGCCAACATCGACGGTGCTAGCTGGTGGAACCGAATGTGGAACATTACCATCCCGATGATCACGCCGGTGATTTTCTACAACTTGATCACCAGTCTGGTTGGTTTGCTGCAATATTTCCTCGTGCCGTGGGTGCTTAATCAGGGCAGTGGCTATCCCGAAGGGGCATCACGCTTCTACATGGTCTGGTTTTATAAGCAAGCGTTCACCTTTCAAAATATGGGTTACGGTGCAGCCCTGGCGTGGCTGCTGTTTATCGTGGCGTTGGCAATCACGATCTTCCTGTTTGCGACATCGCGCTACTGGGTGTATTACGCAGGGGAGAATAAATAATGGCTACAGCAGTTTCGACTTATGACAAAGGTACTACTCATTGGAAGATCGCCAGACAGCGGCGCAGACTGTTGATGCAGGCTGCTGTCACGTTATTCGCGCTGATCGTCCTGAGCATCTACTTGATGCCACTGGCATATGGCTTGACCAATTCACTGAAAACAGCGGCACAAGCCTCAGACGCGCGCGCACCACTGCTGCCCTCGGATGCGCAGAAGTTTGAGTACAACGGGAAGCAATACGACGTTTACGAAGTGCCGACGGAAACCGGAATCATTCACGCTGCACTGATCGATCCGAAGCGACGATCCAGTGTGATGATAGACATTAACAATCCCGACGCAGGTACCTTTGAATGGGAAGGTAACTGGCGCAATCTGACGCCGGTAAGCGAACCTGCTTTCCACTGGGAAAATTATCCCGAAGCGTGGAACATGATCAATTTCGCGCGCCTGCTATTCAATACGTCGGTTTATGCCATCGTGACCATGATAGGGACGGTAGCAGCGTCGGCGATGGTGGCGTATGGATTCGCGCGCTTCCGCTTCCCTTATAGGAATGTGTTGTTCCTGATCTTGATGTCCACGATCATCCTGCCGCCTGCGGTGACGCTGGTTCCGACTTATGCTTTCTTCGTCAAGGTGCTCGGTTGGGGTGGGACGTGGCTGCCGCTGATCGTGCCGCAGATGTTCGGTAATGCTTATAATGTATTCTTGCTGCGCCAGTATTTCATGACCATCCCACGAGAAATGGATGAAGCTGCCATGATCGACGGCGCGGGTCCGATCCGCACATTCTTCTCGGTGATGCTGCCGCAAGCCGTCCCCGCGCTGACTGCTGTTTCACTGTTTCACTTCTTCTTCGCGTGGAACGACTTTTTCGGACCGCTAATCTATCTGGCTGGGAACCGCCAAGCAAATCCGATCACTGTTGGCTTGACGGAATTCAATGGTCTGTATAATACTGAACCGCAACTTATTCTAGCGGCTTCCATCATCTCAATGATCCTTCCGCTGACGATCTTCTTCCTCGCGCAGAGGGTATTCATTCAAGGGATCGTGATCACCGGTGTGGACAAATAGCGCAATAGGATGCCTCTTCCGTCCACCTGAACATTTCGAACGACTAAGGAGTAATTATGCACGTCGCGCAACCGCTTGTCTCTCGCCCTACCGATATCTCGGTTGACTCACTCGCCGAGCAGATGACGCTCGCCGAAAAAATCGGTCAGATGACCCAAGCGGAAAAAAATAGCATTCCGCCTGAAGATGTCAGTACCTATTTTGTTGGGTCGGTGCTGAGTGGTGGCGGCGGGAATCCGGAACCGAACACGCCTGAGACATGGGCGAGTATGGTGCGTGCTTATCACGAAGCAGCGCTCAAGACACGCCTGCGTATTCCAGTGATCTACGGTTCCGATGCAGTACACGGACATAGCAATATGCGCGGCGCGGTGATCTTCCCGCACAACATCGGTATGGGCGCGACCCGCGATCCTGAACTGGTGCGACGCGCTGCTCATGTTACCGCACGGGAAATGATGGCGGCGGGCGTGCATTTCAACTTTGCTCCGGCTGTCTCCGTCCCGCAAGATATTCGTTGGGGACGCACCTACGAAGGCTACAGCGAAGACCCCTCCATCGTAGTCCCGCTAGGGGTCGCCAGCGTGGAAGAACAGCAGAACGGCGATCCGCGCGTGCTGGCATCGGTCAAGCACTTTGTAGCTGATGGCGGTACGAAGTGGGGTACGTCGCTCACGTATGACTGGATTCAGGGTAACTGGCAAGCGCCCGGTGACAGCTTCAGCATCGATCAGGGTAACGCCGATGCCGACGAAGCGACGTTACGCAGCGTGCATCTCGCGCCGTATGTGGCAGCGGTGAAGGCGGGCGCACTGAACATCATGGTGTCGTTCTCTAGCTGGCAAGGCACCAAAATGCATGCCAACCGCTATCTGATCACCGATGTGTTGAAAGGCGAGTTGGGCTTCAGCGGCTTCGTGATCTCGGACTGGATGGCGGTCAATCAGATTGATCGGGATTACCGCACCAGTGTGACCTCGGCGATCAATGCGGGAATCGATATGGTGATGGTGCCCTACGATTACAAGCTGTTCATCAAGACGCTGACGGAAGCTGTCGAATCTGGTGCGGTGTCGCAAGAGCGCATCGATGATGCGGTACGTCGCATCCTGCGCGTGAAGAAGTGGCTGGGCGTGTTCGAGTCACCCTTCGGACGCGACGATCTACTGGCGAGCGTCGGTTCTGCTGAGCATCGCGCGGTGGCGCGGGAAGCAGTACGGAAAACGCTGGTACTTCTGAAAAACGAGAACAATACACTGCCTCTGTCAAAGAATGCGCTTATCCTCGTCGCGGGACGGGGCGCAGATGACATCGGGATGCAGTGCGGCGGTTGGTCAATCACGTGGCAGGGTGATCACGGTGCAACGACACTGGGAACTAGCCTCCTCGAAGGGATGCGTCAGGTTGCAGGTGACAGTGCGGAAATTGGTTACAGCGCTGACGGACAGTTTGAGGGCAGTGAAAAAGCCGAGATCGGTGTGGTGGTGGTAGGCGAATCGCCCTACGCCGAAGGAATGGGCGATAACGGCAATCTGAAGCTGTCAGCAGCGGATCAGGAACTGGTCACGCGGATGCGCGAACGGTGCAGCAAGCTAGTGGTAGTGGTGCTGTCTGGTAGACCGATTCTGATTACCGAGCAGTTGGCACAAGCGGATGCCATGGTGGCGGCATTTCTGCCCGGCACTGAGAGTCAAGGCGTCGCTGATGTGCTGTTCGGGGATCATCCGTTCACGGGCAAGTTGTCATATTCGTGGCCACGCAGCATCGAGCAAGTACCGCTGACGGCACTGAAACAGCATCCTGATGGTCCGTTGTTCCCGTTGGGATATGGATTGACGTATTAGCCTCATCTCTGACCTCCTCATCCATAAAGTGGATGAGGAGGAACCTTAGTTCAAAAGATTGTCGTCTGGTGTTTTTAGGAGAATAAGATGATACGTTTTCGTGGCTCGGTTGGTGTTTTAGTCATTGTCCTCACTGTGGCGCTGCTCAATGTGCCGTCGATCACGCCAACGCGAGCGCAGGGAGGTGAAACGCCACTTGCGCCGCAAGGTGAAAATGGCAAGACGTATTACGCACCGTTTCCGGTGAAGATCACGGTTGATGGAGATCTGGCAGATTGGGCGGGCGTGCCAACGGTGACGGTGAAAGCATCGTCCGGCGATGCTGCGGTGACGTTCGCCGCGGCGGCAGATGACA
>JAHBVK010000019.1 GCA_019637555.1 Anaerolineae bacterium
CTTCATCGCGGCAATGGTGCAATCACACCATCCAAAATAAGTATATGCAGGTTTCGACTGCTGGACAAGAAGGAGTTTGAGGCAAAAGTCCACTTGATAATCTCGCCATCAGGGGTATGATCCCGATCCACGCTTAATTAAGTTAAAACGTCCGCATACGTTCTTTCCTTCCAAGATTAAGGAGTCTTTTCGTGACCGACGGAGCTTCCCTCACTTCTGCACTCACCAATGCCCTCAATGAACGCAGTCGCACTTTGCTCGGCGGATCAGATCGGGCGGCGGCGCGTTCGATGTTCAAGGCGATTGGGCTGACCGACGACGATATGAAGAAGCCGCTAATTGCCATCGCCAACACGTGGACGGAGATCGGTCCCTGCAACTTCCACCTGCGCCGCCTCTCCCATAAAATCAAAGAGGGCATCAAGGCGGCTGGTGGCACGCCGCTGGAATTCAATACCATCACCATTTCCGACGGCATCACGATGGGTACCGAAGGCATGAAAGCCTCGTTGATCAGCCGTGAGGTGATCGCGGACTCCATTGAGTTGATCGTGCGCGCTAATTATTTCGACGGCGTGATCGCGCTGGCAGCCTGCGATAAGACACTTCCCGGCACGATCATGGGCTTAATCCGCCTAAATATCCCCTCCATGATGCTCTACGGTGGCTCGATTGCTCCCGGCAAGCTGCCGCTGCCCGATGGCACTGTGAAAGACTTGACCGTTGGCGACGTTTTTGAGGCAATTGGTGCGTATGCGCGCGGCAAGATCACGGCTGAGCAGTTGCACGAGATCGAGTCGGTGGCGTGTCCGGGACCCGGTGCGTGCGGTGGTCAGTTCACCGCCAACACGATGGCGACGGCAGTAGAAGTGATGGGCATGTCCCCGATGGGCATGGCGGGCATTCCGGCAATGGATAAGGACAAAGATGATGTTGCCATGCAAGCCGGACGCTTGATGATGGAACTGCTGCAACGCGATCTGCGTCCGAGCCAGATCGTCACGCGGCATTCGCTGGAGAACGCGATCCGCGCGGTGGCTGCCTCCGGTGGCTCGACCAACGCGGTGCTGCATACGCTGGCATTCGCCCGCGAAGCTGGCATCGACTTCAGCATTGATGATATCGAGAACATCAGCCGCAGCACGCCGTTGATCGCGGATATGAAACCGGGCGGCAAGTATGTTGCGACCGATATGCAGAACGCGGGTGGTATCCCCTTACTGGCGCGTCGTTTGCTGGAAGGTGGTCTGATGCACGGCGATGCGATGACCGTGACGGGCAAGACACTGGCGGAAGAAGTGACGGAGGCGAAAGAGACGCCCGGACAGCAGGTGATCCACGAAGTGAGCAATCCGATCAAAGCGGATGGCGGCTTGGTCATCCTCAAGGGAAATCTGGCTCCCGATGGCGCGGTGACCAAGCTTTTTGGCTATGAGCGCAAGTATCATCGCGGTCCGGCTCGTCTTTTCGACAGCGAGGAAGCAGCATTCCACGCCGTACAGAATTTAGAGATCAACGATAACGACGTGGTAGTGATCCGTAACGAAGGACCAATCGGCGGTCCCGGAATGCGCGAGATGTTGCAAGTGACGGCGGCGCTCGTCGGTCAGGGCTTGGGCGACAAAGTGCTGCTGATCACCGATGGTCGTTTCAGCGGTGCGACTCGCGGCTTGATGATCGGTCACATCGCGCCAGAAGCGGCAGTCGGTGGCGCAATCGGCTTGCTCAACGAAGGCGATATGATCGTAGTTGATGTAGAGAAGCGTTCGCTCACCGTCGAACTGAGCGATGAGGAATTGGCTGCCCGCCGTGCCAAGTGGGTAGCGCCCAAGCCACACTACACCAGTGGCGTGATGGCGAAGTATGCCAAGCTGGTCGCTCCGGCGAACGAGGGCGCAGTCACGCGGGTGTAGTAGGGTTCTAATCTTTTATGAGGCAACATATCCAATCGTCTTTGATAGGGCGATTGGATATGTTTTTGTTTATCCTTAGAAACGTCTATGACTTTTCACTGTAGCAACTTGATTTAGGGCAGAATTCCCTAAATCGCCATTTTCAAGTATTGTATAGCGATGGCGAAATCAGCCGAACCTACAGATAGTTAGTTGTCCGCTCTACTAAATACAAAGGGCTTATGAACGATCTATCCGGCGCGACGCTCGGTAAATATCAGGTGCTTGAACGGCTCGGACGTGGTGGCATGGCGGATGTCTACCGCGCCTACCAACCGGGCATGGATCGCTACGTGGCGATCAAGGTGATGCACGGACATCTCTCCGAAGACCCCGGCTTCATCGAGCGCTTCAAGCGCGAGGCGCAGAGCGTCGGTACACTACGGCATCCCAACATCGTGCAAGTGATCGACTTTGACTCCTTCGGTGACGAATATTATATGGTCATGGAGTATGTCGAAGGCGATTCCATGAAGGCGATGCTGACCAAACGCGGGGCGCTGCCAGTAACGGAAGCGTTGACGCTGATGATCAAAATCGCTGATGCCGTTGCTTACGCGCACGCCGCTGGCATGATTCACCGCGATCTGAAGCCCGCCAACATCCTACTCGGCAAGCGCAACCCTAACGAACCGATCCTGACCGATTTCGGCATCGCTAAGATACTCGGCGCATCCAATCTCACCGGCAGCGGTGTTGCCGTCGGTACGCCAACGTACATGAGTCCCGAAGCTGGACGTGGCGAGAAGGTTGACGAGCGCGCCGACATCTATAGTCTTGGCATTATGCTCTACGAGATGGTCACAGGTACGCTGCCCTACGATGCGGATACGCCTTGGGCGGTGATCCTCAAGCACAACAACGATCCACTGCCGCCACCGCGCAGTCTTGCGCCAGATCTACCCGCTGGCGTGGAACGGATCATTTTGCGGGCGTTGGCGAAGAATCCCGATGATCGTTATCACACAGCGGCGGAATTCCGCGACGCGCTGCGAACTGCTCTGACTACACCGGATGCCGAGCCTGCCGCTGCTACTATTGCGACAGCGCCGCCAAGTTCCAATACGTTGACCACGCAGCTACCAAAAAAGACCAAATCACTCGGTGAACCGGGTGCGCCAGCCGCCGTAGCCACATCATCACGCCCGTCGGTTGGTCGCTTGATCGGGATTGCCGTGCTGGTCATCGCCATTGCTGCATTTGCCTTAACTCAGATTGCTAATGATGGCGATCAGGAGGCACAGCAAGAAGTGGCGCAGACTCGCAGTGCCGTTAGCACTGTTGTCGACGTGACTCAGACTGCTGTCGCCCTGATCCCCACTGTTGCGGCAACCGAAGTACCTGTGCTCGATGCTACGGCAATTCCTAGCAGCACCGTAACATCCACCTCCACGCCTGAGCCGACAACTACAACTGCGCCAACCGCGACGATCATCGCAACAGTGACGGCAGAAGCAACTGCAGTTGCTGTCGCTGTAGAGAATGACTACGCTGATCTACGCGCTGAGATCGAGCAAAAACTGAATGATGGCTTGTACGATGACGCGCTGGATCAAACGTCGGCAGCGCTGGCAGCCGATCCGCAGAATTACTATCTTCAAGTGCTGTACGCGACGGTCTTAGTCCGCTACCGCGAGGATGGCGACAAATTAGAGCAAGCTAAACAGATCGCCGAAACTGCTATCGATAATTATCCAGATCGTCCGGAAGCTTATGTGGTGATGGCGGATTACTGGGGTGGATCGCCGTTCGAGGATGCCGCTAAAACCGTTGATTATCTGACGCTGGCGATTGATCACGGTATGGAGGACGCCAGCCTCTATTCGCGCCGTGCCAATTTGAAATCTTATCTCAGCGGGACGACGCCAGAGAGCATCATCGCTGATCTGGATAAGGCGATTGAACTCGCCCCCGACAATCCCGATTACTATCATAATCGCGGCTTGTACTACCTAATCACCAGCAATTACGCCGCCGCGCAGCCCGATTTTGAGAAGTCCATCCAGCTAAGTGATGATCTTTGGAGGCATGGCGATCTGGCAATCGTCTACTTACTGCAAGGGAACGATGATGCGGCATTCGAACTGTATCGCTCCCATATTGAGGACACAGTGATCAGTGATGCGGCGTACATTGCCGATGGTGCGTTCGTGGCGGATCGCACAGGACACCCACAGGCTGCCGAGAAGTGGGTGGAGATGTCGCTGGTGATCGAACCGAATAATCCCCGCGCCTTATATGCACGGGCACTGGTCGAAGCGGGTAAGGATGACTACGAAGCTGCCCTTAAGACACTCGATCAAGTGGCGGCGCTGAATGACATCTACGCCTACAACACACCATTCTTGAACTGGTGGTACTTTGACCGCGAGATCAATGCGGATAGAGCACGGGCATTGGTGAAGTTGGATAAGACCGATGAGGCTCTCGCTGCCTACGATGCCGCTATTGAACTGAACAGCGATTGGCTGGAACCCTACATCGAGCAGGCACGCCTGTATGCCAAGTTAGGGGATAAAGTCAAAGCGCGGGAACGACTGCGCGACGCCTTACAACGCGCTAGCGACAATAACAATACTGAAGTGCGAGATCGTATTCTGGAAGCGCTGCGGGAGATCGGAGAATGACGGTTAGGGGTCGGTGGTGGAACAAATTTGTTCCCTTATTCGTTGTCCTCATACTGTTGACGATCACTGCCTGTGCGCCTGAACGCCGTCAAATCCCTACCATCACACCCGTGGTGTCGGATACTCCCGAACCGACGGTCACGCCGATCCCGACGGCAACCCTGATCATCCCGACAGCGCCGAGCATCATCGTGACGCTGACACCACGCGCCACGGAAACAATGATTCCTACCGCTACGCTGCCATACGAAATCCTCGACTACAATGGAAATTGGGTGTTGACGATCCGCATCGAAGTGCTAGGCGATCCGCAGATAAACGAAGTGCGCTATACAGGCACCGGACGCCTTTCAACCAACCTTAACGGCAGGATCATCGGCAACATTAGCTTTGCGGCTCTGGCATTCGATCAACCTCCCTGCCGCGTAGTGATCCCCGAAAGCAAAACCTACGATGCTGGTCTCAGCGGCATGCTGCGCCTGGCTGAGGATGGACGAGTCTACGCCGATCTCACGATTAGCCCCATTGAACCGAACCGTGTCACGCCGTTCGATATCTACTGCGCACAGGGCGACATCACCCGCTACGAGGCAAATCTGCTGTGGGCAACGCTTGATGCGGTTCATGGAATGCAGTTGACCTTACCATTCGAGCAGGGGTACACCGATGTGTCACTCGCTGACCTGACCGGTCCCGGACGCGGCGTGCTCTATGGATCCGCACAGATTGAGACGACGCTAAATCGCTAGCTGCTTAGCCCTATGTTGCTTTAATCTCGCAACCGTAAAACTTATATTTATAAACCACATTAATCTCAGATTTCGGTGCTGTAAGATTGTAGATTTCAGTATGTGTACTCCATTTTCTCAGCCGATTAATTATCTGTTGAGCAGACTGGAATAATCCGCTTAACTCTCCTTGTAGAACTGCGCAATATTCACCGCTAAACTAAGCTTATCTGTGCTTGATTTCACAAAGCAATGATACTGATCTTCCAGTGTCATTAGGTCCGTAGGGAGGAAGACAATGAAATATCGCGCAACAACTCTCTTGATGCTCGTCGTTATACTGCTCTTGGGCAGCGCACCACTTAAACCAGTCGCTGCACAAGGATCAGATGCGTTTCCGGTCACGATTGAACATCAGTTTGGCAGCACGACCATCAATGAAGCGCCGAAGCGCGTGGTCGCTATCGGGTACACCGAGCAAGATTTCTTACTAGCTGTCGGTGTGACACCAGTAGCAGTACGTTACTGGTACGGTGACGAGAATAATGCGATTTTCCCGTGGGCAGAGGATAAAGTCGAAGGCGCTGCGCCCATTGTCCTGAACATGCCCTACGGCAATCTGAATTATGAAGCTATCTTGGCTTTGCAGCCTGATTTGATCAGCGCGGTCACTTCTGGAATTACCGAAGATGAGTACAAGCTGCTCTCAGCAATCGCCCCGACGATCACGCAAACGTCGGATTACATCAACTTCGGGATGCCGTGGCAAGAAGTTATGAAGATGATCGGTGCGGCAGTGGGCAAGAGCGACGAAGCGGAAACGATTGTAACCGACGTAGAAAAGCTGTTTGCCGATGCTCGTGCTGAAAACCCAGCATTTGCGGGTAAAACTGTAGCCGTCTCCTACTACTACGCGGATACCTACGGCTTTTATACCTCGCAGGATAGTCGTGGACGTTTCTTCACCGATCTGGGTTTTGTGATTCCGCAAGAATTGATCGACGTTGCGGGTGAGTCTTTTTACGCCGACCTCAGTGCCGAGCGCGTTGATCTGCTCGACCAAGATTTGATTGCTATCATGAACCTGCAATTTATCGAAGGCGGACGTGAAGCACTGGAAGCGCAGCCCTTGTTTAGCAAATTACAGGCAGTGCAAGCGGGACGGGTAGTTTACTTAGATGAGCAGGCGGAGAATGCAGTCGGTTTTAGTTCACCACTGAGTCTGCCTTATGCGCTCAACGCCGTACTGCCACAACTGCAGGCAATCTTTGGCACTGAAACGGCAACCGCAACACCCACTCAGTGACCGTCGCGCCTCGCAGCGAGTCCCGATGAATTGATGGCAGTAACTGAGTAGAGTTTGGGCTTCAGTTACTGCCTTTTCGTTTCAGTCCAAGTCTTCCAGCCGGATCAAGCCCCGCTTAAGTGCATAGATCGTCACCTGTGTGCGATCTCGCAGCGTCAGCTTATCAAGGATGCTGGCGACATGTGTGCGCACCGTTGCTTCGCTGACACTGAGACTATTAGCGATCTCAGTGTTATTTAGTCCTCGCGCCATGCCATCAAAGACTTCGCGTTCGCGGGGAGTCAGCGTTTGCAGCGGATCGTTCGACTGTACCTGCTGCATCAGCACATGCGCCGCCGCCGGATCGAGCATACTTAGCCCCTGCGACACACGCTCAATTGCCTGCACCAGCTCCGAGGATCGGCTTGCCTTCAGGATGTAGCCCTGTGCACCTGCTTGCAGTGCCTGTTTAACCAGTTGATCTTCCAGCGAGGAGGACAGTACTAACACTCGGCTTGGCAGGTTCAAGGGAACTAATTGGCGGATCGCTTCGATGCCATCCATGCCCGGCATCAGCAAATCCATGAGGATTACATCCGGTTTGAGGGCGCGTGCCATCTGTACACCCATTGCACCATCGGCGGCTTCGCCTACCACTTCAATCTGCGGCTGCGCATCAAGCAGTAAGCGTAATCCCTGCCGCACAATTGCGTGATCATCCACGATCAAAACACTGATGGTCATGATAATGCTGCCTGTTGCTGCTCTTGGTCTTGCTCTTTGATCCCTAGCGGCAGGGTCATGCGAATGGTGGTGCCGCGCGCGGTATCGCTTTCTATACTAATATCGCCACCGACGGAGCGTGCGCGTTCGCGCATACTCAGTAACCCGAACTTACCGGTGCGCGACGCGCTTTCCGAATCGAAGCCCGGTCCGTTATCAGTGACACTGAGGGTCATTTTGCGCGGTGTCTCCACCAGCGAGACGTGTACCTGTGAGGCATGAGTGTGTTTGGCAACATTGCTCAACGCCTCTTGCGCCACACGGTAAATCACATCTTCAATGGTGGCTGGCACCCGGCGTCCGGTCAGCATCACACTACATTCGACGGGCACACGGTGAGAGGTCTGCCATTCTTCGCACAGCGATTCCATTGCCTCTGCCAAGCCGCGCTGCACTACACTGGAGGGACGTAAATCGACTAATAATGCACGCAAATCCAGCAAGGTTTGCTCCGCCATTTCAGCGATCACACTGGCTTGCTGCGCACCCTGTACCTGATCACGGTTGATCAGATCGGGCAGTGTGGCGGTACTCACCGAAAGACTGAACAGACGCTGTGCGATAGCATCGTGCAAATCGCGGGAGAGGCGAATACGTTCCGCCTGTACTGCTGTTTTTTCCACCTGCTGCGCCAATTCCACGTTGCGCTGTGCCATTTCTCGCAGCGTGATCATGTTTTGTTCCAGCCCATCCGCCATGTCATCAAACTGCCGCCCCAGATCGCCAACTTTGTCCGGCGTGTGATCTTGAACGCGCGAGGAGAAATCTCCAGCGGCAAATTGGCGGCTCGTTTTCATCACGTGGTTGAGCCGCCGTGCGATTGGGCGTACCGTTAGCCATGCCAACAGCCAACCCACTGGCAGTGAGATCAGTGCCATTGCCGTCGCTACCACAAGGGTGAACTTACCTGTACCATAAATGGGGGCGTTGGGCAGCATCAAGTAAAGTTCAGGAGCATTGGGAATGCCGAGGCGGGCGATTGCTCGTTGTCCGGTGATGGTATTGACGCTGCTTTCTACCCAGCGTGTGCCGTCTACTTCGAAAAAGCGTTCGCCTGCTTGAATATCAACGAGATCAGGGGCACAGTCTGCCAACTTCATGCCTGCACGGCATTGCGTATCTCCGTGAGTGAATAAAACACCACCCTTGCCATCTTCAACAATATAAAAACCGCTTCCATAAGAGAATATTCCCGGTTCCATCGGATGTCCGTCTGGTACGCCAAGCAACCAGTACATCATGCCAAAAACAGCGGTACCCTGATATTGCTGTACATCGGTGTTGCGCAGGGCGATGACCAACACGAGAACCAGTGCCAACGAGCCGATCACACTGGCGATGGCAGCAACCAGTATCTGGCTAAAGACCAGCCGCACGGTCAGCGAACTAAAGAAGGCGCGCACACGATGAAAAGGAGTGTTCATAAGAAGATCCATCGCCTCAATTACTAGAGTGCGAAGGAGGAGCAACTCTCCTCCTTTGCACTTCCATTGCTCTTATCCCACGCCATCCGTCAATTGATTGGCGACCTTTTCCACTGCATCTCGATCAACCGTTTTCATCTGGAACAAGACGATAATCACGGTATCACCTTTGACAAGCGCACGTGTTACTAGCGTCTGATTGCTTGGCAAACCGAACTCGAACTGCTGCCAGTTGTCGCCGTCAGCGTCGGTGTAGGTCGTGGTTGTCTGTGGCTCCATCTGGAAGGTGGGATCGAACTGCTGCACCCATTTTAAGACGGTGATCAGCGCATCCTCATCCAGAGCAGTAGAACCGAGAATGATAGTACCTGCCGGATCGGTGATCTGGGTAAGCAAGAAGTTTTGCACCGTATTGATCACCAGATCGCTGGGAGCGGTCAGCGTGAACTTGCCCTGCGGATCGTCATAACTGATGGTCTGCGAATCCGATCCCTGTGGCAGCTTGCGAGCGACTTCAACGTCTCTACCGCCCACGCTTTGAGTCAGTGTGACTGTGCCATCGGCTGCGACATTGAAGGTGAATTGCAAGCCAACAATGGGCGGCGTATTACTGACGAATTTGCCATCCGCATAAGGCAGCAGCACCATCTCGACACTCTGTTCAGCGATGATCAACCACAACTCAGCTCCGCGCCTTTCAACGCGGACGCCCAGCGGACCGCTGTAGCTGCCTAACAGTGGTTCGTAATCCTCCAGATTCGCCTTATAGCTGCGTGCTGCGTCAGCAATGCGCTTGCTTTCCTCAGGATCGTAGCCGGCTATTTCATTTAGATATTTGACGTTATCGCGCAGCGGCTTTAGACCTAATAGCAGATCAATCAATTGCAGCTTGATCGCCTCGGTAAGCAAGCCGTTACCGTCACTGTTAGAGAGCAAGACGATAGCGAGATCATCATCAGGCAGCAAAGTGATCTTACTGGCGTATCCAAAGATGCCTCCATCGTGCTCGACCATGCGATGCTGACGATAGGTAATGTCGTACCACCCGAAGGCGTACATGCCATGCTCATAAAGTGTGGCATTAACTGGCATTTCGATCTGTCCGCGATGCATTTCCTCCATCAATGCTGGTGTCAGTAGATCATCACCATTACTCAATTGGAAGAGGGCATACGTCGCCATCTCATTAGCACTGGCGTTGATCGAACCAGCCGGACCGACGGCGCCAAGATTGTTTTGATACGCCATCGGTGTTAGACCTTTTAGGATGTCGAAGCTGTGCGGTTGTGCCCAATCATTTGCCTTCTCAATATCGAGTGCGAAGCTGACGGACTTCATTCCTAATGGCTCGAAGATATGCTCGGTAATGAACTGCTCCCACGATTGCCCGGTTACCTTTTCGATCAGGTAACCAGCCAGCACGTAGTTTTGATTGTTGTACTGCCACAACTTTCCCGGTTCAGCAGTGAGATCAATGTTTGCCATTTCCGCGATGATTTGCTCTCGTGTTTTAGGGTCATCAAATACCCATTGATCGGCGCGCGGCAGCCCACTGCTATGACTGAGAACGTGGCGTAAGGTCAACGTTTGCGTGGCGTTAGCATCGGACAGCCTGAAGTCTGGCAAGTAGTTAATGATCGGCTTATCCAGATCGAGTTTTCCCTGCTTGACCAACTCCATGACGCCAAGCGCGGTGAATGACTTGGTTACTGATGCCAGTGCGAATTGACTATCCGCGGTGACTGGATCATTGGTTGCGGTACTGCGTACTCCATAACCCTGTACATAGAGTGGCTTGCCGTCTTTGACGATAGCTAAGCCCACGCCCGGTACGTTGTACATCGCCATTGCCTCGCGTACGATCTTATCAATGGCGGCAGTATCGGTGCTCTCCGCACGTGATGGTGCAATCGGCAGTGCTACAGTGAACAGAAACAAAACTAGCAGTAATCTCACAACGCGTGTCATAGCTTCTCCCACGGAGATTCGATTAGTTTTCGATCATAAGCATAAGGTAAGCCGATTGAACGGAGTCGTTGAGATGTGAGATTCTTTCTCAACAATTTGTGGAGGACAGTCGATAAATGAGTTGAGAGTGGAGCTTGAGCGCTGCTAGCTAGCGATACGTCAGTACTGCTGTGCCCGCGTTTGGCACACTGGCACAGAGGTATCCGCCATCCGCTGAGGCGGGCAGTTGTTGGGCACTTCGTGGAGCGTTATTGGCATCCAGAAACAGGAATACGCCTTCGCCCAGCAAACATACTTGCATTGGTTCTGAAAAGCGGGTCACGGCGACGCCGCTGCCATTGAAGGCATATATTTCTACCGCCACCACCACTCCACGCTGCAACACCGACGCAATACCAATAGAATTCGGATCGGGCAGCGAACGGCAGAAGATAGTTGCACCGGGAGCAGTAGCGCCAGAAGCTGAGGTGCGGATCAGAGTCGTCGTGGTGCCATCAACGTCGGGGCAGGAAGACAGCGGCGAACCGCCCACATTGCCGGGTGTCAACACTGGTGTACTGCCTATGCCGCCGTCATCGGGAAACAAGGTGCGCGTATCGAAGGTGCTGAATGGCGGAGGCGTGCCAATACTCGTGGTTGGTAGACCAATTTGCGTCGGCGTTGGTGCTAATTGGATGGGTGTGATCGAAGCGAGGGCGAGAGGTGTCGGCGTGCCTAACGCAGTCATCGAGGTAGCGGTAATCGCTTGTGCAACGTCGGTAGCTTTGAGGGTAGGTGACGCCGCGGGCTTGTAACTATTTGAAACCAGCAGCAGCACCCCGCCCACGCAGTAGCAGGGTAGCAGAGTCAGGATTAGGATGATCAGCCCGAATCGTAGGCGATTTGTGCGCAGGCTCTCGAAAAATTGCCCATTCATACGCTGATTATATCGCTAACGGCAGTACGAAGGAAAATTCGCTGCCTTCGCCGGGTGCGCTGCGTACTTCAATAGTCAGCCCCAAGCCATCAAGGATCAAGCGGACAATGGTCAGTCCGACACCAACGCCGCCGAATTTTTTGGTAGTTCCACTATCCACCTGATAGAACGCTTGGAAGATATTCTCTAATTGATCCGCCGGAATGCCGATACCATAATCCCGTACCGTCACCCGGATTCCCTCTCGACGAAGCTGGACGTGCACATCCACGTAGCCACCATCGGGATCGAATTTCAGACCGTTATCGATCAACTGCTGTAGCACTTGCGCGATGCCGCTGCGATCTCCCATCACCGTTGGTAACTCCAGCGGCATGAATAAGCGTACGCGATCCACCTTCTTGCCGCTTTCCCAACCGCGCTTGAGCTGCCGGATCGCCTGACTGATGGCATCAGCCACACCGAAGGCTTCATTCTTCAGGTTCATGGCGGCAGCTAACTGTGTGATGTTGCCGACTACGCTCTCCATTCGCGCCGTAGCCTGAGCCGCGTAATTGACTAATCTACCGGGACCTTCCGTCGAAGGCGGAAAATCTTCACCAAGCATGGAGACTGCGGATTTCACCTGAAGCAGTGGGGTTCGTAGTTCGTGAGATACAGTGGAGACGATGCTATCCTTCAGCACCGAGAACTCTTTCGCCTTATTCAGAGCGCGCTCTAGCTCCTTATTTTGTGCCTCTAGCTGACGCTCCAGACCGAGATTATCTCGCACTAAGCGGCGACGTGTGTACCGACTGCGCAGCGCCAGCGCCAGCCTTGCGATCAACTCCGCTTCATTGATCGGCTGCACCAGAAAGTCATCCACGCCAGCATCAAAACCTCCCCAGTTGGGCGGTGGCGGCGCGTTTAATACCGTGATAGCTAAGGGCGGGTCTTCATCTGCTTTGAGCTGCTGGCAGAAATGGAGGATAGCGGGACTAGCGCCAACTAATAGAATTAAGTCGGGTTGCGCAGCAAGGACAGCTTCGTGCAAGCGTTTGACATTCAAGGAAGCAGCACGCACCTCATAAGGTGATCGCTGCAACACATCACGCAGTGCATTGACTGACGCAGGGTCGCCGCGATCATCAATCATCACGACCATTCCCGTAGGAACGTCTGCTTGTAACTGCGTTTTGGTCATCCCTTGCCCCCACCTCGCATCCACGTATTGTACAACGGGTTAGGGGCAAAGAAAAAACAATCCACTAACACAAGGTTAAATCTAGCAGTGTCATCGCAGGCAAAACGTACAGAACATTTGTGCTAAAATGCCACTGTTACTTCTATGCTTGCTTTTCGTATGATCCATTAAAAGAGCTAGATATTTCCTCTTTTCTCATTCTCAAAGAAGTCAACCCACATAATTTAGGTCTTTTTTGAGATCAGGCGAGGCAAACTAGTAATTTGGAGTGTAGGGTTTCGAGTAAAAACCTTACTCAACAAATGGAGGTTGTAATGCTTAATTTGCAGGATGTTCGTGATCTTTTGGAACAGGTGAAAGAGCCAGCACTCTCGCTGTACCTCAACATCGACCCGGCGGTTGCCGAAAATCAGGCGACTACCCCAGCGTGGAGGATTTGGCTAAAAAATGCCCTAAGGAACAAAGCCAACGAGTTGAGCGACTTGGAGGCATCCTCGTGGAAGCAGATGGTAGCCCGGCTTGAGGCATACCTGAATCAATATCGCCCGACGAGTAAGGGCGTGGCGTTGTTCATCACCGCAGACGAATTACGCGACTACGAGGTTCCGCTATCCCTTGAAAACCGGATCGAAGTCGGCGCGCCCTTCGTCACGCCATTGCTGTGGCTGCTCGATGAGTACGAACCCTACGTGATTGCGCTCATCGATCAGGAACAAGCACATTTCTTTACCGCATTTCTGGGTCAAGTTGGTCAGCAAGATCAGCTTGAGCTAGACATTGCGGACTACGACTGGGGCGAAAAAACACTCAGCCGCATTCGTACTTCTGGCGCAGGTGGGATTGCCAGTCAGGGTAGTAACCGCGATGCCTTTGAAGCGATGTTGGATGAGCACCGCGCCCGCTACTATCGAGAAGTAGCGGCACATATCGAGGAGCTATGCCAGCGGCACGAAGCCAGACGCATCATCTTGGGTGGAAGTGAGGCTTCTGCCCACGCTGTCCAGCGTCTGATGCCCGAACAGGTTGCCAACAAAGTAATTGCAATGCTGCCTGTCCCGCTGAAGCTCAGTCCCACCGAGATTTTGGCTCGTGTTTTGCCACGTGCCCTTGAATATGAACGCCAGCAAGAGCAAGAGCTGGTCAATGAAGTGATCAATCTGGCGAAATCGGAAGGGCGGGGTGCGCTTGGTAAGAATTCGGTGCTGGCGGCGCTGGAACAGCAGCGCGTAGAAATGCTGATCGTTCCGTATCCGGTTGAGAATGAAGCACTGGCAGCGGAACTGCCGCTGAAAGCACTGGCTTCTAGCAGCGTCATAGAATTGGTACATGGTGAAGCCGCTGATCGTCTAAACGAAGAAGGCGGCTTGGCGGCAAGACTCTACTATGCGGTGTAAATAACGCTTCGAGTAGCAACTGAGATTGGAGCTTACTGTGGCAGAATTGCTGTTTCCTGTTGAGTTTCACAACGAAATTCCAGAAACCCCCGAAAATTTGTTGCCATTGCAGCAAGAAGTGGAAACACATCTGGCGAAATTGGCACAAGGTAATGATGACATTTCCAACGTAATCGTAAATGTCAAGCGACCCGCACAAGGACGGAACACACCTTACGTGCACGAAATCACTATCATGGTCTATATGGATGGCGAGAACGTTGTGGTTAACGAGAAGGGTGAACTTCTAGATGGCACTCTCCGTAAAGCACTCGACGTGATGGATCGTCAAGTCCGAACACAGCGGGAGAAGCGGCGTGGACTGTAGCGCCTAGATTCGCGATACTCGCAAGTCTGTGCCAACAGACGAGAGAAAAGCCGCGAGTGATGAGTCAATATGGTGACAGTAAACTAGTCGCAATGTAGTCTCATCACTCGTTCTGGTCTGCGGATTAGTAAGCAAATATACATTCTATAAGAATCACCCCGATTTTTGTTGACACCTTGAATCAACAATCGTATAATACATTCAGAAAGTTCTGAAAGTCACAAACGATCATTCTAGCAACACCAGAACTTTTATACTGATAAACGCTGCGCTACCGACAATGCGAGGAGCCAATGGACGTAACTACCGTCCAACATCTACCGCTTACAACCGATCTTTCAACCTTAATCCGCAACGCGGCGGAGGAAGCTGCAAGGAGAGGGCGGGCGGTTGTTGCCTCGCTGGTACATTCGGTTAAGGCGCAAGCAGCACTTTCGATGTTCCGCCGGGCGCATTCGGTGGTCAGCCAGCGCTTCTTTTATGCGCGACCAAGTGAGAAGTTCGTACTCACCGGTTTTGGATCAGCGTCTGTCATCACCAGCGTTGGGACTGCGCGGTTCCGACAAGCCGCAACTGTCCGGCGCGAACTGCTGATAGGCGCATGTTTAGAGGGCGTGCGCGGGTTGTCGGGCGTAGGTCCTCTATTTTTTGGTGGCTTCGGATTCGATCCACTGAACAACGATCAGGACCGCTCGTTGTGGGCTGGCTTCCCGGATGGTCGTCTGGTGATGCCGCGAGTGCTCTACACGCAGCGCGACGATAACGCCTACGTCACATTCAATCTGCTGGTCGAGGCAGATTGCGATCCTGAGGCGGAAGCCGCTGAGTTAGTGGGCTTGTGGCAGGAAGTCGCCTTTGGGAGCGATGACGCGGAGTTGACGCCGCCGCCAACAACAGTGGAAGTGCATGAGTTGCGCCCCGCTGCCGACTGGAAAGCAGATGTCGCGCAGGCGGCGGCGACTATTCGTCTACATCACAACGAACTGGAGAAAGTGGTGCTGGCGCGGGCAGTACAAGCGCAAGCAGATCGCCCCTTCGATGTGACGGAAGCACTCGGACGCTTGATCGCCGAGTATCCGGATACACACATATTCGCCATTGAGCACGCAGATCACATTTTCCTTGCGGCGACTCCGGAACGGCTAGTGCGCTTACATCGCGGTCAACTGCTGACCATGAGCCTCGCCGGATCGATGCGTCGCGGCAAAACCGAAGCCGAGGATGAAGCGTTAGCGACTTCACTGCTGCGCAGCACTAAAGATCGCCACGAACATGCTATTGTGGTGCAAGAGATTGCAGCCGGACTGCGTGATCTGGTCGATGGGTTAACCATCCCCGCTGATCCATCAATTTTGCGTCTGAAGAATGTGCAGCACCTGTGCACGCCGATCACGGGCTATCTGATCGAGGATTACTCACTGTTGGACGTGGTGGAGCGTCTGCATCCAACCCCCGCGGTGGGCGGACGTCCGCGCGAAGCTGCACTCTCCTTAATCCGCGAACTCGAGAAAATGGATCGTGGTTGGTATGCCGCTCCTGTCGGCTGGATTGATGGTAAGGGAGACGGTGAGTTCGTGGTTGCGCTGCGTTCGGCGCTGCTGCATCAGAATGAAGCCATTTTGTTTGCTGGATGTGGCATCATGGGCGACTCCGATTCGGAGCACGAATATGCCGAATCCAACCTCAAGCTGCGTCCGATGTTGAGCGCCCTCACCCGATCAACGCTAACGGCAACACAGATAATGCCCAATATTTCTATACAATCTCCACGAAAAAGTGAGACGGATGTTTGATCCGACAGGCATAGCTCTGCTAAGATCAGATTATGTCTGATCTGCATCCATCTCCAACCAACTTACGAGTTATTACCTTGAGTTACGATTCGATTGTTTTTTCGTCACTCATTACTCGTGGTTCCAGATCATCATGAAGACCGAACAAGCAACCTTCTATTACGTCGGCGCATTTATCGATGAACTGGCGCGTTGCGGATTGCGCCACGTCGTCGTATGTCCTGGATCGCGGTCAACTCCGCTGGCGCTGATGTTCGCTCGTCGCTATGCCGAACAGCAAGATATTCGCCTATGGATGCATGTTGATGAGCGCTCCGCTGCTTTTTTTGCATTGGGGATGGCAAAGTACAGCGGGCAAGCAGTGGCGCTGGTATGCACGTCCGGTACTGCTGCCGCCAACTTCATGCCCGCCGTTGTAGAAGCGCATTATGCCCGTGTTCCCTTACTTGTGCTGACGGCGGATCGTCCACCCGAACTACGCGAGATCGGTGCACCGCAGACGATTGATCAGGGACGCTTGTATGGCGCCCATGCCAAATGGTATGCCGAACTGCCGATCCCCGAAGCCAGCGCCGATATGCTGCGCTACGTTCGGGCAACCGCAAACCGCGCTGTCGCCGAAGCGGTGGGATCACCTGCTGGTCCGGTACATCTGAACTTTCCCTTCCGCGAACCTCTTGTGCCGCTACCTAGTGACGATCCGATCTTCGAACCGCGCGCTGACTTCCAGCCATATACGCAAACAACTTCGGGATCGCGTTCACTTAACTTCGAGCAGATCAACCAAATCGCAGAGATCGTTACCAGCAACGCCGAAGGAATCATCGTCTGCGGCGCAGAATACCGCCATGATCCGCAATTTGCTTCGGCGGTGGTGGCGCTGGCGGGGAAGCTCGGCTTTCCTATCCTCGCCGATCCGTTATCAAACGTGCGCTGTGGTACGCATCCGCGCGATCAGGTGATCGATGCTTATGACGCATTCCTACGTGATCCCGCCATCGTAGATCACTTGAAGCCAGAGTTAGCGATCCGCTTCGGTGCGATGCCAACCTCGAAACCGCTGCTGCAATTCCTGCAAAAACACAGTAACGCCGCGCATATCGTCGTTGACGGCGGTGGTGCGTGGAACGATCCTGCGCTGCGGGCAACACACATGATCCACGCGGATAGCCGCAGCTTCTGCGAGGCACTGATCGCACTGCCGACGATTAGTAGTTTGTCCGCTCAAGAGCGTAACAAATACTGGCTATCGCTGTGGCAGGATATAGATCAGCGTACGCGCCGGGCAATAGAGTTGAAGTTGGACAATTTTGAGGAGCCGTTTGAAGGGACGGTCTTTGCCACTTTGAGTGGTTTGCTGCCCGATAATACGGTAGTCTTTGCCAGCAGTAGTATGCCCGTGCGCGATCTGGATACCTTCTTCGACAGCCGTAAGCAGAATATTCGCTTTCTCGCGAATCGCGGCGCGAATGGCATCGATGGTGTGGTTTCTACCGCGCTGGGAGTGAGTGCTGTCAGCGAGATACCCGTTGTTTTAGTGATTGGTGATCTGGCGCTGTATCACGATATGAACGGGCTACTTGCTGCAACTTTGCACAAGCTCAATTTAGTGATCATAGTGATCAATAATGATGGTGGTGGTATATTCTCCTTTCTACCACAAGCCGCGCATCCGGAGCATTTTGAGCGGCTCTTCGGGACACCACATGGTTTAGATTTCGCTCATGTGGCTGCCCTATACAGCGCGGACTATCAACAACCGAAAGATTGGCAACATTTTCGCAACGCCGTAACCCACTGTTTAGGTGCATCGGCGGGGGACAAAAATACAAAAAGTACGGGGCTGAACATTATTGAAGTGCGGACGAACCGCGAAACCAACGTAAGTCTACATCGTCAAGTTTGGGCGGCGGTATCCGGGGAATTCGCCAAAGTCAGCGAATCCTCCAATCCCACGTCCTGATTTGTGAGAGGGTTAACTCATGACGCTTACACTCACCCCTACCCCTCGCATAGCCGTCAATGGTGTGTCGCTCTACGTGCGTATGACAGGTCGAGGCGAACCGCTAGTGCTGTTGCACGGTTTTACGGGCAGCAGTCGAAGCTGGTTGCCCCACGTAGCCGAATTCAAGTCGCATCACTTCTGTATCAGTGTTGATCTGCTTGGTCACGGTGGCTCGGATGTTCCTCTCGATCCGGCACGCTACCGCATGGACAAGCAGATTGACGATCTCCTCGATGTATTTGATGCACTGGGATTGGGACAAGTCAACCTGATGGGCTATTCGATGGGTGGACGCGTGGCACTAAGTTTTGCCATCGCCCACCCTGATCGTGTGCGTTCACTGGTGATCGAGAGCGCCTCTCCGGGAATCACCGATCCAGCAGAACGGCGCGAACGCATCCGCAATGACGAGGTTCTAGCAGAGTCTATCGAAAACGAAGGTCTGGAGAAATTTGTCGAACATTGGGAGCGCCTGCCCTTGTTTGCCACACAGAACGCACTGCCACAGGCGCTGCGCGATGAACTACGCCAGCAGCGCTTGCGTAATTCGCCGCGTGGACTGATCAACAGTTTGCGTGGTCTGGGCACAGGAGTCCAACCGCCCGTCTGGGATAAGCTCGGTAAGCTGACCATGCCAGTCATGCTGATGGTCGGAGAATTCGACCAGAAGTACACCAGCATCGCGCTGCGAATGGCGGCAAAAATTCCCAAAGTCAAGGTCGCCATCATCGAAGGAGCAGGTCATACCATTCATCTGGAGAAACCTGCCACCTTTAATCGAGTTTTGCTACATTTTCTAGAAAGTGTAACGGCGGAGCAAGAACTCCGCGCTAGAGGATAATTGAACGATGACGGATAAAGCTAACGGCAAGAAAGCTAAAACGGCGGAACCAGTTGAAACGGTGATCCGCCCTGCCGTGAAGTGGAACAAAGTCAAAGAATACAGCGACATTATCTATGAACACGCGGATAGTGAACCTATCGCCAAGATCACCATCAACCGCCCGCAGGTACGCAACGCCTTCCGTCCCCTCACGGTCAAGGAATTGCTGGATGCTTTCAAATTAGCTCACGAAGACGAAAGCGTTGGCGTGATCCTGTTTACGGGCGCAGGCGATAAGGCATTCTGCTCCGGTGGCGATCAGCGCGTGCGCGGCGATGGCGGTTACGTTGGTGATGACGGTGTACCGCGCCTCAACGTGTTGGAACTACAACGCCTGATCCGCCAGATGCCCAAAGTGGTGATTGCGATGGTCAATGGCTTTGCCATCGGCGGCGGTCATGTGCTGCACATCGTCTGTGATCTCAGCATCGCCAGCCAGAACGCGATTTTCGGACAAACCGGTCCCAAAGTCGGCAGTTTCGACGCTGGTTATGGCGCAACCATGCTGGCGCGTATTGTTGGTCACAAGAAGGCACGTGAAATCTGGTATCTGTGCCGCCAGTACAATGCGCAGCAAGCGCTTGATATGGGCTTGATCAACACCATCGTGCCGCTGGAACAATTGGAAGAAGAATGTGTGCAGTGGGCACGCGAGATCTACGAAAAGTCGCCGATGGCGATCCGCTTCTTGAAAGCCGCCTTCAACGCCGATACCGATGGTCTGGCGGGTATCCAACAGTTAGCGGGTGATGCTACGCTGCTCTACTACCTCAGCGAGGAAGCCAAAGAAGGTAAGAACGCCTACTTGGAGAAGCGCAAACCAGATTTCAGCAAGTTTCGTCGTTATCCGTAGCCTGCGCCTCTTTCGCACTTAGCAGGGCGGTGGAGAGTCAGATGCAAGTTATTGACTGACTCCGCGCAACCTGAAAAACGGCTTAGTTGGGGACAGTGGATAGCCCGCAGTCTAATCGGTATTGTGGTGGTCGCCATCCCTTATGGCGACCTCTGTGGCTCAAACCACCACTCGTCTCGTCGGTTCCTCATTCGTCTTCTACCTGTTGCTTGCGTGGATCGACGTAATTATTCTCGCGGTGGCTGCCTTCCGCCGACCAACAGGCAAGCGCTGGATCGGCGCGGTGGGGATCATCACCAACGTTCTGGTATGTCTGTTGCTCCCAAGCGTGATTGGACTGATGTTTTATTCAGTCCTGTGCAATGCTCTCCGACTTTCAATGAACCGTCGATTGAACGTTATACCTGCACGACCTCTTTCTTCAATAGCAGCACTTCGTATAAATTTGCTGCCGTGACAGGTATTCCCGTGATGCTCCTCATCGGTCCTAGCTCCTCCATGAGTGGATTTAATAAGCCAAACTCCGCGTATGCAGCCTTCCGTAGCAGATAGAGACAAGTTTGTGCAATCGCCGATTGCCATTTGCGGTTTCACTTGCCGTATAATGCATCGCGGATCGCCATAAGGTATATCGTGACTTTCAGCACGATGTATCGTGTACGCTGGAGCTTCGCGTGAGTGGTTTAATCATCCAGTTCGATTATGAACAGCTACCTGTGCTAGCGCAGACCTTCGCGCAGCAGGCGCAAGAATTGGATGATCTTCGCCTGCAATTGGTACAGCAGCTTGATGTACTGCAAAGTGGCGGGTGGCTCGGTGTGGCGGCAGATCGTTTCTACGATCAAATGCTAAGTGATGTGCTCCCCAACTACAATCGGCTCATTGAGTCGATGAATTGCACTCACGACTCGTTGCAGCAAACCATCGCTTTCGCCCATGAAACTGAAGAACGGTTGGCGCAGCGCTGGCGGCAGCTTCTTGGCGAGGTGGAGCTTGTCGGCGGCAAGTCCGGTGCACTATCAGCATCGGTATTGGATGACATCGGGCGCTGGATCGGTGACACAGCAGATAAGATCCAACAAACGTTCACAAAGTTTGCTGACTGGGTGTATCCGGCTGGCAAGTACGCGCGCCTGTATGAGATGAAGCCTTTCCCCGATGGCACCCTGTTCGCGCAGGGCGTTGGCGACAGCGGCGATATTTATCCTGATGACGTTAAACAAGGCATGATGGGTGATTGCTATGTGCTCAGTTCGCTAGCGGCTGTCGCCCAGCAGCAGCCGGAATTGATTCGCGGCATGATCCACGATAACGGCGATGGAACTTATACGGCGCAGTTATACGACGGCGCGGGTGGCAGTCGCCAAAGTTATGTGCTGGATAATCAGCTTCCGGTCACCATCTCGCAAAACAGCAGCATTCACGCCCAATTCGGGGATACTGCTAGCGATGGCAAAAAGGAGATGTGGGTACCGCTGCTGGAGAAAGCAGTTGCTGATCATAAGTCTGGGGGCGGCGGTTTCGATGTCAAAGATTACGTCAATATCGGGGAAGGCGGCTACCCCAAAGATGTGCTGCCAATGCTGACAGGTAATCCCAACTCATATGCAGGTTCGGCAGGCGGCATCAAGTTTGAGGACTTAGCCAGCAAATTCAAGAACAGCGAAGCAATCGTAGTGGGCACGTTAGCGGGCAACAACCCAAATCTTTCCAAACTTCCGTTATATCAATCCGGTCAATTAGTTGCTAGCCACGCTTATTACGTGGTCGGCGTAGATGAAGTGAACAAGACGGTGACGATCCGTAATCCGTGGGGCTGGGACAATACCGATCCGCGCATGACGGCTATTACCATTCCCTACGACGAAATGGATGATTACTTTGGCTCGTTAGCCGCCAACCCGACGCGGCGTATTAGCAGTGGCGAGAGCAAATAAAGGCATACTATGACCGATCAGCAATCAGGCGCTTCTGCTGACCAAGAACCACAAATCTACATTATTCCCGATACCACCCAGCTCACCGTCGATGATCGACTGCGCATCGGCGCTGGCAATTTCTGGGAAGATGACTTTACGGATGCGGAGGGAAAAACCACGCGGGGGAACACCGCTGGCTTGTGGCTGTTCTCTCGTGAGCATCCCGATCAAGATAGTCACCAGCGTGTTCACGTAGGTTCACAACTCCTCTTTGCTGGCTACTTGATTGTGGTGCTGCATGTGGGCAGCGGCAAGGCATTTCCACGTCAGCACGTAATTGTCGGGATCGAAAAGGTGCCGATCCAAGCCTAAATGGCGCTGACCGACAACAAACGATCCGTTGCCGGTCCGCAGACCCTAGCAATCACTGCTCACAATACGCCTAGCGAACGGCGACGAAGCTAATATCCACGTCGGTGATCGTTACGCTGGTTAGCTTGCCCGCTGGCAATTTCGTCTTGAACCAATTGCGCCACGCGCTGTTAATGCTGTTATTGATCTGGTTGATCACATCCTGACTCACGGCTTTGTCGTTGTAAGTAAAACTGATCACATTCCACGTCAAGCGCCCATTGCTGAGGATCGGCACGAAGGTCGTATTGGTAGTCACGGTCTTGCCCGTTCGATACTCATGTGTTGCCGTCACGAGCGCATACCCCGGCTTCAGATCGACATGCAGATTAGTGACGCGCCAGCGCAGCGGATGGGTAATCCGATAAGAGTTATTGATCTGAGTTTCGGTATAAGTTTTGGTCACTGTCGTGGCAGCCGATGCGCTGGTGGAGGGCAGGGCAGATAAGGCGATCACGGCAATAAGGCTAAGGCACAACAGACTGCGCAGCAGCAGTTTGGATAAACTCATGGATCACTCTCCCTATGCTTACTTCTGAACGTTATGATCAAAGTGTAGGAGTAGAGTGTTACCGAAGTGCAAAACGAATTCGCTCGATTTGCAAAATCTCCGTGAAGTTCGAATAGTTATAGTGATGCCACGCTCACAGGCTTTTCCGTCTTGAACCACTGCCGACTTTCAGGTAACATAGCCCGACGTTTGAAACTGGAAACCGCAATTTTCAACTAGCGAACTCAAAATCTCAGCCGAACTTAGAGGAACTGCCCGATGAAGGTCATACTCACCGATTATGTTTACAAGCACGGCGTTGCTGGCGAAGTGGTCAACGTCGCTGATGGTTTCGCCCGCAACTTCCTGATCCCCCGCAAGATGGCGATCCCCGCCACCAAGCAGAATCTGGAAAAGCAAGCCTCGCTGCGCCAACAAGCCAGCGAAAACCGTCAAGTGATCAACGCCCGCATCAACGAAGCCTCCCGCCAGATCGACGGCGTGGAACTGGTCTTTGGCATGAAGGCAGGCAGCAACAACAAGCTGTATGGCTCGATCACCAGTCAGATGATCAAGGACGAACTGCTCAAGAAGACGGGCATCGACATCAACCGCCGCCGCATCAGCGAACGCCTGATCCGCGAACTGGGCAGCTATGATGTCCCCATCCGCATGGGTGAAGTTTCGCCGACAGTCAAAATCACGGTTGTGCGTGAGGACGAAGTGCAGTCCTATCTAGCGGCAAAGGCGGCGGCGGAAGCTCCTGCGGTGACTGAAACACCCGCTGCTGAGGAAGCCCCAGCCGAAACTGCGGCTGAAGCTGCTGAATAACTAGTTGCTAATGTGATTCAGCATGTCTGGTGCGTCCGATGCTGAACTGTTAGGGAATGAGCTGCGCGAAGCACGTCAGCGTCTTAATCTGACGCTGCTTCAGGCAGAGAAACAAACGCGCATCCGCGTCAAATATCTGGAAGCCTTAGAGAATGGCAATTACGGCGCACTGCCGTCTGCCGTTCATGCCCGTGGCTTTCTGCGCAGTTATGCGCGGTTCCTCAATCTAGACGGCGATCTGAGCGTCGCCCGCTTTGACGAATTCATGCAAGGCGGGCGGCGACGCGGACGCAAACGCAGCAATCCCCCCACGCTGATCGATGAATCACCGCGCATCCGCAATCGCCCTCGCACGGCACAGGAAAACTTAACCTCTAGCACTACCGACTCGCCTGATATGCGGACGCTCATTCGCACCGCCAGCGAAGAAGGGGATCGCAGTGGCAAAGTCGCCGGGCGCATTGCGCTCGTCGCTGGAATCGTGGCGCTGTTAGTGATCGTCGGTGTGTTCAGCTTCAGCCTGTTCGGTGGATCGTTAGGTACCTTGATCCCCGGTCTAGTAGCCGCGCAAAATACACCTAACGGCGGCATCCTCACACCACTGCCTCAGGTCTCCAATACACCCGCCGATGTAACGCCAACCGAAACGCTGCTACCGACGGAGGATCTGCCTACTCCGCTGCCAAATCCTAATGCAGAAGCTACCGTGCTACCAACCTTGCCGCCACCGCCACCGGGCGTCGGTGATAATGTACTGGTCGAGCTGCAGATCGAGGCGCGATCATGGGTGCAAATCCTGACCGATGGGCAGCCAACCTTTGTCGGTGCGCCCGCGCCGGGGACGGTACTCCGTACGCAAGGACGCGAAGTAAAAGTTCGCGTGTCCAACGCGATTGGCGTGCGCTTACTGATCAACGGAGTCGATCAGGGCTTGCTCGGCGCACGCGGCGAAATCGTGGATCGCACCTACACGCCGGAGTACATCATCCTGCCGTCGCCCATCCCCACGGTAAACGCTGCAACGCCTACCTTGCCTGTCGCGCCACCGCCACCCGCCGAAGTAACGCCGGGCGGACCTTCAGCGTAGTATCAGCGCATCATTAGCCCCAATTATGATAAAATGATCCCGTCGCTAGTTCTCAAGCTGAGCGCATAAAAATATCCGCACTGCATTCTGCCGTTCCACATTGAGAGGGAAATTTATGAAAGTCGCCGTCATCGGCGGAGGGTCATCCTACACGCCGGAGTTGATCAACGGGTTTTTAGAGCGCGTCAAGGAATTTCCGCTCACCGAATTGTGGTTGATGGACGTGTTGCAAGAACGTCTAGATATTGTGGGTAAGTTCGCGCAGCGGATGGTCGAAGCGGCGGGCACACCCTTCAAGGTCTATCTGACCACCGATCAGCGGGAAGCAGTACGCGGCGCAAACTACGTGATGACGCAGTTGCGCGTCGGCTGGATGCAAGCACGGCGCGATGATGAGTATCTTGGTCAGCGGCACGGCTTAATCGGGCAAGAGACCACAGGCGTTGGCGGCATGGCGAAGGCACTGCGGACCATTCCGGTGATCCTCAAAATTGCACAGGATATGCGCGAGTTAGCCTCCCGCGATGCGCTGCTGGTTAATTTCACTAATCCAGCCGGCTTAGTGACCGAAGCATTGAGTCGCTATGCGCCTGACGTCGCTTCCGTAGGCGTCTGCAATGTGCCCATCACCACCAAAATGAATATCCTCAAGAAGCTGGAAACGCACGGCATCAAGGCGACGCCTGAACGCAGCGACTTGAATACCCTCGGGCTGAATCACCTGACGTGGCATCGCGGCTTCAAGATCGATGGCGAAGAAGTCTGGAATCTGGTGATGGAAGATACCCTCAACGAGATTCGCAGCGGGAAAGACGATGGTTGGGATTACAACACCATCGAGTCCCTGAACATGATCCCCAACTATTATTTGCAGTACTTCTACTACACGGATCGCAAGCTGGCACATCAACACTATCCGCCCTCGCGTGCTGACGAAGTGATGGCAATCGAGAAAGAACTATTTGCCCAGTACGCCGAACCGGATCGCAGCGTACCGCCTCCCGGACTGATGCAGCGCGGCGGCGCCTATTATTCCACCGTCGCCACACAACTGCTGAATGCTCACTACAATGACTTAGGCGAAACGCATGTGGTCAACGTGCCGCAGCGCGGCGCAGTCCCCGGCTATCCTGCGGATTGGGTCATGGAGATACCAAGTAAGGTCAACAAGCGCGGCATCACGCCGATCCCGACGCAGCCTCTGCCCTTGGCTTGCTTCGGCTTGCTTGCCCAGATCAAGGCATATGAACTGCTGACGGTTGAAGCCGCCGTTCACGGAGATCGCAACTCCGCTTATCAGGCGCTGCTCACCAATCCGCTCGGACCGTCTGCCGATAAGGTTCAGGAAGTGCTCGATGATCTGCTGACCACACACAAACGCTGGCTGCCACAATTCTGGAGTCACGGATGAGTGCCTACTATCTTGGCGTCGATGTCGGCAGTTCCAAAACACATGGCATGATCGTTGATCAGGACGGAGAAATACTCGGCTTCGCACAGGATGGCGCTGGTAATCATGAAACCGTCGGTGTTGACGAATTTCGCGCTGTCGTGCATCGCGTCGTTAATGCCACCCGTGCCCGCGCCAACTTGGAACAAGCGCCGATTGCAGGCATGGGTTTCGGCGTCGCGGGCTATGACTGGGAGTCCGATCTGCCTCTGATGCGCAGCGTGATCGACTCGTTGGGCTTGAACGCACCTTATCAAGTGGTCAGCGATGCCATGCCCGGTCTGATCGCCGGATCGCGTCGAGGGTGGGGTGTCTGCGTCACCGCCGGAACCGGAGTCAATGCGCGCGGACGTGACGAAACGCATCAACGATTGGGGCGGATCACAGGTAACAGCGCTTCCTTCGGTGAATATGGTGGCGGTGGTGAATTAGCGCGGCAGGCAATCCAATTGATCTCGCGGGCATGGTCGCTACGCGGAGAGCAAACGATCCTCACTGAGATGTTCTGCGCCAAATACGGCGCACCTGATGCCACCGAACTGCTCGAAGGTCTGGCGCGTGGTCGTTATCACATCAAAGCGATGGATGCGCTGATGGTCTTTGAGGCAGCCGATAAAGGCGATGCTGTGGCGCTTAAACTACTGCATTGGAGTGCCGAGGAGCTGGCTAATATCGCCATCGGGGTCATCCGGCAGCTTGATATTCAGGATAAAGCATTCGAGGTGATCTTGTCCGGCAGCTTGTTCAAGAGCGGTGCGCGGATCATCGACGTAATGCGCGACGAGGTGCATAAGGTCGCCCCCGCCGCCGAGATGGTGCGCTTAGAAGCGCCGCCCTGTGTTGGTGCGGTGATGCTCGGCATGGAAGCGGCAGGCGTTGACTACCGTCCACTACGCGAAAAGTTGATCACCAATGCACGCGCCTACTATCACACGTTTACGAACCAATAATGTCAAGACGCTTTAACTAACTACTGTAAAGTTGGGAGGCTGCTCGTGGGACGCTTACTCATTCTGCTCGGTGTCATTTTGCTTGTCGTCGGCGTTGCGCTGCCATTCATCTCCTCAACTGGGTTTCTGCGCGGTATCGGCGGCATTCAAAATACAGTGACGGCGACGGCTGAAGAACTCTGTAATCCCGGCGAAAAACTGATCGAGGAAGGTGGCGCTGCCGGTCGCACCGGAACTAGCGACTTCGGTACAGGTAGGACAGTTACTTACTATTGTGAGAACGAGGCAGGTGTACGCCGCGATGTTAGCGAAAAGTTCTACAACCAGATGCTGACGGGCGTTGGAGGTATATTCGGCTCCGTCGGTACGTTGATGACGGGCGGATTGGCGGGTATGGGCGTCAGCGTGGTCGGCGTTCTGCTGCTTATCTTCGGGATTATTCTCACCGTGCGCCGCCGACCACGCCAGATGGCAGCGTATACAGTCAACTTGCAACAGGGCAATCCGATGATCTTGGGTAACAGGGGGCAGATGGCTGACTTCGTTCGTCAGCAGCTAGACGCTGCCTATCAAAATGGGCAGATCAGCCGCGAACAATACGATGCCGCGTTGGAAAAGCTCAATCGTCAGCAATAAACCGCGTCAGAAACAAAGTGTGGGATTAAAAGCCATTGTACAATGGGATCGTTCCGACTTCTGAAGGAGCGATCCTATGAAACTTAAATTGGTGATTATCCTCATTATCATCAGCTTACTCGTCCCATTTGGAACTATTTCCCCCGTTACTGCCCAATCCGATCCGCCTATGCTGGCGCTGATCACCCCGCTGACCAATGGTGAAGCTGGCATTCTGGGCACAGGGCAGATCGTGGCTTATAACGCCGATGGCACACAATCGCTCATTTTTCAGCTTCCGCCATTGGATGCCTCGCAGAACGAGCAGTTGCGCGGAGCAACCGTCTCGCGTGATCGGCAATGGGTCGCCTATCAGACCTCATCGGATACCTCAAACAGTATCAAACTCGTGTATCAGCGCATCGGCGGGCAGGCAACGCCAGTTGCGAACGCGCTGCTCGGCACTTTCACGCCGGACTCGCGCTATCTGCTCTACTATTCTGTTTCCGGTATTGATTTCTTCGGCGTTAGCATCGTCAATCTAGCAACTGGCTTAACGCTCGATCTACTCGGTCTGATCACGCCGGAACAAGGACTCAAATATGGTGCGATCTATCCGCTGCATTTTGATGGGCGCTATCTCTATGGCACCACCTTCTTGCCAGCGTCAGATTCCGGACTATTGGGCTTATATCGCTTCGACTTGCTGCCCTACCTTCCGGTGCTGAACGTACCCGATCAACTCCCCCGTCACTCGCTGCCCGTTGGTGTTCCTGTGGTCACTGTCGGCAGTTACGAGTCGATGGTGCTCTCGCCCGATGGTCGCAAATTAGCGCTGCTGTACCACGATCCTGCTAATCCGCCCGTCAACGTCGAACCGGGTCCGTTCACGCCGAGCAACACACTGGCGCTGATCGATCTGCCGACGCGGACTCTGGTACGCCTCGCGCAGGCAGGACCGGGGCAGATTTTGCGCAGTCCCAGTTGGGCGGCTGATAGCGGCGGGATCGCCTTCGCAGGTGGTACACTGCCCAATATCAGCGGCATTTATGCCGTTTCCGTACCCGCTGGTCAGGTACGGCAATTAGGTACACTGCCAAGCGGTGGAGTCACCGACTTCTTAGCGCCGCTGCCGGGTGGCAGTACCTCCATCGCTGTGTGTGGCTCGCGTCTCTACTATGGCTGGCAGCGACCAAGCAGTGCGGAAATCCGCCTAGTTCGTTCACAAACCAGCAATCTAAACGGCTATGCCGATATTGGCGGAGCGAAAGGCACCGTGCTGTTAAGCTGCGGCGCTTAGCAAAATAGCACACCCATGAAGGTAGCCCGATGCTAGCGCATCGGGTTTTTGATTTCTGATACAATAGTATCAACTACTTCAACAGTGATATTGCGCCGACTATGAAACTGTTCATCAGCTATTCCCGTGAGGACAAGTCATGGGTCTATGAGTTATGGCGGGCGCTGCGTGATCGGGCGCATCATGACGTTTGGATCGATCAGTGGATCGTGCCAGCACAAGACTGGTGGGCGACGATCCTGCAAAATATCGAAGTCTGCGAGTGCTTCCTCTACGTGATGACACCACAATCAGTAGAGTCGATCTACTGTCGAGCTGAACTTGCCTACGCGCTGGCATTGAACAAGCCAATTCTGCCGCTGCTGTTGAAGGACACTGAGCTTCCTGCCGATCTCAAGCGCATCCAGTTCCTCACCGTCACCAACGAGAGCAATTGGGGCGACGTACTTTTCGTGATCGCTAGCGCTCTCGCGGAAGTACGTGTCGATGCGCTGCAAGGCAAATACCCAGCGCAATCAGCCAAACCACCATCGGAACCGATCCCCCAACAGAAATTGGAAGAAGCGTCGGAAGTGTTCATGCTGGCGGAAGAAGCTGCACACACCAATAATTTCACGCTGGCTGCCAAACTGTTTCAGCAGGTGATCGGCGTCGATCCGCATGGTGTGGGCTTGGCGGCAGCCGAACGGCTCGGTGAAATTGAGATCGAGCATCGCCGTGAGGATGATTACGCGAATCTGTTCGAGATGTTCAAAAATCCCGTGCTGGCGAAAGGTGTCCGCGCCTTAGCCAAAGTCTATGTACAGCGGTACGGCATCGACTATGATCCGCAGACAATCTTGCCTACGCTTCTCGAAGGGACAACTCCCTTTGCTATACCTGCCACACCCAAAGAATCGGCAGGCGAGTTAAGCACAGGCATTCAGCGGCTGGATAATCATGGCGTGCTCATGGTCTATGTGCCCGCGACCACACACAATCTGTCGTGGAACTTCCACATGGGTGCAAACGATATTGAGGTAGCACGTCCGGCACATTCCGTCACGATTCCCAACAGTTATTGGCTCGATCTAACTCCGGTGACGAACGAGAGCTACGCACAATTTGCCAGAGAGGGTTATTCGACGCGGGATTTCTGGACGGCGGCGGGCTGGGAGTGGGCGCAAAAATATAGAGCGCCGCACGATTATCGCAGCCTCACCGCACCCAAACAGCCGCGTGTCGGTGTGACGTGGTACGAAGCATACGCCTACTGCCAATGGCGTGGTGGCAGGCTGCCGACGGAAGCGGAATGGGAATGGGCAGCGCGTGGACCTGAAAATCGGAGCTTTCCGTGGGGTAGTCAGTTTGAGTCCGCTAAGGCGATTCATGGCGTCAACAGCGAGGGCAAAACGGCAGTCGTTGGCGAGGGCATCAGGGAAGCGGGGGCGTCGTGGGTTGGGGCGCTGGATTTATGCGGCAACGTCTGGGAATGGACAAACACGATCTATCTATCGTATCCATATACAGTCGATGATGGTCGCGAGGATAACGAAGATGCTACTCGTGCACGTGTGCTGCGCGGTGGATCGTGGCTGAACAATGAGGCTCTGCTGCGCTCCGCCAACCGCCTCAAGCTCGATCCGGTCGGCAAGCTGACCAATTTAGGCTTCCGCTGCGCCCGATCTTCAGCTACATAGCGCGTTGCTTGGCTGTCATTAACCAGTTTCTATCGCTTCTCCAAAAGTGCGGCTACAAAATCCCTGAACCCGCCCTGTATTCCCTGCGAACTTCAGGGACTTTGGGCACTCTGGAACTTTCGGTACTCTAGCACTATTCCTTTTCCCGCTTCTCCATCGGGATCGTCACCTTGATCGCCTCGCTGACGCTGCGGACGGGAATCGCCTCGATGCCAGCGGGCAGCGGATCGCCGCGCCGCGCCGATTTGGGGATCAGACAGCGCTTGAAGCCGAGTTTTGCCGCCTCACGCAGTCGTGCCGAGAGCTGGCTCACCGAGCGCAGTTCGCCACTCAAGCCTACCTCCCCAATGATGGCGAGATCGGCAGGTACGGTACGATCCCACACGCTGGAAGCGATGGCTAGGGCAACGGCAAGATCGGCGGCGGGTTCGTCAATGGTCATGCCGCCGACCACATTGACGAAAATGTCCTGTTCCGCCAAACGCAGTCCTACACGGCGGATCAGCACAGCGGTCAGCAGTTGTAGACGGTTGAAGTCGATACCGTTGGCAGTACGGCGTGGATTCGGGTAGCTGGTCGGGCTGGCAAGCGCCTGCACTTCCACCAGCAGCGGGCGCGTCCCCTCCATCGTCACCACGATGGCTGAACCTGAGGCAGCAGTCATACGCTCTGCCAAGAACGCCTCCGAGGGGTTGGGAACTTCGACCAAGCCATCACTGCGCATCTCGAACACACCGACTTCATTGGTCGCGCCGAAGCGATTCTTGACGCTGCGGAGTAAGCGGTAAGCATGGAACGGATCGCCTTCGAGGTAGAGCACCGTGTCAACGATATGCTCCAAGACGCGTGGACCGGCAATTGTGCCTTCTTTGGTCACATGCCCGACCAGAAAGACGCTTACGCCTGTCGTCTTGGCAAGCATCTGCAAGCGTGTGGCGCACTCGCGGATTTGCGTCACCGTGCCAGCAGAGGAGGGCTTATCCTCGCTGTACAGCGTCTGGATCGAGTCGATGATGACCATGCGCGGCTGGGCGTTTTGAATATGCTCGATGATCGTTTCTAGATTCGTCTCGGTGACGAGGTACAACTCATTGGAGATGATGCCCAAGCGTTCTGCCCGCATCTTGATCTGGCGGCTGGATTCCTCGCCGGAGACGTACAGCACTCGCCCGAAGGATTGCGCGAACAATGCCGCCACCGCCACAATGATCGTGGACTTACCGATTCCCGGCTCCCCGGCGATCAGCGTGACGCTGCCGGGGACGATTCCGCCACCCATGACACGGGAGAACTCATCAACGGGGATCACATAGCGTTCTTCCGCCAGCGTGGAGACTTCATTTAGTGGCTGCGGTGCGGACCGGAAACCCGACGGGATCGCTCCACCAGCACTGCGAGCGGATTGCTTAGGCTCCGGCTGTTCGACCACTTCCTCCATCGTGTTCCACTCGCCACACGACGGACATTTGCCCATGTACTTGAGCGATCTTTTGCCACAGTTGTTACAGAGGTAATAGGTTTGAACTTTTGCCACGGTATCTCGATTACTAGACTACAAATACAACTGGTATTTCCCACAGAAATTATACCATTTCGTATTTGCTGCTGAGTGGTGTGGCAAGTGATCTAGGTTTTGCTGCACCCTAAACACGTGTAATCCCGATTTTACTTTACTTCGGCAGCGAAAACTCACACCGTCCGGCGCTGATTTGGCAGGAGGCGATTAACTTACCAGAAGCAAAAACGTCGAAGGTGTTTACCGAGGCGTCGTTAGGGATCCAGAATTGACGCGGAGCACTAACGCTGCGGAATGCCGCGATGCGTTCGCAGCCCTCTAGCGGGGAAAATTCCGCGCTAATGCCGACACGATAAACCTGATAACAGCGGAAGGTGGGCCACTCGCCCGTCGTGTTGGCGGAAAACTCGGAATTCCAATCTGTCGCATCGAAGCGCCGATCACTGCCGCGCTGCACGAAGCTAAGCCCGGTAATGTTCAGTACGCCGCCGCTGACATTGAGCAGGTTCACTTGATCGCCATCATACATGATCACCACATCAGGTGCGGCGGTGTTAGCGGGATTGGGTGTCCATGTGGGAGGAGCGGGAGTCGCCGTGCTCGTTGGTGTACGGGTAAAGGTTGGAGTCCAGGTGAAGCTTGGCGTATACGTCGGACGGGTTGCTGTCGGCGTGACCGAGGGTTCGACAAGGGTAGCAGTGCTGTCGCCCGTGACAATACCGGATTGGCTGGTAGCGGTCGCTGGTGGTGCCGTCGGGGTCGAGCTAGCCGCTGCGGGAGACGTTGCACTGGCATCGACCTGCGTAGTGTTGACCTGTGCGATATTGGTTTGGGGATCGCCAACCGTTGTTGGTGTCGCCGTGCTGTTGGAAGAGTTGCTCAGTGCGATGAGCACACCAACGACGATCACGATCAGCAGTGCCGCCAGCCCGATAATTGGTGCGCTGCGCTTGTTCACTAGACCACGCAGCCGATCTTGCCGTATAGCGATGCTCGGGCGAGTAGTTCTCTTGGCATCTACTTTGTTATGCTGAGATTTCGCGGCTTCATTATTGCTGCCCCAGTTATCCCAACTACTCGAATCACTGCCGTTAGGCGGGTCTTTTAACAGTGGAGTGCGAAAGGCACTTGATGGCTTGGACGCGGTGCGCATATGCGAATCCGAGCCGGAGGCAGAGAGCAAGCGCTGCAGATCGGCATCAGGGTCATCGCCGCAGGCGGCTTCCAGTGACTGCGCGAAGTGTGCGCCCGTATCATGGCGGCGTTTGGGGTCTTTTTCCAATGCCCGCAAGATGACGCGCTCAACACTGACGGGAAGATTGGGGTTGTACTGGCGCGGTGAGGGCGGCATCTCATTGAGATGCTTCATCGCCACCGTCATCGCGGAGGGATCATCGAAGGGTACGTAGCCAGTGAGCATCTCGTATACGCAGACACCGAGCGAATAGAGATCGCTCTGTGGAACAGCACGGGCAGAGGAAACGGCTTGCTCCGGTGCAATATAATGAGCACTGCCGAAGGTGTCGCCAAAGGTCCCTTCTTGCGTGCTCAGCGCCAAGCCGAAATCGGTCAAGATCGGACGGTTATCGGCATCCAGCATGATGTTGCTGGGCTTGACATCGCGGTGGATCACGCCGCGACTATGGGCGTAATCGAGTGCCGCACCGATGCCATAAGCGATGTTCAGGACATCCTCGATAGCCATCACCTGACCACGTGCGGTATGTTCCTTAATGATCTGGCGCAGGTCTTTACCTTCGATGAAGACCATCGCCATATAGTAGAGGTCGCGCTCTTCCCCGAACTGGTAGACCTGCACGATGTTGGGATTGTTGAGGCGGGCGATGGCGCGGGCTTCGCGGCGGAATCGTTCGGCGTATTCAGCTTGATCTTGAGCGTAGGCATCGTTGGTGATGACCTTGACCGCGGCATAGCGCATCAGCCGCGAGTCATAACCTTTGAAGACTCGTGCCATACCACCACGTCCCAACAGTTCTTGGATGACGTAGTCGCCAAGTTGACGACCAAGTAAGGGATCAGCCATGCGATTCTGCGCTGTAGATGGATACGTACTTTGTACCATGCACCATTAGCCCATTATATCCTCGCAGCAGGCGGATTGCAGTAACAGACGCGCAACGACTCCTTTTCGTCTATTTGAAGAGCCGCGTTGTGATGTGCTTGTGATGTGATTTTAAGGAAGCGCGTCCGGCGGCGAGCGTAAAAGTTAAAGTCCTATTTCGTTATCTTACCAGTATCTAAGTGATCTCAAACTGAATTTTTCCAGAATTCTTCATGCATAAAGGCGATTTCTGGTGCCTTCTCCATACTAGGGGAGTTAGAGAGCAAGAACGGTTTGGCGGCGTTCGATATCCGCCGTACTATTAATCTCCCCGAAGTCCAGTAGGAAGCGTGAGTATTCATGTCTGATCGACGCAGCGCGGCGACAGCGGACGCAGCCAAGCCAACAGGGTTTGATATTGATCATGCACTCG
Source organism: Anaerolineae bacterium (assembly GCA_019637555.1). Lineage (GTDB taxonomy): Bacteria > Chloroflexota > Anaerolineae > Aggregatilineales > UBA2796 > JAHBVK01. Next base: position 34,905 of record JAHBVK010000019.1, read on the forward strand.
TCATCTTCGCCATCGTACTGGTTGACGTACTTGGCTTGACACTGATCCTACCGCTGCTGCACATCTACGCTGTGCGTTTCAACGCTTCCGCACTAGAGATCGGCGTGGTGGTGGCAGCATTCCCCGCCGCGCAGTTGATCGGACTGCCAGTGATGGGGTCACTGTCAGATCGTTACGGACGTAAGCCGCTGCTGATCATCAGTCAGATTAGCACTTGCATCGGCTTCCTGATGCTGGCATTCGCTGGCTCGCTGTGGATGGTAATCCTCTCGCGGCTGGTCGATGGCTTGTTCGGCGCGAACCTCTCGACGGCGCAAGCTGCACTCAGCGACATCACGACGGAGGAGCAGCGCACGCAAGCGTTAGGCATCACGGGCGCGGCGTTCGGGATCGGTTTCATCTTCGGTCCGGTGATCTCTTTGCTGATGCTGGAATTTTCTGACGAACTGGCACTGCCCGCCTTAGCCGCTGCTGGCTACTCGATGCTCTCTATCGTACTCACACAGTTGATGTTCCGCGAAACGCTGCCAGCCAGCAAACGCAGCAGCGCAGCTTCATCGACCATAGCGCGATCCAACGTGCTCTCGATGCTGCGCTATCTGAGCAATCCGCTGTTGATCGTGCCGTTAACGCTGTTGTTCGCACAGCAGTTGATCTTCTTCGGCTTCGAGAGCTTACTCGGCGTGTTCACGCTAAATCGATTGGGTTTGCTGGCGCAGGGTAACGCTTTCGTCTTTATCTACGTCGGCATCATCCTTGTGCTGGTGCAGGTGCGCTTTCTGGGCAAGTGGAGTCGCAAGTACGGCGAGGCAAAGCTGGTGCGTTTGGCATTGGCGCTGCTGGCAATCGGTTTGCTGTTGCTTTCCGCCACACCTCAGCAAGCCAATCCACTGTACGAGCGACGAGTCGCTGAACAACGGCTACTCGACAAGTTGCCGAGCAGTGCCGAAGCAATCGTGGGCAGGTTTGCGATCTCGCTGCCGCCACAAGAAGGCAAAGGATTTGGTGGATTTCTGTGGTTAATGCTGGCACTAACTCCGCTTTCTGTCGGTGCGGCGCTGATCCGTCCCAGCCTGAACAGCATGATCACCAAACGGGTGGACAGCCAGCAGTATGGACGGGCGTTGGGAATTGGCACTTCGTTCACAGGCGCAGCGGATGCCGTCGCACCGTTGATCGCGGGATTGATCTTCCAGCAGTCCGGTGCAGCCGCGCCGTTCCTGGTGGGCGGTGTGGTCATGTTCATCCTGTTTTTGTTCAGTCTGCTGGTGTTCAAAATCAAGCTGACTGATCCTACCCTTCCAGCAATGTCCGTTTCCTAAGTTACGCTTTAAGGAGCCATCCGATGATTACGACTGCAAACCGTATTTATGTACATCCCGATTTCGCGGATCAGTTTGAGCAGAATTTCCGCAATCGCGCTGGGTTGGTAGATAAAATGCCGGGATTCATCCGCAACCAACTACTGCGCCCTGTCAATGAGGGCGATCCCTATATTGTGTTAACGATGTGGGAATCGCGGGCGCACTTCGAGGCGTGGATACATTCACCGGAGTTTACGCAAGGGCATGCGAGATCCGGTTCGCTGCCGCGCGAAGCATTCACGCAGCCGAATAAGCTAGAACTGCACGAACTGATCCTCGACTCCAGCGATCCTGATCTGGTGCCGGAACCGCGTGGCAGAGCGTTTAAGGTGCATGAGTAGGAGTGAACTGACATGACAACTGGACGGCGCTCAAGCATCGCGCGATGAGAACGGAGCCACTTAAAACTGGCTAAGTCGAACTAGGATCGTGTCGTGGCGATCCTAGTTTCGTTAGTAATGGAGAGCAGTCGTGTACAATTCTCGCCGCGAATAGTGTAGCTATGTTGGCGGACGGGCATGACTGAAGCAGCGGCGAACTCCACAACCTCAAATCGGATCGGTTTCCTTGACGGCTTGCGCGGGTTGGCGGCGCTGTACGTGATGCTTGGTCATGCGCGTTGGCTGTTATGGGAAGGCTACAGCACAGGCTACGTGCTCGATCCAAGCCGCTACTCTGTTATCGAGAAAATCCTCGCTTACCTCTCATTGACGCTCAACTACGGGCATCAGGCGGTAATCTTCTTCTTCGTGCTCTCAGGCTTCGTGATCCACCTGCGCTATGCCCGCGATCAGCAGCGCGATCCGAATAGCCAATTCGACTTGCTGCCCTTTCTGGTGCGGCGCTTACTGCGCATCTATCCGCTGTTCCTATTCGCCATGATCCTGACCGCTGCCGTCGATTATGCTGGCATCGCCGCGCGACTGCCGATCTACTTTGAGCACACGCCCTATGCACTGATTAACCAGAATGTGATCGTCAATTACTCGCTGCCTGCTGTGATCGGCAACGCGCTGCTGATCCCGAACGCGGAGACGTGGGGAACCAATGGACCACTATGGTCGCTGCGCTATGAATGGTTCTTCTATCTGATCTATCCGTTATTCTGGTTGATCAATCGACGCTCGATCCGGCTGGCGACGGGCATCGTGGCGGCGTTGTTCGCGCTCAGTTTCGTCATCGCAGGATTGCCGCTGGAGTTGATCCGCGTGGTGGCGGCGGCATTTCCCGCGTGGTGGATGGGCGCATTGCTGGCAGAAATCTACGTGCGCAGGTTATCGCTGCGCTTCGTGCAAATCGCGCCGCTTGCCGCGCTGTTCGTAGTACTGCCATTCACCATCGAGCCGTTCATGGTGATCAATCCCGTCGTGCAGGATTTCCTGTGGGGACTTGGCTTTACCGGACTACTGGCGCTGTGCTTCGCATGGCAGAATCGCGGCGGATCGCTGCGCTTGCTGGAACGCCTGCGCTGGTTCGGGGATATTTCCTACGCGCTGTATGTGATCCATTTCCCGATCATCGCCTTGATCGGTGGTTGGCTGATGTCACAGTCAACGACGGGCGTGCTGCCACAAGGATTTGGATGGGTGTTGGTAGGAGCGATCATCTGCGTAATAGTAGCGTGGTTAGCACACTTGCTTATCGAGAAGCCAGTATTGGAGCGTCAGCGGCGAGTGCGATCTGAAGCGGGGAGTGTCCGAGCCAACGTATAAGCCGCCTTCTGTGCGCCGCGAACGACGCGGTGATCATCTCTCTGGGACGTTGGTTGCCCAACGCCTCGTGCAGCCGACCCGAGGCTGATAGCGGGACGAGCAGCCCCTCACCTCTGCTTGACCTTGCTCCCAATGGGGTTTGCCTAGCTGCCGACATTACTGCCGACACTGGTGGTCTCTTACACCACCGTTTCACCCTCGCTGGCGACGAAATCGCCAGCAATGCTCCTCTCTGTTGCACTGTGCCGTCGGATTGCTCCGCCTGACTGTTAGCCAGCATCGTGCTCTATGGAGGGCGGACTTTCCTCACCGCCGTAACCGAAGCCACGACAGCGCGATCACCCGGTCAACTCGGACAACTGCATTCTACCATGTGAACGGATCGGACTGAAGGTGGAATGCCTGTGATAACAGGCAGGTATCAGGCAAAACAGGGGAAACCGTTTCAAAATGGTTGGATTCCGGTTGTGCTGATCGCCGTGATCGAGCGTTGGAACAGGCGGCGATGCAGGCTAAGATCAGAGTATTGCTCGTACAAGTTGATGGCAAATCGTAGTGGAGTGAACGATGGCAGCTTCGGATGATCTGCGCGTGCGTGAGGCTGTACCTACTGACAGCAGCGCAATCGTGGCGATCTATAATCAGGGCATTCGCAGACGCAGCGCTACATTTGAAACGCGCGAACGCACTAATGACGACATTCAATCGTGGTTCGGCGTGCCGCGTCATCCGCTGCTGGTGGCGGAGATCGACGGCGAGGTGCTCGGCTGGATACATGCCTCCGATTATCGCCCTCGAGAGTGCTATGCTGGAATAGCTGAGTTCTCTGTATATGTAGCTGACGCCGCGCAAGGACGTGGCATCGGCAGCGCCTTAATGGCGGCATTCTTGCCCGCCTGTGAGCAAGCAGGATTATGGAAAGTGCTCTCTCGCATCTTCGTGGAGAACACAGGATCACGGGCGTTATGTCAGCGCTTTGGATTCCGCGAGGTGGGCATCTACGAGAAGCACGCGCAGCTAGATGGCGTGTGGAAAGATGTAGTGATCGTGGAACGCTTACTGCCTGCTAATCTGAAGTGAGCCGCCCCTACGGTGTCGCATGGATGAAGTACGGCTCGAATAACTGCATCAACAGATCAGCGCCGTGCTCGAAATCAGCTTCGGAGGGCGTGCTAATCCCTATCGACTCTAGATGGAGAAGCCACGAGGTGTTGAGTATCCAGCCAATGGTCAGGACGTTCTCATACTCACGACGATCCGCTGGCAAGCGCAGCAGACCATGCGCCGCTAATAACTCGCCCAGCTCCCGCTGCTGTTGCAAGCGCTGTTCGGTGATCTCCATGTGATGCTGAAGTAACTCAGGATCACGGCGCAGCAGGGCTACCTGCTCTCGATAGAAGAAACGGTATTTCCAGATCAGCTCAAAGCCCAGTTTGAAGGCTTGACGCAGCACCGCAGGTACTGTTGAAGGCGTCAATTCTTGTGGCAGCACATACAAAGGATTCCAGTCCGCCACCATGACATGCAGCAGGCTGCGGATGATCTCCTCTTTGTTCTTGAAATGGTAGTACAGATTACCCGGACTAATCCCTGCCCGCGCTGCAATATGATTGGTAGACACGGCAGCGGTGCCCTGTTCGTTAAACAGTTCCTGTGCCTGCTCCAAAATACGCAGACGTGTCTGCGCCGATGTTGAATATGACCGCTTCATTTTTCCTATTGCACAACTGAATTTCAGAGCCTATACTCTAATTAGAGTATCCACTCTAATTTCATTTCTGGCAACTCGCAATACCGTCATGCCTGACATAGGGGGAAACCGTGTCTATCTCACTGCTCGCGGGGATCGCGCTGATCATCCTGCCAATCGCCTTTAACTTTGCCTTTCTATCGCTGCAACGGTCATTTGAATATCCAGAAATATTACGTAAGCCTACCGATTATATCTTCCAGAAGTTTAGCGCAGGTGGCTCGCGCCTGATCGGGCAGTGGTACGTCTTTATGTTGACGGGATTGCTGTTTATCCCGATTGCGCTGCTGGTGCAAAATGTGTTTGCGGCGCAGCGCCCATTCTTGGCAGGCATATCAGGGATTATTGGTGTACTGGCAGGGTTGGTACAGGCATTCGGCTTGATCCGCTGGACATTCCTCGTGCCAGTACTCGCCCGTCGCTACAACGATCCGAGCACTAGCAGCGCAGCGAAAGATGCTATCGGCGTGGTATTCGAGGCATTCCACAACTATGCTGGCGTAGCCATTGGTGAACATCTCGGCTACATCTTCACCAGCGCATGGACGATTGTTGTCAGCGTGATGATGACGACATCGCCTATTTTCGGCAGCTTGCTGGCGCTGCTCGGCATCGTCGCAGCGGTGGGAATATTCATCGGGGTGTTCGAGCAAAGCGGATTCAAGGCAGCAGGCGCGATCAATGCGATCAGCTATCTGGTCTGGTCGCTGTGGATGATCCTCGCTGGTGTCGCTCTAATCCTAGCGAGATAAGGGGTTTGCCGTCAGTCCCATGATCTTGGAGGAGGTTATCCCCCAAGATCATGACTGAGAGGATAGCGCGTCAGTTTGTGGCTGTCTGACGCAGGATTTCGTCTACTTGACGCATCTGATCAGCGGTTAGTGCACCGAACTTCATCGCGCCCGCGTTTTCTTCTGCTTGCGCCACCGTGCGGATGCCGGGGATAGGAATTGTCTTTTCGCTGCGTCCCCAAATCCACGCCAGCGCGCCCTGCGTTAACGAACGTCCGCTGCTGGTCAAAATGTCGCGCAGTGCCGCCAGTTTATCCAGTGTCGGCGTGAAGAATGCTTCTTTCGACCAGTCATCAGTGCGCACATCATTTTCGGCAAATACGGTCTGCTTAGTGTACTTACCAGTCAGGGCACCACGCGCCAACGGGCTGCGGTTGACGCTGGCGAGATTCAATTGTTCACAGAGTGCCAGCATCTCCGGCGCATCTCTGACCACGTTGAGATCGTGCTGAATAGCGACACAATGCTCTCCTTCCGCGAACAGTTTGGCATTCTCCACCGAGTCGGTGCTCCAGCCGTAGCTGCGGATTTTGCCCTCGCGCACCAGCGTTTCCAGCAGATCGCGCACGGCGGCGGCATGTTCCAGCGGAAAATCCCAGACATGGAACTGATACAGATCGATGTAATCGGTGTTCAAGCGCCGCAAGCTGGTTTCGCACTCGGTGCGTAAGTTCTTGACCACATCTGTTGGATCAGCATAAAAGGTGACTTGCTTGGCAGCCTCGTTGACATTGAAGCCGAACTTGGTGGCAATCACCGCGCGATCCCGTTTGCCCTGCAAGCCCTGCGCGAGGATGCGCTCGCTATGCCCTGTGCCGTAATTGGCGGCGGTATCGAAGAAGTTAATGCCATGATCGAGTGCTGCCTGCACCGTGCGAATTGATTCTGCATCATCAACCTCGCCCCAACCACCGGGACCATCGAGCCAGCGCCACAAGCCGCCAATTGCCCAGCAACCCATCCCTAACGGCGACACTTCGATGTTGGAGCGTCCTAACGTTCGCTTGTTCATTCTCCATTACTCCTTGTAGTAACCTTATGAAAATAGCCATTGATCACAGTGTACGAGTTAGAGCGCACTCTAAGTCAAGTAGGCAATTTTGATCCTCCGTCTCAGCGTGTTGCTCCGGTTATAATGGAGAGGATCAACAGCGAACGGGATCATGCACGATGGTTGATAAAGTTGGTTTGGGAATAGCGGAGATCATTGGCGATAAGCGCGACGACATCTTGCGGCTGGCAGCACAGCACAAGGCTTACAACGTGCGTGTGTTCGGATCAGTAGCGCGTGGCGAAGCCCGTCCCGATAGCGACGTGGATTTCGTTGTAAATTTTCAAAGTGATGCTCGGCTAGGAAACATGCTCGAACTTTGGGATTCGTTGAAGGAATTGCTCGGCAGAGAAATTGATATTGTCGAAGAAGTGGCACTCAAAGGGCGATTTCTAGTTAATGTCAAACGGGACGCCATAGCACTATGACTGTGACAACTGCTGAATACTTGAACGATCTGCTGGATCAACTTCAACTCGTACAGGAATTCACAGCCGAAGGCAGAGAAATGCGTTGAACGATGTGAAGACACAGTACGCAGTTGCTCGCGCTTATGAAATTATCGGCGAAATTCTAAAACGCATCCCCAATAGTATGCTTGATAAATATCCATCCGCAGATTGGGGTCAGGTCAAACGCTTCCGTGATTTCCTTGCCCACAATTATCGAATTGTGCTTCCCATCCGTTTATGGGATGCAGTAGAGGATATCCCCAACCTCTGCGCTGCCGTCGAAAGTATGCTCCGCGATCTAGAGAAAGAGTCTAACAAGTCCGATGACCCTACCGCTGAATAATGCCCAACGTTACGTACCGGAAGCCATCAACGGCGATTTTCGCGGCAAACATATCGTCACCGTCGAACAATTCGCGCCGGATGACATGGATTCACTGTTCAAGTCAGCAGCGCGAATGCGGACGCGCGTACAGCGCGGAGATCGCGGACTTGTCGATCTGTGTCTCGGCAAGGTGATGGCGACGCTGTTTTTTGAAGCAAGCACGCGTACTGATATGTCTTTCCAAGCGGCGATGCTACGACTTGGCGGCGAGGTGATCAGCACCAGCGGCGGCGTGCAGTTCTCGTCAGTGTACAAAGGCGAAAATCTTGCCGACACCGTGCGAGCTGTTGGCTGTTATGCCGATGTGGTGGTGCTGCGCCATCCCGAAGTACGCTCCTCGTACGAAGCGGCGTATTATCTGGATCGGCTAAATGAACGTTTGGGCACGCACCCGGTGGTGGTCAGCGGTGGCGATGGCGTTGGTGAACATCCCACGCAAGCGCTGCTCGATTTGTTCACGATTGCCGACATCAAGGGATCACTGGACAACTTGAAGATCACGCTGGTGGGCGATCTGCTCTACGGGCGTACTGTTCACTCCCTCGCCAAGCTAATCGCGCTGCACGGCGCGGTCAATACCACGTTGGCGTTCGTCTCGCCAGAGATGCTGAAAATGCCGCCCGCTGTAATGTCTTTTCTGAAATCGCGGGATATTGCTGTCTATGAGACGCAGCAGTTAGATGAAGTTATTGGGGATAGCGACGTTATTTACTGGACGCGCATTCAGGAAGAACGCTTCCCGCTGCGGGCAGATTACGAGGCAATTGCTGATCAATTCATCGTTACGCCAGCGACGATGGCACGCGCCAGCGATAAGGCGATCTTAATGCATCCACTGCCGCGCAAGCACGAGATGGGCACGCAGGCAGATCATGATGTTCTCGACGCGGATCAGCGCAGTGTCTATTTCCAGCAGATGGCGAATGGCATGTATATGCGCATGGCGCTGCTGGCAAAGGTATTGGGAGCGGAGCGTTGATCCTAGAAATTACGGGCGCACTCGATCCGCATGTGCATCTGCGCGATCTGGACTGGGCACACAAAGCAACCTTTGCATCGGAAACAGCAGCGGCATTAGCAGGTGGCTACTGGGCAATCTTCGATATGCCTAATACTCCACCAGCCACGATCACGCGTTCGGCGCTGGATATCAAGCTGCGCCGGATGCAGGAAACCGCGCTGTGCGATTGGGGCATCTATTTCGGCGCGTCTCAGCACGGCAATGAACGCGAATATCCGGCGATCATTGATGACGTATGTGGGCTGAAAATCTATAACAACGCTACTACGGGCGATCTGCTGATCGCGGATCAGCAGGTGCGGGAAGCACATTACCGCGCGTGGGCGGCGACCAACACCCGCAAGCCAATAGCTGTTCACGCTGAAGAACAAACGGTGGCGGACATTCTAGCATTGGTGCGTCAGTACCGTGTGTTCACGCACTTTTGTCACATCAGCACCCGCGAGGAGATCGATCTGCTGCGTGCTGCCAAAGTTGAAGGACTGCCGATTAGCGTCGGTGTGACGCCTCATCACCTCTATCTGACGCAAGATGATCTGGGAACACTAGGATCGCTCGGCTTGATGAAACCGGAACTCAAGACCGCCGCTGATCGCGCGTCGCTGTGGGAAGCAATAGCCGATGGCACAGTAGATGTAGTCGAGTCGGATCATGCGCCGCACACATTGGCGGAGAAGCAGTCGAACAAACCGCCGTTTGGGGTGCCGGGACTAGAGACAACGATCCCGCTGCTGGGTTTGGCGGTCCATGAGGGCAGGATCACGGCGGAGCGCTTGGTGGAATTGGTGGCACTCAATCCGCAGCGTATATTCGGCGTGCAGCCGCCAGCGGGAACGATTACGCGGCTCGATTTGAGCGCCAGTTACGTGATCGAGCGTAGCAAACTGCATACTGCGCCACGCTGGTCGCCATTCGAGGGGATACGCGTTTTTGGTCGGGTACGCGAAGTGCGAATCGGCGGGAATGTGGTATTCGATGGCGAAAATGTGCGGGCTGTTTCAGGATCGGGACGACGCGCAATCTAATTGGCGGATCGCGCCTGAAGCAAAGATAGGCAAATGAAAAGCCCTCGATGACCATCACATCATCGAGGGCTTCATGCTTTTAGCCCAACTTACAAGGAGATCAGATTACTTGGTTGGCGTTGCTGTCGCGGTGGGGAGCGGCGTCGGCAGCGCGGAACCGGGCTTGAACAGATCGAGCTGTTCGTTCGCCTTTTCTTCCAGTGCGGCAAACTCTTCATCCACTGAAGCACCGTCGAGGACGTTGTTCATCGCATCGGCTGCGAAGCCACGGGCTGCATTGTAGCCAGCGACTGGCGGTTCAGCCTTGGTGCTACCCAACAGATCGAACGCACTCTTATAAGGCTTGTTGGTGGCGAAATAGTCTGTCAACTCATCTGCCGTCGATTGACGAACGGGGAAGTAGTTGGAAGCTTTCGCCCATGCAGCCTGCTGAGCAGGTTCATCGTACCAGCGCAGGAACAGCCATGCTGCCAATTCCTGTTCGCGGGTGGTTACGGGGATGGAGTTGCTGGCACCGTAGACATTCTGGACGGGCTGATCCTTGTAGGGGATCGGCGCGATGTCGAAGGTGAACTGCGTCGGCGCACCAGCGATACCGGAGGCGACGAAGGGCAGACCCGACGAGGAGCCAGTGTAGAACAGTGACTGACCAGCGACGAAGGAGTTCTGGTCACCACGTGACTCGGTGATCACCTTGGCGCAGCCTTCGGCAACCATATCTTGCATCACCTGCGGCATGACCTTGGCTTCGGGCGTGTCATAGGTGAACTTGTTGGCGGCGGCGTCGTAGATGTCGCTACCCTGAGCGAAAGCAGCAGCAGCCACGAAGGAGGCATCGGTACGAACCTGATAACCATCGGTGCCCAGTCCGTCATTGACGAACTTGCAGGACATTTCCTTGAACTCGTCCCAGTTCTTGGGCGGTGCGCTGTAGCCCATCTTGGTCAGGGCATCAACGTTGTAGTAGAGCACTTCCATCGAACGGTAGACCGCCAAGCCCAGACGAGCACCCTCAAATTGTGGGTTCAGGTCAGAAGCGAGGAAGCCCTGAAAGAAATCGTCGGTGAAGTCCTTGCCGAAGCCCAACACGGGATCGTTGGTGAACACGTTGAGGTCAACGAGTGCTTTCGCGTTCTGATAGGTGGCGGCTTCATTCTGATAGGCAACAGTCAGTTCAGGAACATCGCCTGTCTGAATGGCTGCCAACATCGCCTGATAGATCGTCACGTAGTCAGACTTGCTGATCGCTTCGACCTTGATGCCCCAAGGGTTACCACTATTGAATTCTTCAACTGCCGCTTGCACGGCGTCGTTACGGGTGCCAGTATGATTGTGCCACCACACTACCGTCGCGCCGGAGGGGTCAATACCCGCGTAAGCGCCGTCGGCTACTGGCAGTTTGAGATCAAAAGTTTTGACATAAGCGCCATCTTGGGCGGTTGTGCGTGTGTTGGCAACGCCCAACAACAACGCCACCACCATTAACACTACCACTACTTTGGTGAACTTCATGGGAAAGCATCTCCTCGCAATTAACTCGAAATGAGCCATAGAGAAATCTAGCGACGGAATGTTAAGAAAATGTTAAATTCGCCACTCAGTTGACTTAAGACTTGGTCGATTGCACAGGGCAGGACAATACGATGTTTTGCCTCGAACCTAATAACGAAAATGGAGCTTAGAAAATCTTGTAAAAATATAGGAAAATATGTGGGCTTATATTTTTATGTTCTTCAAGAGATATTTATACTAAACGAGTTACATTGCATCGTCACTGTCGCCTTTCGAGGTAGCGATCATGGCAGATCTAGTGGGACGCGCACTCGGTGATTACTATCTGGTAGACATTCTGGGCGTGGGCGGTATGGCAACGGTTTATCGGTGCTATCGACGCGCGGATAGTCAGGAATTCGCCATCAAGGTCATCGACGCCAAGCTGGCTACCGAATCCAACTTCGTTAAGCGGTTCGAGCGTGAAGCCGAGATCGCGGCAGGTCTGCAACATCCACACATTATTAAGATCGTCGATCACGGCGAAGCAGACGGACATCTCTACTTTGTTATGGAACTGCTGAACGGCGGCAGTCTGGCGCAGTTCCTGAGAGAGCAGCATTCGCAGGACGAGCAGATCACGCTCCTAGATCAGGTCGCCGCTGCGCTGGATTTTGCTCATCAGCAACACATTGTTCACCGCGATCTGAAGCCAGACAACATTTTGCTAGATGAACACAAGAAAAACGCGATTCTGACGGATTTTGGTGTGGCGAAATTACTGCCAGACAAAGACCTCCTCACGCTGTTAACGACGGATAGCGGTTTGTTAGGCACGCCTTATTATATGGCTCCTGAACAATGGCGCTCCGGGATCGCCGTTGATAACCGTGCCGACATTTATGCGCTGGGTGTCATCGCTTACCAGATGCTGACAGGCAAACTTCCATACGAAGTCAGCACACCCTACCAGATGATGTTCGTTCATCTCAACGAACCCCCGACACCCATACATGAACATCGCGCCGATCTACCAACAGCCGTAGAAATCGTCTTGAACAAGGTACTAGCGAAAAAGCCAGAAGATCGCTTCCAGTCGGCTGAAGCATTTGTTACATCTCTCAGGTTGGCGCTAACTGGCATTACACCTGCGAGCATTGATGAACCACGCGAGCAAACGGCAATCAACGGCGGAGTATCAGAGGCGACAGTGATCGTGACACTGCGTCCGCCAGTGAGCAATCACGTCGAGGACAGTAACAAGTCAGAACACGGCAACAGCAGCCACAAGGACACCATCCCCACCGATAGAATGCGCTATATTGCGCCTGCGGACACCTCGACACCAAGTATTGAGGCACTGCCTACGCCGCGTAAACGCATTGTGCCTCGTTCACTGCCCGCCATGGTGATCCCTTTAGTTGGCATCATCGCGCTAATTGCCGTCTCGGTGGTGATCGTGATCGCACTGCGTTTGCCTGCTGCTGATCAGGTAGCGGCAACCCTGGCGGACTCTGATCCGAACGCTGCTGTCTCAATGACTAACGCAACCAAGACGGCATTGCCAGCACAACCTTCAAGTGTAGAGCCAGTCACACCGAATGCTTCGCCAGCGACGCGCCTTGTGCTGCAGTATTTGCAGGAACTGAGCGATCCAGACCGAATAGAGAAGCGTATCATCCTTGGTCAGGCGGGCGGCAGAGGCGATGACGAGACGATAGCCGTGTTGCGGGGCTATCACGATGGCGTAGTCGAGCGAACTGGTAAGCATCCAGCGATGACGGGAGTTGACTTCGCTGCGTTGGAATGGGACGAGCAGACCTTCATTCCTTATCTGAAAGAAGCGTGGGATTCTGGTCAACTGGTAGTGGTGAGCTGGGAGGCGAATAATCCATGGTCACCCAGCTCCTATTCGCGCTGTGTGCCAGAAGATTGCAGCAAAAGCTCTATCCTTGAACTGATCGAGGGAACAACTGACGCCTCCATACGTTATCTCGCAGATCTCGAACGGATGGGGGACTATCTGACCGATCTGCGTGATGCAGGTGTTGTCGTTATCTGGAAGCCGTTCATCAACGCGAACCAGAATCGCTACTGGTGGAATCAGCAGCAGCCGGAGGATTTCGCTAAGTTCTGGCAGCATATGTTCACATATCTGACCGAAACACGCGGCTTAGACAACTTGCTGTTCAGTTATTCGCCATCGCCTGATCAGGGCATGCACACGCCCGTTGATACCTATTATCCGGGTGACGGTTATGTGGATCTGGTGGGTATCGAGTCAACGTATTTGCCCGATCAGAGCCACCTCGACCTGATGTATGAAGACACTTACGAGCGGCTGGTTAAATTAGGTAAGCCGATGGGCATTTTCTCGTGGGCACCGCGTCCAGCAGCCAGTTCCCAAAGTTCGCGTTACGACATGCTGGAACTGCTGAATGAACTGCGCGACACCTATCCGCGCTTCGTTTTCGTGCTGGCATGGGAGTGGATCTGGAGTCTGCCTGAGCAAGATAACCTGGTCGCTTTCGTCAACAATCCACTGGTGATCATGCAAGAGGATTTGCCAGATTTCAGGTCAGCAACTGCATCAACTGCTACTCCTTAAGCAAAGATTAAGTTCGCCAGCTCGCCCTTGACACCCCCATCGAACAGATGTACGATTCACCGTCGCATTCTGAACGAAATGGGGGCGCAAGTGACCTTGATCGCGCACATCACCACCCGCGATAGTTGGCAGCAAGCGCAGTCACAGGGCAACTACACCGCTGAGTCGCTGACCAGTGAAGGATTCATACACTGTTCAACGCTCGTCCAAGTCGCCGCTACCGCTAATCGCTACTATGCCGGTCAACGTGGGCTGCTCTTACTGATCATCGATCCACAACTGACTTTGCCGGAACTACTGTACGAACACTCTCCTTCTGTGGATGAGTTTTTCCCGCATCTATACGGTCCACTGAACCTCGATGCGGTGGTGCGCGTGGTCGCTTTCGATCCTGATGCACAAGGACAATTCCACGCGCCAGATTTGTCTGATTTATCTACGGAAACCGAATAGATTTTTGTTCTCCTACTAATTGACAATTTGACCGACTGACCTCCCTCCTCTCATCGTATTGCGTAGTGCGGAGTGTACTGAGCAATGGCGCAAGATAAGATCATCGTTCGTGGCGCGCGTGAACATAACCTCAAGAACGTCGACGTGGAGATACCCCGCGATAAGTTAGTAGTGATCACGGGTTTATCAGGCAGCGGCAAATCGTCGCTTGCTTTTGATACGATCTTCGCGGAAGGGCAACGCCGCTATGTTGAATCGCTGTCCGCGTATGCACGTCAGTTCGTCGGGCAGATGGAAAAACCGGATGTCGATCAGATCGAAGGACTCTCACCTGCGATCTCCATCGATCAACGCGGTGTCAGTGCTAACCCGCGATCCACTGTAGGCACGGTCACTGAGATTTACGACTATATGCGTCTGCTCTATGCCCGTGTCGGCATCCCGCATTGTCCTATTTGCGGTGAGAAAGTGGTGGCACAGAGCGCCCAGCAGATCGTTGATAATGTGGAAGCACTGCCGGATGGATCACGTATCCAAGTCCTCGCGCCGCTGATCAAGGATCGCAAAGGTCGGCACGAGAAAGTATTTGAGGATGTGCGTAAAGCAGGCTTCGTGCGCGTGCGCGTCAATGGCGTGGTGCGCGATGCCGACGAGGAGATCGAACTCGAACGCTATGAGATGCACACCATCGAGGTGGTAGTAGATCGTCTAGTGGTGCGCCACTACGATGACTCGGGTGCCGAGGAAGCGCAGTCCGCCCGCACCCGCCTGACCGACTCCATCGAGACGGCGTTGGAGATGGGCGACGGCTTGGTGATCGTTAACGATGTAACCGATGCCGAGCATCCCGTCGATATTTTGTTCAGTGAGAAACTTGCCTGCGTGAATGGTCACGGCTCGATCCCGGAGATCGAACCGCGCACCTTCAGTTTCAACAGTCCGCACGGCGCTTGCCCGACCTGTCAGGGGCTTGGACTGCGTTTGGAGATCGATCCTGACCTGATCGTCCCTAACCCCGACCTCTCGCTTGCCGACGGTGCCATCAGCGATGAAGCGTGGCATTCGGTAGATAGTGCCAGCAGTTCGATCTTGATGCAAGTGGCGGAAGCAAACGGCATCAACATCAACAAGGCATGGAAAACCTACGACGATAAGCAGAAAAAGATCGTCCTCTACGGTACAGGTGCGCGTAAGTACCCGATCCGCTACGAGGCGAGCAACGGCGATGTCCGCACCTATAACATTACGTGGGAAGGTGTGATCAACACCGTGCAGCGCCGCTACGAGCAGACGACCTCCGATTACATGCGCGAGAAGTACCAGCAAGTGATGGCGGAACGTCCATGCCCTACCTGCGGTGGTTATCGTCTGCGCCCTGAAGCCATGGCAGTCACGATTGCCGAACAGCCGATCCACATCGTCAGTCGGATGCCTGTACTGAAGCTCAAGGATTGGGTGCAGTCGCTGCGTGGCAGCAACGGATCAGCACCGCTGCTGACCGAGATGGAGCGCCAGATCGCCTTCCAGATATTGAAGGAGATCGAGGCGAGAGTCAGCTTCCTCGTTGATGTCGGCTTGGATTACCTGTCAATGTCGCGCTCGTCGGGATCGCTCTCTGGCGGTGAAGCGCAGCGCATCCGCTTGGCGACGCAGATCGGCAGTCAGCTAACGGGTGTGCTCTATGTGCTGGACGAACCTTCTATCGGGTTGCATCAGCGTGACAACGCACGACTGATTCACACGCTGGAACGGATGCGCGATCTGGGCAACACGCTGCTGGTGGTCGAACACGACGACGAAACCATGCGTGCCGCTGACTGGATCATCGACCTCGGTCCCGGTGCTGGCGAACACGGCGGACGGATCATCGCTGCGGGTAAGCCCAAGGACATCATGAAGGATAAGAACAGCATCACCGGAGCATTCCTGAGTGGTCGTCGTCGCGTGGAGATCCCGCAGAAGCGGCGCGAGGGTACTGGTGGCTGCATCGTGGTACGCGGGGCGAAGGAGAACAACCTTAAGAACGTCGATGTGGAAGTCCCGCTGGGTAAGCTGGTAGTGATCACTGGAGTCAGCGGTAGTGGCAAGTCCTCGCTGCTCAATGAGATCATATACAAGAAGCTAGCGATGGCGCTCAATGGCGCGAAGGAACGCCCCGGCGCACACGACACGATCGAAGGCTTGGAGCAGCTAGACAAGATCATCAATATCGATCAGTCGCCCATTGGTCGCACGCCGCGCAGCAATCCGGCAACGTACACCAAGATGTTCGACAATATCCGCAACTTATTCGCGGAGATGCCGGAGAGTAAGGTGCGCGGCTATGGTCCGGGTCGCTTCAGCTTCAACGTCAAAGGTGGACGCTGCGAGAACTGCGAAGGTCAGGGACAGTTGCAGATCGAGATGCAGTTCCTGCCCGATATTTTTGTCACCTGCGATGTCTGCAAGGGGGCACGCTATAACAAGGAAACGCTGCTGGTCAAGTACAAGGATAAGAGTATTGCTGACGTCCTTGATATGACAGTTAGCGAGGGCTTGGAGTTCTTCAAGAACTTCCAGCACATCCATCGCCCGTTGGAAACGCTGGACGCGGTGGGACTCGGCTATATCCGTATCGGGCAACCCGCGACCACGCTCTCCGGCGGTGAAGCGCAGCGCATCAAATTGAGCCGCGAGTTGAGCAAGCGCAGTACAGGTAAGACTTTCTACGTGCTGGATGAACCGTCCGTTGGTCTACATGCTGCCGACGTGGAACGTCTGATTCAGGTGATGCAAACACTGGTCGATCAGGGCAATACGGTGTGCGTGATCGAGCACAATATGGACATCATCAAGGTGGCAGATTGGCTCATTGACATGGGACCGGAAGGCGGAGATCGCGGCGGTCAGTTGATCGCTTGCGGCACACCGGAGCAGATCACCGAAGTGGCAGAGAGCTATACCGGTCAGTTCCTGAAGGACTATCTGGCGGGAGAGAAGTGAAGTAGCAGTCTTTCTCTTTTGAGAATGTCGAAAGTCGGTAGAAATTGAGTAAGCGCAAAAAACGCTTAGAGCGTTTGCGTCGTAATCCTAATAACGTATCGCTTGACGAGTTGCGGCTTGTACTTGAGGATTATGGATTCGAGTATCGGAACACTGTGGGGAGTCACTACACTTTCAGTGTAGTCGTTGGCGGCGCGGTGAAATTGTTCGTCGTTCCCTTTCGTCGCCCGTAAAGCCTATTTACGTGAAAAGGGCATTACAATTGATCGACCAGATTATTGCAGAGTGGGATGAGGTTGAAACTGAAGATGACAGCGATTAAGAATAAAGACCTCGACTACTACATGTCACTGCCATACACCATCGAACTTACGCCCGATATCGATGGCTTTTGGTTTGCAGAAATCCCGCTGCTAGAAGGTTGTGTAACCAATGGCGAGAACTGGAACGACACTTTAGAAATGATTCAGGATGCCAAACGTGCATGGCTGACAACGGCGCTAGAAATGAATTTGCCGATTCCTGAACCGGAACTTCTAGAAGCAAATCGTTGATTACTAATGGTGATCGTTCTTCTGTAACAACACCAATCGCGCCGCGCAGCCTCTAATCATCAATCCCGAAGCTGAAGAATCGCTCGTTGAAGCCGCCGGGTCCGAGCATATCGTCAAACGGTGATGGTTCACCGGGCAGGATCGACTCCTCAACGCGCCCAATCGCCCGCACTAGCCGTCGATTGAAAAGCTCGGCATCGTCGAGGCTAATGTCGAGGGCAACAGCTTCCATGATTCGGTACAGGCGCTGATACGCTTCCACCACCTGCGCGTTTGCGCCGTGCGGGAAGATCGCCTCGCCTTCGGGTCGCCCTGCCAGAAATAACATCGCCTCAAACGTTTGCGCGTTGAAGCGATCTACGCCTTCCTGCTCCAACGGAAACTGCCAGCGCGTCGCGGACTCGTAGCCGTGCCGTTCCTTGATGTTGCGCCGCACATGCCGCCATGCGCCGATGGTGAACTGCGTTTTCCACTCGTCATAGCCCGACATCGAGGTCTGGAAACCACGCACATACATCGCCATCTCTAAGATCGCATCCACCAGCACCGCCGGATCGTTATCGAACAGCACCAACTCATCGGTGAGGGTGTCAAAGGTGAAGGCATCTTCCAATGGCATCATTTGTGGACGGCTGACGAAATCGAGACGCAGGGTAAATGCCTGCTCGTGCAGTTGCAGCATGGCGCGGATCGCTTGCTCGTGTTCGCTGTACCTTGCGCCGAAAGCGTCGATCAGTGCCTCGATAGAAGAGAGATCGGTGCTGTTGACGAAATAGGTCGTTTTGCTCATACACTCATCATAGACCAAAGCAGAACGTAGTAGCTACCATTGTAACGAAAATATGCGGCGGTAAACCACGCCGTTGCTCGATCACTCATTTTCCTCTTGAGGCGGCAACCCACCTGCCCGCACAATGAATAAGCGCACGGTGTAGCGATCTGAGGGGCGGCTGAAGCTGGCGATCTCCTGTCGTCCGTCAAAGTTGCGGATGTCCACCGTCGGTGGCTGCTTATCCTCAGTCAAGATGTAGATCTCGCCTTCCTGTTGAATACGATCCTTGATGTCTGCCACCAGTTCAGGATTGCGCCCACTCCAATCCATGCCCGGACACAACATCGTGACGGGCGTTTCAAATTTCAGATATAAGCGTGCGGCATTGCAGTTTACCGCCGTGCCAATCAGTGTGACTGGCTGATCTAGATGCTCGTTGATGTAGTCAGCCGCATCACGAATCCCATAACCGGAAGGAATCCACTCGATGTACTCGCGGCGATCTCCGGCAGGCAGCGGCAGTTGATCAGGAGCGCGGTAAGCGGTGACGATGAAAGGCACACCGATCCCCAACGACCACAGAACTACCAGCACCGCAGCAAGGATCGAACCCGACAGCGACTGTGCCGTTGTGAAGTTAGGAGCAGCAGATCGCCGCAATAGCCTGTCAACGCCTTTGCCCAGTTGGAACACGCCAAAGGCGATAATGATCAGGATAAAGGGTGCAAGTGGACTGAGATAACGCAGCCACAGCGATTGTGCGGTAGCGACGATAGCGGCGAACGGGATGGCAATCCACGCAAGGATCAGCAGTGTGCGAAGAGGCATCGACAGCAACGCAATCAGGACAGCAGCGGCAGCAAGGCTCAGGAACGGCGCACCGAAGTAAGTGACTTCGGCATTGAGCGAATTGGTCAGATTGCGTTCCAGCCGTGCCGGAAGGGTATTGGTGTCGGTAGAAGTCAATCCTGTGCTTTGTCCAGTAGGATCGATATCCTCGGCGGTCAGATAAGCAGCCATCGGTGCCAGCAATGCACCGGCGATCAGATAACAAATCACGATCTGACGCAGCCGCAATTTCCAAGACAGCTTGCCGACAAGGAACGCTACCGCGATGGGGATCGGTAGATAAACAATGCCCGTGAATTTCGCGGTGACCGTGAGCACCAGCGCCACACCACACAGAATCGGCAAGACTACGCTGCTACCCCGCAACATCCGAATCGCTAGCCACAGCGCCAGCAGAGCCGTCGCGCTCATGGTCGTATCCACTAACGCCATGCGCTCGAAGAAAAAAAGTTGTGGACAAACGATCCACAATCCCATCACCAGTAAGCCAGCCTGCCGCGAATGGAGATCGCGCCCGATGGCGTAAGCGGCGGCAATACCGATCATGCCTAGCAGTGCGACGACTATCCGCCCGATGTACGGCGCAACAGAATAGGGGTTCATCAGCGAGGCGATGTAAGGCGCTAATGCCTTGCCTGTTTGCAGCAGAAAAAACGGTTTACCTTCCCAGACCCACTGCGCACGGGTTAGATGTGAGGACTCGTCTAAAAACAGCGGCAGCAGCAGTATCTCGTGCGCCCGTGACCACAGGAATACGAGCAGCAGCACGACAATCAGCGCCAAGGGGCGTCGGGAAGTGGGCATAAAGGCTAGATTTAATGATGAACTGAGTAACGGGTGTGGAGGAAAAGTGCAGCCATGTCACACGTTACCTGCGATTAATGACCTAAGCATACCGTCAGTGGCGCGTACTTCGCCACAGGAATGCCAGCCCGCCGATCAACGCCAGCAGCGTGACGATCAGGCGCACCAGCACGGCGATCCCTAGCGCGGCTTCGGTTGCTACGCCGAGCAAGCCGAGAAAGTAGACGTAGCTACCCTCGCGGATGCCCAGACCATTGAGCGAGAGGGGTATCACGTCGATGGCGGTGACGATGGCGAACACCGCCGCGAATGCACCAAAAGCGACATGCTGATCAAAAGCCAGCAATAGCGCGTAAACTGACATCAGCGTGGTGATCAGCGTGACGACGGACTGCGCCATTACGGTGACGAACAAGCGCCACTCGTGGCGATAAGCACGAAACTCAGCATGCAAGCGCAGCATCTTATCCCACACGGAGCGCAAGCGAGTCGGAAAAATCCGAGTGAGCCTTGTTAACAGATTTGCCGCCGCATCCGACCACAATACCGCGATCCCCACCAGCGATCCGATGAACAAGCCATGCGCCAGCAGCACGATGCTAGTCGGAATACCCGGGACGAATATCGCGCCCAAACTACCCGCCGCGAACAAACTGAGCATCCCGCTGCCGCGCTCAATCACCACGCCAATCACTGAGGCGGCGCGCTGACCCGTATCGCGGGCGGTCTCGTAAGCGCGGACGACATCACCGCCCATGCCTGATGGCAGAAAGTTATTGAAAAACACACTGATAAAGTAGCTGCTGACCAGATAACTAGCGGAGAGGGGGATACCGCGCCAGCGCATCACCGCACCCCAGCGCCACGCTTTAGAGATCACGCTGGCGGCAGAGAACAGCGCTGCCACCACGACCAACGGCACGTTGACTCCAGCTAACGTTGACCAGAATTCCGGCGTCAACAGGATGGGCAACAGTGCGACGATCAGTGCCAGACCAAGCGCTAATCTCAGCCAGCGCCAGACACGAGTAGACATAGCTAATCCAGTGTTAAACTCAGCCTAAGGTGATAACAGACATCACTTGGATGCAGCCAGATTGTACCGTTGGAAATATGCGCATGGGGTTAAGCACATAATCCGTAAAGGACAGAAGATTCACTCCGTGCGGCTGACGTTTTCCCTTCGTCATCCCCGCTGCCGTTGGGAAGAAGCCTATCGCGTGGTACGATTCCGCGCCGATAGCAAAAGATGCGAACTACCATGAAACCTAACCTGAGAAAATCCCTCTTTGCGCTCGTATTGGTCATCGTCGCGCTGACCACCTTCGGACTGAGCTATACCGCTTCGGCGCAAAGCCAGATCGTGATCGAAAAGCAGTTCGACTGGATCGAACAGGGCAGCGTGGGCATTATCAAAGTGACCGGACCGAAGCTGGCGGGTGGCGTAGCAGTGGTCTTTGATCGCCAATATCCCTTTTTCGCCACCTCTCAAGGATTCGCCAGCTTGATTAGTGTCGATTTTCGCCAGAAGATCAACGATTATCCGATCAAGGTGACGCTCTACGAGACGGACGGCAGCAAGATCGATTGGGAAGATACGATCAAGGTAACTTCCGGCGGCTTCATCGCGGAATCGGATTTTGTGCTTCCCAACAACAAGGTTAATCTGCTCAATCCTGTGATTCAGACCAACGAAGACGCCCGCATCCTCTCCGTGTTCAGCGTGGTAACGCCAGAACGCTACTGGGATGGTTTATTCACCTATCCATTGAATGGACGCCTCGGATCACCGTTCGGCAGCGTGCGCACTTTCAATGGCGGTGAGGCGCGGCGGCATACAGGCGTCGATCTCAGCGCGGCGGCAGGCACACCGGTCTACGCCTCGGCGAATGGTCGCATCGTGTTCGCCCGCCCGTTGGACATTCACGGCAATCATGTGATCATCGATCACGGTTGGGGCGTGTTCAGCTCCTACTCGCATCTGTCGGTGCTTTACGTCGTACCCGGTCAGATGGTGATGCAGGGTGATGTCATTGGCTTGAGTGGCACTACCGGACGCAGCACCGGACCACATCTGCACTGGGAGATCGGTGTCAACGGCAATTGGGTCGATCCGGTTAAGTTCGCCCGAGTAAAGCTGCCAAATTAACTGCCAGAGCATTGTGAAGTTTGAAAGTTAACTAGTTGCAAGTTAAAAAAGCAGTAGTCTGGCGTAGATGCTTTCTGGAACGTGATGAGCATGTCCTTGCAACTGATCCCTGCTGATCTTGAACAACATCGAGAATTGCTGCGTAACCTCTGGGATTTCTATCTCTACGAGTACAGCCGCTTCACCCGCTATCGCGTTAGCAGTGAGGGTCGATTTCCTGATCCGGATGTTGGCTATACCTTCTTTCGCCAGCCATTCCGGCACAGTATCTTGCTGATCGTCGATCAAGAGATCGCCGGATTTGCTATCGTAGATGTCAACATCGATAGCCATTTCACCGGCGCATCCAACGTGATCTATATGGCGGAATTCTTCGTCCTTGCGGGCTTTCAGGGCTTAGGCATCGGAGAGCAAGCGGCGACGCGGCTGTTCGATCAGTTTCGCGGTAGTTGGGAAGTTTACGAAATGCGCGACAACACCAATGCACAGCACTTCTGGCGCAAAGTGATCGGGCGTTACATGAACGGCAGCTACACCGAGACGGCTTACCCTGAATATGAAGGCATCGTGCAGTGTTTCGACAACGCGCGATAATCTGCACAACAACGATCATCGCATAGCACTATTGCCTATCGCTTGACGCGCCTTGTACGCCAGTGCTATAGTTGCCGCGTCTGTTAACGTCGGCTAGTGGTAAAGGTCCGAATGGACGACTCGCCTAGTTCCCAACGGTGTCCCGCCCTCGTGATCCTGATCGTCGGGGGAAAGGCGCACCCGCACAGCTCGGAGGGAGCAGCGGCATTGCCTCTGAAGTGATGTAACTTGTCAATCGGTTCGGCTCATACCCCTCTGCTGGTGCTGATGCCCTGAGCCACTTGTACTGCTGACCAGTTACCTCGACTTATCTCCACCCCTCCGATCTCCATGTGCGGAGGGCGTTTTCCTGAGCAGCTAAACCCCGACCTTGCGGATAGAACGTCAAAACGAGCGCGGGAATCCCGATCAGAAATAAGCTCTGAAAGGCGGCTGGTTGCATATGGGCATCCTGCAACGCAAAACGCTCGGCTCGGCTCAACCTATTGGGCGCTTCCTGAGGCGCGGCGACGTCTTGATCGTCCTCGCCATCATCGTATTGCTCTACGCTGGTATTCGCTTGGCGGCACCTGCCTCTGTTGTCGGTCCAGAGGTCGATTTGCACGCTTCCTCGCTGCCGTGGTATGCGCTGCTTTCTATCGGACGGATGACGGCATCGTATCTACTGTCGCTGACATTCGCGCTGGTGTTCGGTTATCTGGCTGCTAGCTCACGTACTGCCGAGCGCGTCTTGATGCCGATTCTAGATGTGCTGCAGTCCGTTCCGCTGCTCTCCTTTCTGCCCGTCGTGTTCGTTGTTTTGACCACGCTATTGCCGCAGCGCATCGGACTGGAAGTCTCCGCCTTCGTGTTGATCTTCACCAGTCAAGCGTGGAACATCGCCTACAGCTTCCACCAGTCCTTACGCACCGCCCCCCGCGATCTACAAGAAGCCTCACTCAACTACCGCATGAACTGGTGGTATCGGCTGCGTTATCTGCAACTACCCTTCGGCGTGCGCGGTTTGGTCTGGAACAGCGTGGTCTCGTGGGCAAATGGCTGGTTCTTCCTGATGGCGGCAGAAACGTTCCGCGTTGGTGGGCGCGACTTCCGCCTGCTCGGACTTGGTTCCTATTTGCAGCGGGCGGTGGAATTAGGCGATGGCACAGCGATCTTGCTGGGTTTCGTCACGTTGATCCTCGTGATCATCATGCTTGATCAATTTGTCTGGCAGCCGCTGATCGCATGGTCGGAGCGCTTCCGCACTGATTTGATCGAGAGCGAGGAACCGCCGAGATCATGGTTCTACGAGATCATGAGTCGTTCTTTTCTGGTACACGGACTAAACAGCGTCATCCTTAATCCTCTCAGCGAATTTCTGGATCGTCGTTTCGGGAAGGCGATCAAAGCTGGTGAACAGGCAGCAACAGGAAAAATTACGCTCTGGTCAGTACTGCGGACGATCCTGATGCTAGCCATCGTTCTGGCAATCCTTTTTGGCGCGATACAAGTGGTCGGGCAAATGATCGCGCTGCCGGGCGAACAGTGGGCGCGTATTCTTGGCGGCGTGGTGGCATCGACGGGCAGAGTGGTGATCGCTTCGATACTCGGCTTACTGTGGACAGTTCCCGTCGGCGTCTGGATCGGCACCAATCCGCGATTATCCGCGATTTTGCAGCCGCTGGTGCAAAGCATCGCCGCTGTGCCTGCGACAGCGTTTTTCCCCGTGTTGGTCGGAGCATTGGTGGCGTTACCGTTCGGATTGGATGGCGCGGCGATCTTGCTGATGATGTTGGGCACGCAGTGGTATCTGCTGTTCAACGTGATCGCTGGCGCTTCTTCGCTGCCACAAGAACTAAAAGATGCCGCCCGTCTGTACAAGATCGATGGTTGGTCACGCTGGCGCACACTGATTCTGCCTGTCCTGCTCCCCTACATCATCACCGGACTGAATATCGTCGGCGGCGGTGCCTGGAACGCCAGTATCGTGGCAGAGTACACCGAGTTCAAGAATCAAGTGTACAGCGTACCCGGTCTTGGCTCGATCATCGCGGACTCGACAGCAAAAGGTGATTACAACATGCTGCTCGCCGCTACGCTGACCATGATCGTTACCGTGATCACCGTCAACACCTTATTGTGGCAGCGGCTGCATCACTGGGCAGAAGAACGTTTCCGTCTAGATTAGCGCCAGCGAAGTTTCATATCCCCGGCTACCCATGAGCACTGAGCTAACGGCTGTGCTTGCTTAAAGGCGCTTTAGAAAAGGCTAATTCCAGCGGGCTTGAAGGCTTAGTTATGCTATTCTTCCGGTAAGCCTAATTAGGCAAGGAGGATTGATCGGATAAACTGCCTTTACCCGACCATCGCCGTCCCGCTGCTCTCCCCACCAATTATCGTTTCCTTGTTCCCGCGTATTGTGAGTTCTGTGTATTGAAAGGAATAGCGTTCATGAAAGCGAAATTTGTCTTTATCGTCTTACTGTTATTAAGCGTAGCAGCCATGCCTGTGGTGGTATCGGCACAAGATGGTGATCCCGCAGGTGATGTTGATGTAACTAGCGACGGCAAGGCTTACAAATCGTACCTAGCGGTACCCGAAGGCGACGGACCATTCCCCGCGATCATCCTGATCCACTCGTTCCGGGGATTGGAAGAAGGCTACCGCACCATGACCGATAATCTGGCGAAGGAAGGCTTCGTGGTGCTGGCAGTCGGCTGGCAAACATTCGGTCAGGAGTTGGCGGATGATGTCATGATGCAGCTTCTCAACGACAGCGTGACCTATCTGACTGCCCGCAGCGATGTGGATGCCGAGCGCCTCGGTTTGACTGGATTCTGCGCTGGTGGACGCTACACCATGCTGATGCTGCCGCAGATGAAGATGTTCAAGGCAGGCGTAGCGTGGTACGGCTTCCCCAACAATGGAACGCCCCCTCCAGCCAGCTTCATCGACCAGCTTGATGCACCGATGCTGATCATTCACGGCACGGAAGATCAACCGAGTCCAATCGCCAGCATCTACGAGTACGCCACCAAGTTGCAGTCAGCGGGCAAAACCTTTGAACTCAAGGTTTACTCCGGCGAACCGCACGGTTTCATGATCCAGAACGGACAGCTTCGTACCGATGACGTAGGCACGGACGCCTTCAACGAAATGGCGGAGTTCTTCTCCCGCAAACTTGCACCAGCAGCGAGCTAGGCGCAATACGAATTACTGTTAGCAACGCGAAGGCGGCTCATTGAGCCGCCTTCATAATGTCGCTAAAGTCTGAACAGTCGTCGCGCCAGATGTTGCGGTTAAATCTCCAGCTTCGGTTGTTGAGCCGCCTGCTGCGTTTCCCACGCCTCTCTGGTGACCATATCGCCGCCTGAGATCTCCGAATCCTTCAGCTTGCGAGACTTGTCGTAAGTTAGCTCAACCTCAATCGGATCGTAGCCGCGCGTGCCGTGCAGCAGCTTACGCACAAAGTAACTGTTACCATCATCGCTGGCTGAGAGATCGTTGTTGGGATTGACGCGCAGACGGATGATCTCGCCCGTCTTTTTCGATTTGATGTAGTAGTACAGCCCGATGTCCGATCCTGACATGGCACCGCCGCCACCGCCGAACAGCATCTGACTGATTCGTTTGAAGAAGCCCATTTTTTCTACTCGTTTTAACTATCGAACCGCTGCCGAGAATACCATTTTTAGGGCTGCGATTGCAACGGAAACACTTGCCGCAGCACATCGATCACAGCCGCAAGCACCTGAGGGATCGTGCCATCGGCGTTTGCTTCTACAATGCGCTCACCGCGATTGCGCAAGAACTCGATAGCGGTATCGTACTTGGCGCGCTTTTCGTGCAAGTTCTCCTCGAATAGTTCGCGACTTTGCCCCCGATTGCCAATACGTTGATAGCATACTTCGTCACTGGCATTGAGAAAAATCGTCAGATCGGGCGGGCGCGATCCACCGTTGATTTGCCACACATAATCCAGCGGAGTCGTTTTGGTCGTCTGATAAACCAGCGACGAGAGATAATAGCGATCACAAATGACGATACTGCCATCACGCGCCAAGAATGGCTCGACATCTTTATTCAAATGATCGGCGCGATTGGTAGCAAATGCCAGCGCCAGCGTCCGCGCCGAGATCGTCATTTCTTTCCGCAGCACCGCACGGATCAACTCACCGCTGAACGATTCGTCGTGCGGCTCATAGGTTAGCAACACTTTCTCCGCGCCGATTTGCGCCTTGAGATGTGCCGCCAGATCCCGCGCGATTACCGTCTTGCCTGAACCATCTAACCCCTCAATGACGAGGAAAAAGCCCATGAATCACTCCCCGATTGTCAACTATGCTGTCGATTCTACCTTTCCCGCATAACTCATAACAGATCAGTTTCAGTCGCGTCACACGCTTATCCAGTCTGGTTGACTTGCCTATAGCCGCGCTGTATAATCCCGCCTGATTCCACTATGCGTTTATGCTTAATCAATGATCTGTCAGCGTATGGGGTCATTTTAGCAGTGAGCCTAGAGGCGGGATAATGGCAAGACAGTTACGCGGAACCCTCCAAGACCTCCACATGACCCAGTTATTGCATTTGATCAATCTCGCTAAAAAGACGGGCACTCTGCACGTCTATGAGGGCGTGGCGACTGGTAAAGACATCATCATGGGAGATGGCGAAACCCGACGCCCCGAACTGGTTCCCGGCAAGGAGCGCGTGAAGGTAGCTTTCCGCGAAGGTAAGCTGATCCACGCAGTATCCGGCGAACGCGATGGTCATCTAGCTACTGTGCTTAACAAAGCGGGCAAACTCAGCGACGAGCAGCATCGCCTGATCCGCCAGAAAGCGGCGCAGGCAAGCGATAAAGCGCTGGCACTGCTGTTGATCAACGCCAACTATGTTTCGCAGTCGGATGTGGTTCAGAGTGTTCGTAAGTACACGCTGGAGATCATGTACGATCTGATGACGTGGGAGCGCGAACCTTTCTTGTTCGAAGAAGGCGAGCAGCCGCCCGCTGATCGCATCACCGTGCCCGTCGATCTGGAAAATGTGATCATTGAAGGCACGCGCACCAATCAGCGCAACGAGCAGCTACTTAAGGAACTGCCCAACCTCGACTTCGCGCTCAAGTTCCCGGAATCGCCAAGCGAGAAGTTCAAGGGCATTCAACTCAGCGTCGAAGAATGGCGCGTCGTTTCCTTCATCAATCCCAAAAACTCTATCCGCCAGATCGCTAAAGCCTGTAATATGACTGACATGGAAATCCGGCGCATCGTCTACGGACTGCTGAATGCCGGGTTGGTTGAACTGGTGCGTCCGCAGCTACCGGATGGCGCAAAGCCGGGTGGCAGACCGGGACCAAGACCGATCACACCGCAGCAGCGCCCGGTGATCAACAAGCTGATCGAGCGTATCAAGAATCTGTAGCCGAACTTTGTTTAACCTGAGCATCTCGTCCAATTTGAACCGGACAGTGAGAGAGTAGCACCGATGCAAACTGTGAAGATGGTCATCACCGGACCGTATGCCTCCGGTAAAACGGAGTTCATTCGCTCCATCAGTGAAATCGATGTAGTGTCCACCGAGTCGAAAGTGTCAGAAGGCACTTACGAGTCCACCATCAAGGATCAGACGACGGTGGCGATGGACTTCGGGCGCATCACCGTTGATGACGATCTGGTGTTGTATCTGTTCGGTACGCCGGGGCAGCGCCGCTTCGATTTCATGTGGGAAATTCTGGCGGAAGGTATGCTCGGCTTCGTAGTCATGGTCGACAGCACCAAGCCGGAAACGTTCCGCGAGGCGAAGTCGATTTTAGAGACCTTCCGCGCCTACGCCCCCACACCTTATGTAGTAGCGGCAAACAAGCAAGATATGACGGATGCGTGGCCCACCGACGATCTACGAATCGCCCTACGAATCGAAGATCACGTTAAGCTGCTGCCCTGCGTCGCGCGCGATAAGGAAACCGTCAAGCAGGTGCTGCTGGAACTGCTGTACGCCATCCTTGAAGAGATGGATACGTAAAACATAGACTCCCTCTGACCTCTCTAACGCTAATCCTCGCTGCCATAAATCCGCAGTACGAGGCTTTAGCGTAAAGAGGATTACAATCACCAATTAGGAACTAGCGTGGCTTCGCTCGTCACCGATCAAGGCATCATTCACTACGAAACATACGGACGCGGACGCCCTGTGCTGCTGCTTCACGGCTGGCTTGGCTCGTGGCAGTTGTGGCGCAACACTATCGAAGTGTTGGGCAAAGATTTCCGCACCTATGCGCTCGATTTCTGGGGCTTCGGCAACTCCGATGCCAACACCGAACAGAACTTCGCCGTCGATAACTTCGTGGAGATGGTGGCGCAGTTCATGGATCGTTTGGGCATCCCCAAAGCGCCGATCATCGGGCATTCGATGGGCGGCACGGTGGCGCTAAGTATGGCGATTCGTTACCCCGAAAAAGTGGTCAAGGTGATTGTGGTCGGTTCGCCGATCACTGGATCGTCGCTGAACTTCTTCCTCAAACTGGCGGGAGTTCCATTCATCGCCGCGCTGCTGTTCCGCTTTCCGATTTTGCTCAAGACCGTGATCGGCTTGATCGCTTATTTTCTGAGCACACCTAAAGATCGCGGTACGGTCTCTCGCATGATCATGAAAGACCTCTCGCAAGTGACCATGCACTCCTTCTTTCAGAGCATCGGCACCCTGCGGAAAACCGACCTTCGTCCGGTACTGAAGCAGGTACATACGCCCACACTCGGCATTTACGGGCGCTGGGATTTCATCGTCCATCCCAACCAGAATAAGGCGCTGACCAATGGTGTCCCCGCCGCTGAAATCTCGTGGTATAAAGACGCCGGACATTTCGTGATGATGGATGATCCTGACCGCTTCAACGAAGATTTGCGGCATTTCCTGTTCACCAAGCACGGCGGCTGATCGCTAATTCCTAAGCCGCTATCCTCTCGGAGTCTCCTCATTGTCCGATCTTGTCGCCTTCATCGGGCTGTCGTTATCCGTGATCATGATTCCCGGCTCAAATACGCTGCTGGTGGTGCAGAACACGCTGGAACGTGGCGCACGCAGCGGCATCCTCACCGTAATCGGCGGCAATCTCGGCATCCTGCTGCAAGGGCTGATCGTCGCCTTCGGGTTATCGCTGGAAGCGGCACGATCACCGATAGTCGTAAACACATTGAAATCTGCTGGCGGCATTTTTCTGATCTTCTTGGGTGTGCGTTTCATCTGGACTGCGGTGCAACTACTGCGCACGCGGCGCACTCTCGAGGTCTCGGAGGAGGCAAGCAACCGCACCTTCTATGAGGCGTTTGTCGCTTACGTCCTCACCGCCGACACCGCGATCTTTTTCCTGACCGTGACGCCGCAGTTTATCCATACCAGCGTTGGTGACTCGCCGTTTCTCAAGACGATCCTGTTCACACTGTTATACATCACGCTGCGTTTCGTGTGGATGGGTGTCGTGGTCGCCTTTTCCGCGCAGATGCGCCGCTGGCTGCGCGATGTACGCGTGCGCAGCGTGATCCAGATCATCGCAGGCGCGATCTGTATTTATCTGGGCATCCGCTTACTGCTGCGCTAATCATCGAAGCAAATCCAATAACGAGTCCCGAAGGGACTTTGTTCGTTCAGCCCGGCAATTCATTGCCGGGAATAGCCAACTAATTTACGTTCCCTGAATCCGATCCCTTCGCCGCTGTAGTCGCCTCTGCCTTCGACCCCGTTAAGCGTCCTGTCACCTGCTCATACCACTTCAGTCGCCGCGATCCTAAGGGCAGCAGTTTCAGTTTCAAATCCCACCAGCGTGTGACCAGACTGTAGGTTGCCTTCCACGCCTTCGTTTCTTGAATCTCGTGGGTGGCAAACTTGCGATCAATAGTGCGTTCGCGGCGCATCAATTCTACATTCAGGTGTGTCATCCAACGCGCCAACGCCGGATCAATGACCGGAGTCGTCCGCTGGATCGCCGCCGTTTGTGCCTCACGGATCGCTTGATCCAGTTGTTCGGCGGTTTGCTTCATCGCAAACAGATCGGTAATCCGCTTGCGGGCGCGCTTCTGCACGATCTGGCGGCGAAGTGGGTCGGTGAGCAAGCCCTTGAGCGTCTCCACGTAACCGCCTAATTCAGCAGCTTTATCGTCCTGACGCGGGATTAAATAGCCTGTCTCCGGCGTCACCAGCTCACGCGCTCCACCGACATCTGCCGCGACGGGGATCACTTCCATTGACATCGCTTCGTAGAGCACAGCGGCGATCCCTTCGTGCTGGCTGGGCAGCAGTAGAATATCCGCACCCGCCATGATCTCGCGCACACGCTCATTCGATTGGCTGCCCAAACAGCGCACCTTCTCTGCCAAGCCCATTTCTTTCAGATTGCTTTGCAGCATCGGCAGCTCTTCACCATCTCCGATCACGAAGGCGGCGAAGTTCAGATTCGCCTCGTTCAGCCGCTTGATCACGTTGGCGAACAGCAGCGGACGCTTGCGCGCCACCACGCGCCCCACGAAGAGGATGATCGGCGTCTCGTCGCGGATGCCCAAACTCTCGCGCACGACGGGACGTTCGTAAGCGGCTGGCGTCCACAGATCGGGATCAACTCCCGCGCGGACCAATTTCAAGCGGCTGGCATCTGCGCCATTCCGCTGCATCCACGATTTCAGATGTTCGCTGGCAACGATGTTGACATCAATCGGGGGACGCACTCTTGCCGCCATGGAGGGGTAACCACCGCTGCGCCAGCCCGGTTGTTCCATGTGATTGAAGTCGAGCAGCGCCACCTCCGGATGCCGCGATTGTAGATAGGGCAGCATCAGATAACCGTTTTCGCTGTTGCTGATCACTATCGCATTGATGCCCCGCGATTCGATCAGATAGCTCAGGAAGCGTGGATAATCGATGCGGTTGAGGAAGGCATCCAGCGAGAAAATATCCGGTGTCACCGTCAGGAATTCGTTGTACCAATCGTTCTGCGCGGGCGCTGTAGTGACGATGGTGAATTTGTAGTTACGGGCGCTGAGAGCACGCATCGCTTCGAGGTTGAAACGATCTGCGCCGCTTTGTTCCAGCCATGGCAGCAGCATCAGCACGCGGGTTTCACTCTGTTTGCGTTCCACCCGATTGCGAAATGGCAGCGTCATCTCGATCTCGGCATATTCAACTTCAGGCTTCCATAATGGATTGGGGAACTTCTGACCCATCTCACCAAAGCGCTCTTGCAAGGTGCTGATGAACTGCTTCTCCTCCTCCATACTCATCTGATGACGAAGGGAATGTTCTTGCCCTTGCCAGCGAAACCACGTCAGGTATTCCTGAATGGTGTAGCCCCAATGCCCGCGCTGCGCCATCCGCAGCCAGAACTCCCAGTCCTCGTTGCCCTTACGCAAACTTTCATCATAACCGCCGATGTCGCGCCATGCCTCTCGCCGGATCAAAGCGCACATGTGTACCCAATTGCGCGTCAGGAAATCGGCAAGGCGGCTGAAGCCTTCGCGCCACAGGCTTTCCGTCTGCCCGAAGTTAACCGTCCAACTATTGACGAAAGAAAACTGCGGCTGTGTTTCCAACAACCAGATCGCTTTTTCCAGAAAGGTTGGCTCTACCAAGTCGTCGGCGTCGATCTGGAAGATGTAGCGCCCGCTCGATTCTTTGACAGCACGGTTACGCGCTGCACTAGGACCGAGGTTATCCTGTTTCACAAGGCGCACGCGCGCATCCAGCTTAGGCAAGCGTTCTAGCTGACTCTGGCTTTCCGCATCCGTCGTACCGTCGTTGACTACGATCCATTCCCAATCAACGAAGGACATACGCAGCAGCGAACGCGCTGTCTCCCAGAAGACTGGACCCGCATTGAAGTAGGGGGTAATGATGCTGACGAGAGGATCGCTGTGACTGCCGGGGCGGTAACCGTAATCGGCGCGCTGGGTGCTGACAGGCGTAAGGCTGAAATCCGGTTTCATAGATGCATGGCTCCGCTGGCTTCGTTGTGCTTGCCGGAACAGGCAGACATATTGCAGGTGAAGCTATGTGATTATTATGTGCGGAATGGCGCTGTTCGCCAATAGGTGTTCTATAACAACCGGAGTTACAAGGCAGATCGCAGCGATAAGCAGAGGTAAAGTAAAAGAACGCGAAATTCCTCCGCGTTCGATGAATAATCGTACCTCGCTGATCCAAACCCCGTCAATACTTACGATGGAGTCGCAGCAGCACTTCTTTTACACTCCTTGACTAGAGGCACGTGCATCACTTTGCCCTGATCAAGTACATGATCAACAGGAGTCAGCCATGAAATTTGGGATAACGCTGCCGCCGTTCGGAGATTATGCCGATCCGCGCTACTTCGCTGAGACCGCCCGAGTAGCAGAGAGTCTCGGTTGGGATGGCTTGTTCATCTGGGATCACGTCTTTTTCGATCCCAGTTTCCACCCTAATCTCGATGTCTGGGTGGGACTTGCCGCCGCTGCCAGCGTCAGCAGCACGATCCGGCTGGGTACGCTGATCACGCCCCTCGCACGGCGGCGTCCTTGGGTGCTGGCACGCCAAACCGTGTCACTAGATCGCCTCTCCAACGGACGCTTAACGCTAGGCGTCGGCTTGGGCGATCCGGCGCAGTGGGACTTCGCTTTCTTTAATGAAACCACTGATCCCAAAATCCGTGCTCAAATGCTGGATGAAGGCTTGGCACTGATGACGGGCTTGTGGACGGGTGAGCCATTCGGCTATCAAGGAACGCACTATCAGATGCAGCAAGTGCGCTTCCAACCGACGCCCGTACAGTCGCCGCGCATCCCCATCTGGGTTGGCGGCAACTTCCCCAACAAACCGCCGATGCGCCGCGCTGCCCGTTGGGATGGCTTCTATCCGATCAAATGGGATGGCGGCATGACACCGCAAGATTGGCGTGAGGTGTGGAGTTATATCAGCCAGCAGCGCCCCACTGACGCGCCTTTCGATCTGGTCAATGGTGGACGTGTGCCTGATGATCAATGGATGCACGCCAGCTCAGTGATCGAGCCGTATGCGGAAGTCGGTGTGACGTGGTGGATCGAGGATGTCAGTCCGTGGCGCTTCGGGCATAGCTGGGAAATACAGTGGCAGCCCGAATTCACACGGCAAATGGACGATCTCATACGGCGCGGACCGCCACGCCTCTAGCGCAAACGCAATCTTGTCCGTTTGCCAACGTTCCACAAACGAAATTGCTGATCCAGCCCCTGTTATTCCTACGGATTTCAGGGGCACAACTCAGGTTAATGGCGCTACAGCGAACGCAGCTTAACGAATGTCATAATCATGACGGCGCTGATGATCACCAGTAGTACCGTGCCGGTGATGGACACGTAATCTACTGCCGACCAGTTGGGCAGCAGCGCCGTGCCAACACTGACGAACAGCGAGAGGATGCCAGCCACGAACAGCCCTTTGCCTGCGTAAGTGTTGATCGCGTACCACGTCTGCGGATTCTTGAGTGTTTTCGGCGTCCGCACCCCGTACCACCAATTCGGCTGCACCTTGCCTTGCATCATCGGCACCGCGATGATCGTCAGGACGGCGCTGCACACAATGAACAGCACAACGGTAAGAGCTTTCTCGGCTTCCACAGTTACGTCCTTTGCAGCAGCGAAGCCGCCGCTGCATCCACGAACCAGCGCAGTGCACCATGCTCGGGCTTGATCAACTGCGAGGGCAGATCGTCCGGCTTGTACTCACCTTCGATCACCTGACGCAAGCGTTCCGCCTTGTTCTCGCCCGCCACCAGAAAAGTTACGTTGGATGCGGCGTTAATGGCGCGGGAAGTTAGCGTGATGCGCCACGTCTGAAGCTGCTCTACCCAATTGGCGACGCACCAACGCGCAGGCTCATACAACGCCATCGTGTGCGGAAATAACGAGGCGGTGTGACCATCTTCGCCCAAGCCGAGCAGGATCAAGTCGAAGCGCGGGGGTTCACCGAGGTTCTGCACCAGCAAGTTTTCGTACTCATGGGCGGCACGGTCCGGATCATCCTCGCCTTGCATCCGGAAGATGTTAGCTGAGGGTAGATTCAATGGTTGCAGCAATGCCGCCGCCGCCATGCCATAGTCGCTATCAGGATGATCTGGCGGCACGGTACGCTCATCGCCCCAATAGAAATTGACGCGCGTCCAGTCAATTGCACTGGCGTACTGCATTGCCAGCAGCGTATATAAACCGCGCGGCGTCGAACCGCCGGAAAGCGCGATATTGAATCGACCATTCGCTGCGATTGCTTGCTGCGCCAGCCCGATCACGTGTTCGGCAGCACCATGCGCGAGTTGTGTAGCGTCAGGAAATACTGTGAGGTCAGCCATAGCCCTGTACCATCTTCGCCTTTCGATGACTATGGGATAGATTTCCATTTCCGATTGTAGCGCAAACAGAAACACGGCAGCTCATGCTACCGTGTTTCTGGCTAACTATTACAACACTTTCCAGCGGATCACGGGAGGTTATTCGTCATCCACCGACTTGATATTGATGATCTTTGGCTGCGTAGATTCTGTTTTGGGCAGCGTGATGGTCAGGATGCCCGCTTTGAAATCCGCCGCCGCCTGATCGCCTTTGACAGCGCGCGGGATCTTAACGGCGCGGCTGAAGTTTCCAGTCTTGCGCTCACGGCGGAGATAGATCGCATCGTCTCCGTCTTCTTCAGTGGTGATCGTTGCCTTGATGGTCAGCGTATCACCTGTAATCGAAACGTCGATATTCTCAGGCTCTACGCCGTGCAGCGGACCTGCTTTAACGATCACAGCACTCTCTGTTTCTACGATGTCTACGGGCAGGGCATAAGCACCTGCGACGGTGTTGAATCCTTCAGTTACCGCGTTCAACCCTTGATCGACGAAGCGGGTGACGGTTTCCAATACGTTGTTGAGGCTTTTCATTGGATCAAACTCGAATTCAGGCTGTTTGCCAGATTGCTTACCGTTGGTCATGTCTATAATCCTTCTCTCCCATCTTGCAACCCTAATACGCAGATACGTGACGAACGGTTGCATACTGACCTGATTCAGCAGAAATCTTAATCCAGACTGCTGTTCCCGTTGCGCACATAATCGTTCCACTGCGTCACAAAACCGATCAGACCGAGTACGATGGCAGCAACGGCGACGACCGTTTGCCACGTCGGTTGCAGCAAAACGCGCACCGCTGCCGATTGTGAAACCAGCACGCGGTTGCCCGGGATCAGCATGGCGACACCGAGTGCCATCGCCGCCGCGCCATTAAATGCAGTCCCTAGCATAATGATGTATTTTCGCAGCAGGAACGCCAGCACGATGCCGAGAATGATCCCTAGCGCCAAGAGGATTATCGAGAGTGTCTGTCCGGCATTGAGCGCCTGCGCTAAGGCTGCCGCCAGCGCTACACCTCCGCTGATACCGTAGAAAATAGTCGCCAGATCGAACAGCGGGTAAGCCAGAATCACGCCAACCAGAATCCCGACGACACCAGCTACCAAGATCAGTGCCGAATTATCAGTACCTTCCGATGCCAGCGCCGAGCCGATCAGAAAACCGATGATGCCGCCAGCCAGAATCAATGCCAGCTTGAAGAAACGCCAACCTGCAAAGCATAAGCCGATGCCAACGAGGATGAATACCAGTGCACTGAGAATCAGTACGGTTTCGTTTGCCGAGAGGTTCATAACTGCCTCCTAACACCACAAGCAGATCACATCCGTATGATGATCACTACGTATATGAGTGACGGATCGCTTCATCAATGTTCGTTTAGAAGCGGTATTGGCGGCAACCGTTGTCAAATCACGATGCAGCTTGATACATTTTGTTTTAGTAGCTGTGGTCAGTGCAAAGAAAGGTTGAAGCATATGGACGTAGATTCCACTGTTCACGCCCTTATTCCGATCATCCAGCAGATCATTCAAGGTGTGATGAAATCGAACGGCGTTGGCTTGTTCAGCGCGATCAGTATGGCGAAGGGGTTAGCAGATTTCCTGAAAGATGCGCCTACCCGATTCGTAGGTAATGACATCGTCAGCGGCATCATCAAAAATGTGCTGCACGGCGGCGCTGAAGGCGAACCCAGCCATGCCCCCGACGAACCTTACAGCCTCGCTAATCTCGATCTGGATGTGGTAATGGTCGAAGTTGGCAAAGTTAACGATCTGCTGGCGAGTACAGGTGAGGTAGGCAGGCAAACCAAGACCTTCATCTACGAACTTGGTGAAGCGGTAGCCAAAGCATCAGGATCGGGATTGTTCGGCAGGGGCGAGAAGATCAACGCACAGGAAGCGGACTTCTTGAGCAAGCTGAAAACGGTGCTGGGTTTGTCCTGATAACAAACCGGAGCCATGCGGCTCCGGTCATATTCTGTCGTTACTGGTTTTCGAGTTGCACTGGTTCTATAGGACGCGCCAGTTTCTGCATCATCTCGGCACGCTCCTTGATGTTGGTAAGCATCTGTTTCGTGTCCAGATAATCCAGCACTTCCAGCAGCGTTACGTACGCTTTGGCGAAGGTGCCGTACACGTAAGCACGTGTGCGAACGATCAACCGCGCCGTACCAGTGATCCGTTTTTCCACCAGCAGCAGCGTGGTGCGCTCCATCGGTTGACCGAACGGAGTCGGCAGATCGAAAGCACCGTAGACCAGAAACTCGTTTTCCTGTACTTCGAGGACGCGGTAACCGCCATCCAGTTGATTGCCGATCTGTGGCGCAGGCAAATCTTGCCGCAGGTAGGAAACGCTGGGGATACCGCGATTGGTCAGGCTGTCCAGACCGTAGTAGCCGGAGTTATCCCGCCCGATCTGCGCGATCCACGCCCACACTGTTTCCACTGGCGTCTCGATGTCGATAGCGCGCGTCGTCTCGAAGTTGGTCACCGGAATTAGTTCATCACCGGGCATCTTGCGTGTAGCTTCACCGGGTAAGGTACCCGCCACGTTCAAACGCGGACGAACGACCAGATAGTAAGCCGTGCCCGCCAACGCCGCGACCACCAGCCGCGTCAAGCCTGCAAAGAAGCCACCTTGAGAATTTTGTTTAGCCAAGTTGCATTCCTCACATTCAACAGTAAAAGTATAGCACAGCCGTCAAGTCGTGATGCCAAGCGCTGACCATACGGAAGTCTACAAACTGCCCGACTTGATCACCCCTTGATAGAAGTGGTAGCTATCCTTGGGGATGCGTTTCTGCGTCTCATAATCTACGTAGGTGATGCCGAATCGTTTCGCGTAGCCGTACGCCCATTCGAAGTTATCCATCATCGACCAGACGAAGTAACCGTTCAGCGGTGCGCCTGCCATGATCGCACGGTGTGCCGCCTCGAAATGATCGTGCAGATACTTCACGCGGCGCGGATCGTGAACGTTGCCGTCAGGCGTCACCTGATCTGGCATGGCGCATCCGTTTTCGGTGATCAGGATTTCCTTCGGGTGATAGTCGTAAGTGACGCGCATCAGTAGGTCATACAACCCTTGTGGATAGATTTCCCAGTCCATTTCGGTGCGATCTGCGTTGGGAACGCGCACTTCTATGGGGAATACACTGTTTGGATCGCCACCACCTTGCACCACACTGCGGAAGTAGTTGTTGATGCCTACAAAGTCCAACGGCTGATGGATGATCTCCATGTCGCCGGGTTCGATCTTGGGGACGCCGCCTAACTTTCGCAGCACTTCCTGCGGATATTCCCCCTTGAGCACCGGATCAGCGAACCAGCGGTTGATCACCGCGTCTTGCTGCAGCACCGCCGCACGATCCTCGTCGCTGCTGGTGTTGGCATAGACGTGGGACATATTTAGCACGATGCCGACTTTGCAGTCTTTACTATTGGCACGCAGGATCGGCACTGCCTTGCCGTGACCGAGATAAACGGTGTGCGTGGCGATCGCCGGATCGCGGAAACTGGGATCGACCTTGCCCGGCGCGTGCCGCCCTTCACCGTAGCTGATCCAGCAGATGCACAGAGGTTCGTTAAAAGTCATCCAGTGCTTGACGCGATCACCGAGGGCGCGGCTGACAATATCGGCGTAATCCGCAAAATAATCGGAGGTGGCACGGTTCAGCCAACCACCGTCATCTTCCAGAATTTGGGGCAAATCCCAGTGATAGAGCGTGACGTAAGGGGTGATATCGTTCTTCAGCAGTTCGTCAATCAGCCGATCATAGAAGGCGATACCCAACTCGTTGACACGCCCCTTACCTTCGGGGAAGATGCGGGGCCACGCCACGGATAGGCGATATGCCTTGACGCCGAGATCCTTCATTAGCGCGATGTCTTCGGGGTAACGGTGATAGTGATCATCGGCAACCGCGCCTGAGTCGCCGTTGTGGGTTTTGCCCGGAGTAGCAGCGAAGCGATCCCAGATGGACTCGCCGCGTCCATCCTCGTCCGTCGCGCCTTCAATCTGGTACGATGCAGTAGCTACTCCCCAGACAAAATTATCGGGAAACTTCAACGACATGATTGATCCTTAACCTGTGCCAGCAGTGGATTTGGTGTGTCTTGGAAAGTTTACCTTGAAATCGAATTTTCGGATGCTTCCGAATCGATTACACCAACGTCTCCGAGAGTTGCAGCGAACGGGCGATCTGCTCGATGTGATTGAGATCGTGCCATGTAGCGTGGATGACCAATTCCAGCACCGTCATTTCGCCGTAGGCAGCGTGCAAGCCGATGCGCTGCCACTGCTCCGGCGTCAGCGTCAGCAGTCGCTCAACTAAGCGGCGGCGCACGTCGAGGAAGATCGCAAATTCGGCACGTAAATCCTGCTGCTGGAAATCCCGATTGCGATGTTCCTTACCCGGCTGCATTGACGGCAGCGCTGGCTTTTCCTGCGTCAAGACGAGATCAACGCGCTGTGCCAGCACATCGCCAAAGTCGCGGATGTGACACAGCGTTTCGATCACGCTCCAACCATCCGCGCCATCGGTCATCTGCTGCGCTTGCTGCTGCGTAACATCACGCATCAGGCTGTTAAGTACAACGGGCGTCTTGCGCAGCGCCAGCGTGAAATTTTCAGGAGTGAGGGCGGTCATAGGTCAATTCCTTTCGTATGCACACCCTCTATTATGCCACTATGATTATGACCCTACGCTACCCACGTCCAATGGATGAAGCGATCCAGTAAGATCGACTGCCAGTTCAAACCCCACAACAAATAGGGGGCGAGCAGCCACCACTTACGCAGCGCCATCGCCAGCACGATGAAGCAGGGGAAGAACATCAGCGCATAGCGGATCATGCTCTCGAACTGCGGTCCGGTGTGATAGCGCAGTAAGATCATCCCTAACGATGCGCCAACGTACAGTGAATATGCTGGGCGCAGCCGCCACAACACGATCAAGCCGGTGATCAGCAAGAATAGCAGTGCCAGCGCATTGTCGTTTTCAAAGGGCAGCGTTTTGCCATGAATGGCGCGGTCAATAAACGCCTGAAAGGCTTCGAATGGCAAGCGTGTATATAACTGCCATTCCTTTGCGTATGCCGCTTCCAGCGTGCCGAAGTTATTGATCGCTAGGTAGCCTAGGTAGCCAAGCATAGCGACTGGTGCGCCGATCACCGCTGGAATCCGCGCGAGCCAACCGCGTAAGAGTGCCTCACGGTTGCGTGGAGCGAGATCGCGCTGCTGCACGTAAGCGATCCAGAATAGCGGCAGGCATAACACCGCGCCTTGCAGGCGGGTCAGCGCCGCCAACGCCGCGAGGATACCCGCCAGCCACCAGCGCCGATTCAGCGCCGATAACCACGCGCCTAGCACGAACACCAGAAACACCGATTCGGTGTATGCCGCAAACAGATAATAGCCAGTCGGAAAGGCTGCCATCAGCAGTAAAGTGCGCGTCGCCAAGCCGCTGTTTTTGCCATCCGCTTGAAACTCCAGACGGATCAACTTAAACAGCAGGATGAAGGCGATCATACAGCAGATGTTACTGATAACGACGCCTGCTAGCACGTAATCATTACTCAGGAAGGGCGCTGCCAAGCGCATCAGCACCGGATATAGCGGCGGAAAGACGATGGCTGTATCGGCACGATAACCTGTCATAGCGATCTTGCCGTACCACGCAGTATCCCAACGCTTCCACGGTTCAACTAGCCAACCTAGCTGTGAGGTCGGCGGGATCAAAGCATCAAAGGTTTGTCCGCTGGGGTTGCGTTCGTGCACCCAACTCGGTGTAGCTATCGTCGGATGATGAACCATATACAGCGCAGCCGCGCCGGTGAGCAGACGAAAAACTAGAAAAATGATGATCGGGATATGCAACGATTCTTCGCGCAGGTAATTGCGAATACTTAGAAAGATGTCGTTGCGAGAGGAATAGGGGCGCTCCAATACTTGCTCTGCCATCGATCCGAAACCTACCACTTCAACCTATGTACCGTTATTACCTGAACTGTATCGGATTGAGTCTAAACACAACCATTATAATTATGGTGACTTCTACCAAATACATGGTGATTTATGCCAAATTGACAAACATTAATCCGAGCCTCACCTTGCTTGATTACTGAGGAAATGCTTTTGAGACGGTGTACCTATGAACTGCGTTGCTATACTCCTGCTATACTGCCAGCATGGTATACTGATGCGCTCATGTTCTCGCTAGTGGAGCCGTGATGAAGGGTTGGCGTGGTCTACTGCTCGGTCTGATCGTGACCGTCGCCTCGCTGTGGTTGGCGCTGCGCGGTAATGATCTCAGCAAGGTGGGTGATTCGTTCGCGCAGGGGCGCTACATTTACTTGATCCCCGGCGCGTTTTTCATTTATCTGGGCTTGGTGCTGCGTGCCTTTCGCTGGCGGGCATTACTCAATGATCGTCTGACGACCATGCACAGTTTTGCCATCATGAACGTTGGCTACATGCTTAACACGATCCTGCCGCTGCGCTTGGGCGAAGTGGCACGTAGTTTTCTAACTACCCGTCTGACGCCGCCGATCTCGATGTTCACCTCACTCAGCAGCGTGGTAGTGGAGCGCCTCACCGATCTGCTGGCAGTAGTGGTGCTAATAGCCCTCGCCATCGTGATCGCGCCCGCCTCTGCCGCCGTCCCACCGGAGATCTCCCGTGCTGCCGTGATCACAGGTGTGATCGGTATTCTGGGCATGGGCGTGCTCGGAATCTTAGCGGCACGACGCACATTAGCGCACAGCATTCTCAATTTCGGGCTGCGCTTGCTGCCGATTTTGGAGCGTCTCCATTTACGCGGCTTCGTGGATCGCGTACTCGACGGCGCAGCAGCATTGGGATCGCTGCGCGGCGCGGTGGCGGTATTCGTGTGGTGGGGAGTCAGTTGGGCGACCTCGATCCTTGCCGCCTATTTCCTGATGGCGATCTTCTTCGAGCAACCAACATGGTATGCCTCACTACTGTCGATTGCGGTTGCCTCGTTTGCGGTGGCGCTGCCCGCACTGCCCGGCAACGTCGGACCGTTCGAGGCAGCGATCCTTGTCGGTATGGCGGCTGGCGGCTTCAATCAGGATCAGTTTGGCGAACAATCGCTGGCATACGCCATCGTGTTGCACATCCTCAACGCCTTCTCCTATGTGAGCTGCGGTTGGTTCGGATTGCATTACGAAAAGATCACACTTGGCGAATTGATCCAACGAACGCGCCAAATGGCGAGCCGCGAACGACCAAAATCAGAAGAACAGATCAATCAGCCGGAAGCGGAATCCGCGTCAAGCTGAATTCGAAGTCAAGGTCAAGGAAAACTGTACTGTGTCTATGCATATTGCCGCTGAAGAAACGTCACCCCGTAAGCTGAAAATCCTAATCTGCTTACTCTACTACGTGCCGCACTATACTGGCTACACGATCCATGTGCAGGATGTGGCGGAGGCGCTGGCGGCACGTGGACATGAAGTCACAGTGCTATGCGCTCGCCACAAGAACGATCTCCCGCGTGACGAAACCGTGCGTGGCGTGCGTATCGTGCGCTTATGGGCACCGATCCGTATGAGCAGAGGCATGATCATGCCCTTGTATCCGCTGGCACTGTGGCTGTTCATGCGCCGCTACGATTTGATCTTCACCAACACGCCGATGCTAGAAACGGCGCTGGTGGCAGTGGTCGGACGTTTGACGGGCAAGAGCATCGTTTCCACGCATCACGGCGATCTGGTGCTGCCCGAAGGACTGGGCAATCGTGTGATCCAGACGGTCATGTTTGAGTTCTACAGAGTGCTAGCGCGGCAGGCGTACAGGCTGATCGCCTATAGTCAGGATTACGCCGACAACAGCTATTATCTCAAGCCCTTTATGAACAAAGTCACACCTAATTACCCGCCGATCCGCGTGCCGGAGCCAAACGTCGCCCATGCGGCTGAACTTAAGGCGCAGTGGTCTAAAGATGGTGGACCTGTAATCGGTTATTCCGGTCGCTTCGTGCGCGAGAAACGCCCTGATCTGTTGATCAAATCGCTGGAAGTGATCAACCAGAAATATCCCAACGCGCGGATCGTGTTCGCGGGTGAGTACGACATTCCCTACGAAGATACATGGGAGCAGTATCAGCCCATCGTGCAGCAGTACAAAGATCAGTTGAACTTCCTGGGTCTGATCACCAGCCGCGAGGCGATGGCGAATTTCTACGAGGCGTTGGATGTGCTGGTGCTGCCAAGCGATACCGAGTGCTTCGCGCTGGTGCAGGTAGAAGCGATGCTCTGCGGTACTCCTGTGGTGATGACTGACACGCCGGGTGGTCGCGTTCCCGTGCGCGAGACGGGCATGGGCTTGATCGTGCCGCGTGGCGATCATCGCGCCATTGGTGAGGCGGTGATCGAGATCATGCAGAACCGCGAGAAGTACGTCAAGCCGCGTGAGCATATCCTCAACATCTTCAACTTCGAGGAAACGATTAACCGCTACGAGCAGACCTTCCTCGCCGCCGCTGAAAATAGCCGCATCAAGCTACCGGATTGGCACAGAGTAGTCTCGGCGCTGCCGAGCAAGGGCGAATAGCTTCTCCACACGCAGCATATCCTAGAGATCGGTGTGCTATGAGCAATTCGACAACAGTCTATCTAAGCTACTGGCACGCTGATCTCGGCTGGGCAATGCAAATCAGGCGACATCTGATCATTCAGGGTTATCGAGTCTTTTGTGATGCCAGACATGTCCTCTTCAAAAATGAAGTGCTGGCTGATTTCGTGCCTCATGCTATCGCCGCTAGTTCACATTTTCTGATGCTGCTGACCCCTGATTATTTCATGCGTTGCACAGGCAATAAGCACAGTTTCTTCCTACGTGCAGAGTTGGAAATCGCGCTGCATTTGAAACGGGCTTTGCTGCCGATTACCTTCACGTGGTTTCGACTCGAATATATGCTGGCAAATTTCCGCAAGGAGGGGCTATCGTTAGATGCTGTCCGCCCCGTCGAAATCAACTATGTCTCGTTCCCCATGACGATGAACAGGATGATTGAAGAGAGACTAAAACCGCCTCAGAAGGTTAGCATTACCCCAATTCCCACTGAGGCGAAGATGGCAATCGATGCGGCTAACGCGAAACTCGATGCACTCCCCTTAATCAGCCCGACACGCCTTCACGCCGAAGAATACTATGAATCGGGCTACCAGAATCAGTTTATGAACGCTGACATATTCACTCAGAAAGCGACTAACCAAAAC
Source organism: Anaerolineae bacterium (assembly GCA_019637555.1). GTDB lineage: Bacteria > Chloroflexota > Anaerolineae > Aggregatilineales > UBA2796 > JAHBVK01. The sequence goes on from JAHBVK010000019.1 coordinate 79,318, forward strand.
GCAGTTCAGTTTTATAGTTGGGCGCTTGAGTTAGCGCCGGATTTACCATTTGCGCTGTTGAATCGAGCGAAATTGTATGAATCGAGTGGCGAGTTAGAGAAAGCGGAAGCCGATGTTAATGCATTTATTCAGCTAGCTCCCGATGCAGGCGACGGCTATCACTATCGTGGCAACATCCGTCACTGGAGAGGCGACTATGAAAATGCTATTGCCGATCAGACAAAGGCTATTGAACTAGCACCAAATGAAGGGATTTTCTACTTTTATCGTGCAGCCGCGCGACTTAGCATTAACGACTTGGAAGGCGCACGCGCCGATTGGGAGGAATCGCTGCGCTTAGGGACAGGACACGCGATGAGTGAGGCGGCAATCTTTCACAATCTCGCTGGCATCAAACAACGCCAAGGTGATTTTGAAGGAGCATTAGCCATCTACGACAAAGCGATCTCATTACTACCAACACTCGTCGGTAACGATGCAAACGTTGCTCAGATGTACATAAATCGGGGGGATCTGCGGCAGAAGAGGGATGATAAACTTGGCGCAATAGCGGACTATGATGAAGCGATTCGCATCGCTCCGAAGAATGTTTGGGCTTATGTCTTACGTGGTACGTTATATATAGCTCTCGATAACCTTGAAAAAGCACTAAGTGATCTCAGTCATGCCATTGGGCTAGACCCCGGCTCATTTCAGGCATTCAATAATCGAGGTTGGGCACGACAATGTAATAAAGATTATGACGGAGCATTGGAAGATTACAATCAGGCTATCTTCTTAAATTCCGAACTCGTGATTGCCTACAACAATAGAGCTAAATTGCAGATGCGAAAGCGCGACTACGCAGCAGCGATTGAGGATTGCGCGGCAATTCTGCGCCTTGAGTCCGATAATTCCTTTGCCTTGCATCTGCACGGCTATTGTAATTTTCAGCTTGGTAAAATGGATGAATCGTTAGCAGATTACGAAAGAGTAGTGGAGCTTGCTCCTGATTGGTATGAGGGTTACATAGGGCGAGGGTATGCTCGTGCTTTCAAAGGTGATCTTGAAAGTGCTCTTGCAGACGTGGAAAAGGCACGCGAACTCAAGCCTGATGATGCTGGTGTTTATGGAACACGCGCCTATATTCGGCTGCAACAACAAGATTTTGATGCCGTAATAGCTGACTGTGATGAGGCAATACGGTTGTCTAGGAGCTATGCCGAGCCATACAAATATCGGGCGCAGGCGTGGACTCACAAAGGCGAACAAGCGAAAGCCGATGCCGATCTGCGACAGTACCAAGAGTTGATTAAACCAACATGGAGCAGCAAAACGACTAAATCTTGGTGGCAGCGATTGTTAGGATAAACTGGAGACAGTGAGTAATGAACAACACTTACACCGCCATAATTAAACAAGTTGACGATTGGTGGATCGGCTGGATCGAAGAAATTCCGGGCGTTAACTGTCAAGAACAGACTCGTGAGGAATTGCTGAACAGTCTAAAAATGACATTGCAAGAAGCCCTAGAATTCAACCGACAGGAAGCAATAGAGGCGACTGAGGGCAATTACCAAGAAGCAAAAATCGCGGTATGAAGCGAGTCGATCTGATCAAGCATTTACGAACGCATGGATGTGAGATGCTGAGAGAAGGAAGCAATCATTCTTGGTGGCACAATCCAGAGTTAAATAAAAGATCGGCAGTTCCGCGTCATAATGAGATAAATGACATCCTAGTACGCAAAATCTGCAAAGATTTGGGGATTCCATCAGCAAAATGACCATCGACCAAGCAACCATCCAACGCCTGACGCGCAATGAAGCGGATATGGCGTTCAAGAAGCGTGTGCAGACCATTTTCGAGTGGATCGACGTGAGTGCGGATCGCACGATCCTCGATTGCGCCTGCGGGCGTGGCTTCTACCTCAAAATGATCCGATCTGTCAGCCAATGCAAACTGGTTGGTTTGGAACTGGACGAGGAGATCATCGAGAAGGCACGGCGTAACATCGCCGGACTGCCTGATATTTCCCTGACGCGCGCCAACATCTACGAGCAGCCCTTCGATGACAACAGCTTCGATGGCGTGCTGCTCTCGGAAATCCTTGAACACATTGATGATGATGTACGCGGCTTGCGGGAAGTGAAGCGCGTCCTTAAACCCGGCGGCGTGGTGGCAATCACCGTGCCGAATGCCAATTATCCGTTCTGGTGGGATCCGATCAACAAAACGCTGGAAGGGCTATTCGACACTCATATTCAGCATGGTGTCTTAGCAGGCATCTGGGCGAATCATGTGCGCTTGTACACCCGCGAGCAACTGCGTAGGGCGGTGCTGGATGCTGGACTGATCATCGAGGAGGAGCGCAGCTTCACGCATTACTGCTTCCCCTTCATCCACAATCTGGTTTACGGCTTGGGCAAGGAAGCCTTGGAAGCCGGGTTACTGCCTAAGAACATGGCGAAAGCTGCGGATCGCACCACCTTCGATGAAAATGATGGCAATCTGTTCAATCCGATCAATCTTGGGCTGGCGGTGTTCAACTGGTTTGATCGCCCCAACGCCATGAATGAAGCGCCCGGCGTTTCCACCGTCAATCTGTGCATCAAGGCGCGGAAATTGTAATTAAGGGATAATGGCGCGCATTCGTGTAATGTAATACATCTGTAATTCGATATACATGGTGAATTTGCGCCCGACGCGCTGGTGTTGGGTAAACTAAACTTGGGAAGCGATCAACTCAAGAAACAGCCGAAAACGAAAATACGCTATGACCTTGTTACCCGCCGACGATTCCAAGCTGACTACAGCCGAAACGCAGGATCAGACTGCCGCGACTTCACTTAGTGATCTCTCGCTGACGGAATTTCTCAGTCAGTTGCTGAGACATCCGCGACAGACATGGCAAGCCCTCAACGGGGCGTTACAGGCAATACCGAGACCAGCGCCGAAAGCCGATCCTGAACTGCGACAAGCGCGGGCGTTGAGCCAGATCGCGGCGGAGCAGACGGCGCAATCCGATCCGGGTGTTGTAGTTGCTCCTGCCATCTTCACCAATCCGCCTACGCAGGTGGTGATCAGCGAACCAGTTGTTGTCGAGCGTCCCTCTACCATTCATCTGATCGGCACCTACGCGCTGCCCGTATTCGTGGCAATTGGCGTGATCTTCATCATTGCGCTCATCGGGCAAACTGGTCTGTCGAACAGCGTCACGATTCCCATTGATCAAAGTCCGCTGATCGTACCGGGCATCCTGTTGATCATGGCGGGTATCGGCTTCGGTGCGTTGGTGTGGACGCAAGTGCGCTTTGATCGCTTAGAACCGCTGACCTATGAAAGACCAAATGCAGCGGTAAAGTGGAACGCGGAATCGCTGGTTCGGCGTTTTGGTGCGCGGGCGCTGCTGTTCGGACTGGGTTTGTTCAATGTGATGTTGGCGTGGACCGCTAATACAGCCAGCCAATTCACCACCACGGGGATGATCTATTGGATTCTCAGCATCGTCGCTATCACTGGTGCGTGCTACGACAAAATACCTGAAGCATGGGCGCAAATTCAGAGTATTCCCAATAAAGTTCTTGGCTTATTCCACTCAGCACTGCGACTTCGCCTGACGCCAACGCTGATCGCTATGATCATCATCCTGATCGTGGGCGCGTATTTCCGCTTCAGCAATCTGGACGCTTACCCGCCCGACATGACCAGCGATCATGTGGAGAAGGTGCGCGACTCGTTTTACATCAGTCAGGGGCAGATCGCTGGTGGTCCGGGCTGGCGTCCGATCTTTCTCGATAATAATGGCGGACGCGAACCCGCCTACTTCTATTTCGTAGCACTGCTGCAAGGCACTACCGGAATCCGTTGGGGCTTCGATCTGATCAAGATCGCCAGCGGTATCTGGGGCATGGTCATGATCTTGGTCGCGTTGTGGATGGGACGCGCCATCATCGGTGAAGAAGATCGCAATCTGGGCAACCTGACGGGTGTGCTCATGGCGGCACTCATCTCCGTCAGTTATTGGCATACCATGCTCTCGCGGCTCGGCTTGCGTATTGTCACCACCACCGTCGTCGCCGGACTGCTGCTGATCTTCCTGACGCGGGCACTACGCCACAATCGTCGCGGAGATTGGCTCATCGCTGGCTTAATCCTCGGCGGTGGCTTGTACTTCTATCAAGCAGTACGTATGCTGCCTGTGGTGGTGCTGGCTGGCGTAGCGCTGGCGCTGCTGCTGCGTGCCCGATCCCGCCATGACTTTGCCGCCTACACCCTGAACTTCGTAGCACTGGTGCTGGTGGCGCTGGCGGTATTCGCGCCGTTAGGACGCTACATGCTGGAGTATCCACAGAGTTTCTGGAGTCGTTCATCGGGGCGTCTCTTCGGTGAAGACACCATCGAGATCAAAGATGATAAAGGCAACGTCGTCGGATCGCGGCTGGCGGGTAATCAGGATCGCATTGAGGCATTCACCCGCAATCTGCCCGTGCTCGGCTCCAACATGCTCAAATCGATCTGGATGTTCAACTGGCAGGGAGATCGCGCATGGATTACTGGATCGCCGGAAGGTGAACCGGAACTGGATACCTTCACGGGTATCTGGTTCGCGCTCGGACTCGGCTTGATGGCAGTACGTATCGCCCGCAGGCGCGATCCTTCCGACTGGCTGATCCCGCTGTCAGTGGTGATCTTGGTACTGCCGACGGCGCTATCCATCGCTTTCGTGATCGAAGTGCCCAGTGCTACCCGCGCCAGTGGTGCATTCCCCTTCGTCTACTTCATCGCCGCGTTCGGCTTGGCAATGGCACTGCGTTTGCTCAGTGGCTTGACGAACAGCCGTCTACTGCGGCAGGCTCTCGTCGCGCTCACAACAATTGCCATTCTCTTGGGCGGCATGGCGAATTGGAATACCTATTTCGTAGTAGCGATGAAGTATTATCGCGATTCAACGCTGCCCCATCACATTGCAGGCGAGATTTTGCGCAGCTTCAGTGAGAGCGTCGGTTCCTCCGGCAATGCCTTCATGGTCAATTATCCTTACTGGATGGATGATCGCGCTATTGCTATCGAAGCGGGCGATCCGCGCTGGCACGGTGGTGTGCTGGAGACAGAACTGCGCCAGCGCCTGATCGACATGATCCGCGCTAATGTGGGTACGCCCTATGAATTCCGCCCTGATCGGCAGTTGTTGTTCTTCTTGCATCAAAACGCGCAAGATAGTCTAGCGACGCTGGTGGAAATGTTCCCCGCTGGCTATGTGACGCCGATTGAGACGTATGCGCCCTCGCGGGACTTCATGACCTACACCGTACAGCCCGTTGGCTGCGGCTGGATCGGGCAGAATATTGGGATGTCCACCGTCTGCGATGAAGCGGCGGCAGCCACCGACTCACAATAGCTTACCTTCCGCTATGATGACCACATCGCCTGCTACGTGCACGGAGGTGAGCAAAGTAGTCGTGCCATAGATGCGTACCCGCAGTTCGCTTTCTCTGCCGAGGAAGCGTCCTTGTCTAATCGTCAGCGTGTCTTCCACGTCGGCTAATCCATGTCTGACCAGATACGCGCCCGCTGGTCCCGCCGCACTGCCCGTCGCCACATCTTCGAGGCTGCCATCGTTTTCCCACGAACGCGCCTCGCGCCGTTCCACGTCTAGCAAATAGGCATAGTTCGCACCGACGCGCTGCAACAGCTTGCCCACTGTCGGCTGCACAATGCGGGCGCGTTCGATTCCACGTTTGATTGGCAAGATCAAGTAAGGTAGTCCGGTTGAGACCACTTGCAGCGGCAGATCAGCCAGATCGTCAGCGCTGAGGTTGAACGCCTTGACGAACGTGTTTGCCCGCCGTGTTGAGATCGGTTTGCCGAAATGTGGCTCTCCCTGATTCATCGTCGCTTCGTAACCATAATCGCGCTTCTCAGTGATGATCTGCACGCTTTTGGCAGGCAGATCGAGTACCCACTCCTCGCGCGTCGCTGCATTCTCCTTGTGATGATGCAATGTCGCCGCCGCCCCGAGTGAAGGATGACCCGCGAAGGCGACTTCCTCTTGCATGGTGAAGATTCGAGCGCCATAAGTTTGCCCTCGCTTGCGCGTCAGGAAGATCGACTCGAATTGTCGCATCTCCTGCGTTAGCCGTTGCATCTGTGAGCTGGATAAGCCTCTAGCACTAGGGAAGACAATGAGTCCGTTGCCGGAAAGCGGTGTTCGACTGAACACATCAACATGGGTGAAAGGTAGCTTGTGTAGTTTCTGTATGCGTTCAGTTGTTTGAGACATACGTGATACGAAAGACTCCTTATCAAGGACAAAACTAAGAATTACAGCCGGAAGCGCCAGATTCGACTTTCGCTAAATATTACTTGCAACTATAATCAAGAGCCGCATTCATTCTAAAATAAAGTAAATTGGCTCAGGGTTCCTGCAACGCAGTAGCATGACGCGAAAGCAGCGAAGGGAGTCGACATGGACACTAGCAACAGTGTTGGCGCACATAGCGGTATCGACGAATTGGCGGGAAAGACCATTCGTGGCTATGAACTGCGCGACCTAATCGGCAGTGGTGGATTTGCCTCGGTTTACAAGGCATATCAGGAATTTCAAACTAACGTCGGACGCGACGTAGCTATTAAGATTATCCTGCCGCGTTATGCCAACAACGCCGATTTCATCCGTCGCTTCGAGTACGAAGCGCAGATCGTGGCTCGGCTGGAGCATCCGTTCATCGTACCGCTGTTCGACTATTGGCGCGAACCGAATGCCGCCTATCTGGTGATGCGCTGGCTGCAAAATGGCAGCCTCGCCACCGCCTTGCGCAAAGGTCCTCTCGATCCCTACCGTGTCGCCCGCTATCTAGAACAGCTTGCGCCAGCGCTCGATTACGCCCACAAACGTGGCATCGTCCACCGCGATCTGAAGCCCGGTAATGTGCTGCTGGATGGTGACGATAACGCTTTTCTGGCGGATTTCGGCATCGCCAAAGATACGATCAACCCCGGCAACATCACTGATGTTGGCGTGGTGGTTGGTTCTCCTTCTTATTTTTCGCCCGAGCAGGTGGAAGGCAAAGATGTCGGGGCAAGCGCCGACATCTACAGTCTCGGCATTGTGCTCTACGAGCTGCTGACGGGGCATCTGCCCTTTCCCAGCGTCTCTATTGCCGAATTGGTTTACAAGCATGTCCACGAGCCACTGCCGCTGTTAAGCAAGTACGTTCAAGGCTTGCCCGAACGCTTAGAGATCGTACTGCAAAGCGCGACGGCAAAAACGCCGGATCACCGCTTCCCGTCAGCGACGGCGCTGGCAGTGGCATTCCGTCAGGCGCTCACAGGTGCGATCACCACGACGCAGCTTCACTTCTCCGGTCAGGGTGAAGGTGTCGAGCTGAGTCATGTAGTTGAGTCCACTGCTATCGAGCGTGCGCCGCAGTGGTCGATCACTACACCAACCACGCCGGATAATCCTTATAAAGGGTTGCGCCCCTTCAGTGAAAATGACTCCGATGATTTCTTCGGGCGCCAAACGCTGGTGGAAAAACTCGTGCGTCGCATGATCGAGCCGGAGTGGGGCGGACGCTTCTTGGCGGTGGTCGGTCCCAGTGGATCGGGCAAATCCAGCGCGGTCAAAGCAGGTCTGATTCCAGATCTGCGTAAAGGCATCATCACCGGATCAGATAAATGGTTCATCACCGAAATGGTGCCGGGGAGCGATCCTTACGCGGAACTGGAACGGGCACTGTTCAAGATTGCTGTCGAACCACCGGCGGACATGCTTCAGCAGTTGCGCCGTGATTCCAGCGGCTTGATCAACATGGTCAGCAAAATTCTGCCCGATCCAAACGCCGAATTGTTGCTGATGATCGACCAGTTTGAGGAGTTATTCACGCTGCTGGATGACGAGCCAACACGCCACAGCTTTTTGACCATGCTCTACAAATCGGTAACCACGCCGCAGAGTCGGCTGCGTATTATCATCACGCTGCGCGCCGATTTCTTTGACAAGCCGCTGCACTATCAGCAGTTTGGCGAATTGATCCGCCAGCGCAACGAAGTCGTGCTGCCCCTGAATACGCAAGAGCTGAATCTGGCAATCCTCGGACCTGCACAGCGCGTTGGCTTGATCATCGGTCCTGAACTCGTTGATGCGATGGTTCACGATGTGGGTGAACAGGCGGGGGCGCTGCCTCTGCTGCAATATGCACTGACGGAATTGTATGAGCGTCGGCAAGGCAACTTGCTTTCGCTGAATGCCTACCTGCAAAGTGGTGGCGTCTTGGGTGCATTGGCACGTCGCGCCGATGATATCTACAACAGTCTTGATGAAGAAAGTCAGGAAGCCACACGGCAGCTATTCTTGCGTTTGGTGACACTCGGTGAAGGTACTGAAGATACACGCCGTCGTGTGCGCGTCAGTGAACTGATGCACTCTGCTCAAAGTAATGATGTGATCAACGGTGTGATCGACACCTTCGGGCGTTTCCGCTTGCTTACACTGGATCGTGACGACGAATCGCGCGAACCAACGGTAGAAGTGGCGCACGAGGCGTTGATCCGTTCGTGGGCGCGTCTACGCGAGTGGCTGAACAGCAGCCGCGACGAACTGAAGATTCATCGCCGTCTGACACAAGCCGCTGCCGATTGGGCGAATGCCAAACAGGAAACGAGTTATCTAGCGAGTGGCGCACGCTTGGAGCAATTCGAGCAGTGGCGGCAGACTTCAACGCTGACGCTCAGTGAACAAGAGGAAACTTACCTGAGCACCAGCCTAGCCGAGCGCCAACGTCTCAAAGAGATCGACGCATCGCGACGAGCAGAAGAACGCCGCGTCGCTCGGATCGCGCAGAACTTCCAGCGGGCGACTGTAGTATTTGCCGTGGTTGGTCTCCTCGCTCTCGCCGCGATGGTGATCTCGCTGATACAAGGCACGCAAGCGCAGACGCAGGTAGCAGAATTGCAGTCCACAATGGGGGCGGTGGCGGCGACTCTCACGCCCATCCCGCCGACGTTGGCGGCAGCGCAGGCGCGACTCGACTCGGTACTGACGCTGATCGAAGCAGAACGTGCACTCAGTCGCCCCGGCGCAGATCCGCAGCAAGGTTTACTGCTTGGCATTCGTTCGCTGAAACTAGGATATTCGCGCGAAGCCGACGAGTTAGTAGTTAGCGCGTTGGACAAAGGCAAGGCAGAGCGCGTCTTGCGGGCGGATCTCGATGGCATAAGTATGGCTTCCTATTCACCTGACAATAGCAAAGTGGCGACGGTCACCTACTTCCAACAGTTGTTGATATTGGATGCCCGTACTGGTGCCGTGCTGAAGGACATTAAAGGGCATCAAGCTCCCGTGTATTATGTAGCGTGGTCACCGGATGGCAAGCTGGTCGCCACTGGCGGCGAGGAGCATCTGGTGCGCATCTTTGATGCCGAGACAGGCGAACTGCTCCGTGAAATGGATGGACATACCGATACCATCTGGACAGTCGTTTTCTCGCCCGATGGCAAACAGTTGATCTCAACCGGAGCAGATGGCACCGCACGCTTGTGGGATGTGGCGACAGGCGCACAAATACAAATCATCGCGCAGTGGGACAGCCTGATCATCGCTGCTCGCTTCGCACCCGATGGCAAAAGAGTTGCACTGGCGGGTCATGGTGGACGCTGGCAGTTGTACTCCGTCGCCCGTAATCCAGCGACTTTGATCTTCGACTTTGACAGTGACAACGACGAACTGGAATTCAACAGCCCGCGCTTTACTGCCGATGGCAAGCGGCTGCTGCTTGGCGCAGGTGATGGCATCGCACGTATTTACGATACCTCTACCGGACAGGAAATCCGCGAGTTGGCAGCCGACGATCCACAGGCATTAACCAGCGTAGATTGGTCGCCTGATGGGCGCTACGTGATCGGCGGCGGTGTTGGCTCTGCGCTGCATTTATGGAGTGTGGGCAGCGGGTTAGAGGTGCAAACGCTGACCATTCATAATGGTGACATTCGCTCGGTGATGTACTCACAAGATGGCACGCAGCTACTCAGCGCCGCCAATGATCGCACCATCCGCACTTGGCGCTTGGTCTTACCCTCCGATCCGCACGATCTCAAAGGCAATTTACTCGAAGTCTATACGTTGGCAGTATCACCCGATGGACGCTACCTCGCTTCTGGCGGCAATGATCGCAGTGTCCGTCTGTACGATCTGGCGACTGGTGAACAATTACGCTATTTCTCCAGCAGTATTACGAGCAGTAACGGCAATCCGATCAATGGCGCGAGCGTCAATACCGCTCATGATGACAGCGTGACCAATGTCTACTTCTCGCCAGACGGTAAGTTCATCCTCTCCACGTCGGACGACGGTTTTGTGCGTCAGTGGAGTGTGGCTGACGGTACTATGGTGAGTGCACTGGAGTATCCCAACCGCGAGTCGACTTATGCTGGAATCTATACGCCGGATGGCAAACAGTTCATCACCACCAGCAGCGATGGCACACTGCGCCGCTGGGATTCCCAGACGTACAAAGAACTGATGAAATACGAGGGTCATGAAGGTCCCGCTTATGGGTTGGTGCTGACCAGCGACGGCAAGTTCATGATCAGTGGTGGTGCGGATGGCACCATGCGCCTATGGAATATAGAGACTGGCGAACTGCTGCACACCTTCGTCAATACTAATCCGGAGACGGGCGAAGCTGATCCGGTTTTTGGCATGACTATGAGTGCGGATGGTAAGTATCTCTTCGCTTCAGGACCTAATCCGACGGTGCGCATGTTTGATGCCTCTAGCGGAAACTTCATCACGGAGTTCAAGGGGCACACTAAGCCTGTTCAAACGCTAGTGGTCTCCCGCGATGGCAAACTGCTCCTCAGCGGCAGTCAGGATGGTTCGGTACGGCTGTGGGATGTGGAAACGGGCAAAGAAATTCGCCGTTATCTAGGTCTGACTGATGCGGTGAGCGTCGCCATCTTCTCGCCGGATGAGAAGTATGTAATCGCGGGCAGTTGGGCACGTGAGATTCGCGTCTGGGATACGACAGTCAATGATTTGATCACCTATGCTTGTACGCAGGCATTCCGCGATTTCACATCCGCTGAACGGGCACTGTTCCAGATCGATGACACAGAACCAACCTGTCCGCAGTTCGGCACCCAAGCCACACCGATGCCAGCAACCAGCACTATGCTGCCGGACTATCATCCGCCCGCGTGGACGCCCGTGAACACACCGACCATCGCGCCGACAGCCACCCCCGGACCGACGGATACACCTGTGCCGACGGAAACACTGAACGGCATCCTGATCACTTTCACACCGTCAGCGCGCAGCAATCCGCAAGGAATAGCCGTGACACCGACACCGTAACCGCAAGCTGCGAACATGGCGATCTACGCGGCATGCCCGTCGAGATCGCCATGTTTGCTTTCTGACTCAAACCATTTTCGGCTATCCGTTTGCCCGATTCCAACTTGCCGTAAATAATTCGCCTGAAAACGCCCTGTATTCCCTGCAGCATTTCAGGCGGACTTTTTAGCCTCGATACTTACCAGCTATCCTGATCCCATTACTGCGCTACTTGCACTTAGAATCGCCACATCGACATAGCGCCCCGTTCGCCTATATAATTGGATTACATTATGGAAATTGAGACACTAACTCAATTGTAGAAATAGGTTGGCTATTGTGATTGCATCCGTTGCCAAAGCTGCATCTCCTGTATTGAATGTAACGTTTGTACGCCGCACGCGCCGAAATCACGCCCTCGAACATGCGACGGTTCATATCCTTGCCGATAAGACGAAAGCACGCCCGTTGGCTGGTCGTTCCGACGCGGCAGGGTTCTGGTTATTTGGTGATCTGGAAACTGAGCAAGTAGAGGCTGCGGTTAGCGAGGCGCTGCGCCGCTTACGCAGTGGAGAGCACAGTCTCGCCGTGCATCCCGGCTGCGGCACAGCGCGCCTGACCACAGGTACACTAGCCGGATTAGCTGCCCTCAGCGGCACCATTGGCGCGAAGCGTAACCTCGGTGGGGTGCTGCTGCGCCTTCCAACGATCATTTTGCTGACGATGAGCGCGATCTTCGTGGCTGAACCGCTTGGTTTGCAGTTGCAAGAGCACTTCACCACGCTTGGTGATCCCGGCGAGATGGAAGTGGTCAAAGTCGAACGCAAAGAAGGCGGCGGCATGATGGGCAATGTGACGCTGCATCGCATCACGACCGCCAACGGCTGATCGTCAAGTCGTACCATTGAAGGGAAGGATTGGAATTGCTGTATCCTTCCCTCTCCTTTTCGACGCACTCCATATCATCATCGACCTATGTGCCTCAGTGCTAACTGGCTTCCCACTCCTACTAAAGTTGGACAGTAAGTGGCTACTTTCTTAGCTACCGATTGACCATCGCTTGCTACTAGAATAAGTCTGGAACTACAGCTAAATCTAGCGTGATGATAAGATGCACACGTAAGGTTGAGTAAGCTGTCATGTCCTCCTGCTCCTAGAAAGGAACGGGTGTCAATAAATGAAAATCGTAGTAAATAACGGTGAGAGCAATGCGATATTTCGGTCTAGTGTTCATCTTCTTGGCGCTGATTCTAAGCGGTTGTTCCCAAAATGCGGCACAATCCGCCGGAAGCGGAACGTCTGATCCCACCGCGATAGTCGGTGACGTCACGCGCGGTCAAACTATCTTTGCACGCGGCACGAATGGCGCACCAGCCTGCTCCTCATGCCATCCGGTAAGCTCAGGCGGCTTTGCCCTCGGACCAGTGATGTCGGGCATCGCTGAACGGGCGGCGACACGGGTAGAAGGGCTGACAGCGGAACAGTATCTTCATCAAAGCATTGTTGATCCTGCTGCTCATGTCGTTTCCGGCTACCGTCCGATCATGTATCCCGGCTATGCGAAAGTACTCTCGGAGCAAGATATCGCTGATGTGATCGCTTATCTGCTGACCTTGAAATAAGCAGCGGATTCCTGTCCGGGTTGCTTCTCCTCCTAAAGATGGATAAGAAGTGAATACTTTGTGAGCTTCCGCGTGAGCATCTAGTGAAGCTACAGTTTCCTCTGAAGCACATTAGCTGCTAGGAGGATTTTTTATGCGTCATTTACGTTCGTTAATCACCGGTCGTCTGGGCACGAAGATCGCCATTGCGGGGGCGCTGGCGTTTGTGCTGGGCTTGGGCGTCGCCGCTGGCACGCCGACCAAAGCACAGGAAGCACCTACAGTCTACGTCATGCAGGTGGGGGCGCAAGGACCCGGCAACAGCGATCTTCTGCAATATGCACCGGGTGTCTTGCAGGTGCATCGTGGTGATGTGGTGACGTGGGCAATTGGTGGTTTCCACAATGTCCATGTCGGTGGTGCTGAACCGAAGCCATTGGTTGTGGTGGCAGATGTGAATGGTGCCCAAACGCCTATCATCAACCCTGAAGTCGCCTTTCCCTATGGTGCTAAGTCTGGCGAGTCATACACTGGGGTCGAGTCGAATAGCGGCATCATCATGGAAGGTGCGCCAATTTACTCGCTGACCATCGATGTTGAGCCGGGTACTACCTTCTCGGTTCAGTGCGATATTCACCCCGGCATGGCTGGCAGTGTCACCGTCGTCGAGGATAGCGTAGCTATTCCCAGCCCCACCGAAGTGACGTTAATGGCTGGCGCTGAAATTGGCGCAAGCGCAAACGCCATCCTCCCGGTTTACTATGAGAACTTTGCCAATAGTGCTGCCAATATGGCATCCGTCGATGGCAAGGCAAATGTAATGGTCGGTTACGATGTCGGTCGCGCAGCGGGTCTGCTGTACTTCCCCTACGTTACCACTATTAAGGCGGGTGAGAGCGTCACTTGGACGATCCTCGACACCAACATCGAGCCTCACACGGTCAGCAACCCTCCGATCTACGGTCAGGATATTGCGCCAATTGAGCAGCCTAACGCGCCGCCAATCCTCGCGGTGGGTGCCAGCCTTGCGCCGATGACGGAAAGCGGTGCGACGGTTAAGGCTGGCGAGGCATTCAGCAGTGGATTGTTCCTGCCGGGGCAGAGCTTCACGCTAACCTTTGCTGATGCCGGTGTGTACCCTTACTCGTGCAATATCCATCCCGGCATGAATGGCGTAGTGATCGTGCAATAGCACCGTTGCTTACGTTGTAGTGCCGCACTCATCAACCTGTTTCCCTTGCTGGTGTTGAACCAGCGAGGGGCAGGTGAGTAAATCAAGCACTTATTCTTGAAATCGACCATTAATTGATCATATTGTGAGGCGATCAAATGACCACTGTGACCAGCGCAAGCGGAACCACAAAGGCACGAACCAATTGGATCAGCTATCTCGTAATAGTGGGGCTGATAGGCAGCCTCTTCTTCGTTGGCTTGAAGCTGGGCAGTGCGCTCTCCAAGCAGAACAGCGGCGAAGCAGCCAGTAACAGCGCGCCGGGTGCAGCGATTGTCAATCCTCCTGTGGCGGTACTGGATCACACGCTAACAGATCAGAATGGGCAGCCACTAGCCATTAGTTCACTGCGTGGCAAAGTGACAGTATTGTTTTTCGGCTATACGCACTGTCCCGATGTCTGCCCAACAACCTTAGCGGATTACAAGATAGTGAGCCAGCAATTAGGCACGGATGCCGCAAAAGTAAACTTTGTATTCGTCACGGTCGATCCAGAGCGTGATGATCCTGCACAGATCAAGTCGTATCTGAGCAATTTCGACTCCGCTTTCATCGGGTTAACAGCAGATATTGGGCTGCTGACGCAGATGGCAAGCGAGTATGGCGCGACCTTTACTGCACCGGAGCACGATCACAAGCACAGCGAAGGCGTTGAAGGTGACAACTATTTCATCAGCCACACCTCACCGTCATTCGTGATCGATCCCGATGGCACACTGCGACTGGTCTATTTCTACGGATCGTCGCCTGAAACTATGGCAACTGGTATACGTTCACTGATGAAGTGAGTACCGGAGCACTCGCCTCTCACATCTATCGTTCAGTGCAACGGATAGCCAAAAGCAAAGGAATGGCAGGAAATGGGGAAAGTAGCGGCGGATCTGACATCGCAGATCTCTGTCAAGGTAAGCGCAATAGTCGTAGCGCTGCTGCTGGTATTCGCGGTACAGGCGGCGCTGGTTACGGGCGCTCCGGCTGGTAACGAGCGCCATACCGATGCGGCGATTGTGAACACACCGACACCTCCAGCTGACACATTGCCCCCTGACGAGGTGAACAATGGCGGTGTCACTGCAGTTGGAAATTCTACCAGTGGCGACCCAGTTCATGGCGCACAGCTATTTAAAACATTCAATCCCAAAGCTGGCATCGCCTGCGCTTCCTGCCATATGGTGAATAAGGATGATCGGTTAGTAGGTCCGGGACTTATGACCATTGGGACAAGGGCTGGAACCCGCGTTGCTGGCTTGACGGCAGCACAGTACATCCGCCAGTCGATTGTCGATCCGACCGCATATGTGGTGGATGGCTATCAGCCGATTATGCCCAAGACTTTCGGCAAAGCCTTCAGCGATTTAGAGTTGAACGATCTGGTGGCGTACTTACTCACCCTAAAGTAGTTGGCACGCCGCTCTACATCTTCCTCAGCCTAATTCATGTGAAAGTAGCGAAAAATCGCGCTTTTCAGCAGGTCGAGAATGCAGGTGAAGATGACGGTAGCAGCAAGAAGCTGAAGTAGGATCAGTGGACTTATAGCTGTCATTAGGATGCCGCCTACTGCTAAGATGCCAACGAGGATCAGGTCGAAAGCCGTTGCTAGCAGCATCCATGGACTAGGGCGCGAACTCCACAAATGGCGACGTTCACGGACAATATAGACATTGGCTTGTGAGATGTAAACCAGCATCAGAAATACCAAGGTTTGCAGTTGCGCTGAATCTAGTTGCAGCACATCGCGCCCGTAGAAGTAAGCCATGAAGCTGAACGCTAACCAAGCAAGCGCTAAGATTGCTCCGGAGATCACCAGCGGACGAACGCGCCAGCGATCGGGCTTGGCAGAAGGGCGTACTCGATCCGTCGTCAAGGACATTGAGACCAAATCGTTCGCCAGCACGACCAACAGAATATGCGTCGGCTGCGCGATCAACGTTCCGGTCAGGATGAGTCCACAGGTCAGGAACAGCCCCATATGAAAGGTCTTGATGATCTTATTGAGTGTGTAGGTGGTGATGCGCTGGAAAATGCTGCGTCCGACTTCCACCGCCGCTAACATGTCCTTGAGTCCAGAATCCGTGAGTACCAGACTGGCTGCCGATTTAGTGATATCAGTAGCATTGTTGACGGCGACACCGACCTGTGCTTGCCGGATTGCTGGCGCGTCGTTGATGCCGTCTCCCGTCATGCCAACAATGTGCCCTGCTTGTTGCAGCGCCTGTACCAACTTGAACTTATCTTCGGGATAAACACGGGCAAAGATATTACAATCCTTGACCGCTGCCTCAATATCCTTGTTCATTTCCTCGGCAGTGCAAGCCTCGCCATCAATGCCGACTTCGTGAGCGATTCCTTGTGCCGTCGCTGCGCCATCACCCGTGACCATGATCACACGGATACCTAATTCGTGAAGCCTCTCCACCACTTCCGCGGCATCTTTACGCGGTGGATCTTGCAATGCCAGTAGTCCTACCATTCTGAGCGATTTATCATCCTTGCCTGCCGCAATTGCCAAACAGCGATTCCCATCGGCGGTAAGTCGATCAACATCAGGGGTTATATCGAACTTGTCCTGTGTCAGGTTGTTGATGATCTGCGGCAGTCCCTTGATCACGCGAATGCGTCTTTTGCCGCCTTTTTCCTTCTTCCGCTTCTTTTCCTTGTCCTCAATGTTGATCTTGTGAATAACTGCTTCTGTGCGTTTGGTTGCAGGATCAAAAGGAGTGAATTGGACACGTTTGGCGGCACGGTAGCGGCGTTTGGCTTCGCGTGCAGCCTGCAAAATTGCAAGATCAAGAGGATCGTGGGTCGCTTCGTCGGAAGCGAGCGCCGCTAAACGCAGCAGCTTGTGCTTCGAATACGAATTGTAGGTATGGGTCGCTACGACACGCAGTTGATTGGTCGTAATCGTTCCCGTTTTGTCGCTGCACAGCACATCCATGCCCGCCGCTTCTTTGATCGCTGCCAGCCGGGTAGCTAGCACCCCGTTACGGGCTAGCTCCCTAGACCCGATAGCGGTTGCCAGCGTGAAAGTTACAGGCAGCGATACAGGGATGGCGGCGATGAGCAGCGCTAACGTAAATAACAGGGCATCCGTTAAGGCTAACTGCGCTGCCAGTGCGTAGATTAGTACAAAACCTGCCAGTACAAGCGTTAGCATCAGCAGGTTAGTGACGATCTTTTGGACGAAGACATCGCCATGATTAAGCGTTTTTGCCGTCTGTACCAGTTTCGCCGTTTGGCTGTAAGAGGTTTGCATGCCGGTGGCGCTAATACGGGCAATCCCTTCCCCGCGCCGGATCACGCTGGCAGCGTAGACGATACCGTTTGATTGCACCTCCACCAACTCTGATTCGCCTGTTAGCATCGATTGATCAACGGCGATGTGCCCATCCATTAACAGCGCATCCGCTGGCACAATGTCGCCTACACGCAGACGCACAATATCGTCGGGGACTAACTCTTGTGCAGCGATCAATTGCCAATCGCCGTCGCGCAGGGTGCGTGCCTGAATAGTTAACCGCTGTTGCAGCGCAGCAAGTGAATTTTGTGCTCGACGTTCGGAGCTGTAGCTGATCACTGCATTGACAATCAGCATTGCCATAATAATCAGTGCATCGACAGTTTTACCCAACACCAATTGGAGCAGCAGCGTAATTTCCAGCAGACAGGGGATAGGACCCCAGAATTTCGACAGGAATACTTTTATCGGATTGAGGGTCTCTTCAACGATCTGATTCCTACCAAATTTGTGAAGACGTTCCTGTACTTCTTCGTTCGTAAGACCCTGCAAGTTAAGCGCATTAATCATCAACAGTACAACTCGTCATTTCATCTGGATACACGCTATAGACCTGAAGAAGACAGCGAAGCGTTTCAGTCAGTTCACGATGAGCAATCTGTGAAGGAAGTAGTAAGGATGTAGAGGTAGTTGCAACAGATGCCATCGGACCCTAGAGAAACGTTCATCAGGTCGCAGCGTCCAATGCGGAGTGTTTTAAGTATATGTTAAGTAATTGTTAAGTCAAGTGAGAGATTACATAACTTGGTTGAGCTACGGAATTTGGGTTGGCTGGTGTAGCTAGCAGATCTGAATACAATTGAGTCTGTCTCATTAAACAGGTTTGAGGAGAGATCTCATGGCAAATATTATGGTTCGTGTAGTTAGCAACGATTTTGATAAGTGGTGGAGTGTCGTTCAGGGCGAAGCCGATGTACTGGCTCAGTATGGTGTTGCTTTCGGACCGCTCTACCGTGATGTAGACAATCCCAACGCAGCGTTAATCCACTTTATTGCTGAAGACTTGGAGCGAGGGTTGGCTTATTTTGCACGCTCGGAGTTCAAAGAAGTTAGCAAGCGCGCTGGCGCAATCAGCCGTGATTTCTATGTAGCAGAAAAGAAGGGATAACGCACCTCAGCAACTACATCGTCGCTTAACCGTTAGTGGTGCGAAACTTTGGACTTGTCAGCCGATTCCGGGAATGCTATACTTCACCAACTTCTTGCCCATAATTGGGCGCATAGCTCAGTTGGTTAGAGCGCACGGTTCACATCCGTGAGGTCATAGGTTCGAGTCCTATTGCGCCCACAACGACGGTCAATCTGGTATCAGGTTGACCGTTTGTTATTTCTACACTGGTGTACGGTTCGACAACCTAAAAAGCGAGGAACTTATGAAACGCTTCTTTGTCGTGCTGATGATACTGTTGATGGTTGGTTTTGCCACATCGTCTTCGATCACGAGGGCGCAGCCAGATAGTGCGCAAGCTGTGAACATTGAAGGCGCGGACAGCTTGATCATCAAGGGTTATTATTTTGCCCCCAGTGGCACGACACCCGCCCCAGCGATCTTATTGCTGCATCAGAATGGCAGTTCCAAGCGTGAATGGAACGAAGTTGCAAAGGTATTGGCGGAAAACGGATATGCCACTTTAGCTGTTGATCAACGAGGTTTTGGCGAGACTAAAGGTAAAGTCGATTGGAAACTGGCAGAACAGGATGTGACGCTGATGTTCGCGTGGCTACGAGCGCAGGAGGGAATCGATCCTGAGCGTGTTGCAGTCATGGGCGGCAGCATTGGCTCGAATATGGCGCTGCGTGGTTGCGCTGCCGATGATGGTTGTAAAGCTGTCATCGCCCTCTCACCGGGCTTGAATTATTTCGGCGTCACTACTGGTGATCTGGTGGACACGTTTGGTTTGAAAGATAAAGCAGTGTTTCTGGTCGCTGCACAGCGCGATCATCCGGCGATTGATTCGGTGCGTTCGCTCACTTCGCAGTGGAAAAGCGGCAATCTGACGGTGAGGCTGTATGATAGCTCGTATCATGGGGTCTCGATGATCAATCTACACAAAGACCTGCTGCCCATGATCATCGACTGGCTGGCAACTTACAATTAGCTTGGCGTATTTGAGGAGTAAGATGGGCAGCCCGAATCCTACTCCTCATTTCGACGCAAAAAAGTATTGACACGCTTGACCGTTCCGCTATAATGACGGCGTATTAAGCAAATATCTGGCCCCATAGCTCAA
>JAHBVK010000002.1 GCA_019637555.1 Anaerolineae bacterium
TTGCCTTGTCTGCTGCACTGACCCTCACCCCAACCCCTCTCCCGCAGGCGGGCTGAGGGGGCGACAGTAGCTTAAAAGGGCGAACAGGCGGTGAGGAAAGCCTGTCGTCCCTCACGAAAAAGGCTCCAACGACGGACACAGGAGCCATCGGGTCGGTGTTTGAGAGGAGCAGACTTGCCGAGTGCAACCACAGCAGCACCAAGCAAGAGCATCCAAGCGTAGGCAACGACTAATAAAATCCACAAGCGAGACAGCCGCTCAGGGTCATGGAGGTTAGCCAGTTCGGTTTGCCAACCATGAGACTTCAAATCACGGAAGGCTTGCTCAATCCACATGCGTTGAGCGTATTCCCAACCAGTCAAGGAAGGGTCATTAGTAACCAACGCCCAAGGCTCCTGAGCCTGCAAGCCCCACCAGACGCGGACGTGTGCAGGTAGGCGTCCACGCTTCTTGAAGACTAGTCCGCTTGCCTGATAGTGCTGACCAGGCTGCTGAACTTGGTCGTAAAAAGTCACATAGCGTCCATTAGCCAACAGGAGTTTGCTCTGCTTAGTCACGCGAAACAGAAACGTCCAGCCCATGCTCATGATGCCGCGCATTAGCTGAGATGAGGTGCCAATTCCTCTGTCAGCGAGAACTCGCACGCGCACTTGCCTACCTACCTCTGCTGGCAACCCCACTCGCACCTGCTCCAGCAGTCCCAGTATCATCTGTGTTTGTCCTTCTGCTGGATAGTCCTCCGCCTTATTCGCGCCATAGACCCGCCACGCCAACGGAATACAGCGTCCTTCATACACCAAGCCGACTACCATCACGCCCAGCGCCGCTTTTAACTTCGTTTCATCGACCACCAGCACTAGCGTTCGCTGTCCCTGCTGTTGTTGTAGTGCCTTCACCACGCTGCTAGTCCACCCTCGAAAGAACGCACTCAGCGGTTGCTCCTGCTTCACAAACCGTTGTAGTCGGCGGCGTTGGCTCTCCACCTGTACCTGTCCTCCTGCTGCCCCTGCGATTTTCCACAGTTGACTGCTTTGCGACCTCACTACCGCTCTACTGAACACCCGCACATTCTCCTTAAAATGCCGCGTCACTCCTGTCCACGTCTTGCTGATTGTCCCTACCCACTGATATAGTTTTCGCTGGTTCATCGGGCTACCCTTTCTGGTGTGGTTACCGAAAGTCTGCCTGATGAACCCTTTTTTGCCTACTGTCGCCCCCTCAGTCCACTTCGTGGAGAGGGGGAACCGATGGGGTAAGTGAGGTAATTTTGCCTACCTCGTTGGGCAAGCACATAGAAAAATAGAAGGTGATCAGGATTGGTAGCTAACGCGAACGTCGGTAGTGTCGAAGAAGTCCGCGAGTCGCTGCGCTTCGGTTTCGATGCCGCGCTGGACTTTCTTGGATAATTTGGAGAATGGTTCGACGGTTACGGCGATGTGATTGCGCTTCTTCTCGTACTCCCAGATACCTTCAATCCGACCACCGACCAGCACGACGGGCGAGATCCAAGCCGATTTGCGGTAAACCCGCGGCTTTTGTTTGGCATCCATTAGATGCTCCGCGTGTGGAGTAACCATCAGCGTGTAGACATCGAAATTGGGTAGCAGACGCACGACATCAGTAGATTCAGTGCTGGCAAGTGAGTTGAGGGAGGAGGTCAGCACGAAGGTCTTTGCCTTCCAGCCGTCGATTGCTACAGGCGTGATCTCGTCACCGAGCGCGGTGAAAATCTTCTTGGCGGGGGCTGGCTGCATCCCGATCCAGCGTCCGAACTCCTCAGCAGTGGCGGGACCATAAGTATTGAGAAAACGTCGCGCCAGTTCCTTCAGTGCTTCTTGCGCATCCACTGGCTGCCACTTGCCGATCCAGTGCTGCGGGCTGAGGAAGGTGACGTTCTGCCCTTCGCTGGGACCGAAGCACAGCAAGCCACTGACGGCAGCAGGCTTGAGCAGCGATCCCCAACCGGAGCGCATCGATTCGCTGAGTTCGGGCATGCTGGTATGCTTGGCAACGGCATCAGCAAGTTGTTCGCGGGTGAGGGGAGTATCCGCTAACGTCGCTTCGATGCCAGCAATGATCGGCTCTAGCCCATCCGCCATAACGCCATGATATTTCTGCCAACTGGGCATCTTGCTCATCTTGCGGTACGTTTCGCCTAATACTTTGCCCAGCGCCGCCACGTACAGCGGAAAATCAGCAGCGGTAATCAGATGCAGCGTACCGCGATGCGCCCATGTTTTGATCAGCGTTCGATCTTGCCACAGCGCTTTCTGAACAGCGGCGGGTTTTAGATCGTCGGTGCGTGCCCATAACTGCAATTCAGCAGCGGACATCATCTGCGCTTGCACCACACCAAGCCGCGAAACGACATCGAGCATGCAATTCGGCTTTGCGTGATCCGAGAGGTGATGCTGCTGCATCCGCCATGCGTTGATCTGTGACCAAGACAAAAAAGCCATAACCATCTCCATGCAGGTGAGGCAAGTAGTATATCGCACATTTGTTCTCTAGGCATCGATCTGAGACGGTATTTAGATGCGCGCTGACTCTCAAATCTCGTATGCTGGCAGAGGTGAAATCGAAAGTAAGGGGTCTGCCGGATGTTCTATTCAGCCACATCATCCGTATCACTTGGGCGTGAAATCGCGCGGTTCGGGCGCAATTGGTGGGAGTCGCTACGCCTCTTTGTCTTCATCGGAATCATTTGTTTGGTCGCCGTGACGGCATCCCAGCAGCGTGAGGTTGTGCTGAGTGCCGCGCTTGCATTTGTAATCCTAGTCGTGGCGATGGTCGCTTATTACACCATTAACAAGCGAGAGATCGTGGTTTACGAGGGCGGCATCGGTTACCGCACGCGCGACGGTGAAAAAACGTGGACGTGGGATCAGTTTACGCACATGGATGGCACGCGGCACACGCAGTCGGTGAACGGAATCCCGATGGCGAAGTGGGGAGCGAACAACTTTTACGCTGGTCAGGAAAAGGCATTCAGCGTTCAAGCGAACACTGCCATGCCAGATCGCATTGTCCAGTTGATGCTGGCGAAGATCGCGCAGAATTACATCCCCAAGCTGATGAACGATATTAAGTCTGGTCGGGCGGTCACGTTGGGCGGATACCCGCTGGATCGGGAAGGCTTGCAGACCAGAAAAGAGAAAATCCTGTGGAGCGATATCAAGCAGATCGATGTGCGCGGCAACACGATTAAGCTGGAACGCCAGACCGATAGACGCAAGATCAACCTCGGATCGCTGAACAACGGCAGCAGTTTTGCGCTGCTCGGCGTGCTTGATGCCATGACGAACAGCGAGCAATTGAAGCAGGTTGCGGACGACAATATGACCGGACGCCACTATCTGCTAGGGATGCCCAAAGCAGGATTGCGCGTCGTAGTACTGTTTGTCGTGGTACTGCTGGTGGGACTTGGTGGCGTGTTCGGGGTGCAGGCATATCAGGCAACGCAGGCGAATAAAGCATATCAGTATCTGGTCAGTACGTATGGATCGGATGCGTTAACGCTGTGCGACATCAAAGACAAGGGCAAGCTGTCAGCGGTCAACGGGATCAAAGTGGTGGTCATCGATGTGCAGAACCGGCGCGTGTACGATGACTACCAGAAGCTGCTCGATCCGCAGTTAGTAGCCACAAACCGCGACGAAGCGACATTAGCGATCTGCGTCAGACCGAGCTACGAACGTTACGAGACCTGCGAGTACGGAGATGCCGATGCCTCCGCGCCGACTTTCACCATCGAACGCTATTTAACGGCGCACGACTTGACGGTGATCGATGTGAAGGGTGGGAAGCGTGTGCTCACCGATGCGCTCTACGGCAGCGATCCGGCGGAATGCCCCGACAGCGCCAAGAGCAGCACTCGCGATATTTACGGCACAGCGCCAAGTTCCGATGATTTTGTGAAATGGGTCAGTGAGTATGTGAGTAAAGTGGATTAGCGGCGTTATTGACGCGATGTTTGAGCATCGCGTCAATTTATTCAGGAGTAACGCTAGGTTTCGGTGTCGCGCCAGCAGTGGCGTTGCGGGCGGATTCCTCGGCTGTGCCGTTGTGCCGATTCATGGCGATCAGGATGCCGTGATCCAGCCACGTCTCCACTGCCTTGACTACGCGATCTAACGTCTCGATCAGTAGAATCTGCTCGTCTTTACCGAAATCCTGAAGCACGTAGGCGGCGGGGTCCATGCGTCCCGGCGGACGCCCGATCCCGAAGCGGATGCGGTTAATATCCTGTGTGCCGAGCACCGTCTGGATGTGCTTTAGCCCCTTCTGACCACCCGCGCTGCCCTGAAGCCGAATCCGCAGAGTACCGAGTGGAATATCCAGATCGTCCATGATCACCAGCAGATGATCGTTGGGGATCTTGTAGAAATCCAGCAGACCGCGCACGGCGTCGCCGCTGAGATTCATATACGTCTGCGGCTTGGCAAGCAGCACTTTATGATCGCCGATTTGCCCCTCGGCAAGCTGCGCCTTCGATTGCTTCTTGATGAAGGACATGCCGTATTTACGCGCGATCTCATCGACGCAGCGGAAGCCGATGTTGTGCCGCGTCTTTTCGTATTCCTTGCCGGGATTGCCTAGCCCGACAATCAAAAATCGATCCGTCATCTGGATTCTATCTCCCCACTTCAGCAGCGTCATTATACAAGGAACGCGTGGCGCAGGAAGATCAAATTCGGGATAATGGCGTTCACTTGATATTTCTTTGGAAAGGATTTTTGATCATGGAACAGCTAGGACAAGGCTGCATTACCACCGAAAAAGATGTCGATTCGCTGGTTTTCGACTGGGGTACGATCCACATGCTGTGC
This sequence comes from Anaerolineae bacterium, assembly GCA_019637555.1. Lineage (GTDB taxonomy): Bacteria > Chloroflexota > Anaerolineae > Aggregatilineales > UBA2796 > JAHBVK01. The sequence continues at coordinate 4,830 of JAHBVK010000002.1, forward strand.
GAGGAGAAAGTGACCGGAGCCAAGAGCATCAGTTTTGGCACGGTGGTACTGCAACCGGGCAAGGGGCACATCCGCCACAATCACCCTGACGCGGACGAGATCATTTTCTTCGTATCCGGTGAAGGCGATCAGATGGTGGACGATAATCCGCCTGTGCGTTGCAAAGCGGGCGCGTGCGTATGGGTTCCTAAAGCGGTCTATCACTCAACGATCAATCGCGGTGAAGGTGAGCTGCATCTGGTGGTTGCCTACATTCCGGCGGGATCGGAACAAGCGCTGCGGCAAGACCCTAACGTCCAGATCATTCCGGCGGGGCAGCTCTAAATATAGGCTAAACTTTTCAGGCGTTCCCCTTGCGCTTCATGGCTTACTCATGAATCATAGGTACTATTGGTGAAATTTTGGCTCTGGAACGTAGACGCTAGATACGTAACATAGCAAGGGAGATGTTAGATGAAACAATTGTTAGTCTTACTCGCGCTGGTGCTGCTGGGCGGGATGCTGACGCTCTCGACTGGCGCAAGCTACGCGCAGACGAATACGAGCACGCCTGTACCGACCTTTGTGGCAACCAGTTTCGGCAATCCGCCGCCGGATGTGTTTCAGGACGCGCTGAATGATCTAGGTCGCCGTCTTGGACGCACGATAACGCTGGATTCGTTCAATAACACAACATCCAAGTGGACGTGGGATCCGGTAACGTGGACGAACACGAATCTGGATTGCCCGGAAGCAGGATTGCCGTCTAGTGCCGTGAGCACGCCGGGTTATCAGTTCTTGCTCACGCTAAACGGCGTGGATTATGAGTACCGCGCCAGTGTGGCAGACCGTTCTTCGTTGATCCTGTGCAGCAGCGAGAACGCCAGTGTGAATCCGGGACGGATCAGCAGCGGTACGGGTGCGGCTGGTGCAGCCACTGCGCCGCCCTCCGCGCCGGGTGTGTGCCCGACCAACTTACCCGGACGCTTAGTCGTTGGCAAGCAGGGGCGTGTGACGCCGGGCTTGGCGAACCGCTTGCGCGCTGATGCTTCATACACATCGGCAGTGATCGGGCGCATCCCCGCTGGCGGCGTGTTCGATGTGCTGGCAGGTCCGAAGTGCGATGGCAGCTCGAACTTCTGGCAGGTCACCTATGCAGGCGTGACGGGCTGGACATCGGAAGGTTACAACGGCGAGTACTGGTTAGAGCCGATTTCGTAACTGACCATCGAACCCGTTGAACCCCACCCATTAAAACCCATTTTTTTAATGGGAAAAATGGGCGAAAAATGGGTTTTGGTAGGCGATAATTGGAGAGGTGTTAGGATCGCACAAACGGTGATCCTAATGCCTCTTTTGTTTTGATAGTTGAGGTGTAGGGGGAAGTTGGGCAGGTCTGGAAATCTGCCCCTACGCGACCGTAATTCGACAAACGTTGTTGTAGGGGTGGGTTTGTAACCCACCCTTGAGAGCTAGTCTTGTGACAAGATCAGCACGGAATATGCGCCGATGCCGACGTTAGCGCGGTGGCTCATGCCATCATAGGCGTTTTCTTCGGCAGCAGTATCGTAGCCCAACTGGTTGCCGAAGTCATCACTGTAGCCCTGCCAATCGCTGTTGAAGCGGACGCGCCACATTCCCCCTGCCGGAAGTCCGATGGTGTAGTTGTCATAGCTGCGGTTGGCGAAGTTGGCGACCACGATCACATCATCGCCCGCGCCATGATTTTCCCAACGGTGGAAGGCGATGATTTTATCTACGTCGTTGATGTGGTGGACGTTGATATGCTGCCCTGAGAGTCCGCGCGTCTGGTTGTTCCAGTTGCGACGCAGATGGATCAGATCGCGATAGAGTTGGTTGATGCCCGCGAAGGTCTTGAGCTTGCTCCAATCAAGAGGGTTGGTATCTTGAAAGTAGCCGCTTTCGAGGAACTCTTGACCCTGAAAGATCATGGGGATGCCGGGAGCGGTGAACACCAGCGCCGCACCCAGCGTGGATCGTTTACGGGAGAACCAGCTATCTGCGCTGCCCTGCCAGATTTCCTCCGGTACGCGCATACGACCATTGGCGACTTCATCGTGCGACTCAGTATAGATCACACGACGTGTTAGATCGCCATTGTAGATATTTGCCAGCACACCAGCAACAGCATACATATCTCGCGCCTCATCAGCACCCGTGATGATAGCATTGCGGATAGTGTGGACGAAGCTGGCGTCCCACTGCGAGCCGAAGCCCGCCCCTCCCGCACCAGTATCTTTGGTGACCCAATCGTTGCCCTGCAAATCTTCCGCGATGGTGATCTTCCACGGCTCCTTATTGCGAACATCATCGTTGATCTCCTGCAGGAGCCGCCAACCATCCGCCAGATCGCTTGAAGGATCGAAACCGCTGCCGCGCCAATTGCGGATGTTGACTACCGAATCGAAGCGCAAGCCATCGACGCGATATTTGTTGAGCCAGAACTGGGCGTTATCGCGCAGGTATTGGCGGACTTCGGCGCGTCCGTAGTCAGGGCGAGTGCCGCCCCACGGAGTCTGCGCCCGTTCGTTGTCGTAAAAGTAGATGCCGCCCTCGTGATTTTCATCCGACCAGCCATCGAACTGCCAGAGATCGAGATCGCCGGGACCAAAGTGGTTGTAGACCACATCAAGGATCACCGCGATGCCATGCCGATGCGCGGATTTGATGAAGCGATACAAGCCCTGCGGTCCGCCGAGCGCTGACTCTACGGCGAAAGGCTGTGACGGGTTGTAGCCCCACGAGTAATCCATCGCATACTCGGAGACGGGCATGATCTGGATAGCATTGATGCCCAGATCGCGAAGATAGGGCATTTTCGCGGTCACGCCGTCGAAAGTAGCGGGACTATCTGTTTCTTTGCCGCGCTTATAGAAGCTGCCGACGTGCATCTCGTAGATGACCAGTTCATTCCACGGGGACATAGTGAAGCTATCATCCGACCAATCGAAGGTCGGATCGTGGATGATCGACTTGCCGACGGAGTTGACGACGGCGCTAGCATAAGGATTCTTGCGCCTAGCGAACGGTTTGCCGTCTTTGAAGATCACAAATTCATACTGCTGACCGAAGTGCGCGCCCTTCACTTCGCCGTACCATAAGCCGTTGCCCTCGCTGCGCAGCGGATTCGCCGTCTCGCTCCAATTATTGAATTCACCGGAGACAGCGATGCCGGAAGCATTTGGTGCCCAGACGCGAAAGCCAGCGCCGCCGGGAAAGAGGATCGTGCCCATGCCGAAACGGGCTTCGGCAGGATCGGTGGTGGTCGTTGAAGTTGGCAGTTCAGCGGCAGGGGGTGGAGGTTGAATTTCAGTCTGAGCCATAGGTATTACCTCGTAATTACGATTACTAGCCTTACACCATAACCCCCCATCCATAGATCGGATGAGGGGAACAGATTGGCACAATGAGTTATAGAGATAAACGACCTAAGTGGCAAACAAGCTAACGTAATTGCTCGTCAATTGCCTCCACCAGCCGACGGCGGTCCAGAGTCGCCTTTTGCCAGAACACCGCATCTTGCAAGCGGCGGCGTTCAGCTTCGGTGAGGTCTTTGGCACTGAGGATGGCGACGCGGGTAGAACGCAAAGCGTCCTGACTGCGGATTTTCTCCAGCACATCCAAACCGCCCATGTCCGGCAGGAACATATCGAGGATGACCAGATCAGGGCGCTGCTCCTGCAAGGATTTGAGCGCCGCCGTGCCGCTGTGCGCCTCCACAACCTCGAAGCGCTGCGTATTTTCGAGGATACGCCGTACCAAGCGCGAGTCGTGCGGGTTGTCGTCCACGATCAGCACACGGCGCAGCGGCGCGTTCACCGTGGAAGTAGCGAGGGAGCGAGAAGCGGGAGAGCTAGCGGCAGTGACGGCGGCGACTGGACGATCTCCGAGTGTGCTGGCGACGTACTCGACCAGTTCGCGGGTTTTGTAATTGCCTTTCGTCCAGATCGCTTCGGTGCGTCCTTCCAGCTTCCCACGATCCGCCGCTGTGAGCGCCTTCGCCGAGAGCACGATCACGGGGATGTGTGCGGTTTCGGAGTTAGTTTTAAGCTGCTCCAACAGCGAGAAACCGTCCATCTGCGGCATCATCAAATCGCTGATCACCAGATCGGGTTTGCGCTGGATCACCAGATCGAGACCGTCCAGCGGATTGTTTGCCTCGAAGACGCGGTAGTTCTTCTGCGATTGCAGCAGGCGGCGGATCAGGCGGGAGTCGTGAGGATTGTCATCGATCACCACGATGGTTTTGATTTGCTCGTCCAAACGTTCCAATGCCGCGCCGAGTCCTTCCACTTGATGCGTCGGAGCAGCAGCCCCCAATTCCAGATCGAGCACGTACTGATCTTCGAGGATGTGCTTTTCGGCGGGGAAGGTGTGACCGGAACAGTTGATCAGCACGACTTCTTCTTTGGCAATGTGCCCAAGCGCCAACATTTTCTCGATGCCTGCGAAGGCGACGGCGGAGGCTGGTTCGACGCTGAATCCTTCGGTGCGGGCGACACGGCGCATGGCACGAAATGCCTGACCATCATCCACGCTGACCATCGCGCCACCGTGTTTGAGGATATACTCGCGCAGCAGCACGTAGCTGTAACCGGGATCGCCCGTCGCCAGCACAGTGATCAGCGTTTCGGGGATGACGGGTGCAGCCGTGCGATCTCCTCGCTCGAATGCCTGTACCATCGGCGCACAGCCTGCGCTCTGCACAATGCCGAGCTTGGGCAGTTTGTCGATCATCCCGAGTCGGTATAGCTCCTGAAAGCCCTTGATCACCCCTAACGGACCGATGCCGCCGCTGACCGCCTGCACGTACCAATCAGGGGCGATCCAGCGTCCGTTTACGCCGAACTGCAAGCCAAGTTGTTCAGCGATCTCGTATGCCAGCGTTTTCATGCTCTCTTTGCCGGGGACGCCGCGCGCCCCACGATCAAAGTGCAGATTGCGCCGTGCCGCGAAATCCGCCGCGACTTTCTTTGCCTGATCGTAAGTGCCCGTCACTTTGATCACTTCCGCGCCGTACAAACCGAGTTCGCGCATCTTCTCGGCGGGGACCATGCTCGTTAAAAATATCCATAACTTGATGCCAGCGCGGGCGCAGTAAGCGGCATAGGCAGCAGCGGCGTTACCTGTAGAGGCAAGTACTAACTCGCGGACGCCCTGTTGTTTGAGGATCGAAACGGTGATCGCCCCCTGACGATCCTTAAAGGAGTTGGTGGGATTGCGACGCTCATCTTTGATCAGCAGATGGGCGTGACCGAGCGAATCACCTAATCGTTCGGCGGGGATGATGGGAGTCCAGCCTTCACCGATACTAACGCGGGCAAGCGGATCGGTGACGGGGAGCAGTTCTTCATAGCGCCATAAGGTGAAGGGACGAGCCTGTAAGCCGTTGTTCCAGTGAACGGCAGCATAATCATAGTGCGCATCTAGCCATGACTCGCCGCAGGCTTCACACGCCGTGAGCATTGGATCGGGTGGCATTTCGTGACCGCAACTAAGACATGCAACGTGGGAAAAGGTTGTGGGCATAGCTCACACTTCAAGTCTTAATCTGTCGATGGTAAAATAGTCGATTGGCTAGTATAACCAGTACCATCCCATTTCAATCACTACGGTTATAGCAAATTCTACGAGTTCGAGAACGAGCAGCGAGGACGTTAACGCTTGACGCAGTTACAGCAGACGATGGAACCAGTCATGACACAAATCCGGCAGGACATTCGCAATATTGCCATCATTGCCCACGTCGATCACGGTAAGACGACGCTGGTAGACGGCATGTTGAAGCAAGCAAAAGTATTCCGTAACGCCGCTGCCGCTGGCGCAGCGGGTGAGCGGATCATGGACTCCAACCAGTTGGAGCGCGAACGCGGCATCACCATTCTGGCGAAGAACACCGCCGTGACATGGCACGATACCAAGATCAATATTGTGGATACGCCGGGGCACGCGGACTTCGGCGGCGAGGTCGAGCGTGTGCTGAACATGGTCGATGGCGCATTGCTGCTGATCGACGCGGTAGAAGGTCCGATGCCGCAAACGCGCTTCGTGCTGCGTAAGGCGCTGGCGATGGGCTTGCGCGTGATCGTGGTAGTGAACAAGATTGATCGTGCTAACGCCCGTTCACAGTATGCGCTGAATGCCACTTTCGATTTGTTCGTGGAATTGGGCGCGACGGACGAGCAAGCTGATTTTCCGGTAATCTATGCAATTGGTCTGGCGGGACGCGCTGGTTACGAGCCAGATGTGGAATCGCTTGCCGACGACCTGACACCGCTGTTCGAGACGATCATCAAGGAAATTCCGGGACCGGAAGTACAGCCGGACGCACCCGCCAAAATGCTGGTCACCTCGCTTGATTACGACGATTACAAGGGACAGATCGGCGTGGGGCGTTTGCTCTCCGGCGTACTGCGTAAGGGCATGGCGGTAACACGGATCACGCCTAATGGCGAAGTTTCCAACGGCAGATTGCAGTATCTGTTCACTTACCACAATCTGTCGCGCCAAGAGATCGAAGAAGTGACGGCGGGCGATATTCTGGCATTCGCCGGATTGGAAACCATCGGCATCAGTGACACCATTGCCGATCCCGCGGATCCGACGCCGCTGCCACCGATCAGTGTGGAAGAACCAACGGTGCGGATGACCTTTGGTGTGAACACCTCGCCATTCGCCGGACGCGAAGGCAAAAGCGGCTATGGTACATCGCGCCGAATCCGCGAACGGCTCTATAACGAAGTCAAGTCGAACGTGGCGCTGCGCGTTGCCGATACCGATCAGCCGGATCGCTTCACGGTTAGCGGGCGCGGTGAACTGCATCTCGGTATCCTGATCGAGACGATGCGCCGCGAGGGTTACGAGTTCGACGTCAGCAAGCCGGAAGTGATCTACCATCAGGATGGGGACACGGGCGAAACGCTGGAGCCAATCGAGGAAGTGCAGATCGAAGTGGCGGAGCAGATGACGGGAACCGTTGTCGAACTGCTCGGCGCACGGCGCGGACAGATGATCGACATCCGCACGGAGAATAGCACGACTTTCCTCAAGTATCTGGTACCGACACGCGGTTTGCTCGGTTTCCGCGCACACTTCATGACCGCCACCAGTGGCATGGGTCAGATTCACAGTATCTTTCACGGCTACGCTCCGCTGATGGGCGCGATCCAGTCGCGTCAGTTCGGCAGTCTAGTGGCATGGGAACGCGGTGCGGCATCCAGCTACGGGCTAGAGAACGCGCAGGAGCGTGGTGCGTTGTTCATCGGTCCCGGTGTGGATGTGTACGAAGGCATGGTCGTCGGTGAGCATATTCGCAACGAAGACCTCGCGGTCAACGTGGCGAAGGCGAAGCACCTGACCAACATGCGCTCATCCAGTGCCGACAAAGCGATCTCGCTGACGCCGCCGCGCAATATGAGCCTTGATGAGTGCATCGAGTTTCTGGCGGAAGATGAACTGCTGGAAGTGACTCCACAGAGCCTTCGCATCCGCAAGCGCATCCTCAACAATGAGGAGCGCGAGAAGGAACGCAAGCGCAAGGACAAGCTGATCGCGGGGTAGAGCAGCTAGAACAAGTAGATCAGTATTGGGAAAACATAGAAGCTAACAGGCGGATGAGCAATTCTCCTGTTAGCTTCTGTGTTCATCTTATAGGGATCATTCGGCGACGTTTAAGTGCCTACTCTTATATTACAGGTAAATATATTCAAGCTCGACATAGTTATTTATGCTAATGTCGGTGACACGAAAGACAATGAAGTGTCCTTCTTCCCCTTCTTTGGCTAGAGAAACATAAACATGCCCGACTACGGCGGCAACTCCGAACTGATAATATCCCGATTGTGGCGCTGTTACGTCCTCTAGCGATCTATTCCCCAGATTCCCTAAATCGACGAGACCGCGTTGGTAAAGGTTATTGGCGTAAAAAGTGACCTCATTTCCTTCCATATAAACGTAGAAGTCCCCGTCAGTATATTGACCCGCAACTTTTCCGACGAGGAAGTGGAAAGAATTACCATCCACGAGCCGGACGGTTTGCACTCCATTAGGCGTCTGTATTTGCTCAAGATTAATGTCCACCGTCTGTGTATCCTGTGCATTCATGGCAGTTAGATTCATGAATACGGGGACATAGCCATCTAGGGTAATACCTAGTTCACCGTAGTAATATCCATCGGGCAACAAGCCAACGGGTACTGAAAGACTGTAGCTGCCATCGGAATTGCTCGTTGTCGAAATGGCATATGTCGTTTTAGCAAATGCCGTTATCTGGGCATTTGCCAATGGTAAATGTGTTGCCGAATCACGGATAGTGCCCACCAGTTTACCCATTTCGCTTTTAGCGAACGTGACCACATCCCCCACATCAGTGCTGCTTAGTACCGTATAAAAAGTCGAATTGAGATAAATGGGCATCCCCGCGTTAAACGAAGTCTCTGTACCATCTGGTGAACGCACTGTGATTGCAGTATTCACAGCGTCGGAATAGTTAGCATCAGCATTGCCATCAATAAGGGTCAGTAGGAACTTGCGATTATCCACCTGCACGCTGGCTTGGCGATATGACGCAACGTAATAATGCAATTTGTGATACCCATATTCTTTGTTGAAATCGACAGGATAGTACATGTTGATGGCATAATTCGCTTTTTTGCCAGCATCGTATTCAACCTCAAACCGAATCGGATTGGCAATACTACCGTTCACAGTCCGTAGTGGACGAATAGCCGTGAAATCTACAGCGTCGTTAAATGCCAGCCTGATGTCCGATTCGACACTGTTAATGACATCAAGAAGGACGTTGATTGTTGTTTTAGCGCCAAATTTGAGGACACCGTAGAGTCTTTCCTGTCCTTGACTCTCAGGGAGTATCCAGCGTGACGAACCAAGTCGTGGGGAGAGGTCTAAAGTTGCAGGTAGATAGCCCGGAGGATTGAAATTCTCCGTAAAGGCGAAATCTCCTTGAAAGGCAATTGGTAGTGGGGTCGAAGTTGGTGTTGCTGGGCGTGGGGTTCGAGTAGATGTCTGTGTCGAAGTTGAGGTCAAAGTATAAGTTGCGGTATTTGTCGCCGTCGCCGTTGCCGTTGAGGTGGGCGTAAACGTGGGCGTTGAGGTGGCGGTATATGTGAAGGTGAGCGTCGGTGTGAAGGTCGCCGTCGCTGTCGGGGTATCCGTGAACAGCGATATGGCAATCGCGGTATCGGTCAGGGCGACGCTGGTTGAGATCACGTCGGGTGTGGGTGTATCTGTATACGCGTCGATGGTCTGCTGTGCCATAAGGGTAAGTGCGTCAAAGGTCTGTTGTGGCTGCAGTGTGCGCGCAAGAAACGTGCCCGCGATCAGTGTTTGCGGGTTGGCTGGTGTTGGTGTCCAAGTAGGAATCGGTGTTTCAGTCGATGTTGGCGGTAGCGAGGCTGTTGAGCTAACTTGCATCACGACGGCAGGTGCGCTGGGACTGCTGGTTGTGTCGTTTGCGGCGGTATTGTTGTTGCCCCGCGTGATGAAAAATAGTGCCACCGCGATCAGACCGATTAATCCGATCAGACCAACGAACAAAGCGGGCGAACCACGTCGCTGTGCTTTGCTATTGAGTGGTAACGCTGATGTTTCCACATACGAATTAGGTGCTGTGCGATCAGCCGTTAGTGATGGCTGATCCGGCGCTTCACCGTTGATCGCGGCTTGGAATGCCCGCGCGAACTCTCCGGCTGTTTGGAAGCGGCGGTCTCGATCTTTATTCAGCGCGATGTTCACGACTTGCTGAACAGCTTCGGGTAGATCAGTGCGCCAGTTGCGGATGGGGGTCGGCGCTTCGTTGAGATGCATGTACATCATACTCATTGGCGTATCGCCCTTGAAAGGCACCCGTCCGGCAAGCATCTCGTAGACCATGATGCCTAACGAATAGACATCCGAACGCCCGTCAAGCTCGATGCCGCGCAACTGCTCTGGCGACATATAAGCAGGCGTGCCCATCGCCGCGCCAGTCTGCGTGAGCGACGTCGTCTCGCTGATCACCTTGGCGATACCGAAATCGGTCAGGCGCACATCGCCGCTTTCATCCAACAGCACATTATGCGGTTTGAGATCGCGATGAATGACGCCTTTGCTGTGGGCATAGTCGAGCGCGGCGGCAATCTGACTTAAATAACGGCTGGTCTGCTGGAGGGAGAGCGGTCCTTTGCGGATCAGTTCTGCAAGGCTGCCGCCTTCTAGCAATTCCATGACCAGATAGACCAGCTCCCCATCTTGCCCGAAGTCGAACAGTTTGAGGATGTGCGCGTGATTAAGCGAGGCAATGGTATCGGCTTCACGCTCAAAACGCTTGGCAAATTGCACCGTGCGGGCTAAACGCGGCTCGATGATCTTGATGGCAACATCGCGCCTAACATTGAGCTGGCGGGCGCGGTAAACCGTCGCCATGCCGCCCTCACCGAGTAGCCCTGTGATCTCATAGTTGCTGAGCCGTCGCCCGATCAAGTCCACCATTTCGTTACCTCACCTTAGGGTGTGGCACTAATTCCCATATTCATTATTGATGGGCAAACATATTCATGCAATATCAGAAGCGATCCTACTGCTAGCCGACGGATACTAGACGGACGCCATTCGTTGATAGTCGTCTCCTCCCTTTGTAGGAATTACAGAATTGGAGAGTAACGTATGATGCTCTCTGCGCTTCTTGATTCATGCAAACAACAGGAGAAGAACTCTATGAATCGCAGAATCATCGCTCTACTCGCCGTACTAATCCTGTTCGGTGCAGTACCTGCGCTAGCACACGAGAACCACGATCCGCGCTACAGCGTGGAAGGTTTCAGCTTCGTCATCCCCGAATCGCTGGCGACGAGCATCAATGTGATGCACTACGCTGGTGATCCGGTCGATCTGGAACAACCGGGTGGTCCTGAGCCAAAACATACCGCCATCATTGCCTACAATGCCGAAGGATTCGGGGCAGCAGTCCCCGCGCCGGGTGATGCTGTAGGGTCGATGCGGGTGTATCAGGTAGCGGACCTCACGGACTACAACATGTACAGGGCTACTGTCGAACAGCTCACCAAGCTGATCGCGGACAAAGCCGATCTCACCCTGTACATGCAGTTCCAAGACGAACCTATCGACTCGATGCCAACGCTGCCGTTCCTGCCGATCTATCCCGCCGGTCAAATCTTGCGGGCACGGGCACACTACGTCGAGACAGAGACGTTGAAGGGTATCGTCTACGTGACGGTATATCGCCAATTCGCTGCACCATTCGAACGCGGTGAGTTCATCTACACTTTTCAGGCGTTGAGTAACGACGGATCGACGTATATCGCTGCTCAGTGGAAAGCAGCGCCGAACGTCTTCCCTGAGAAGATCGAGCCTGTCGATGATCAGACGTTTTACGATAAGTACAACGACTATCTACGTCAGAGCACGCAGCAGCTCAACGACGCGGCGGCAGCAGACTTTGCGCCGACACTGGCAGTGTTGGATGAGGTGTTCGCTTCGTTCGAGGTGACGGCGGAGTAAGAAAGAAGGAGTAACGAGTAATGAGTGAAGACTGATTACTCGTTACTCTAGACGATCTAGGTTGCATCAGAAAGCCGGAGGCTAAAGCACTCCGACTACAGTAAAAGCGGAGAAACCCGACTGAAGTCGGCTGCGAGGAACTGGCGTTGGTTAGCTCCTTACGCAGGTTATCACAACGGAGTCGGCTTCAGCCGACTTTTACTGGCTTTACTGTATAGCCGGGTTGCTTTAGCTCCCGGCACCAACTTGCTACTCATTGATCTAGCGGCGCTGCGCTCGCAGCCCCGCCAACTGCTTCCGAGCTTGGGCGAGATCGTTCCTGAGCGCGGCGGCAATATCCCTCAGCAGATCGCGCCCCTGACCACGCGCTAAACTCACTTCGATCTTGAATTGCATCAGCGGGCTGGTCATCAGCTTTTGATGTTCGATCTTCGTCCAGTCGATCTCCTCTTGAAGCTGATGAATGGTGTTGACCAGATCAGCCATCGTTTTCTGCGCTTGCGCTGGCGGAGGAGGAGGAGCGACAGGCTGTTTACGTACCACGCCGAAGTCCAATGCCTGCAATTCTTTGAAATTACGGGAGCGATATGCGGCGTTGATCTGCGCCATGATCACGGTACGCCGCGCTTTTTCTTCGGGATCGGTGGTGGTGTCGGGGTGATATTTGCGCGCTAATTTACGATACAGAGACTTCAGTTCGTCATCGCTGGCGCTGCTGCGGGTAGGCATCTCGATGCGGATCGAGTCGTTTTTCGGTCCTTGCCGATACTTGGCGTCGAAGGCTTCTTCCATCGAGCCGTAAGGCCCCCAGATCGAGCCAGTGGTGTAGTTATTGATGTCGAGAGGGCGTTCTTGCCACTGCAGCGACTCGATCTCTTGCCACAAGCCATCAAGTTCGGCTTGCAATCTGCCGACCAGCTTGTCGTATAGTTCGGCAAAGCCATCGAGTTCGGTGCGTAGCTTAGTCAGTTCGTCGCGCTGGCGCGTCAGTTCCGCCCGTTTGCGCTCGATCTCGGCATATAACTGCTCGATCTTTAGTCGGTCAACGTTCACGCCAACCTCAACGTGAATGCAAATGCAAGTAACGAGTAATGAGTGACGAGTAACGAGTGGTGGGACAAAGCATTACTCGATCAGATCACTGGTTTAGGCAGAATCTCATTGTACTTCATGCCAGAGCCTGTGTTGTATATCAGAACTTTTTCATCTGCCTGAATCCAACCTGACTCCACGAGTTTGATCACAGCGGCGTAGCAGGCAGCGCCTTCGGGAGCGGCAAAGACTCCGCCGAGACGGGCGACCAACCACTGTGCCTCAAGGATTTCATCGTCGGAGACGGCGATTGCTGTGCCGTTGGTTTCACGCAGCGCCCGCAGGATCAGCCGATCTCCGCGCACGGCAGGGATGCGTAAACCGCTGGCGATGGTGCGGGCATTTTGCCAGATTTCAGAGGCTAACGCGCCCTGCTGGTACGCTTTGACGATAGGAGCACAGCCATCGGACTGCACGACGACGAGGCGCGGACGTTCGCTGCCGATCCAGCCGAGCTGCTCCATCTCGTCAAATGCTTTCCACATACCGATCAATCCGACGCCGCCGCCAGTGGGATAGAGGATCACGTCCGGCAGCTTCCACTGACCGTTCTCCTTGAAATGGATCGCCAGTTCGAGTCCCATCGTCTTCTTGCCCTCGATGCGATAGGGTTCTTTCAGCGTGGTCATCTCGAACCAGCCGTTTTTCTCGCCTTCGGCTGCCGCTGCCTTGCCCGCGTCGTTGATCAAGCCCTCGACTAGAATTAACTGGGCGCCGTAAATCTGCGTCTCGATCTGGTTGGTCATGGGCGCATCCTTGGGCATGAACACATGCGCTTGCAAGCCAGCGTGCGCGGCATAAGCAGCCATCGCACCACCCGCGTTGCCAGCCGTCGGCGTGACGAACGCCTTCACGCCGAGTTCCCAACCACGCGAGACTCCGGCTGCCATCCCCCGCGCCTTGAACGATCCGGTGGGATTGACGCCCTCATCCTTAATATAGAGGTGATCCAAGCCGACGCGCTGACCGAGCCTCGGCATATGGAGTAACGGCGTATCGCCCTCGCCCAGCGTGATCATGTACTGCGGATCGCTGACGGGCAGCAGTTCTTGCCAGCGCCAGATGCCCATACGCGGACGATCTTCGATTTGCTGCGGCGTGATGCTCGCCTTCACTTTAGCGAGATCGTAACGCGCCAGCAGCGGCGATCCACAGACCGGACACAAATTTTGCAGTTCATTGGCATTCAGATGTTCGCCACAGGCTGAACATTCGAGGTGAGAGAGAGTAGCGGGCAAGTTTCTGCTCCCAACATTGCTTCAACAGTTAGATCGCGGTGAGACGCGCGGACTCGATGATAGCGCGGTTTTTCGCAATTCATCCAAAGATGAGAAAACCCGAATCGGTTATACTCAGCGTCATCAAGAAGGGACTATTTCGACACATGCTAGACAGACTGATCGTTAACGCTAACGTCTACACGCTCGATGATAACGCACCACGCGCTCGCTGCATCGCCATTTTTCGGGATCGGATCGTGGCGCTGGGTGGCGATGAATTGAAAGCGCTGGCGGATAAACGCACGCGCATTGATGACCTGCACGGCGCGATGGCGCTCCCCGGCTTGATCGACGCGCACATCCACTGGGAAGGCACGGCACTGAGTCTGGATCAGGTCGATCTGTTCGATGTGCCGAGCAAGGAAGAAGCACTCCAGCGCATCGCGGCGGGGATGAAGAACGGCGAAAAGCGTGGCGGTTGGTTGTTGGGGCGTGGTTGGGCACAGGCGATGTGGGCAAGCGGGGAGTTCCCTACTGCCGCCGATCTCGATCCGATCACGGGCGAGACGCCGACTCTGCTGACGGCGCGCAGCGGTCATGCGGTGTGGATCAACTCGGCGGGGTTACGCGCGGCGGGGATCACGGCATCGACGGCTGATCCCGAAGGCGGCGTGATCCAGCGTGATGTGGTGGGCGAACCGACGGGCATCCTGTTCGAGGACGCGATCCCATTGGCGACACGCTTGATCCCCGATCCGAGCACCGCGGAATTGGCGTCCGCGATGGAACGGGCGCAGAAATTGGCGTGGGCAAGCGGATTGACGGGCTTGCACGATTATGATCAGCCGTCGGCATTCGCGGCAATGCAACTGCTGCTGGAACAGGGCAGATTGGGGCTGCGGATCGTCAAGAACATCAACGATCCTTACATCAAGCACGCACACGGCTTGGGCTTACGCAGCGGATTCGGTAACGATTGGCTACGGATCGGCGGGCTGAAGATTTTCGCAGATGGCGCACTAGGCACGAAAACGGCGCTGATGATCGATCCGTATGACGGTGAGCCGGAAAACCGCGGCGTATTGGTGACCGATAGCGAGACGATGTACGAACTGGTCAGCGAGGCGAGCCGAAACGGGATCGCCAGCACGATTCACGCCATTGGTGACAAAGCGGTGCATGATGTGTTGAACGTCTTTGAAGCAGTGCGTAAAGAGGAACAGGAACGCGGTGTGCATCCGGCGGAGCGCCGACATCGCATCGAGCATGTGCAGTTGATCCATCCCGATGATGTGAGCAGATTGGGCGCGCTGGACGTGATCGCCTCGATGCAGCCGATCCACGCGACGGCGGATTATCAGATGTCGGATCGATACTGGGGCAAGCGATCCGCGTTCGGCTACAACCCGCGCTTGCAGATTGACGCTGGGGCGGTGGTCGCCTTCGGATCGGATTCGCCCGTCGAGCCGTTCGATCCGCTGAAAGGGATTCACGCCGCTGTCACGCGCCGCCGTGCTGATGGATCACCGGATGCCGAGGGCTGGTATCCTGCCGCGAAGGTGAGCATGGACGAGGCGATCAAAGGCTTCACGCATGGGGCGGCGTACGCGGGCGGGATGGAAGATCGTGTGGGCAAACTCGCGCCCGATTTCCTCGCTGATCTGGTGGTGCTGGATCAGGATTTGTACGCTATTGCACCGGAGGACATCCTCAAGACGAAGGTGCTCGGCACGATGGTCGGCGGTGTGTGGCAGTATAACCAGATGCGCTGAGGTGAACTATGGCGATCAAGTCGCTGAAAATCGGCGATGGTTGGAACAGCTTTCACGCCAATCACATTGCTGAATTGTATCACTCGCGTACGCGGCATTTATCTGCTCTATTCACAGTTTAGAGCGAATGTGATCGTATCTGCGCCAGCGCGATCGTGCTTCAAACCGCTTTTCATGACTCAGCAGCGCAATACGCATGGCCGTCATCTGGTCAACCTCGTTTGAAATCTAGATTATTGGTGACATCGAAACCTAAGTCATTTTAAAGTATCAACCATCAATAATTGGGGGGACGCATAACACCATGTGTCGTACTGTTGTACGCATAGTTGGATTTATGGAGTTTTACTAAGAACTGACTCAACATACACCTACTCACTTTGCTACGTAACCAGATCGTCACCGTTGCAGACAGAGAGGCAAGAATGTCCACTAGTGTAGAGCAGTTAAATCACACTACGACCTGTTATGCACACCCACATCGAGAAACAGGATTGAAGTGCTACAAGTGTGGCCAGCCAATGTGTGTGGATTGCTCGCGTCACATGATCGTGGGAGTTTGGTGCAAAAAGTGCATTTACGTGCAGCGTGGTATTCCTGAATATTTGCATTGGACTTGGGAAGTCTATACTCAGTCAGTGGAACTCGCTGCGAGCATTGGTAGGAAAATCGAAACGGCTGTTAACGCAGCGTTCGATGCTGCAGCACCACTACTAATGCCCATTTTGCGTGTGTTATTCATCCTCACCAGCGTTGTCTTTATTACCATTCGATTATTTATTAGTATCCTTTGGTTACTATGGTGCATCTTCTGGACTGTATTTAATGTTTATGCCCTTGTCACAGCGATACAGAACCTATTTCGAGAGGACAGTAACAGAAATCTCGCAAGCACAAGTCAATCAGTTTACGAAGCACTTGATGCTATCAACTCAATCCTAGAAATGTTTGTCGATCTGTTTCGGTGGGAAAAAGAT
Source organism: Anaerolineae bacterium (assembly GCA_019637555.1). GTDB lineage: Bacteria > Chloroflexota > Anaerolineae > Aggregatilineales > UBA2796 > JAHBVK01. Next base: position 21,408 of record JAHBVK010000002.1, read on the forward strand.
AAGCAATAGCGTTCCAAAGGCTAAAGGCAGTCGGGGTTAATCTGCGTATCACGACCTCTTTATACGCAGATTGGATTTCGACAATGCAATCACCACATAACAGCCTCAAACAAGCTAGATCAAATTGGGCTTGAAGCGCGTGATGGTGACTTGCGCCAATGCACCATCAACGTAGGCGTGCGTCAGCGTGACCAGCGTTTTACTGCCAGAGTCGAGCACTTCGACGGTATCCTGCTGCCAGACTTCATGCGCTATTGATACCGCTGAATACTCCAACAGCCAGCCACTGCGTTTAGCTGTGCCTTCCATCGTGCCGCGCACCCGATAGGAATCGCCGTCGGGATGCAGCTCAACGGCAGATTGTGAACCTAGCTCCACCTGATCGCGCCAGCTTTCGCCGCCATACAAGCGGATCACGTTGCCCTGCGCTTGTACGCGCCAGCCCGGATCGAAGATCGCGGAGGTGCCGTGCCACGTGCTAGCGATCTCCTGCGGTTTGATCGGATTGCCGAAGGCGGGGAAGGGATTGACGCCAGCATCGACCACTTCCGGCACGCCGATTCCGATAACGTTGGCGACGAGTTGACCCGCTTTGTAGAACTTTTCGCCCGTGATCTGGCGTTCCGGCGAGATGAGCACGCTAAACGAGGTGTAGTTATAGCCGAAGCGGGGCCAGACTCCGCGTGCGGTCAGGGCATCATTACCCCATGCCAGTCCCGCGCCGATCATGTCCGGTCCTTGATAGCGCCGAATGCGTCCCTCGTAACTGAGATCGAATGTCCATTCTCCGGCGAAAGCAGCCATCGGATGGTTAGGGACGCGTAAATGAGGTTCGCAGATTTGTAGAATCCGCGTGGTGCCGTCTGATCGTTGTTCTAAGCGGCGGCGCTGATGGATCAGCCCGACATAATGCCCATCGGCATCAAAAACATAGTTGCTGAGCAGCCACTGGTTGCCAGATCGATCCGGTAGTCTTCCCGTCATCTGTTAAGACAGTCCAAATTCTCATAGGGATATCGTGCAAGATTCGTGCGCTTTGCTGAATGTTCCAAGCTGCATCAACGATTACCTACCAGCCAGCCGTAATGATTAGTAGTTTACTGGTAGCCGCGCTGTTTGGCTTCCTGAATTATAGCTTCCGTAGCCGTCGCGCCGATGCGCGAGACGCCCAAGCCCCTTACGCGCAGCACATCGTCGAGCGTGCGGACACCGCCAGCCGCCTTGATCTGCACCTCCGGGGCACAATGTTTACGCATCAAAGCGAGGTGATGATCAGTTGCGCCTTTGTAAGAATACGCGCCGTTCTCTTGCTTGACAAATCCGTAGCCGGTGGACGTCTTGACGAAGGCAACCTCGTGCAGTGAACAAATCTCGCACAGGCGAATGATGTGGGAGTCCTCCAAGAAGTCGTTCTCAAAGATTACCTTGAGCAGCGCACTTGCTCCCACCACAATATCGTTGATCAGGCGGATTTCTTCGGAGACATAGCTCCAATCACCACCGATCACTTTGCCGATGTTGACCACCACGTCAATCTCCGTTGCGCCCGCGAACAGCGCGTCCTCGACTTCGGCAATTTTGACGTAAGTGCTGCTGTTGCCGTGCGGGAATGCCACTACCGCGCAGATACCAACATCCGAGCCGCGCAAAATATCCTTCGCCAGCGGGATGCTGTAGGGCTTGACGCAGGCGGTGGCTACATCATATTTCCGCGCCAGTTCGCAGCCCGCCGCGATTTGAGCATCGGTCATGGTGGGATGAAGTAGCGAATGGTCGATCATTTTGGAAATGGTGGCGAGGGAGATCGGGATGCTCATCTTGTTCGCTCTCGTCTTGATATGTTTTTGTTACGACAAACATATACCATAAAACAAAACAGCCCGCTGTTGATTGCGGGCTGCTGTTAAAATATTTTGAACAAGTTATTTGTTAAATTTTGTTTATTTGAAAATCAGTATAATGGACTTTTGTGCAGTATGCAATAGGATCAAACTAGAAAAATCCTGTAAAATGCCGACAAAAAGCATTAAGGATTTTTATCACATTAATTCTTCTCGAAAAGTTGCGAAAATTTCTACCCCTCAGGGCATGAAAGCTGCCACTGCGATCAGCACATTTTGACCCTCACTCAAGCGTAAAATAATAGAGTTGCCAACGCGATACTCCTGCCTTTGCGCGTAGTCCGGCGATGAGTTTACTCCTGACGGTTCGCTATAGACTTCAATCACCTTATTTACAAGATTAACGATCCAATAAGACGGAATACCCGCCCGCGCATAGAGGCGTTTCTTCAGTGTGCGATCTCGCTGAAGGGTAGCATCTGCTACTTCGATCACCAATGCTACATCCTGCGGCATAGGATGATGATCAACAAAATCGCGCTGCTTCCCTCGAACTACGACCACATCTGGCTCTGGTTCACTATCTAGTATGGGGAGTGGTTGGTGCTGATTGATGAACCAGTCATTGTCTAGTCTTTTTTCTATTGCTTCGCGTATGAGGTTGGTAGCCAAAACATGCGCCGGAGTTTTCCTGGTTCGAGGAATTAGCCAACCTTCCAGCAGTTCGACGCGATCATCTGGTGATATTGATCGACACTCAGCCGCAAGATCGGATCGCTGGGGATAGCCGACGCTAAGGGCGATTCCGTTTGGATGCTCATCGTTTGATCCTCACACTCACTCGCCTAGATTATTTTAGTGATTCGGAGTCTGCTCATTTACTGTGGGTATTGCCCATTCCTTCTTTCGGATGAAGTTCACGGTACAAGGTGCAAGACCTGATATAGTTTTAGCAATCATGATAGATCACATCGTTACTAGCTGAGTTTCGGGGGAAATTGAGAATGACAATCCGCATCCTGATCGTAGATGATCATAATGTCGTGCGGCAGGGCTTACGTATGTTCCTGAGCCTTGATCCAGAGTTGGAGATCGTCGGCGAGGCAGTTGATGGCAAGCAAGGCATTGAGATGGCGTACAAGCTGCGCCCCGATGTGATCCTGATGGATTTGTTGATGCCCGTGATGGATGGCTTAACCGCCATTGGCATATTGCGCCGCGAACTGCCGGATATTGAGATCGTGGCACTGACCAGTGTGCTAGAAGATAACGTGGTGGTCAATGCTGTTCGTGCTGGCGCTATCGGCTATATTCTCAAGGACACCGAGGCGAAAGAGTTGATCCGCGCGATCAAGGCGGCGGCGGAAGGACAAGTGCAGCTTTCCCCCAAAGCGGCGGCGAAATTGATCAAAGAGGTGCGCGAACCAGAAAGCCCCGAAACGCTAACCGAGCGCGAAACCGATGTGCTGCGCTTACTGGCAAAAGGTATGTCCAACAAGCAGATCGCGCTGGCGCTGACGCTCGGTGAAACCACCATTAAGTCGCACGTCAGCAGCATTTTGGGCAAACTAGGTGTCAACAGCCGTACGCAAGCAGCCCTGCACGCCACTCGCATCGGCTTAGTGGAAAAACCCGGCGAGATGGCTCCCGATAGCCAACAGCAGTAGGACGCTGCCAACTAAGAGCATAGATACTCATGACTTCACTGCCTACAGAAGAAATTGATTTTCTGTACATTGCCTCCAATCGACTAACCTCTGCCGTTACCCCGCAGGAACAACTAAGTGCCGTTAGCGATTTCGCGCGCTTGACCGGTGCGGCGGCGGGACAGCTTTTCTACATCGATCATCTGGACAACGCGCTGCCAGAGACAATGGTCGTTGCCGCCGAGTGGACGCGCAGCGGATCGCCGCTGATGGGTATCGGACATGCGTGGGGGCTACCGCGCACCTCCTTCGCGCGAAACTTCCTGCTCAAGACGCCAGCGCACACGGTACTGGTCTCGGATGCCATCGCTGATGATCGCGTGGATGCTGAAGCACGGGCGCTAATCGATCAGTTCGATATTCAGGCGTTCGTGATCCTGCCGATGAACAGCAAAGGGCGCTGGATCGGCATGATCTGTTTTGTCTGGGATCATCCGCGTAAGTTCAACCGCCGCGATGATCGGGTGTATCAGGCGCTGCTGCAGCAGATCGCGCCAGTCGTGGACTCGGTGCGACTGCTCGGGCAGATCCGCGATCGTTATCACGCCGAGCAAGAAGCACGCCGCGAACTGGAAATGCTCTACGAAGCCAGCGCCGCCATCAACGCCGCCAGCACCTTGGACGAGATTCTCAAGGCGCTTTCTGTGCTGGACATCAACTCCACCGCAGTAGGGATCGCTATTTATGATCAGTATGACCGCCGCCACTCCGAATATGTAGACATTCATGGCATGTACGCGGGTTTTGACGGGGTGATTCATGAGCGTGTCAGCTTTGACGATCTGCCCATTGCTACGCTGCCGACGACAGAACCGCTGGTCGCTATCTCCAACCTACAGACAGATACGCGGGTTGATGCCAAAACCCGCGAGTTCTACAGCAGGTTTAATGTTGGCTCAGTATTGATCGTGCCGCTGATGGTAGGCGAAGTATGGATCGGTGGGTTAACTCTACTGAACCACGAACCACAGGACTTCTCAGCACAGGATCAGCGGCTGGCGGTTGCTATTGGCAAGCTGGTCAGCGCGGCGTTGGATCGCCTGCGTTTGCAGCAAGCCACTGAGAAGGCGATGCAGCGTGCCGAACTGCTGGCGCGGGTGACGGCGGCACTTTCTAAGGCAACGGATGAAGACGCGATCATGAACGCGGTGGCACTATACACGCAGACCATCGGCGCGGAAACGTTGATCATGCTGTATGGCGATGTCTACGATGTTTATAAGGTGAACCGCACACAGGCGATTGGTTTCTGGCAGGGCGGTAGCTCGTTACCGCCAACCGAGAACTTCCGCCCGCGCGACGAGCGTCCAGAATTCGTCTGGGAGTTGTGGAAAGATCAAGATCATCCGATTGCGTTCGTTGAGGACATCGCTACTGATCCACGCCTCGCTGATGAGGACAATCGCAAGCTGTTCTGGACGGTGTATCAAGCGCGGGCGATGGCGGTGATGATCCTGTATCACGGGCAGGACATTCGTGGACTATTCACCTTGTTCTGGTCGGAGCCTCATCGTTTCAACAACGAAGAGCGCACCATGCTGACGCAGATTTTGCAGACCTTGAGTGCCGTTGTGGCTTCCCGCCGCAGCTATCTTAGCGAGCGAGAACGCGCCAGCCAGCTTGAAGCGGTTGCCGAAGTCAGTGCCGTGACCACAGGCATCCTCAAAGAAGATGATCTGTTGAACTCGGTAGAGTTAATGACTCGCCAGCGCTTCAACGATTTTAGTATGGTTGTGTTTTTAGTGAGTGCGGACGGCACGGAGTTGGTGCAGCGCACTAATCTAGGTGTAACTGCCAACTACGTTCGTGTTGTCCCGCTGGATAAACCTGACTCCCTGCTGGCAAAGTCAACGCACACGCACGAAGTCTACATCGTGCCGGACATCACGCAGCAGACCGACTACGATCTGACACCCTTTGTCCCCGGCGCACATTCAGAGATGGTCGTGCCGCTGATCGCCTCTAACTCAATGCTCGGCGTGTTGTGCATCCAGTCCACCGAGATCAACCGCTTCGGGGAATCTGATAAATGGGTGATGTCTACGCTGGCAGATTTGATCGCAGTGGCAATCCAGAATGCGCGGTTGTATGCACAGGCGCAGGAAGTCGCCTCCTATCAAGAGCGCAACCGACTGGCGCGGGAACTGCACGACTCGGTGTCGCAGGCGCTGTACGGCATTTCGCTGGGCGCCCAGACGGCACGTATGCTGCTGGATATCGATCCGTCGCGCTTGCACCAACCGCTGGATTATGTGCTCTCGCTGGCTGATGCTGGCTTAACGGAGATGCGCGCCCTGATCTTTGATCTGCGCCCCGACTCGCTGGAGCAAGAAGGGTTGATCGCCGCGCTGGTCAAACAGACAGCCTCACTGAAAGCCCGACATCAGATCGAAGTGGACACCGATCTTTGCCCTGAACCCGATCTGCCTATGGAGACCAAGAACGCACTCTATTGGATGGTGCGTGAAGCACTACACAACACCATGAAACACGCTCAGGCGACGCAGGTAACACTGCGCGTCGTCAGCGGTACGAATGAGCTATGCATTGAAGTCAGCGATAACGGCGTCGGCTTTGATCCCTCGCAATCGTTCCCCGGACACTTGGGCTTACGTTCGATGCGGGAGCGTGCTGCCCGCTTGAACGGGACGGTGGAATTTCAGAGCACAGCGGGACAAGGCACGACGATCAATATCGTGGTGCCAATGGGCAAATAAGATAAGAAGTGCTGGGTGCTAAGTATTGAGTGCTGAAGGAAGACAGGGACAAAGTACCTAAAGGCGAATGTAAGTGCGGGAACTACGATTGAATTGTCAAGCGGTTGTCTGAGAATTGCGGACATTCTCTGCTAGAGTATGTGCTTTGTCCACGATTACTGCTATGGCAACCATCCAACGCTTGTAATTTTCTTCCCAATTGGTAACATTATTCCCCGCCCGTTCGCTGGCAAAACCCCGCAGACGGACAGATTAATCCTAGCAATGACAGACGCAGCGTTGTACCCTCAGTCAGGCGTATGTGACGGCTGAACGCTGAGTCTTTATGCTGAATGGACTTTGAAGGGAAAGATAATTCTATGCGAAGTTCGTCTACTACTCCTTGGCTGGTATTTATAGCAGCCGTTGCCATTCTGGTCATTTATATGATCTGGCCCAGTTGGCCCGGCGGTGTTCATCCGGGGTTATTTGGGCGGGCACTTGAAGTGCGCCCCGGTTTGGATATTCAAGGTGGTTTGCGGGTCCTTTTGACTGCGGAGTCAGCAGAGCCTGTCACCGCTGAGCAGATGAGTGAAGTACGACGCGTAATCGAGCGCCGCGTCAATGCTCTCGGCGTAGCGGAACCAGTAGTGCAGCTTGCAGGCAGCAACCGCGTGATTGTGGAGCTACCCGGTATCAGCGATCCGCAGACAGCTATTGATCTGGTGCAGCAAACGGCGCTGCTGGAATTTGTTGATTTCGCGCGCACGGGCGCGTGTACTGCCTCAATGCCTGTTGCCGGACAGTACGTCCTGACGGATCGCAATCAGGTGTTGCAAGTTAACAGCGGCGGCACTGCCACTGCCACACAGACTGGCGAGGCGACCATCGCCGCGACAGCGACGAACACTGCTGCTGCCACGACAGAAGCCACCAGTGCTGCCACTGCTGATGCCACGCTGGAGCCGACTGTTGCTTCTATCGTGCGTATAGATGATGCGGTGAACGCGCAGCAGGGGACGGCTGAAGCAACGGCTGCGGCTACTGCACAAGCTACCGCCACGACGCCAGCCACCGCTACACCAGCGGCAACTGCCGATGCGACGGCTGCGGCTACAGCAGAAGCTACCGCCGCGGCAACGACTGAAGCCACCGCAGAGGCGACTACTGCTCCCGTCACTGGCGATCCCGGCACCAAGACCAACCCGCTGAAGAATCCCTGCACAGGTCAACCCTTCCGCACGGTGATGACGGGCGCTGGATTGCAGACTGCCGAAGCCGGATTGCAGAGTCAGGGCGCGACCAGCTACGTGGTTAACTTCACGCTCTCCACCAACGAAGAGGGACAGAAGTTCGTATCTCACACGCAGAGCAACATCGGTCAGCCGATGGCGATTGTGCTGGACGGTGAAATCCTGAGCGCCCCCACGATCCAGAATGCGATCACCAGCACGGGCACGATCACGGGCAACTTCACCCGCGAAGATGCGATTAATCTGGCGGTGCAACTGCGCTCCGGTGCGCTGCCCGTGTCGCTGCGTATTGAATCGACAGAGCAGGTCGGTGCGAGTTTGGGTTCGCAGTCAGTGCAGCAGTCGATCCGCGCGGGTATCGTCGGCGTACTGGCAGTATTCCTGTTTATGCTGATCTACTACCGTCTAGCGGGTTTCGCGGCGGTGCTGGCACTGCTGTTGTTCGCGGGCATCAACTTCGCGTTGTACAAGTACATTCCGGTTACGCTGACGCTCTCCGCAATCACCGGTTTCTTGATCTCCATCGGTACGGCAGTGGACGGTAACATCCTGATCTTTGAGCGTATCAAAGAGGAGAAGCGGCAGGGCAAGGGTAATCTGAAGGCAATCGAAAGCGGCTTCACGCGGGCGTGGCCCTCGATCCGTGAGTCGAATATTTCGACCATCCTGATCGCCTTAATCCTGTACTTCTTCGGTGGTCAGTTTGGTGCCAGTGCGGTGCGTGGTTTCGCCATCACATTGATCATCGGTCTGGTGATCAACCTGTTCACAGCAGTTATCGTGACCCGCACCTTCCTCAGCCTATTCGTCAATCTACGCGGTGACCGCGCTGATCAGGTCAAACTTTTCGGAGATCAATAACCATGTTATTCAACTGGGTACAACGCCGACGATTGTTTTACATTTTCTCCGGCATCCTGATTCTCATCGGGTTGATAGCGATTGGCATCTCTATCTCTCAATACCCCGAGAAATCGCCTGTGCGTCTGGGCGTAGACTTCACAGGTGGTACATTGTTTGAAGTGCGCTTCACGGGCGACAGCCAGACGCTGGACATCGCCGAGGTCGGTTCTGCCTTCTCCAACGCGGGTCTGGAAGATGTGCGCGTGCAGAAGATCAGCACGGATGAGGCGAATGTGACGCGCTGGCAAATACGCACCAACTTCGTCTCGCCCGATAGCCCAACTTACAGTGCTATTGTGACCAATCTGGAAGGATTGGCGACGGCGAACAACATCACCTTTGACCGCGTGTTTTTCAATAACAATCAGCAATCCGTGTCACCAACCGTCGGTAATGAAGTGACGACGGCGGCAATCGTGGCGACGATTATCGCCAGTTTGCTGGTGTTGGGTTTCATCGCTGTCGCCTTCCGCAACGTGCCCAACTCGCTGCGTTATGGCGCTTGCGCGGTGATCGCCATGCTTCACGACATCCTGATCATGATCGGCGCAATGTCGCTGCTAGGCTTGCTGCTCGGTTGGGAAGCGGACTCGCTGTTCTTGACGGGTTTGCTAACGGTGGTGGCGTACTCCGTACAAGACTCCATCGTGATGTTTGACCGCATCCGCGAAAATACACAGCGTCATCGTGGTGAGCCATACGAAACCATCGTCAACCGCAGCATCACCGAGACGGTGCAGCGTTCAGTCACCACTCAGATTTGTGTAGCTTTCGTGCTGTTGGCACTGTTTCTGATGGGCAGCGGTTCGATCCGTGTGTTCGTCGGCGTGCTGCTGATCGGTCTGATCTCCGGTACGTACAGCTCCATCGGTATCGCCATCCCGCTGCTGGTCTCATGGGAGCGTGGTGAAATCCCCTTCATCAATCAGGGACGCAAAGTCAAGACGGCGTAAATCAGCGTCCAACTTCTTGAACAATATAAAACGCCTTGTGCAGTCAGTTGCACAAGGCGTTTTTTGTTCGATAAGGTTGGCTATGCGTTCAACTTACTCTGGACGGGCGACCAGATTGAGCACGATACGCATCTCGTCATTGGCGGCGACGAACCCCGCAATGTTTGGCGCTTCAAAGCCGAAGTCGCTCATCTTCACATCGGCGTAACCGCTGACGACCAGCGTATCACCTGTCAGCGAGGCAGTGACGTTAAAGGTCACCTCTTTGGGCGTTTCGTGTACTTCCAGCGTACCTACAATCTGGAAGGTCAGCACTTCCCCATCCTGATAAGCGCGAGCGGGCAAGCCAACTACTTTGGCGTCAGTCAGCTTGGCGACGGGATATTTGTTCGACTCAAGGAAGCGCTGGCGAATCATACCGTCGCGGCGTGCGCTGTCGGACTGAAACTCCGCCACGTTGATGTTGATCTCACCGATCTGGCTGGCGGCGACATTGGCGCGATCAATCTGTACAAAGCCGTCAATGGATTTAGTGACACCCACTGCCAGATTGAACTCATTGTCACCGAGGAAGATTTCGCCCACCTGATAGCAGGCTTCTGATTCTTCGCCGACGATACGCAGCACAATCGGATCGGACTCGCCGGGCGTCGGTTCACCAGCGGCAGCGGTGGCGGCTAGAGTCGCTTCGGGCGTTGCTTCCACCACTGCTGCACCAGTTGGCGTCGCCGTCGAATGGCGCACATCGGTGCAGGAAACGTAAAGCGGCTGCTGCTGCGGACGGAATCCGCTGCTGGTGTTATCAATGAAGCCGATGGCTTGAATGCCGCTGTTAGTGTTGGCGTTGTTGGGCGAAATGTACGATCCCTGCGTGCTTGAGGCAAACGGATTTTCCGCCGTTGGCACGCCGGTTACTGAGGGAGTCGCAAAGGTTGGAATTATCCAGTCGCGCGCTAGCAATACGGCGGCTACGATTACAACAAGAGCAATCACAGCAATGATCACGGTACGTCTGTTCACTGTCATCGGGGTCTCTCTTTCAGAGGCAATATCTCGATTACGGTTCCATCATAAAAGGATGTGCAGGATCAGGCTATAGAATCTGCATGAGAGTTCCCTAAAACCTTAGCCTGCTAATTCATGCACTGCTTATCTTACGGCTGCTGAATAGTCTCATCGCTGCTGATCGTGCCGTAGAAGGTCGGCAGCGGCGGTACAGGATCGGCGCTATAGGTCACGGCATTGGCGAGTCTCTGCTTTGCCTGTTCCAGCTTAGCGCTATCGTTGGCGTGAATGGTGAACAGCGATTCGCCCGTCGCCACAGGATCGCCCACTTTTTTGTGAACCACCAACCCAACCGCATGATCGATACTGTCACTCTTACGCTCACGTCCGGCACCAAGATCAACAGAAGCCACGCCAACCGTTTCCGCATCCATCACTGCCACGTAACCACTTTGCGTGGCGGGATACTCTTCAATGATCTTCGCTTGGGCGAGGCGTTCTGGATTTTCAACCACACTGACATCGCCACCTTGCGCGGCGACCATCTGACGGAATTTGCTGAAGGCGCGACCATCCTTAAGGGTGGCGGCTGCCTCCTCGATGAACCCCTCCAATGGCTCGTTGCTGCGCCGCGCTAGTCTCAGCATGTGACCGGCAACAGTAACGCAGTGCTCATAAAGATCGGCGGGTGCGCTGCCGTGCAGCAGTTGGATCGCTTCCGCCACCTCCAGCGTATTGCCGACCATCGCGCCTAACGGTTGATTCATATCGGAAAGCAGCGCCACCACGCGCCGACCCGCCAGTTTGCCGATCTCTGCCATCAGCTTCGCCAGATCGCGGGCTTCCTCCTCCGTTTTCATGAACGCGCCGCGCCCCAGTTTGACATCCAGCACAATCGCCTCCGCGCCTGCCGCGATCTTCTTGCTCATAATGCTGCTGGCGATTAAGGGCAGGCTCTGCACGGTGGCGGTGGCATCACGCAGAGCGTACAGCTTGCCATCAGCGGGCGCGAGGTTGCCGCTTTGCCCTGCCAAGACAATACCGTGCTGCTGCACCGTCGCCTTGAACTCAGCCATCGACAATGTGACGCGGTAGCCGGGGATCGCTTCGAGTTTGTCCAGCGTACCGCCGGAGAATCCCAGACCGCGCCCGCTCATCTTGGCAACCGGAATGCCGCACGCCGCTACCATCGGTAGTACGATCAATGTAGTTTTGTCACCCACGCCGCCGGAGGAATGTTTATCGACGGAAATCGGCAGTACGTCGGAGAGGTCGAGCACATCGCCGCTGCGTGCCATCGCCAGCGTCAGATCGGTGGTCTCGCGGTGATTCATGCCGCGCAGATAGACCGCCATCAACCAAGCCGAAACTTGATAATCCTCGATGCTGCCATCCGTTACGCTTTTGATAAAGAAGTCGATTTCCGAAGTGGTGAGCGCACCACCGTCGCGTTTATGGGCAATGATTTCTGTGACGCGCATATTAACTACTCCTTAGTTCCATGAGACTTGGATTATAAAGTATTTGTGGCGGTCTATCCCGTAGGTTAAAGTTGACGGCTCAAAACGAACTAAAGGCGCTGATAGTCGGAGTAAGCGATGTCCAAAGCAGTCCCCGTAGCCAAGAGCGGTAGTAAATCCAAAAAGAAAAACAACCAGCGCGATCAGACAACGTTGGTGCTAGTGGTCGCAGTAGCAGTGGTCGCATTCCTCGTGCTGATGGGGGTCGTGCTATCGCAGATCAACGGCAGCAGCGCACCCAAGGGTGCATACTCGGAGATGGCACAGCTCACCACCAGCGACGGCGCACCGATCCTCGGCGATCCGAGAGCAAAGGTGGTCTTCCGCGAGTTCAGTAACTTCGCTTGCCCGCACTGCATGGAATATCGTCCGATCATTCATCAGGTGATCGATAAGTATGTGGCGACGGGTCAGGCACGCCTAGAAGTCCGTGTGATGGTCTGGGATCGCCCCGGTCCTAATTCGATGAACGCTGGCTTCGCTTCCATGTGCGCCGCGCAACAAGGGCATTTCTGGGATTTGCACGATGCTCTGTTCAATGCGCTGGAGACAAACGGCACGCAAGCCTATGAAATCCCCAACATCCGCGATTTAGCGAATGGCGTCGGTGCAAACGGTGACAAAATAGCAGAATGTGTGCTCAATAAGGGATCGCAGACGGAGATCGCCACGAATGCGCAGCTTGCCCAGCAGGTGGGCATGACGGGCACACCCGCGCTAATGTATTCCACCGATGGCGGCGCTAATTTCAAATGGTTCACTGTCACCGGATCAGATGGCAATGCTGTTGAGTACACAGGCGGTGGTCCGACGCTGGCAGCCTTCGATCAGATCATGGCGGACGCCTACAAACAATAATGTTGGCACAAACAGATCATCATTAATCAGCAGGCACGAAAAAAAGAGCGTGGTCTAATCGGCTAAGCAGATGACGTAGGACGCGCAAATCTCCAATTGGGGTTAACATTAATGGGCAGGCGGAATGTCGCAGTCGTGACCTTCTGTACTGCCCTTTTGTGTGGGGGTTACCGTGCCAGAACAAGTGCTATGCGAGTCAGAATACTTCTCCATCATCATGACCGAGCAAGGCAATGATATTGTTGAGAGCAGCGACGAAGTATTGATCGTGCCGATAGATGATGAGGGCTATGCGCTGCTGGTCGTCGAGCCATCGCCCGCCTTTGGTGGGGAAGTGCTGGTGTTGCCCGGTGGACAAGTGGAGCACGAAGAATGGCATACCGTCACCGCCAACCGCGAATTACAGGAAGAGGTGGGCTTCCGTGCCGGACGACTGGACTTTCTGGGCGAGTTCCGTCCCTTCTCCAAGTACATCCGGCTGCGCAGCTATATCTATCTGGCGCAGCGCCTGATGCCCAACAAGCTGCAAGGCGATGAAGACTATGAAATTAAGGTGCAGAAAGTCTCGCTGACGCGCTTCGAGTCCTTGATCGCGGCGCGCAAGTTGGTGGACTGTCGGGCGATCACAGCGCTCTATCTGGCGAGATCGTATCTCCAGAATCAGACGAACACATAGGGATTCAGGTTTGGTTTGACCAGCGTTTGACCACAGTTTGACCACTAGCGTCCGCCTGTGGATAATATCATTCGTTGATCATTGAGCTGCACATGATCAAATCCAGTTGTACGGTTTGAAACAGACGCGCGCAAACGCGCCGATCACACGATGTTAAGGGGAGTCTGATCCGATGGTTGTATTAAAAGGATTCTGGAACGCCTTCAAGAATCTGGCGATCTTGCTGTCGTTCGTGATGAACTTCGTGCTGATCGTCATCCTCTTGATCGTCTTGCAGCAGATTTTCACCATTAAATCCGGCATTTTGCAGCCACTGGTCACCGGACTCCACAGCAGTTTTGTGGGTTTGGGTGAGGCGCGCATCATCACCACCATTCAGGTGAGTGATACCGTACCCGTCAAGCTGGACATCCCGCTAGATACCACCACGACGGTGACGCTGACTAACGATGTGCCACTGCGTGTGCCCGCCGCCTTCACGCTTGGCGATGGCACGACTCTGCGCGGTACGGTGAGCATCACCCTTCCAACAGATACACAGCTCCCTGTCTCCTTGAAACTAAACGTTCCTGTCGATAGCACACTGCCGATCACGCTGAATGTGCCTGTCGATATTGCGCTCAAAGATACGCAGCTTAACGATGTTGCCAATAAGCTAGAAGGCTTGTTCGATCCGCTAGTTCGCCTCGTTGGCAATCTGCCTAACAGTTGGGATGAGGCGATGCCGTGGATCGGCAATATCCTCGCGGGCAACGCACCGGACATCTGGGCACCGAACCAATTCACCAACGATCCATGGCCCGGCTTCACCACTGGCAACCCTGCTTTGCCACCGCAAGCGACCATCGATCCGAACACAGGTGTGATCCCTCCAGCGAATGACGGACAACCAACCCCGACTCTGAGCGTACCGACACTGGAATTCACTATCGTCCCCGATGGTGAGATCATTCAACCAACGCTGCCCGTCGCTGAGACACCAGTACCTACCCTTGAATTCATCCCGCTGACTCCGACGCCCGCAGAATCCGAGCCATCGGTTATCGAGCCGACGGACGTGCTGGAAGTCAGCCCAACCGCGCCAATTGACATGGCAGTGGGCGGATCGCCGGAAGCGACATTCACGCCGGAAATTTCGCCTACACCGACATCAGAGTTGAGCTTCCCGACGCTAGAGCCGACCATCACACCATCCATGACGCCGACGCCGACGCTCACTTACACGCCGTCGATGACCGGCACACCGATCCGCGACCTCGGCATCATCACAGCAACGCCGAGACCGTAGTCGAAGTGCCGGGCGCTAGGTGCCGAGTTGGTCGGCATGCGACAAAAGCACACAGGAAAAGTTATAAATCGTGAGCAATACCGCTAAGAAGGATGTCCAGACACCCGAAGTCTGCGACTATACTGGTTCCACTTACCGCGCCGACTTCTGGGAAGGCAAAGGGCGCGAGTACGAAGACGCTGTTGAGCGCATCGCTATCCGATCACTGCTGCCCAAAGAGGGACGACGCTACATTGATTTTGGCGCTGGCTTCGGGCGGCTCATTAATGAGGCGGCGAATTACGAGCAGGTTGTGGTCATGGATTACTCGCTGACCATGCTGCAGGATGCCCAATCCCGCTTAGGGCGCTCGGATCGCTATATCTACGTCGCCGCCGATCTATACCGTCTGCCCTTCGCCCCGAATACCTTCGATGTGGCGCTAATGTGCCGCGTGATCCACCACCTTGCAGATGCCCCATTAGTGTTGAAACAGATCAGAGCGTCTATGACATCGGGCGCGACCTTTGTACTGGAATACGCCAACAAGCGTAACCTCAAAGCGATCTTGCGTTACCTGCTGCGTAAGCAGGAGTGGAGTCCCTTCAGCGAAGAACCCATCGAGTTCGTCAAGCTGAACTTCGATTTCCATCCGCAGTACATGTCCCACGCGTTGAAAGCCGCCGGATTCACTACCGTGCGCCAGTATCCGGTTTCATGGCTGCGACTGGGCATATTCAAGAAATTGTTACCGCTCAACGTGATGGTGCTGCTGGATCGCTTACTACAGCAGGTTGGGCGGATCGCCCCCGTTTCTCCGAGTATCTTCACACAGAACCGCGTGCCCGGCGATCGGGGGATGGTTGCGCCCGTTGATTCCATATTTAAGTGTCCGCAGTGCGGCGGTGCGGTAGAACGGCAGGACGAGGCGATGGTCTGCGTCAGCGAAGGGAAGCGCTGGGCAATCCGCGACGGTATCTACGATTTCAAAGAGCCGATCTAAACCTTATGAGTAGTCAAGCAAACGTACCGGATCGATCCTGTCTGCTAGCGGTGGATATTGGCAACACCAATATTCATCTTGGTATCTGGTATGAGGGCGAATGGCGTTATAACTGGCGAGCGCGCACCGTACACGACAAAATGCCCGACGAATATGCCGCCCTGATTCGCAATTTCCTGCGTGACCGCGAGATGAATTTTGACAGCATTAGTGACGTAGTGATCGCCAGTGTAGTGCCTTCGCTGACGACGGCGTTTGCCGAACTATCGCTGACCTACATCGAGGTTGATCCGCTGATCGTGTCGTCGCAGATCAATACGGGCATCAAAGTGGATGTTGATCACCCCGAAATGGTGGGCGCGGATCGTATCGTTAATGCGGCGGCGGTGCATCGCTTATACGGCGGTCCCGCCATTGTGATCGACTTTGGCACGGCGACCACCTTCGATGTGGTGGCAGTGAACGGTGATTACATCGGTGGCAGCATCGCACCGGGCATCGGCATTTCGCTGGATGCGCTGGTCGGACGCACGGCGCAGCTCTACAAAGTCAAGCTGGAACCACCCGCCAACCCGATTGGGCGTAACACCTCCGAAGCCATTCAAAGTGGCATGTTCTGGGGCTACGTGGGCTTGGTCGAGGGCTTGGTGGCACGAATCCGCGCCGCGCTGCCCGCCACACCGGAGGTCAAGATCATCGCTACGGGTGGCTTAGCGCCGCTGTTCAGGCAGCACACCAACGTGATTCAAGCGATTGCGCCCTATCTGACGCTTGACGGGATGCGCATTATCTACGATCTGAATCGCTGACGCAGCTACTGATTTTTTAGCTTCACAGAATATTCTGCTTCCGCGCTGTCGAGATCGCTTGAGTGCGGCTGTGCGCGTCCAGTTTGAGGAAGATATTGTTCAGATGCTTCTTCACCGTGCCCAGACTGACGACCAGCGCCGCCGCGATCTCGCGGTTGGAAGCACCGTCGGCAATCAAGTTCAGCACTTCTAGCTCACGTTCGCTCAGGGCTTCATAATCGCCGCTGGCGCGTCCCTCTACTTCCGCCCTATCGCTGGTCGTCGTATCCATCTCGAACGCTGCTAATAATTTCGCCACATAATTTGCTGAGATGCCGCGCGTGCTAGCTTCTCGCAGCAGCAGCGTCATTGTTCCACCATGATCAAGGAAGGTGCGGACGTAGCCTTCAGAACTGGCAAGTGATAGGGCGCGGCTGAGTGCCGACAGTGCTTGATCCGGATCGCCAAGCTGCCGCCATGCCAGCGCCCGCAAGATCAGTACCTCGATCAAGGAATTCAGACGCGCTTTTTCCTCAGCATCCTGACCTAAGCGATCCAGCAGACCGAGCGCCTGTGCCGCCTTACCCTGAGCGATCAGCGCCTGTGCCAACACTAGATACTGCGCTTCTTGTGGATAAGTCAGTTCCTGATCCTCCGCGTTTAAGCCGCTTTCGCTCACCCATTGATTGACGGCGGAGAGGTTCCCCTGTGCCAACCACAGAGGGACACGCGCCGCCATACCCGTTGCCAGTAAGGGAGGATAGAACTGCTGAGTACGCGCCATGGTGATGAATTCTTCCAGCATGGCGAGTCCGCCAGCGATGTCGCCGTGTGCTTGGCGCAGCTTCGCCAAGCCGATATATCCCGCCGTGACTACATCGGCATCCACACTTAGTACACCTTGCAGTAATTCAATGCCTAGTGGCAGATGCTGGTTCGCTGCCGCCAGTTCGTTGCGCTCACGCAGGATGTTGCCCAACCCGATGTGATATGCCGCCCCATTGAGCAAATCGCCAACGTGACCTCGCTGCGGCTTCAGGTTTTCTGCCTGAGCGAAAGTCGATTCCGCACGGCGTAAACGTCCTTGCAACACCTGTAAGCGGGCAAGGTTGGTCATACTGATCATCGTGGCGAATAGATTGCCTACACCGCGCACGGTACTCACTGCCTGTTCTGCTAATTCCTCAATAGGTGTGCGTACATCGCCATCCACCAAGTAACGATGCGCGGCATCCATCACCGCGACACCTCTCGCCAGCACTTCGCTTTCTGGCAAAAGCGTGAGTGCCTGTTGTGCCCAGTTCACCCCGCTGCTCAGATTGCCATTGACGCGGGCAATATCGGAGCGCAGCAACGCTACCCAACCCAGAATCGCGTTTGCTTCCGCGCTCTCGATAGCGGCATCCATTTGGACGCTGTGTTCGGCTATCTGTAACCATTTCTCCGATGCCGCCAACTGGTGAGTGAACATCAAGGCGGTGGCGTGATAGACACACAGACGAGGATAGGTCTTGATCACCGACTCCGAGAGCGAATTCAGCCAACGCAGGATCGTCTGCGCCTGCCCTGCGAAGGTGATCTCCTCGATGGTCTGCTGGACCAAGCGCGCCGCTTGCTGTGTATCTCTGGATTGCAGCGCGTGTTCGAGCGCTTCCGCTACCCAGCCGTTTTGCTCACACCACCGGGCAGCGCGGCGATGCAGTTCGGTAACCAGATCGGGGTTGCTGTGCTGCAATTGGCGGCGCAGCATATCGCTAAACAGGTGATGGTAGCGATACCAGTAGCGTTCGTCGTCCAGCGAGATCAGGAACAGGTTGCCGTGCTCAAGCTGTTCTAAGACGCTTTGTCCGTCGTTTCTGCCAGTCAGTGCATCGCAGAGCGGTGCACAGAAACGGTTGAGGATCGAAGTCTGCAGAAGAAATTGGCGGACGCTTTCCGGCTGGCGGCTCAACACTTCCTGGCTCAGGTAATCGAGGATGAAACGATGACTGCCGGTGAATGCCGCGATGAAGGCATCTAGATTGTCGCGCCCTTTCATCGCCAGCGCCGCCAGTTGCAGCCCCGCGATCCAGCCTTCGGTGCGCGTTTCCAGTTTACTGATCTGCTCGCTGCTCAAGCTGATGCCTAACATCTGCCACAGAAATTGTTCCGCTTCTTTCAGCGTGAAGCGCAGATCGTCGGCGCGAATTTCCAGAAGATGCCCGCGTCCACGCAACCGCGCCAGCGGGAACGGCGGATCTTCGCGGGAGGTGATCACCACGCGCAGCCGCGAGGGCAGATGATCGAGCAGATAGATCATCGCTTCGTGTATCTGTGAGCTGGAAATGCGGTGATAGTCATCCAGCACTAGTGCCAACGGACGGGGAAACGTCTCCAAAGTGCTGATCAGAGCGGCGATGACGGCTTTGATTGAGGGTGGTTGGGGCGCGTTCAAGGATGACAGTATTTCGCTGGCGTCGATCCCGCTGGCGTGCGCCGCTGCCGTGATCATGTAGGTCAGGAAGCGGATCGGATCGTTATCGTCTTCGTCGAGGGAAAGCCAGCTATAGGCGGAAGTTTTGCCAGCATCGGCGCTGAACCATTCGGCTAACAGACTGCTTTTGCCATAGCCAGCGGGCGCACAAACGAGCGTTAGCGGGTGCTGCTGCACCGCGTTGAAGCGATCCGTCAGGCGTGGGCGCTGCACACGATCAGAACGGACGGGTGGAGGCGTCAGTTTCGTCTGTAAGATGACCGATGCCAACATAATTGTTCAATTGCCCCAACACAGGTGTGCTAACAGTTTAACATTGGATGTACTAACAAACAAAACAGCCCCTAATCAAAAAATCAACCCCCGAATACGCCTTTCGGATACCCGCGCTCAACCCTTAAGTCGCCTACAGTGGTCAAGAATTTCACGACGAGAGACGAGAGTGGACTGGGAGTTTAAGATGCGCTTCTTCAAAATCTTGCTTGTGCTCATACTGCTGCGCAATGCAGCGCCGACCCTCGCACAGGAGGGCAATCGCAACCGGATCAGCTTCAACGATTTCAGCTTCACCGTTGACTCGGCACTGGGAACTCAGGTGAGCATCACGCAATTCCAGAGCAGCCCCGCGGATGTTTTTCCAGCGCAGGGCGCACACACGCGGATCGTCGTGTACGGTGAGCAAGCACCCGATTCTTCTATCGTTGGCATCCGCGTGTATCAGGTGGCTGAACTAGCGAAATATGCACACTTGCAGCAGCAGGTGATCCAACTGCAACAACTGCTGCGGGCAAGGCGCGATCTGGCGGTATATGCCACCTCAACAGCGAATCCGCTGCCCTTTCTTCCTGCCGTCGCCGCCGGACAGACGATCCGCGCACGGGTGCGCTATCTGGGCACAGCGGCGGTCAGCGGGATCAGCTACGTCACTGCCTATCAACAAGCCGCTGAGCCGCTGGTACAGCGAGATTTCCTGTACACCTTTCAGGGCATCAGCGCCGATGGGCGTTACTACATCTCGGTAGTGTTCCGCGTGAATCCAGAGTCCTTTCCGCCGACGATCTCAGCGGAGTTCGACTACCAGAGCTTCTTGGCAAGCCTGCCCGCTTACCTGAGCGAGAGCACCGCACAACTCAACAGCGCTGCGCCAGAGAGTTTCGCGCCTGCGCTGCCGCTGATCGATGATCTCGTTCAATCGTTCGACTTTGCTTCGTAAATCGCCAGACCAATGTACTGCTGAGGAAGGCTATTCCCGTGAATACCACAACTAAGACGCAGCCGACGCTGAAGCGGCGTGACTTTCTAAAAATGGCTGCTGTTGCCAGCGTAACAGCAGCGGGAGGATACATGCTGCTCGAATACACACCATGGCTGGATTATGACCAGCAAGCCGCACTGATCAGGCGACCGCTGGAGCGTGAACTCAGCGGTTCGGCACACCTGCGTGAATTGGTCCGCTACGCCACGCTCGCCGCTACCGGACACAATACGCAAGCATGGAAATTCGCGCTCAGCGAGAACGCAATCGAGATCTATCCTGACTACAGCCGACGCCTACCCACTGTCGATCCGGCAGACCGTGAACTGTGGATCAGTTTGGGATGTGCGCTGGAGAACCTACTGATCGCCGCCCGTGCGACGGGTTACGCCGCCGAAGTGATCTATCCCGATGCGACTACAACCGAGTCGATCCGCGTAGTGCTGACCAAAGATACGGCGCAGGAAAGCCCGCTGTTCACGGCGATCCCGCTGCGGCAGAACACGCGCTCCGACTATAACGGGCAAGCCGTCGAGTCCGCGCTGCTGGATCAACTACAGG
The DNA here is from genome assembly GCA_019637555.1 of Anaerolineae bacterium. Lineage (GTDB taxonomy): Bacteria > Chloroflexota > Anaerolineae > Aggregatilineales > UBA2796 > JAHBVK01. Next base: position 42,166 of record JAHBVK010000002.1, read on the forward strand.
CGCTGACTGTGGAACCAGACGTCTCGCTGCACTTCATGATCTCGACAGCAGAAGTGGAGCGTATGGTTGAATACGTCACGCTGGGCAACCTCAGCCAGTACGGAGATAAGGCATATGTCGATGAATTGATCGCATGGTTGCGCTTCACCAAAAAGGAGGCGCTTGCCTCGCCGGATGGCTTGTACACGCGGGGTTCGGGCAATCCGGAAATCCCGCGCTGGCTTGGCAAGATGTTCGTCGGCGGTACCGATCCGCGCCAGCAAGCCGATACCGATGCTCGCAAACTGCGCAGTTCTCCTCATGCGCTGGTCATCGCCTCGCGCTCGGAGAGCAAGACGACGTGGGTGCGCATCGGGCAGGTCTATGAACGGATGGCGCTCCTGCTTACCGCGTTGGGCATCCAGTCAGCATTTTTGAATCAGCCCATCGAAGTGCCACAAGTGCGCTCTCAATTTCAGTCCGCGTTGGGGCTGGATCAGGCGCTGCCGCAGTTGCTATTGCGCTTCGGTTATGGCGAACTGCTGCCGCGTTCTCTGCGCCGTCCAGTCGAAGCCGTCCTCGTGTGAAAACATTCAAGCGCGGTATCGCTTTCGTAATCTAACCATATCTCTACCTCAATAAGGTCAGCAACATGGCTACTACATCAACAACTAACGAAGTCAGCACCGCCTCGCGGACAACAGTGCGCAAGCGCGGCTGTCTGTCCATCATCGGGCGCGGCGTAAAGTGGACGCTCATCATCGCAATCGCACTGGGGCTGCTCGGTGTGGGCTATCAAACTATCGCTAGTGCACGGGATCGAGAAGCGTATTCTCCTCGCGGTCAACTATACAACGTCAACGGACATCAGATGCACCTGATCTGCATGGGCGAGGGTGCTCCAACGGTCATCTTGCAGGGAGGCGCAAGTGCCGAGTCGCTGTGGTGGTATCGGGTGCAGCATGGGCTGGCGACTTCTACCAGAGTTTGCGCCTATGATCGTCCCGGTATGGGCTGGAGCGAAACAGTCAGCGGCATGCGCGACGGTGTGACTATCGCCAGCGAACTCCATGCGCTGCTGGAAGTCGCCCAAATCTCACCGCCCTACGTGATGGTGGGGCATTCCTTCGGCGCTGTGTGGGCACGCATCTACGCCGCGCAGTATCCCGATCAGGTAACGGGCGTGGTGCTGGTGGATAGTACCTTCCTGCAGCCGGAACGATTCGGCAATCAGAGCGAGTTCGATCAATGGAAGTTGTTCTGGGGCGGCATCCAGATTCCGCTGTGGATGGCGACGCAGACGGGAGTCACACGTCTGAGTGCACCGGGAGATTTCGCCAAAGCAGGCTACCCCGCCGAATTGCTTCCTGAGCTAGTGGCTTTGCGCGCTCAGAATCAGGTCTTTGACGCCTATTACGCAGAGACAATCCACGCGGCGGCGGCACTGCGTGAACAGGCTTTCGCCGCCAAGGGACTGGGCAGCCTGCCATTGATGATCCTCTGGGCGGGGCAATCACCGAGTGCCATCGCGCAGTTCAGCACCCTGCGCGATGAAATGGCAGCGTATTCTACAGATAGCATGACCCGCACTATAGAAGGCGCGGATCATCTCTCTCTGTTGGGCAACGATACGTACGCGCAGCAGGTAATCACCGCCATCCTAGAAGTGGTCGAAGCGGCAAAAACCAACACGCCGCTGACCAAGTAGCGGCGAGGACAATCAACCTCCTAAATACGCCTTTCGGCTACCCGTGTTCAACCCCATTACAGCGTACAGTCAAGGCACATTCGTTCACAGGAGCACAACATGTCTACTGCAACAAAAACCTACATCGGTCTGGCGATCATCGTGCTCGCCTTCTATCTCGGCTTAACTTACCTTCCGCAACTGACCGGAACCTGCATGGATGGCGAATGCGGCTACAGCGTCGGGGAAATCCTGATCTCAATCGCCTTCCCGCTGGCGGGCGTTGTTCTTCCCATCGCACTGGAAATGATCCTGTTCGGTAAAGGACTGCCAGCGGCTCTGAGTGACCTCGGCATCACCCGCTTCAGTTGGACGGGCATCCGTATCGCCCTGATCTATCTGCTGCCATTGATCGTTTTCATCCCGCTGTTTGCTCTGCTTACGCAGGCATCTCTGAGGCTGAATCCAAATTGGGGTTGGTTGATCCTGAACTTGATCTTAGTCAACGGCTTGGCGGAAGAAACCATGATGCGCGGCTTCGTCTTCCGGCATCTGCGTTCAGAGCGCACTTTCTGGCGGGCGGCGGCGCTATCAACGGTTTACTTTGCCGCCTACCATATCCCCTTGATCTTCACTAATGGCGTAGCGGTTGGCATCACGAGCGTGACCGTCGCCATCCCGCTTGGCTTGCTGACCGCCTACATCTATGAGCGCAGCGGCAATACCATCTGGGGAGCAGTGCTGCTGCATTCCATGTACAACGGATTGGTGATGTTGTTCCTGTTCCCCGCCGATATTCAGCCTATCGCCAGCTTGCTCTATCTGCTGGTCGGCATCATCGTCTCCACTCTGATGCTGGTGCAGGCGTATCGGGCAGGCTATGGTCGACATAACGCAACAGTGACGGCGAGCGCGCGTGTTGCCAGCGCCTAGCTAGCGCTGCTGCGACTGGAAACGCCATGACTCAATACTACGAAATCCGCCTTAAAGGGCATCTTGATCCTTACTGGTCGGACTGGTTCGGCGAATTGCTAATCAAGCGGCAAGACGATGGGGAAACGATCCTGACCGGACCAATTGAGGATCAGGCGGCGCTGCATGGTTTGTTGAACCGTGTGCGAGATAGCGGGATCATGCTGATAGCAGTCAATCCGATCAGCGCCCCGACGGCATCAGCGCCGACCGTCGCGCCGACCGTGAACGACGAGCCATCCACCTGACCAGATCGGCTAGACAACTACAGTCAATACGATCGCAAAGTACAACCTCATCCCTGCGGCTTGCCACATCGAGCATGAACGACTTTGTTCAGTCGTCGGGCAGGTTGCCGATGAGGTTTTAGCTTGTCTTGCAGGGTACTACTTGAGTGAACGCCAGCGTAATACCAACTCTAACGTGTTGGGGGCAGCCACCCGAAAGGCGGCTCATCCTCATCGTCCTGCGTCTTGATGAACGTCGGTGCGGCTGTGGAGACACGGCTAAGGCGGCGCTCCACCAAGCGCCCCGCCCGTCGTAGCTGCGCGGGCTGGATCAACCGATTGTCGTTGTTGCTGGCGGTCAGTGCGAGGTTAGCGATACCACGCGCGGCGGTATCCACTGCCAGCGGCGCAGCGCCCACGAAGAACAAACCCACCAGCGGGATGCGGCTTGCCGCCGACAGCAAGGCATACAGCGGATTGCGCTGACCGCCGGGGACGTACAGCGCCGGAGCGCGCAGGATCGTCCACGACAAGCCCGTTTTGCGCAGATAACTTTCCGCCTCGCGTTTGCTCTCTAGATACTCGCGGGAGATGCCGATTGGTGCGGTAGCGGCACTCAGCAGCATGTAATGCGGCACACCATCGCTGACTGCCATCTGCATCGTGTTACGGGCGGAGACGAAATTGAGGTGGCGAAAGGTCAAGCCGCGCCCCGGATCGGGCTTCACGCCGCCGATCAGGTGGATTAGCACGGCATGATTGCGGGCGCGCCCCTTCAGGCTGGCGGGATTCCACACATCTGCTTCGATGATGTGAGCACGGTTCGCCAGCACGTTAAGCTGATCGCCAGTGCCGGGCTGTACAACCGCCGTGACGATGGCATTCTCATCAAGCAGCGCCCGCACCACGCGAAAGCCTAAGAAGCCCGTCGCGCCGATGACGATCACCCGTCTGGCAGCTAAACCGATTGGCAGTTCCATAACCGTCAAGCGTTAGAAATGCCACTCACGCATGGAATCGATCAACGTATGCGCCGTCAGATCGAGCTGAATCGGCGTGATCGAGGTGTAGCCGTTGTGCACTGCCCAGATGTCTGTACCTTCAACGGTGATGTCGCCAAGTGGCACATCGCCGCCGATCCAGTAGTACGGACGCCCCACCGGATCGAAACGCTCATCCAAGCGATCCCGATACTGGCGCATTCCTTCGCGGGTGATCTTGAATCCCTTGATGTCGGGGTAGGCGAGATTGGGGACATTGACGTTAAGCAGCGTCATGGGCGGCAAGCCATTGTTGATCACAGTCTGCACCACGCGCTTGGCGATCTCGGCGGCACCACTGTAATCCGCGTTCAGCGAATGGTTATCCAGCGAAAAGGCGATGGCGGGCTTGCGCTGGATGGTGGCTTCAAAGGCAGCCGCTACCGTGCCGCTGTAGGTCAAGTCTTGACCCATGTTCGCGCCGCGATTGATGCCCGAGACTACGAGATCGATGGGTTTCTTAACGATGCCGAGCACCGCCAGTGCCACACAGTCAGCGGGCGATCCGTCGGCGGAATAAGCGGTCAGACTGTCATCGAGATGGACTTCGTTGACGCGCAGCGGCTTGCTGATGGTCTTGCGATGTCCGTTGGCGCTCTGGTTCTCCTCAGGTCCGAATACGGTGACGCTGCCGAACTCCCGCATAGCCATTGCCAGCGCTCTCAGACCGGGAGCCAGAATACCGTCATCATTGGCAACTAGGATGTGCATGGAAACCCTCGCAGGGTACTGCAAAAATCAGATGTGTAGGGCAGAGATTCTAGCACTATTCTTGATTATGTCTGTGCCTGAGTGTTAAACCAATGATAAGGTTTAGCGGGACAACTGGCAATGCTAACGGGAAATACGTTTGATTGGTGATCTCGAAGCGTTGCTGTAACTGGTCGATGATCTCGCTGGGCATGTTGATGTGTTCGGAGTCGATATACCAATCGTAATTGGTCTTGTATTTCTGCACGAAGATGCGCTTGGCGGAGATGTTCCGCGCGATCTCGTAAGCCAACCCCGGATCGCAGGGGATCAGCACGGAGAAGCGACCATTCGGCGCTAACATGCGCTGCACTTCATCAAGTGCTTTAGGCAAATTAGGCAAGTGTTCCAGTACATGGATCGCCAGAATGCGGTTGAAATAGCCATCGGGGACATCCAGACGCTGTTGAATGTCACCAACAATCGTTTTGGCGAGGGGGAACTTCTCGCGGATGCGCTTTGCCAGCGAATCGCGCAGTTCCAGTGCCACGTATTCTTGCGAACTCAGGTCTTCGTATTCCAGATGTTCGCCACGTCCCGCACCAATATCTAAGGTGCGGATCGGCGTGCCAACATCCTTCAACGAGCGCAGTGGATAGCGGTGATTGAAATCTTCGACGATGCTATAGCGCTTGGGTAGTTCGGTCAGCCAAACGCCATGAAAATCATCGCGGATACGCTCTTGTTCTTCGGTTAGTTCAGGGAGTATCTTGGGCCACTGACCCGGATTCTGAAATCTCAGAGTTGTATCCTCTGCTGCATTACGCAACTACCCCCACGTTCCCGCTTAAACGCCCCGAATACGCATCCGCCGCGCCGCGAAGATCACACCCACCAGTCCAAGCGCCGAGACGGTGACCATGGTCACGCCCATCGGACCCGCGTTCGCCACGATACCATCATCGAAGAAACCCGTATGTGGCAGCGTTGGTGTGGTTGTACCTAGCGCGATCTCAGTCTGACGTAACTCGGTACCAGAAAGCGTCGGGATCGGGGTATGGGTGACCAAGACAATCGGTCCCACGATTTCTACTTGGACAGGAGTAGGCGTGCCAAGTACAGGCTGCGGGGTGGAAGTTCCCACTGCCAGTGTGTTCGTTGGCAGGATGGTGCCGAAGGTAGCCGCTGCGGTCTGTGTCTGCGCGTTGATGGCGATCTGGGTGAGCTGCGCTGCCGCTTGCGTCAGTTGAATTGCCGCCTGCGTAAGCTGTGCACCTGTCTGCGCTTGCGCCGTTCTGGTCTTATCTTCCACAATGGCTGTTAACTGTGCTGCCACAAAGGTTTGAGTCAACTGATCCGCATTCGCTGTCAATTGCAGGATACTAGCCGTCTGTGTAGCTTGGAAATCCAGCGTTTGCTGCGCTGCCATCGTAGCTCCGAAATCAGGCGTTTCGGTAGGCGTATCCGTCGCTGTTGCCGTTGGAGTCGGGGTATCCGTTGCCGTTGGCGTGTAAGTGGGCGTATCAGTCCACGATGCCGCCGTCTCGGTCAACGCGCGGTAAAGGGCTACCTGCGTGTTGGTGGCGTAGACTGCCGCCGCTGTCTGCTGGAAAATCTGATTTTTAAAGCCAGCATCCAACGCCAACAAGATGATGCCAACCGCGCCGATCAGGATCAGCAGCGTCAGCGCCGTAGCCAGCACTACGAAGCGCGTATTGCGCCCGCCTTGAGTTGTAATCACCTCACTGGGGGTCAGATCGACATCTTCGGTCAGATTTGACGAGGTAAAGGATGGTTCGTCAAAATCACTGAAATCCCCGAGGTCGAAATTATCTCGATTACCCATTCAGAGGTCCCCCTTATAGGTCAAGGTAAGGTCAGCTTCAAAAGCGGCGAACACACTGATCGACTAACTATATTCTTCTTAACTACGCTCTACAGGTCGCCCTAGCATTTCTAAATTCGCCAGCGGCACGAACACTGTTTGCCCGTTTAAGAGTTCGATCTCCGCGCCGGGAAAGCGCAGCCCGTTTTCCACCAATCGCGGCGTCTCGACGATCCGCTTGACGCGCCCTGAGCGACCCCGCAGTGGTGCTCTGGCAATGCGGACGAATGCCCCTTCCGTCACCGGCTGATCCATCACCGGCACGGGGGCGGCAACTGTCGTCCCCAGTGTGATCAGCAGTTCCGGGCGATCCGGTGACCAGCGCGCTGGTTCAACGGCGTTGATGGTGGCGGGTCTGCCCTCGTTATCGCGCAGCAGATTGTACACGATTTCGGACATCTCCAACTCACCAAAACCTTCCATCAATAATACGGGGTAGGGTTGCGATAACGCAAGTTCCCGCATATTAGAGTGCATACTCGGTGCGATCAGGGCGTTGAGTGAGTGCTGCGCCGCCACCGTGAACACCGTCTCTGACAGGATCGGACGGGTCATCACCACCGCCGCATTGCGATACTCTGCCACCAGTGTATCACCGAGCAGCGATTCTATGCCACCCTCTCGCGGTTCAAGGCGTAATTGGCTGTAGGCGGACTTGCCATTGCCCCACGCGCCTTGAATCAAGGCGCCGGAGGTTTCGATCAATACTGACGTGCCGCCACCGCGCACCGAGGTGATCCGCCCCGGATACATCGCCTTCACTTCTACTTGCTCAGGATTACTCTGTAAGACGACATCGCCGCCTTCCATGCGCACGAATACGGAAGTAGCGGGGGCTTTCAGTACTCTGGCGCGGCGCCCTTTGCCGCGAATGATCACTGGATCGCCTTCCAGCAGCGTCGCGCCGGGAGTTGCCTGAATCATCTCCTCGGTGATGTCTTCTGCTTTCCGCAGACCAAGCGGTTTGAGCGCGTCCAGCACAATGAAATCGCTAGGCAGCAGCCCGCGCAGCACCACATCATCAGCAGCTACGCCCGCGCCTTCACGCGCCGCGCCGTTGCTGATCGCGTTGGCGGGTAGACTGCGCTCACGGCGTACCGTCGTCGTCGGCAGGATCAGCGATTGTGCAGAGTAGTAGGGCATGGTTAGTTAGTCTCTCCTCGCACGCCAGCGTACCATGCGGGCAGCGCCGACAGCCGATCCTCGAACTTGGTAGGCGGCGCGAACGGACGACCACGCGCATCGAAGATCAAGCCCGACGCGCCGCCATCCACCTGCACCGTCAGATTCGACTTGCCGTTGATGCGTAAACCGCGCATCCGTAAATGCACCTGCGCCTTCAAACCGATGGGCAGTGATACCGCTTTGACGGTGCCGCCCATGATCTCAATCGTCTTGCTCTGCCCGCTGGGGAAATTGATGGTGGCGGTGATGGCGACGCCGTTGGCGGGTGGTTTACCCGTCGGGCAAATCGCCGTGCCGACATCCAGCAAACCACCATTTTCCAGCACTTGCACAGTCGCTAATGGCTGCATATAAGCAAGAGTACCCAACGCCGCGATCACGCCATAAGGATCGAGCTGTATGCGTACAACATCGACGGGTTGCAGTGCATCCAACAGCAGCAGCGCACTGATTCCGGGGTTGATCGTCTGCGCCAGCACCGATCCCGCGCCGATGATCTGCTTGATGGGCGGCAGCACATCAACAAATGGCACCAGCACCCCCCAACGCGATTTGGAGGCATTACCGGAAAGCCGGATCAATTCCCGTGCCAGCGCGTACTCAATTTCCAAGTCCTTGCCTGTTTGCGGCACGGTGGAAGGGCGCAGCGATTTATTCCACGCATAATCCATCAAATCGGCGTCGGAGGCTTCAAAACTCAGCCAGCGGCGTACATTATCGTAGCCGACCGCCTGCATTCCCGTGATCGCGCTGTAGCCCAAGCCCAGATCGGTGCGAATATCGATTACGCTCTTGCGGTTGATCGCTGAACAGACCATGGTAGTCGATCCGCCCACATCCACGCAGACTACACCCGCCGCGTTGCCCGGTAGCTGCCCCAAATAGCGGATCACGTTGCTATAGCTTTGCCCCGTTGCCAGCAAACCCATCGGGCTGGCGCGCTGAATATCGGCAAATCCGCCAACGCTCAGCGTCATATGTTCGCCGTAGACCAGCGCTAGCTCCAACTCCGCTGCGTCCAGCTTTTCTTCATCCAAGCCCGGACGTACGTTACTGGTCAAAAACAGACTGGTCTTATCGGACAGCATCTTGCTGACCAGCGGACGCAGCGCCTCGTTACCTGCGTAGAGCACGGCAGGCTGTTTGCCCCGTGCCAGCGAGACCGCCAGTTGGATCGTGTTCAGCATCTTGATCACGGGTTCAGTCGCACCGAAGTTGGTGCCACCGACCACCATGATCAGATCGGGATTCTTGCTCAGGATCGCGTTAACGTTATCTTCCACGCTGTGGGCGCTGGCGTAGACAACGGTATCGACCACTTCGATGTACGTACTGGCGAGTGCGCGTTGCCCACTGATCAGGCTGACATCCGGCGACAGACCGACCACCACGGCGCGCAGCGGACGTCCGCCGCTTGCAGTCGCCACGAACAGATCGACCCCATTGGTATCGCTGCGTTCGCTGCGCAGTACGCCTTGACCCGGATTGTACAAGTTACGCCCGACCAGTTCGCCAATATCACCGAGCGCCCTGCCCATGCCCTCGCTGACATCAGCGATAGGTGGTTCGGCAGTGGTCAGCGCCTGCGCCCGTGCGATCAGCCGGAACTGCCCATCGACCTCATCAAACAGTACGGCGCGTGTATGCACACTGCCAAAATCAACGGCGAGGATCGAGCGCACGGCTTCGCGGGCAGAAGTGCCTGTGGCTGAAGGGGCGGATGCGGTATCTACCATCAACGGCTCCGACTCTGGCTATTGTGGAAAGAGCAAACTCAGACGCCCGGATAAAATGCCCGTCAGCACGCTGAGGGCGGAGATGATCAGCAGCGCATACGTTGCGCCTAGCGTAATAGTGATGAACACCTGCCCGATCCGTCCGGTGAAGCGAATCGGCAGCAACTGCGTCACCTCTCCGCTGGCACGGCGCACGCCAGTGAAGGTGAAATAAACCAGCACGCAAGCGGTCCCCAACACCGCGATTAAACCGTCCAGCGCGTTCTCCGGTGTGAAACTGCGCGCCGTCTCGGTGACGAAGGGGATCAAGGTGCCTGCTAGTGCTCCCCACAGCGCCACCGCAGCACCGATGCTGACGACAATCGCCAGCCCCAACGTACCGATCCGCGAATAACGCGGCGACAGTTTGAGCAGCAGCAGATAGCCGATGAAGAAGGGGATCAGACCGTAGATCAGGCGTGGCACATCCACTGGCTGCGCCAAAATCAGGGTGTTGATCCACGGCAGCAGCACACCCTCCACGCTGGCGATGAGCACGAATGCCGCCGCCGCGCCGATGAAGATGTGGATGGCGATGCGGTACAGGAAGTTGTCGCCAAGCAAGTAGCTGAAGATCGCCACGGTGAACAGCGCACCGACGATCAGACCAATCTGGTCAAGTTGCTGCGGTGTCAACGAACTCTCCTCCGGCTTTGGCTTCGGCGTCCTGCGCCGCGCAGCGTGTTTAGAACCATGCCCACCATGATGACGATGGCGGAGCCGAATAAACCGAGTTGCAGGCTTTGCCAGCGCTCATCCGAACGCGCCGCCGCTTCCGGACCACCCTCCAAGCCGGTGATCCGCTTGTAGATGATGGCATCGCGCACGCCCACCAGCAGCCCGATCACGCGATCCGTTGCCGCCGCGTAACTCTGCGCTACCGCAGCCGCGCCCACCGACGACAGCAGCACGATCCGCAGCGAATCAGGAGCAGCACTGCTAGCGCGATATTGCTCCATCCATGTGCGCACATCATCGGCATTTTCCGCCAGTACGATAGTAGGCACATCACGCAGACTGTGGACATCCTCGGCGCTGAAAGTGGTCGGCAGCCCTTCGATGTCGGTGGCGAACAAGCGATCCAGCGTATTGGAGTCCAGCGCGTTCACCAGCGTCCGCAGTCCGATCACGCCGCCGGGTAGATATTGCAGGATGGTATAGTCACGGCGGCTCTGGAATGGCTCCGTGCGTTTGAGCACCGAGCGCAGTTCCGTCTCCCGCCCCAACTGATCGATCAGGGTGTAGGCATGCAGTGCGCCCGCCGGATTGGTGCTGACGATCACCGGATGTACGCCTCGCGCCATAACATCAGTCAGGATCGCCTTCGCCATCTCATCCATCTCGGCAGCGCCAGTCGGCGCGTACTCAAAAGCAACCAGTATCCGTTGATCTCGCTGCAAACTGCTGATCGCCTGTGCCACCTGCTGGAAGTGCGGTTCGGCTACATTGGCGGTTTCCGCCACACTGCCGAGTGTCGGCATCACCGAACTGCCGCGATAGAGGAAGGGGAAGACGATGATCGCCAGCAGCAGCGCCGCGATCAACAGCCGATCCGGTTTGATCGGCGAGCGGGCGCGCGGCGCGGGTAATACGCCCGATGCGCCCGCCTCCAACTCCTCGCGTTTCGCCTCCTCCATACGCCGCTTCTGGATGAATTCATCCTCCGACTTGAGCATGTTCTGGAGGATTTTCACGCGGTCAGAGAACGTGTCTTTAAGTGGCGAACGCAGCGCCGATTGACTGGCGGGCGGCGGGGTCACGCTGGTGCTGACGGGGTTAATCGCGCCTGTGATGCCCGCCAACGGACCGGACAGCGGCGCTACTGACTTGGCTTCGGAGACGCGGAATTCTTTCGCCCGTTCGCGGAGCTGCTTAACCTGCTCTGGCAGCTTGCCGATTGGCTCCTCTTTCACCTTGATCACCTGATCACCAACGCTCAGGGTGATCGGCGCGTCAGCCGGACGTAGATCGGCAACCCATTCGGGCAACACGTCAGCATCGGAGGAGAAATCGCGCAGCGCTTCTTCTTGCGCCGGAGTTGGCGCTGGTGTCGGCGGCGTCACTGGTGTTGGGGGCAGATTGCGCCGACTGAGCATGCCAGTCATGCCCGTTGACGAAGGCGCATCGGCGAGCGTTGGCGCATCACCCTGCAAATCCACGTCTTGCATCGCCAGCACATCCGCGCTGGGACGGTTGAAGACCTCATCGCCCAACACGGCATCACCGAACAAATCATCGAGATCGTCCTGTGGCTTGGGCTTGCGCTGCTGGCTTTGGCGCATCGCGCCCGTCATGCCCATCAGCCCACTAGTGGAAGCAACATCGCTGCTGCCACTGCCACTGAGCGAGTCAAAATCGAAACCGCTGTCGGGAACGGGAGCTGAAGGCAGCGGCGGCGCGAAATCGCCAACCGTGCTCGGATTCGTTGAGATCGCAGGCAGCGACAGATTCAGCAGCTTGTCAATGTCGCCACTACTGATGTGGCTTAGTTCATCCAGATTGAGACTATTGGGATCGGCTGTAGAAGCGGCGGCCTTCGTTTCCGATGGCAGCGCTGTGGGATCTACGGGCTTACTTGGTGTTAGACCTGTTGTCCCTGCGCTCGCTTCCGCAATGGAGGAGCTGAGATCGATCTCGTTCAGCCAGCCGAACTCCGAACCGGAAGCGGGTGGCTCATCGGCAGCAGGGATTGCTTCCACTGCTTTCGCCGCGCTCGACTCCAGATTCATCTCGCGCATCCACGAAGGTACATCATCCTCATCGCCTTCGTCCGCGATGGTGCGATCAGGATCGGAAACAGGCTGCCCCTGTGCTGGTGCGGCTTCATCGGAGAACATCCAGTCAGGCATGAAGTCGTCCGAGATCGGCTCGACGCTTTCCGCTGGTTCTGCTACCTGATCCAGATCGAGTCCGGCGAACCAATCCGGCGCATCATCCGTGCTCGATGCAGGTTCAGCGGCAGGTTCGGCGGCAGGCAGCGCGGGACTGGATAAGTCGCCAGTGCGCTTGCGTTCGGTGCGGCGCGGTTCGGCGGGCAGCGTTTCGTCAGGAGCGGCGCGCTGTGAAGGCGATGGCGCTGCTGGCTGCACGGAGTCGAGATTCAGGTCGAGATCGCCCGCATCGCTGAACCATGGTGGCGACACGGATTCTTGATCATCCGTGAATTGCACCGGATCTTTGAGCCACGAGGGAGCGCTGTCCGATACTCCCGCTGAGCCGGACGAGTCAGAGCTGGCGCTAGAGGCAGATGCATCATCATCGCCGCTCAGGTCAAACCATGACAGCGGATCGTCGTCTTCAAACTGTGGAGGGTTCGTGGACATTAGTCTAATCTTCCCTCACTCATCATTCACGGAAAGTGCGGTCTTGCCCGATCAGGACACGTACCGCCACTACTACCGTACCGATAGCCACGCCAATCAATAAGCCGCGAGTGCCAGCAGCCACCGGAACGCGCAGCAGCCAGTCGCGGAAGTTGCCGATGAATTCTAAGCCCGGCAGCGGCAAATAGCCGACCAGTACCACCAGCGCCGCTACAATGAACAGCACACTCCACAAGGTCACGCGGCGTCGCATGAAGCGGTAGGCTGAGTATACCAGAAAGAAAAATAACAGCCCCGCCAGCGCCGACTCCACTGCCACTTGAATCGCGTCCATCAGCGTCAGTGTGACCAGCGGCGCATTCGTCCCTTCAATTTGCAGTACATTAGCGCGTTCCAGAATCCGCAGCACGATGATCAGCAAGAAGGTCAGCACCGTGAAGATGCTGAACAAGCCCTTGCCGCGCCGCCGGATGTCGCCCAGATGTACGCGCAGCAAGTTGAGCACGCCGAGGAACACCGCGAAGGCAGCCGTCACGCTGACGACTTCTAGCAGCAAGCGGCTGATCCGCAGTGCCCCCTGATTGACGGAATCGGGCAGCAGCGGCAGCGGTTCTAAGCCGAGCAAAGTCACCACTGCCAGCGGGATAGTAATCACGATCAGAAGTACCGCGCCAAAGCGGAAACGGCGGCGTGGTGTGGGATCAAAGGCACTCATAGGGGCGTCGTTACCTCATCACAAAATGATCACAAAACCACGATGCCGAGGAACGTCATAATGGCAAAGGCGATCAGCGCGATCACTACCGCGTAGCGCAGTATGTCTTGCGCCACCACTGTGCCGATAGAAGCGGCGTCACCCGTCAGATAGGCGCTGCTAGCGTATAACTCTTCACCGATGAAGGGCGTCTCGGAGATGGCATATGCCACTGCCTGCCCGTCAATGCGATCACTCTGCGCGATCACGGTGCGATTCTGGCGGATCGCATGTTCCGCTAACAGCATCATCTCCGCGCCGAAGCGACCGGTCAGGATATTGGTTCCGGCGTTGTAATCCCGCGCCGCCAAGCCCGCGCCCGCCGCGAACGCCAATGATTGTTCGCCCTGCGGATACCAGCGCGCTTGCGTGTCTTGATATTGAACTAAACGACTGCGGGAGGCATATGCTTTGCGCAGGATGTCTTGTGCCAGCGCCAGCGTCATCGGATCACTGAGGGTAGAGAGCACCGGACGATCAGCCACCATCGTGCGGGCGGCGACGAAGTAGAGGATGTCGCTGGTGGCGATGGCGGCAATCGCGCTGCTATCGCGCAGGGCGCTGCCACCGAAGGAGACGTGTACGCCCTTACCTGTTTCCATCGCCTCGTCAGCGGATTTGAGGATCATGCGGAACGCATCCACCGGACGGAGTCGCGTCCGGCGTGCCCGCGCCGCACCGATAACCATGACGATGAACACGAACAAGATGATCGCGTAAATCATGTAGTCACCTTCACCCGTCACCCGCCTCATCCATGTCGTCAGCATCCAGTTGTAGCTGCTGACGGAGCCATAGCAAGCCCGAATCGCTGCCCAGTAACTGCGCTAATTCGCCCACTTCCCGCAGCGGCATCAACGCGCCGAGCGCTGGTTGCAGCACCCACAGCACTTGTGCTCCCAGCAGGGGCAGCGGATTGCCCTGACTGAGTAGTGCGTCCGCCAAGCCCTCGATGCCAGCGTCTTGCAGTCGCTGCGCCCAACGCTGTAGACGCGCCTCTAGCTCTGCTGATGGCGAGGACGTTAAAGCAGACGTAGACACTGCGTAGACACCATAATATTAGCTCAGTTGGGGTTCAGTATAGCGGACATGCCCGTGACGCGCTATACACGGCACATCACAGAATTGATACTAGCTCAATACTTGGATAAAGGGCATGTGCAGGTAGGCGAATAACTGTTGGAGTGGGCTAGAAACCCACCCCAACCAGCTCATTATCATCGTGGTAGGGTAGGTTCTGGAAGCCTACCCTGTGCATCTTGCACTCTACTGCTAACCCGCTCGGATGCCGAAGGTCAAGGTGATCGATCCTACGCGCACTTGATCGCCCGGTTGCAGCAGTCTCTTCTCTCCGAAGCGAACCTCACCTTCATTGAGGAAGGTCGGATTGCGTTCGGACAGCGCCTCAACAAAGTATTGACCACCCGCCTCGGTGATCTTGGCGTGCTGTCGTGACACCGACTGTGCGCCGGGATGCTTACCGAGGTTCACTGCCAACAACTCGGCGCTGGCGGGGTTGCCTGCGTCGGGGCGTCCGATGATCGCGGGCTGCCATTGCAGCGGCATGATCTCGCCGGACTCGACTTCCTTGAGGAAGGCGCGCATACCGCCTTGAATCATGGTTCGCGATCCCGGTGCGCCAGAAAGTCCCAGCGTACCAGCATCACCATCAAGACGGCGTTGCAGTCCTGCCCGCCGATCACGGCTGAACGCCAGTACCGAACCGGTGCTGACGCCGTAAAGCTCCAGCGTCTTATCTGACTCTAGCACTTTGTTGGTGCCTTCAAGTTTGAGCGTATAGTTGCCTTCCGGCAGATCGAACTCTTTGACAATCTCATCGATCAGCACACGGATCGCTAGATTCTCGCGGATCGAGGCATCTTCGCCTGCCGGATCATCGAACAGATCAGACTTAATGGTGACGAGTGTACGTGCCATTGCTGCTTATCGCTCTCGCTTCCCTACTTCGTTTCAGGCTCAGGCTTGGTTGGCGTCGTCGGTGCCGTTGGTGTGGGCACTGCAGGCGGCGTTGGTGTCGGTACGGATGGCGCTGACGGTGCTGGCGTAGGCGCTGGTGTCGGCGTTGGCACCGATGGCGCTGATGGCGTTGGCACTGTAGGCGGCGGCGGTGTCGGTGTTGGCGTACCCGTACCGCTACCTGCTGTTGTTGTAGACGCTGGCGTTGATGCCGTAGTTGGCTTCACTACCACTGATCCGGCAGACGGCGCGACCGTGCGCGGTGTGCCCGCTGCAGCGGCGGTTGTGGCAGCCGCAGTGCCAGCGGCACCAGCAGCGGCAGGAGCAGGTGTCGCGGGCGCGGGTGGCGGTTCCGGTGGCGGCAGGATGTCTTTCAACAACTGCACCTTTTGCGGATACTTCGCCATGATTTCTTCAACCCACGCATCCAGCGCATCCTCCATCGCGCCGTCAGTGTGCGGCGTCGCCACCTGAATCAACTGCATGCGTCCCGACTTGACCACGTAACCACGTCCCGGCGGGAACTCGGTGCCACCAGCGCGGGCGCGACCACCGAGCGCCGTTGGCGCATCGTTGGAGTCCAAGCCCAAGCCGTAACGCGAGGATAGCGCCTGCTTAACGAACTCATCCGAACCACGCATTAAGCTCATCGATCCGCCGACGACCAGATGGAAGCCTTCTTGCGTACCGTACTTGCGCCCCAACTCGGAGAGATCGCGGTAAACCGTGCTCTTGGTCGAGGTCGGCGCACCGATCACGTTGGCGAAGTCATCATAGTTATCCGCCAGTACGAAGATCTCCTGACGCGGTGGTGCATCCGCCGGACGCGGTGTTTCGTACTCGTACTTGAGATCAGCGATCACACGCTCCAAGTCTTTCAGTTCGGAGACTTCGGCGTAAACCTGTGGCAGCGCACCGAGCGTATGCTTGCCGCCGTACTTGAACAGGCGCTGCTGGAAGTCGATCAGAATGATCGCGATCTTTTCCGGCGGGTACATTGACGCTAGCGAGAGCGTCCATGTGCGCAGCGCATTGGTCTTGCCCGACAGCGGCGGACCAATGATCACGAAGTGCGGACCTTTGGTCGCCAGATCGATCAGCGCGGGTTCGAGGTTTTGGTCCTCTAAGCCGAGGATAGTGTTGACTTTGTTGGGCGCTTTGGCAGGTAGCACCGAGCGTAGCGCGATCACCGGACGCAGGATGTCGATTGGCGGAGCAACGCGACCTTCCTTCCACGCCGCTTGCATCCGTCGCGCCAGCAGTGACAGTTTGTTGGTGTCGTCCAAGCCCTCATCTTCAGCCGTCGCGCCGACTGCTAGCGCTGTCTGGAATTCCAGCGGACTGCGCTCAACAGCGACGAACCCACGACCCGGAATCTCGCCCATGTCCGGTACGCCACGCCCGACTACGTTGGAGTACTCACCAGCATCCGCCAAACGCAGAGTCAGGCGCTCGGTGAACAAGTTGTACAGCTTACCCGGCAGCGTATTGGTCAGTAAGGCGCTGACGAGGAAATGCACGCCGTAAGTACGACCATCGCGCACCAAGCCGATCAGACCGTCGATGTAGTTCTCGAAGTTTTCACGGAATTCCGCGAAGTTGTCGATCACCACGAGGATCGCGGGCAGCGCTTTGTCAGGATTATTGGTGTTGTAGATCAGCAGATTATCGGCGCGAGCAGCGCTCAGGAGCACGCGGCGCTCCTCAAGAATGTTGGAGATGCGGCGCAGCAGACGCAGCACGCGCTCCTCTTCCGAAGGCAGCACCGACGCCACCACATGCGGCAGATCGGTGAGTACGTCCAAGCCGCGTCCGCCGAAGTCCATGAAGTAGACGTTCAAATCTTTGGGCGAGTGCGTCGCCGCCAAGCCCGTAACTACAGTACGGATGAAGCTGGTCTTGCCGTAACCGGATGCACCGAACACGACAGCGTGACCTTTGGTGAAATCCAGCGTCAGCAGTAACTGCTCGGCGCGGATCGGATTGTCGATCAAGCCGATGTTGGTACGCATGGCGTCTTCAACCCAGTTGATCGGATCCCAACTGTCGCGGTCATGCAGCCATTCACCCACCGTCGGATTCAACGGCAGCAGCGAATTTGGCTCTTTGCCCAGATATTCCGCGTCCAGCGTCAGGCGCATCGGTAGCGGATCGGGCCACGGCTTTTTCTGCACTTCAATCTCTGGATGCGTATCCGCCAGATTGCGCGTGATCTCGACGATCACATCGGAGAGCGCCTTCGCTTCCGCGTTGGACTTGGCGGAAGCGCCTTGATCCTTCTGCGCGCGCTTGGGCCACAACACGGGCGGCGAGGTATCCACCGATGGACCAGTGTATGGACCACCAGCACGGGCGACTTGCATTAGTTCGACGTTCTCATTACCGACTTGCAAGTAGGCGCGTCCGGGGATGTTCGGCGGTAGGAAGGCGGCATCGGATCGGCGCAGCAGTTCGCGGCTGTCTTCTGGTGTTTCCACGCGCAAGCAGATGCGGAACTTCATATTCGCGCGCATCTGATCGCTGACCACGCCGCTCGGTCGCTGCGTCGCCAGCAGCAGATGTACGCCCAACGCACGTCCGAGGCGGGCGATGCTATCCAGATGCCCCTTGAATTCCGGCATCTCTTTGACCATTTCCGCGAACTCGTCAATGATCACAAACAGGTGCGGGAATGGCTCACGGGTTAGATGCAAGCCTTTGCTGCGATAGTGCACGATGTGCTTGGTATTGCTGTCCGCGATCAACTTACTGCGGCGGTTCAATTCCGAGCGCAGCGCCACGAAAGTACGTGCGCCAGCCGTGCCTTGCAGGTTGGTCACAATATCGACGGTGTGCGGCAGTGTGCGGAACGGCTCGAACGCCGCACCACCTTTGAAGTCCACCATCACGAAGTTGACGATGCTCGGATCGTAGCGGATCGCCAATCCGGTGATGATCGTCAGCAGCAGTTCTGATTTACCGGAACCTGTTGTACCAGCCGCCATACCGTGAACGCCGTCGCCATCGGCGGAGAACACGATGTCGCGCACCTTGTTGCCGATCAACAAACCGACGGGGACACTCAACCAGTCCGATCTCTCCGGCATGCGGCTTTCTTCCCAGTATTTCAGAATGGGAATGTCATCGACCAGACGGGCGTTGTTCATCTCCAGCAGCGTGACCGCATTGGCGAGATCTGCGCCACCGACACTGCGTACCGCCAACGGCGCTAACCGCCGCGCGAAATCCTGCTCGGCGATGCGCGACTCGATAGCGTCAGAAACGCCGTCAAAACGCATCGTATTGACGCCTGTCTCCGCGTAGCGGAAAGCAGTTTCGCCTTTTTCCGTCGTGGAAATTTCGATCACCGCCTGACAGTCGCTCGGTACCTGATTCTTATCCGGCACAGCGAAGATCACTGACGCGCCCAAATCCAAGCCGCTGCGGAGAATGATCGCCAGCGCCGCTTCGGTCTCTGCTTCCTTCAATGGCGAGTCATCGGCACGCGGCGACAAGCCATCGATCACTACCACGATGTGCGGCGTCGTCACCGCGTAAGATTTATTATCTGCTAGGCGCAGCGAACGGCGCTCCAACTCCGCCTGCAGATCGTCCCACAGGCGGCGACGCTTGGGCGCTTCAAAGCCCAACTGATCGCCCACGCTGATCTCGTTACGACTGCTGTTGCAATGAGGCAGCCACGCCGCCCAATCCCAATAGCGTTTAGAGTCTGTTGAGCCGAGCACATACAAGCGCATGTCCGACGGCGCATGCATCGCTGTAAGGTTGACCAGCATCGAGCGCAGTCCATCGGTCACCCGCACGCGATCATTGCCAGCAATGCCGATGGTGTGGCGCGCCAGACTTTTTTCTTCGTCGGTACTGCCCTTCTGCGTATCCGCGAAGGTGCGGCGCATCGACACCGTGATCGGGATGTCCTTCACGGTGCGGGCGTCGGTTTCCAGCTTCATTGCTTCCTTGATCAGCGGCGAGTCGGAACTGCCAGCACCCTGCACCTTGTAGACCACCGATGAGGGGCGCGTGCCCATGCCGATACGCAGCGTCCCGAAGTCATCATCGGTCACGCGGCGTTCCCACAGGCGCGGATCGGGCGTCGGATCGTCGGGCACGCCCGCCATCTGCACGCACACACTCGGTTCGGGGAAATTGAAGGTGTAGAAAATACGCTGTTTATCGTGCGTGTCTTCAATATCACGCCGCAGTTCGGTCAAACGTTCAAGGTACAGGCGATCTTTAACGCCTTCGGTGCGCCTGCGCTTGAAGAATTCCCACAAACCCAGACTCACTGAGGCTACCATCGAGATCGCCATTGGCAGGATGAACAGCGGGTTGCGCCCGCCGCCTGCCGCGCTGACCATGATATAGCCAGCGATGGTGATCAAGGGAAGACCAATTTGCAGTAAGTTCTGTCCGGCTTGTTGGTCGTTGCCCGGTGGTGAGGGGATTTCGACCTCGCCGATGGGTAACTCCGGTTGGATGCGCGGCGGACGGTTGAAAAATTCGGGCATCGGGGCTGCTCCTCAACTAACACAACCACGCACAGACAAAAGTCTGTGGATTTTGTCTTTGACTTGAGCATTAACTTGACAGGTCATTAAATTCGCATAGCATCATGGCATAGGTCTATCTATTTGTCAATTTAGCCTCCAACGTAGTTTAATTGCAGCAACGTCGGCAGCGAGGAGCGCAATTTTGAAACACGTATGCACAACCTGTGAGCGCGTCTGGCCAGAAACCCAGTTGTGGTGCAAGACGCGCACCTGTGGCGCAGGTACGCTTTCCATCGTCTTTGATTATGGTGAGTATCTCAGTGACATCCTGATCGTCAAAATGGTCAGAGTGCTGCGTACCGCCACCATCTATGAGGCGCAGCGCGGCAAAGAAAAGATTCTGCTCAAGGTCGCCCATGATGACTGTCAGGAGATGCTCAAGCGCGAAGCCACTACGCTTTCGCAATTGGCTCAGTCGCAGCAGCATCCAATGCTCCCCGTGCTGCTGCCCGCCTATCCCGGTACTGTAGGCGAACAGCGTCCTTATGGCAAAACTGTTTATCGTGGTCAAACCAAATATTACGTTTGCTATCAGTTCGTCGAAGGCGAATTTCTGCGTGACATGCTGATCAAGAATCCGCAGCCGTGGTATCAGCACTCGGCGTGGCTGGTGACCAGTATCGCCGATGCCGTTGCCTTCATGCACATCAAAGCGGCGAAACTGCATCTCAACCTGACGCCGGATACGATCATGGTGCGCTTGGATAAAGATGGCTTGCCGCGTCCGGTGCTGCTCGACCTCGGTGTCGCCACCGAACCACAGCTTGTCGATCCGGAGTGGGCGCAACACTACGCGCATCCTGCTTATGTGCCGCCAGAAATGCTCTCCCGCTCCGCGCCAGATGTGCGCTCCGATGTCTACGGATTGGGTCTGGTACTCTACGAGATGCTCAGTGGTAACTCGGCATTCCGCTACAAGATGCGCTCCGAGGATGACATCCGCAGCGATGTGCGTAACAACGCGCCGCCGCCGCTGAACCGTACCGATCTCGCGCCCGATGTCCTGCAAATCGTACAGCAGGCGGTTGAGCGCAATCCCAACAACCGCTATGCCGATGTGCGCACCTTCGCTAAAGCAATGCGTACCAAGTTCGGTGAAGTGCCTGCTGAACGCAAAGGGCGGCGCATTGATCGCCGTATCTTTGCTATCGCTATTTTCTTCATCTTGGTCTTTGTGATTGTGGTGGTGGTGGCTGCGCTTCTGCCCTTGATCGGCTGATGGCGATCGACAGGTTGAGTGATGACAACTAGCAGTTAAACCAAAAAGGTGTTCCCGGAGCCGACGCTCCGGGAATACACTGTAATCCTCAGTGATCTTGCTCAGTTTGCCTTGCGCTTGCCGTGCTTAGTTGGCGAAACGCTGCGCGCCTGAGGTATCACCATTCTTCAGGGCGTCGATGGCACCCTTCAGATCAGTCCCCAATTCGCTGCACTTGCTGCCGATATTGGAAGCGCTCTGCGACATCGATTCCAATAGGATTTGCGAGACCATACCGATCAGTCCGGCGAAACCCGTCGCCTGTAGCAGCGCCGCTGCGCCATTTAGACCCTGCGCAATACCGTTGAAAGTTTCCCCTGCCTGATTGAACGTGTTAGCCATCTTATCGACGACATCATACTCAATTGAGACTTCTGCGGACATGATGAACCTCTCCTCGCTATAGTGATTTTACACGTGCTTGTCTTGGTTACTTCGCGTTTACTTGCTCTTGACCACCAGTACCGTTACCACGGGGTGATGGCGTCGAATACGTCTTCCACAAATCCGAACAAGTTGTCGAGGAAGCTGTCTGCCTCGTGAATTTGTTCCTGTACTTCCTTCGCCAAGCTCAGGGCTGCTGACGTTGTGGACGCCAGATTCTGGATGGCGGGCAGCAGGTCGCTGGTGACTTCGTTCTGGAACTCAGTCGAACCCTTGCCAATCCACGCGCCCTGTACGATCGGATCGAAATTGCTGACGATGTTCTGCTGTGTATCGCCAATCGAACTCACAATTTGATTGACGACGTTTACTGCTGCATCAACTACGTCTTCTGCGAACGAGAAAATGCTCATGATGTTATCCCTTCCTCATCCTCATCCTGTGGGTATTATGCTTAGAACTGACTCGCGCCCTGCTGGTCGGCATCGGACAGATCGCCCATCGCGTCCAGAACGTCTTGCTTCAACTCGCGGAACTTCTCCGCCCCGAAAGCGACCTTACGCGCCAGATTGCTTTGCAGCAGGCGCACCAGACGGTCACCCGCGACGCCCTTCAGTGCGCCGCCTTCCAACACACTCGCCATGTTCTGGATCGAGTTCTGCATCTGATCGAATTGCTGCGCTGCCTGTTCGAAGATGTTCGCCATGGATTGCAGTGCATCATAATCAGCTTGTAAATCAGCCATGATAGCCTCACTTTTCCTTCGGTTGCTTACCGGTTATGTCTGTTGATTGTGTTCTACTGAGCGAACTAGCGGTTGTTGACGTACTTCTGCATCTGGCTTTCCAGCGCCTTGAACTTGTTCGACTGCTGGTCTTCCATCTCGTGCATCTTCGCCACCGCTTCGCGGATCTTCTGTTCGGTGGTGTTCAAGGCGTTGACCAGTCTGTCCAGGTTCGGGAAGACGAAGCTGTCCATCTCGTCGTAGAAAGCGTTCGCGCCTTCACCGAGCCATCCGCCGCTGCGTAGAGCTTCCACCGCCTGCTTGAGGACGCGCACCGTGCCTTCGGTGTCATTGGATTCGTTGATGAACTGCCGAGCGATACCGTCGACATCCTCATACTGCATCCGAATTAGCCTAGCTATGCCCATCATAAGGTTGCTTCCTTTCGTCGTACTGCGCTATTTCGCTGGTACTTTAGGTCTGCGTTTGCTTTACATGGCTCATATTATGGATAAACGCCAGTAGGGTCAAGCGAGTGTAGGGACGCTTTACAGGATTTAACGGATTTTGATTGGCGTTTGATAGGATTTTTGCAACTGCGGAGGTCGTTTTTTATGGCGAATCACTAGCTGTCGTCTAGCGGAACGGCATTTTCACTCAACTGCCAGATCACTTGTCTGGCGAGTCGGATCGTTACAAATCGTTATAGCTTTCAGGGGCTAGTAAAAAATAAAACCGGAAGGTACACCCTCCGGTCACATTGCCTTGACTTATACAGTTACTTGACACAACCAATCCCCATGGCTACGGATTCCCCCTCTCCACGAAGTGGATGAGGGGGGTCAGGGGTGAGGCTAACTAGCTCAAGCCTGCCTCAGCGCGCAGCACATCAGCTTTATCGGTCTTTTCCCATGCTACGCCGAGATCGTTGCGTCCGAAGTGACCGTAAGCAGCGGTCTGACGGAAGATCGGCTTACGCAGTCCCAGATTCTGGATGATCGCCGCCGGACGCAGATCGAAGTGCTTGCGGATCAACTTCTCGATCACCGCGTCATCGACCTTGCCTGTGCCGAAGGTTTCCACCGCCAGCGACAGCGGATGCGCCACGCCAATCGCGTAGGACACCTGCACCTCGAAGCGATCAGCCAGACCCGCCGCGACGACATTCTTCGCCACGTAACGCGCCATATACGCTGCCGAGCGATCCACTTTGGTGCCGTCTTTGCCGGAGAACGCGCCGCCACCGTGCCGCGCGATGCCGCCATAGGTATCCACGATGATCTTGCGCCCGGTCAAGCCTGCATCGCCCATCGGACCACCCGTGACGAAGCGACCCGTCGGGTTGACGTAAACCTTGGTTTTGCTGTCGAACAATTCCGCAGGGAGCGTCGGCTGGATCACGCACTCGATCACCGAGTCGCGGATTTGCTCCTGTGTGATTTCCGGCGCGTGCTGCGTGGAGATCAACACTGTATCGACGCGCTTGGGCTTGCCGTGTTCGTACTCCACCGTCACCTGACTCTTGCCATCGGGACGCAGCCACGGCAGTGTGCCATCCTTGCGTGTGGTGGCAAGCGATTTCGCCAGTTTATGCGCCAGCGAGATCGTCAGCGGCATTAGCTCTTCGGTTTCGTTGCAGGCGAAGCCGATCATCATGCCCTGATCGCCCGCGCCGATCTGGTCAATTTCGTCGTCGGAAAGCTCGCGTACTTCCAGCGCCTTATCCACGCCCATCGCAATATCGCTGGACTGCTCCTTGAGCGAGACCAGCACGCCGCAGGTTTCGGCATCGAAGCCGTACTTGCCACGCGTATATCCAATCTCGCGCACTACTTTACGGACAATCGAATTGATGTCCACGTAAGCACTAGTGGTAACTTCGCCCATCACCACGATCAAGCCAGTGGTGGTGGCGGTTTCGCAGGCAACGCGCGCCATCGGATCTTGCTCGACGATGGCATCTAGTATTGCGTCGGAAATCTGATCGCACATCTTGTCGGGATGACCTTCCGTCACCGACTCCGATGTATAGAAGAATTGAGGCGACCTCATAAAGGTGATGTTGCTGTTACTCACGGTTTCCTACTTGCTCCTTCTTCGCAGGTATCGCATTTTCCCCATCGCTATCAACTATCCGCGCTGGACAACAAAAAACCTTCGGCGGTTCCACGTTAGCGGCTCCGGCGAAGGTTGGGTTTCCAGATAAAGCGACTTTCAATTCTAATGATGCGTGTGGGATGAAAGGCGCTCTTATCTTTCAGACTACCACTGCCGGACTTGGCACCTTCCCGACGCCTCGGAGGTTGCCGCGCTTTCATAGGGCCGTTCCCTCAAGCGCTCTGGATAAGAGATGCGATATTCAGTTTGAGGCGAGAATATTAGCAATCGGGATCGGGGTTGTCAACTACGAATTGACAGCGCCATTGAATTCACCTTACCAGTTCACGCGCCGACAGTCTGTAGCTGCGATCATCAACGAATCGAGGTTGGCACTACTATTTCAGCCCGGAGCTTCAGCTCCGGGAATGTTGCCAGGCGACGGGGTGAGGTCAACCTCACACATCGGTCATCCCATAACTTCGCCACACGCGATAGCCGAGCTTGCCGTAGAAATTCAGCAAACCCGTCCAGCCGATCACGCACTGGCGCACGCCGCGCTGCTTGACCATTTCCGACGCCCGCGCCACCAGCGCCAACCCGATCCCACGTCCCTGCCGCGCTTCTTCCACACCGACCGCGCCAATAGTCCCCATATCATCACCGAGCATCAGATGCCACAGCGCGGTGGTACTCATCCCCTCGATGTCCGCCCTGTCCATCAGCAGACTGCCCACCACTGTCGATCCATCCCATGCGGCGAGAATATCTCCATAGCGACCAGCTTGCACCGTCTCCGCGAAGAAGCGTCGCCAGAAAGGAAAGTTGATCTGCTCGAACTCCACCACCGCACTCGCTTCTGCCGCATCCTTTGGCGTCCGCAGCACAATCCCTTGCTGCTCAGCGCGTTCGACCATACCAGCGGGCGTCTGGTAATCCGTCAAATTCTGGATCAGATCGTAGCTGGTGTCGGGGAACCCCCAACCATTGGCGCTGAAGAACGCCATTGAGTCGGGCGGATCAGTAGGCACGCCGGGGAACAGTCCATCGCCACCACCGTGCGCCAGATTAATCGTCGCGTAGTCGTAACCGCGCAGGCGTTCCATCGCCGCTGTATGCAGCCGCGTACCGATGCCCTGCCGCTGCTTATCAGGACTGACCATTAGCAGTGCGATCCCTGCCGATTTGTCCGTTGGATCGTACTGCGCCGCCACGAAGCCGATGACGCGTCCGGCTTCCTCCGCTACCCAGTAATCACCTTCCTGATAGGAGGGATAGCCCTCGTGAAGCATCCGGCGTAAGAATCGCGGCGTTAACTGCCATCTATCGCTCATGGTTGCTTGCCACAGCGCGTAGATCGCCTCGAAATCTGAATTGCTATAGGGGCGTAGCTGGTATTTCTGGCTGCTCATGCACAGCATTGTACCACGCGCATACGCGAATCACGGGGAGCTTCTTTACGCTTACCAATGTCCGAGTTGTACTACAATGACCTTGAAAGTGTTTACTACCGGAGTCTGAAAATGGCAGATCAAGCTTCACCGTCTACGCTACCAACACTGCCTGCGGATTTATCGCTCGGCTATGTGCATCTGACCGTCTCTGATCTAGAGCGCTCGCTCGTTTACTATCAGGAGTCGCTAGGCTTCCAAGTGCACCAGCGCGAGGGCAATACAGCGCACCTCGGCGCTGGTGAAGCAGATATGTTACTGCTCACTGAACAAGCCGATGCGCTGCCACTAACCCGAACCACGGGCTTGTATCACTTTGCAATCCTTGTCCCCTCAAGACGCGATCTGGCTGAAGTGCTCGATCATCTGTTTAGCACGCAGTCGCCTGTCGGTGGCTTTGCTGACCACGCCGTCAGCGAAGCGATCTACCTTTCCGATCCCGATGGCAACGGCATCGAGATTTATAGGGATCGTCCGCGCAGCGATTGGTACGATAAGCAGGGCAACTTTCTACTCACCACGCTGCCGCTGGATATTGACGGCGTGCTCTCCGAACTCAGCGGCGCCACTCGCGCTGATCACTGGGCGGGCTTGCCCAAAGGCACGGTGTTGGGACACATGCATCTCAAGGTGGCGACCTTGGCGGAAGCACATCACTTCTACTGCGAAGTGCTCGGCTTCGATCTGATGCTGTCCTACCCCGGCGCGTTGTTCATCTCGGCTGGCGGGTATCATCACCATCTGGGCTTGAACATCTGGGAATCTGCCGGAGCGCCACCGCCACCCGCCAATGCGGTCGGTCTGCGAGGCTTCACCGTGCTGCTGTCTAGCGCCGCTGACCTAGCCGCGATCAAGGATCGTCTGCTGAAAAACAACATCGCGATTGACGAGGGCGATCAGGGATTCACCGTGCGCGATCCCTTCGACAATGCGCTGATCTTCACTGTGAGGTGAGTAATCATCAATTATCTATGGTGTGCAACATAATGTGAGAGTGCAGTGATTATTCGATTTGGCATTGTGGTCCTCCTATTGGCGATCATCTTGCTATTGCTAGTCGGGTTACCGCGATTCGGAGAACGCTCATCAACTCTGCCATCTGCCTTCCACCCGACATCAAACTGCTCATCATATTGCTGGAACGGAATTCAGATTGGCAGAACTACCATGAATGAAGCTGAAGCAATAGTACGCAGCTCAAATCCTAACCGGATAGGGAATCCATTTAGTTATGAGGGATCCTTGTATTGGGCTTCGCCTGAATTTACGGTACAGCTAGTCGGAACGGATGTAGTGAAGGCTATTCAGATCAAATTTTCTGATGAACAATCCTTCTTGCTAGGAGATGCCATCTTACTGTGGGGCACTCCAATTGCCACCAAAGTTAAACTTTGTAACTCTCAATATCCTCCAATCATGATTTACTTCAAAGGGGATATTACGGCATATGCGTATTTCCCCAATGATCTACGGGTAGCAGCCCCGATACCGATACGTTTAATCCCGACTATTGGTATATCAACGGTACTATTCGACAATCCCAATAGTTTCAGCTTGCGCTTGCGTCAAACTCGGCAATGGAATGGTTTTACATGGATTAGATTGAGTGATGATTTACCGGGAGATTGTGGTTAAGAGCATAGGTTACGGCGCGATCCAGATCACGTAACTGAGCGTGCTACCTTTGTACTCAGCGGTGATCTGCCAGCAGCCGGGCGTGGGGAAGGTCGCACCGAGCAGCATCAGCGATCCTTCGTTCTCAGCGTAAATGCCTGACGCCATCGACATGATCGCAGGTGCTGCATCGCCGTCCAGTCGCCTTCCGGTCACGCTCAGCGATGGCTGCGGATCATCCAACCACCAGAATCCATCGCTCCAGAACGGTAACTTCTGAAAATAGCCTTCAGGTTGCTGCGGCAGTGACGCCCACACACCATCAAGGGGCAGTTCCGTCCACAATTCATCCGTTCCGTACCAGAATCCATAAGCTGGTTCCGGCATATAGTCGGCGGGTGGCACAAACAGCGGATCGCTCGGCAGTGTCACCTCACAATCGCTCGGCGGGGTGGCACTGAGTGCGCTGGACGATGCGCTGCTGTACCCGCCGATAAACCACGCCAACGGAACTTCCACCAGCGGACTGCACGCCGTTAGCACCAACGTACATAACAAAGTTAGGACTAGGCGACGCCAGAATTGCATCGGACATCCCTCCCGAATTACCGTCGTTCTCTGAGTACACCTCTCCACCCGATCCGGTTCCCTGCTGCGTGACGGCAAGCCCTCACCTCCCAACTCCCTCTCCCGCAAGCGGCAGAGGGGGAGTCAGAATTAGCCCTTCTCCCGCAAGCGGCTAGAGGGGTTGGGGTGACGGTCATCTATCATCACTAAACAAAAAGCCCGTTAAAACGGGCTAAGACAACTCGCCATCATCTATTTGTACTATCAAACTATCATCGCTAGATGCGAGTCCCCTCTCCGCAGCGGAGAGGGGTGGCGCGAAGCGGCGGGGTGAGGTAAATCTACACCCCCACCTTCGCCAACCACTCCGCCATCGGCGTCATCTCCGCCCAATTCTTGCCCACGTTCGCTTCTGCCTTCAGCGGCACTTTCAACTCCACCGCCGATTGCATCTCCTCGATCACCAGCTTGCCCACCGCCTCAATCTCATCGTCAGGTACTTCCAGCACCAATTCGTCGTGTACCTGTAAGATCAAGAAGGAGCGCGGATGTTCCTGCTTCAATCGCGCCGAGAGATGCAGCATCGCCAGTTTGATGATGTCCGCCGCCGTGCCTTGAATCGGCGTATTGATCGCCTCGCGTTCCATGCGCGCTCTATCGTGCTGCCGCACACTCGGATGATCATCGCGCAGCAGAGAGAAATCGCGCCGTCTACCCAGCATCGTCTCCAGATAGCCCTGCGTGCGTGCCAATTCCTTCACACCGTCCATGTACTGCTTGACCCCGCTTAAACGCGTGAAATACTGATCGATGAACGTCTTGGCATCCGCGTAGCTAAGTTCGCTCTCACGCACCAAACGATGAGCGCCCATACCGTACAGCAAACCGAAGTTCACCCGCTTGGCGAAATAACGCTGATCCTTGGTCACCTGATCGAAGGGGATGCTTGCCACCGCCGCCGCCGTCGCTCTATGAATGTCTTGATCATGCTCGAAGGCGTCGATCAAGAACGGATCGCCGCTGTAGTGCGCCAGAATCCGCAGTTCGATTTGGCTGTAGTCGGCGCTGAGGAGGTGAAAGCCTTCCGGCGCGATGAACGCCCGCCGTACCCGCCGCCCTTCTTCAGTACGTACCGGAATGTTTTGCAGGTTCGGCGCTTCGCTGCTGATCCGCCCCGTCACTGCACCCGTCTGATTGTAAGTGGTGTGGATGCGGTTCTTTTCATCGACCATTTTAGGCATGGCATCGACGTAAGTGCTGCGCAGCTTCTCCAGCGAACGCCAGTCCATGATCAGGCTGATGATCGGATGGTGCTGCTTTAATTCTTCCAGCGCCGCCGCATCGACGGAAAAGCCGTGCGCCGATTTGCCCAATTTAGCAGTGGGCAGCTTTAACTTCTCAAACAGGATCGTATTAAGCTGCTTGGGGCTGCCGATGTTGAACGGTTCGCCCGCTGCCTCGTGGATCGCTTCCATCTTTTCGTTGAGACGCTGCTCAAATTCCTTGCTCAGATCAGCGAGGAAGGGCATATCCAGTGTAACGCCCGCCATATCCAGATCGGTGATCACTGGCACCAGTGGCATCTCCAACGTTTTGAACAGATGCAGCAGCCTGTTCGCCTCTAGATCGGCGCATACTGGCTCCACCAGCCGGAAAGTGATCGCGGCATCGGCAGCGGCATAGGGCGCGGCTTTCTCCACCGGAACTTGCGCCATCGTGATCTGGTTCTTACCCTTGCCGATCAGCTCATCGATCTCGGTCATGCGCACGCCTAAACGCAGCCATGCCTGTTCCTTCAAGCCTTTGCGCCAGCTATCGGGACGGTTCAGCCATTCGCCCACCATCGTATCCATGGTGATCGGTGTGACATCAATGCCGTGCCGCCGTAGGATGATCAGATCAAAAGCCGCGTTATGTGCATACTTCTCTTTTTCGGGATCGGTCATCGCGGGGCGCAGCGCCTCGATCACACGTTCCAGCGGTAGCTGCTCTGGCATCACGCCATCGACTTCCTTATGACCAACGGGGATGTAGTAACCCGTCTCGCCATTCACTGCCAGCGAGATGCCGACCAGATTGGCGCGAATCTGATCCAGCGAGTCCGTCTCCGTGTCGAACGCGATCGCCTTGGCATTTGCCAGCGCTTGCAGCAGTTCTGCCAGCGTCTCCTGACTGTTCACGATCACCGTATGGACCACGTGTACAGGCGCGGCTTGGTGCGCAGCAGCGGATTCCTCATCTGCGAACATGCTCAACTGTCCGGCGCTGGCAGCCTTGGCAGCGCGTTTAGTAGCGGGAGCCGACGCGGGTTCAGCGGGCGTCAAGCCTATACGTTTGCGGATCGAGTTGAACTCTAATTCCTGGAACAGTTCATCAACCTTCGCCACATCGTAATCATGCGTGGCGCACTTTTCCAGTTCAACGTGGATTGGCAGATCAGTGATGATGGTGGCAAGCTGCTTGCCGAGGAAAGCGTTGGCGCGACCCGCGACCAGCTTGTCTTTCTGGCTGCCCTTGATCTCGTCAACGTGCAAATACAGATTCTCAATCGTCTCGTACTGCTGCAATAGCTTGGGCGCAGTTCCCTTACCGATGCCTGCCACGCCCGGATAGTTATCCGAAGAATCGCCCACCAGCGCCTTGTAATCGCGTATCTGGTCGGGGCGCACACCGAAGCGCGCCACTACGGCTTCAGTGTCGTAGAATTTGGCGTCACCCATCGGGATCAACTGCTGCACCGTCACGTTATCGTTGACCAGTTGCAGCAGATCGCTATCGACGGTGACGATGTGAACATGCACGCCCAGATTATCAGCCTGATGCGCAATAGTGCCGATCACATCATCCGCTTCGTAGCCATCAAGTTCCAGCAGCGGGATGTTGAACGCTTCTACAAGCTGGCGGATGCGCGGGATCTGCACATCCATATCGGGGTCCATCTCCACGCGGTTAGTCTTGTACTCCACGTGCGTGGTATCGCGGTTGCTCAAGCCCGCATCGAAGACCACCGCCAAATACTGCGGCGGCTCTTTGCCCTTCATGATGTCCAGCAGTTGACCTGCGAATCCGTGTACCGCATTGGTGGGTTCGCCCTTCGTCGTACGGAAGGCTCGTCCACTGACTAACGATTCCTTGGTGGCGAAATAACTGCGGTAAGCGACGGCGTAACCATCGATCAAAACTAGACGGGGGCGTGCTTCGGTCATGAGGCTCTCTCTAGATAAGCGGACTATTCTTCACAATACCCAACGCTAACGCATCGGGTTGAAACAAGCGGCACAGATAAGCATTTGCGACGATAGGCGTTGTAGCGGGAGGTTTCTACCTCCGATCTACTCGCTCTCCTGCAATTACAGTGCCTGCTGCGACTCTTGCTGGAATTCCCTGAACTCAGCAATCTCCTGCGCCGTCGCAAGGCGGGCATCAGGGATAATGTAATAGCCCTCCGCCCACAGCGCTGGATCACCAGCTCTGTTCGCCGCCTCTTGCATTAAAATTTCGACTGCTTCCATTGGCAGCACATTCTGCGGCACACTGATCTGCACGTTTACGCAGTCCATCCGCCCGTCCATCATTTCCAGCTTCCAGCCACGCTTGCGAGCGATCAGCAGCAGCCATTCCGCCAGCAGCGCATGGACGTGCAGCGACATCTCTTGATCGCGTGGCAGCCACACGAATCCATAGGATGCCATTGGCGCGGGCGCAGCATCTGCCGCAGTAGGGGTAACAGTCGCGGCATTCGCCGCCGCGCGTACCGCAGTGGTAGAAAGCTTCTGGCTGTCGCTGACCGCCTCTGGCTGCTCCACCACCTCAGCAGGCGGGGCAGCAGCGGCATCAGCTTCAGCCTCTACCTCTACTTCGATCTCGGCGCTGTCCGCGATGTCTGTGGTCGGCGGTTCGCTCTCTGCGGCTGCTTCTAGCTCGACGACGGCAGCATCAGCTTCTTCCGCCGCCAACTCGATCTCTGGTACTGTTTCCAGCGCCGTGATCAACTGCTTCGCCTGCCGCCGCATCACATTAATCGCGGTTTCTGGCGAGAACAACATCGAGAGTGTCATCCCGCCTACTGTCGGCGTGGAGAATAATAAGAAATCGCTGCTGTTCACGCTGATGTAGCGGATGATCGATTGGTTGGCTTGCTCCTCGGCTTCCTCAGACGGCGCTTCGGCAGCGCGCTCATTTTCTTTTTGCCACAGCGCATCGATCACTTCTAGCGCGTCCGCGATTACATCCTGTCCCAGCGCACCAGCGGATGCCACTAGCAGATCGCCACGCGTGAGCAGCGTGGCACTGGCGGAAAGATCAACGGTCAACTGCGTCAATTGCAGCGCCCGTTCTGCACCAACATTCAGCGAGTCCGGCGTTTCCGCATCCTCAGCCGCCGCCCATTCGGGAACTTGCTGGGCGTCCGTACCCGGCTGCGTGAAGCCCGTTTCGAGCGCTTCCTGATTGACCTGCTGGATCACGGTCTTGACCGAGACTTCATCAATGCCAGCGGTATCGGTGGATACTTTGAGCGCGGCAAGTGCCACGCTCGGACCTTCATCCGGTTCGGCTTCAAAACTATCGGGGATGGTCGAAGACGCATCAGCGGGCAGTTCTGGCACTGAAGAAGGGGCAATAGGCTGCCCGCTGACCAGATCGCCAATGGTGGCATCCTCTGGTACTAGCGGTTCCTCGATCTCGGCTGGTGCGGCAGCGCTTTCCGCCTCGAATTCATTCACGGCTTGGGTGGAGCGTTTGGTGGTGGTGGTGCCGCTGGTTTCGCTCTCCGCCTGACCGGACATGCGTAAGAAAATATCATCCGGCAGCGGCATCACGGGCGCAGAAGGGTTGGTGATCTGAACCTGTGTCTGCGTGGAAGTCTTGGGCTTCTGCTCGAAGCTGGTACGCGCCGCCGCTGTCTCTATGATCACTGGCACGATCTGGCGGGCGAAATAGGGCTTGGTCACACTGCCCTGCACACCGAGCGCGGCGATCTGTGCGGCTTGCGACTGATTGCGCGGCGTCAGCAGGATATACAGTCCCGGCTGCACCGCCCGCAGCCAATCCACCAATTCGGGCATCCCGCTAACTTCAAAGTCCAGCACCGCTACATCTTGCGCTTCGCGTTGCAAGGTGTCCAGCGCCGCGCTGCCAGTAGCACACACGCGCACCACGAAATCGCCCGCCGTTTCGATGGCTGGCTTGAGCCGCGCAGTGAACTGAATATCGGGATCGACGATCAAAATGCGTATAGTCATAACTCTGATTGTAGATCATCTCTGCTGATGCGAACAAGTGTTTGTTAAAGTTGAACGCTGATTTTTTGCAACTTCCAGCGACAATACTAAACAAAAGAGTGGTCGAGAGTCGACAATTGCGACTCTCCAACCACTCTCAACCTCGACACTGGCTCAAGCGACCAGTCCATCTACACCATCAGCGCTTGCACCTGACTGGCACTGCGGCACAGACTCGATCCGCCCGCCGCTAACCACTGCGCTAATGTCGCGCTGGTCGCCGCACCGGAGATCGCCTCCGCGTAGATGCCGCTGCCCCAATAGGCATAGCGCTGCGTCTCCGCTGCCCAGCGTCCGTAGATCGCGCCGTAGCCACCGTTGTAGCCTGCTAGCGCCAATTCCACGTCATTCTGCGCCAGCCTCAATGCCCCCTGAAGATACTCCAAACCACGCCGCGCGTTCGTCTCTACATCGTGCATATCCTCGCCCTGCGCGAAGTGGAAGGGCATCACCTGAAACAAGCCCTGTGCGCCTGCCGATGAACCCACGCTCGGATTGCCGCAGCTCTCGATCTGCATTACGGTAGCGATCAGGTTGGCGTCGATCTGATAGGTCACTGACCACACCGCGATCTGCGTTTTCCAGAACAGCACTTCTGCCGTAAACACCGAAGATAATGCGGTCGTCGCGGCTTGAGCCAGCACCTGTTCCGCTGTTGTCCCCGACACCGCGATCTGCTGCTGCGCTGCCGCTGTCGGGATCGGCGTGCTGGCAGCGGCAAGATCGGCGATCTCAGCGCCGCTAGCTACAGCACTATCCCTCACACTATCTACTCCGTATACCGCTAAACCATCACAACTACCATTCAGAGTCAGATAGCGTCCTGACATCCACAAACTACCGGAATCGGTGCTCACGCGCAGCCAGCGCCCCGTCTGATCCTGCCCTTCGACGGCAAACTGTTCACCAGCGCCCGCGCCACCGATCACCGCATATTCCTCGCCGGGACCGCTGCGCTGGTTCAGCAGTTGCGTCCTCACCGTCGCCGTACAGACCGCCGCGTTCACTGCCACTACACCACTATCATTACTATTGCTATTAGCGGCAAACGTCGGGATGCCCATACCTGCATTCCGCGCGCCACCCCCTTGAAGTAGCATTGCGACTAGCTGCACAGTCAACAACGCGACGGCGACACCACTCAGCAGCTTTTTGACGCGCGTTCTCGTTATCTGTTCCATGACCAACTGACTGTTACACCTTCCAAATTCTGATCCGACTGTCGAGTCGTGTTGATGTGGATATACGACTAATACGATGTTGAGTTTTACCGATTGGATTTAGACTGCCATCAGCATAGAAAAAAGATTTGCAGAAATCGTGCAAATCGCGTGCAATATTCTTAATGACTTGAGTAGTACTTGAGGTTCAGTGTGGAGATTAGTAAGTAACCCGGCAATAAATTACCGGGCTGAACGAACATAGTCCCTTCGGGACTCGATGCTTGCTATAAGCCTTGAAGCCGCTACTATAGTCATGATCTGACAGTGAGGCATTTACCTTGACGT
Source organism: Anaerolineae bacterium (assembly GCA_019637555.1). Taxonomy (GTDB): domain Bacteria; phylum Chloroflexota; class Anaerolineae; order Aggregatilineales; family UBA2796; genus JAHBVK01. The sequence goes on from JAHBVK010000002.1 coordinate 77,095, forward strand.
CTATACGTCACCTACGGGTTCCCCCTCTCCAAATCTGTGCTCGGATTGGAGAGGGGGATAGAAGGTGAGACTAACGTCCAATCTGCTGCCCTACCGTGATCACCACGTTACCCTTCTTATGCCCCTGATCGACATAGCGATGCGCCTCGACCATCTGCTCCAGTGGATAGCAGCGATCAATCACCGCTCTAAACTGTCCTGCTTCGACCAGTCTGGTGATCTCCTGTAGGTCTTCAGTGGTGGGTACCGCGGTACCGCCGATCAATGTCTTGCCGCTGGTCATGGATGCCCACGCCATCTGAATTAGCTGCGCGGGTCCGGCGACAGCTTGAAGATAGATGCCCTTGTCCTTGAGCACACGCAGACAATCTGCCAGCGAACTTTTGCCGACAGTGTCAAAAATAATGTCGTAGGTTTCAGCCCTGCTCGTGAAATCCTCGCTGGTGTAGTCGATAACGCGATCCGCGCCCAGCGATTTCACCATGTCGATATTCGACGTACTGGTAACAGCGGTCACGGTAGCGCCGAAGTGCCTAGCAAGCTGTACCGCAGCCGTGCCCACAGCGCCGGAAGCACCATAGATCAAGACGCGCTGTCCGCTGCGAATCTTCCCTTTTCTCAGGAAATATAGAGCTGTGATGGCTCCAAAGGGAATGGCGGCTGCATCTTCATAACTAGTGCTTACTGGCTTCAGCGCCAGCGCACAAGATTCCGGCACAACGGCATACTCAGCGTAGGTGCTCAGGCGGGTGATGTCATAGGCATAAACCTGATCGCCCACCTTCAGACGTGTCACCTTTGTGCCTACCGCTGCAACTTCGCCAGCCAGCACCATGCCGGGGATCGCTTTTCTGGGCTTGGTTAGTCCCAGCGTCAATCGGGCGGGCAGCCACGCAGAGCGCGGGACGGTGAAGCTGCGCACTCTGGCATCACCTGCGGTCACGGTGGTGGCGTGAATTTTGACCAGTACTTCGTTGTCATTGGGGACAGGGTTGGCGACTTCGGTTAGTTTCAAAACTTCTGGCGATCCGTAGTTGGTGGCGACAATTGCTTTCATTTCAGGTTTCTCTTTCTTAGGTTATGGCTTAGTCGGATGGTTAGGCTGCAAGGACGATAATGGGAAACGGTGCAGGTTGTAGGGAGCGTAAGGGACGCTCCCCATAGGCTCAGGCTTCAAACTTAAGCCGCGCTTAGTTGCTCGTTTGCCGCGCTAGTTACCGCCGTAGGAGCTAACGCCGCTGCCTTGAAGCCTTTGACGATTAACCAGATGGCGAGTGACACTTCCCACGTAAAGATGGGGAGTACGGCGATTGCTGCCCACGCCGGGATTTGCTCGAAAATCCCGAATAACTGTGCAGTATTGAGGGCGAAGATCAGTGGAGCACCGATCAGTCCTAGCGTTGGGATGAGGCGCGGCACAAAGCGTGATCGGTACAGCAGGTATGCCATCACCGTCGTGTTCGCTGCGCAAACCAAGCCGGGTCCGAGGATGAAAGTCCAGTTGTGGAAAACCACCAGAGCCTTACTAATAGCCAGCATAGTTGCCGGATCAGTGCTGGATGTCAGTGCGAATTGTCGCAAGCTGACCAGCGCAAGAAGCGGTAAGATACCTACGATAATGATGCCAGCTTCGAGTGTCCGCAGTGCCATGTAGCCGAGAGCACCGCCTTCATTCTGCTTCTTGGCGACGGGAAAGAGAGCGACACCTGTCCCGATGACCGTGATGGCGAGGATCACCTCTAGCAAAGCCCCACATAGGATTTGGATGTCCGCACCGGAACTCATGAGGTAATCGGCATTGTTCAGAACGGGAGCATATAGCGCTGCCGCGCCGACCGAGGTGACGTGCGTGATCAGGAAGCATATGCCCGCCGCCCATGCAAGTTGACGCTGCATAGCAGCAGTGCTGCTGGTGTTGACGCTGGTATTCTGTCGCTTGATGTTCATCTGTTTATCCCCTTTAGCCTTTGCTTGTTGATAGTTACTAGCTGATAGCGGTTGACTGCATCTGTTGCGGATACGCGCGGCGCTGCGCCTTACGTATCTCTCTGTTTTGGATCGCTGCGAGATACGGAGATCAAGGGCAATCCTAAATCGCGCACCTTCCGCAGCCAGCCATGCAGTGCTGCTTGATCCACAATCAGACCGCTTAACAGTGTCTGCCCGTTGGCTTCGAGCGTGATGGTTAAGCCTGTAAACCAATCTGCTCGTTGGGCATCCAGATGCCCTTGTACGCGAATTTCGTAATATCCTTGATCGTCATAATCCCCCGTTGCTGCTTGCGTTTGACTCATATTGCGCCTCTTGTCATTTCCTCCTCTGGTTGTCCTTCCGCTCGTTTAATTCGCTATCAAGATACAAATTGATGTGGGGATAAGTGATCACCACATGTGGTGATTGATGTGGTGATTTGTCATCAATGATGTGGTGAGGAATCAAAAAGTCCCGCACTCCTAAACTAATGGGTGTGCGGGACTCAATCGTTAGACAGGATGTCTCAAGTACGCCTGCTGATTCCGCCTAATCTATTACCCGATTGAAGAAAGCGCTTGACGGTGCATTAGCGTTATGCCAAGGAGGATTACAGTCTGCATTGGAGGCTGTGGTAGGTCACTAAAATAAGTCGGTATACCTACTCGACCCTCACCTTAATTCCTTCTATATCCCTACAGTAGATTAAGGTCATCAGCGCGACGTACGGCGGCGCGACGACTGCCCACGCCGAGCTTGGAGTAAATGTTCTTGGTGTGGGTACGCAAGGTATTCAAAGAGATCACCAGTTGGTCGGCGATTTCCGGTCCACTCAGATCGGTGCCAAGCAGACGCAAGACGTCAAGCTCACGGTCGCTGAGAGGTTCGCTTAAGTGCGCTGTCGTCGAGGTTGCTCTGGCTGTGGCTGTGCTCACTTCGGGTGTGCCAGTGGCGCTGAGGAGTTGTTGAACGTAGTTGGGCGCAAAGTGACGTTTGGCTGCTTCTTCCAGCAGCATCTTCATTGCTGATCCTTCATCTACAAACAGGCGCAGGTATTGTTCCGGTTCAGCCAGCGTCAGGGCGCGTTCAAGGGCGGCAAGTGCGCCAGCCAGATCGCCCCGCTGTTGGTGAGCTAGTGCCTGCACGACCAGAATTTCGATCACGCTTCCCGCGCGTCTACCCGCTTCAGCCGCGCTCAGGAGTCGATCTAGGAGACTGACTGACTCCTGCAAGTAGTGTACCTCCCGATCACGCTGGTACTGCGCTAAGCGTAGCCTCGCCAACGTGACGTACTCGAACTCATGTAGGTAACTGAGGTCATCCTCAACCGCAAGCCGCCGTTCCCGCGCCCAGTCCACAGCCGCATCCAACTTGCCCTGAGCGATCCATAAGCGTGCCTTCAACGCCGGAATCGGGCGCACGTTGGGAGAAAAGTCACCTTGATACAGTCGTTCTGCCTCTTGCAGTAGATCGAGCGCCTCATCCAGCTCACCCTCAGATTGCCGCAATCGTGCCATCGCCACGCACCAACGATACTGGTTTTGCGGCAGTTCAGCGAAGACACCGAGTTCCTCGCTTTTCGATAAATACTGCACAGCGGCAGTTGAAGTGCCACGCTCATAGGCAAGCTGACTCATGCCGACGTACATATCGGCTGTTCCCCTCAACAGAGATTTGCTCTGGTCGGCAAGCTGTAAACCATGCTCGTAGGCGCTCATTGCCCCGCGCAAACGCCCCTGCGCCAAGCGGATATCCGCCAGCGCAAGGGAGCAGCCAATCGCATCGGAGTAGTGTCCGATCCGCTCTAGCCTGTTGATGCACTCGCTGTACCAGCGCTCCGCCGCTTCCAGATCGCCTAGCGCCCAATTGCCCAGCGCTAGAATCCCCGCTGTCGATCCGCGCAGCAGATCGTCATCGTCAGGTGCTACTTCCAGCCCCTGCCCCGCGCAGCGTAGTGCTGCCGCCGCATCACCCCGAATTAATGCCAGTGCGCCGCGATACATCGCGACGGAAGCTGACCACCGACGCCAATCCCCAGACTCAACGCCCGCTACCGGAGAATCCGGCTGTTCCAGCAACGCCGTTAGCCAGCGTTCGGCGTCATCCAACCGCGCTTCGATCCCTTCCAGCCGACCAAGCTGGAGCAGCGTGCCTACATAGTGAATACTGAGCGAGGGGCGGGAACGGAAAATCTCCTCCGGCAGTGCTTGCAACCAGCTAAGCAGCAGTGCTTCCTGCCGACTCCGGCGCATCTCAGACATCGCCCGTTCGATCAGGGTCGCCGCTTGCTGGAAATCCTGTGCCACCAGCGCGTGCTGGATCGCCTCCGGCAGCCAATCGTTGTGTGCATACCATGTGCTGGCACGCCGATGCAGTTCGGCTATCTGATCGGGCTGTTCCGCCATCAAATGCGCCGAGAGCACATCGGCAAAGAGATGGTGATAACGGTACCACTGGCGCTTATCATCCAGCGGGATCAGAAAGAAATTGCCGCGCTCCAAGCTCTCCAACAGTTCTTTAGACTTCTGCGATCCGCTGACGGCATCACACAGCGAGGCGTTGAAGCGATCCAGAATCGCCGTCTGGAGCAAAAACCGGCGGATCGAGTCGCTTTGACTATCGAGGACTTCGCTGACCAGATAATCCACGATGTAGCGATGATCTCCGGCGAAGGCACGGATGAAGCCTGAGCTATCCTGATGCCCTTGCAAAGACAGCGCCGCCAGTTGCAATCCGGCGATCCAGCCTTCGGTACGCTCTTCAAGCGCCGCGATATCCACTGCGGAGAGGTTTAGCGCCATTCCGCGATTAAGGAATTCCGTCGCTTCCGAGGGGCTAAAGCGCAGATCCCTAACGCGCACTTCCGTCAGTTGTCCGCGAGCGCGCAGCCGCGCCAAATTCAGCGGCGGATCCTCGCGAGTGGCGATGATCAAATGCACCTGAGGCGGCAGATATTCGATCATAAAGCTGAGCGCCTCGTCAACGGCTTTGGCGTCAATCAGGTGGTAGTCATCGAGGATCAGCAGAATATGGTCGGGGATGCGGGCGATCTCGTTGAGCAGCGCGGTCAGTAGTGAGTCGGTTGGCGGCTGAGATTCCTGTAACAGAGGCACAAGATCCGCCCCGATTGATGGCGCTACCGTTTGCAACGCAGCGATGACATACGTCAAGAAGCGGGTCAGCTCGTTATCGCCTTCATCCAGCGATAGCCATGCCGCACATACCTGCGGGGAAAGCTGCTGGCAGGCGGCGATCCATTCACTAATCAGCGTCGTTTTGCCGAAACCCGCTGGAGCGGAGACCAGCGTGAGCTTGCGCTGCAACACCTCATGCAGGCGTTCGATTAGTCGCGGACGTAAGACCACATTTTGTCGAGGGGGTGGAGCATACAGCTTCGTAGCGAGGATCGGTGTTGTCATGGCTCAAGTATATGAAGGAGGTCCCAAACTTACGAATACGGTTTGGAAGATTGCGCGTCGAGAACTGTTGAAACGAAAGTCTCCGATGCTGGGGAGTACGGGGATCACGGCTACTGCCACAACCACAAACCAGCCGCGCGATTTGCAGAGACTAGATTGTAAGTTGCAGCAGCATGTGAGGCTCGACGTTAGGGGGCATAACTGTGCTGGTGAACGTGCCTAAGCCGCACTAGAGAGCCGCCCGATCACGTTGCATCGGGCGGCGTTGCTCAAAGAAGGTTAGGCGCCAGAGTCGAGAGCGCGAACTGCTGCCTGGACAGTTGCGTCGTCACTCGTGCCGAGTTCAATCCATTTGAGCGTGAATGCGAAGTCGTTCGAGCCATTCGTGCCCGTCTGGGTGATATGAGCGGCGTACAGCGTGCCCGCACTCAGATCGCCGGGGTTGGTGGCGATGAACTTGTAGAAAATCTTGTCAGTGCCGTCATCCCCGAAGTAGACCGTGCGTTGATCCGGCGCGACCCACGACTGTTCGTTTTCGCGGCGACCCATTGCGTAGTGCTTTTTAACGGTTGTTGTGCCGTCCGCGTTGGGGATCAATTCGGTGATATAGCCATAGTCATATGGGTTGGCAATACCTTCGACAATGGCATTCAGACCTTCTGCGTATTCTTCCATCCATGTATCAGCATCCAGCGGCGCATCTTCTTCGCTGGTCAAGCCAGTCCCCCAGGGCGTGACGCTAGCGTTGCAATTGTAGATTACACCTTTGACCGGACCAAAATCGACATGGTAGCCGCTGTTAACAATCCACTTGCCATCCGCACCCTGTGTGATGTCGATGCGGCTGACGCCACCGGGCGCACATTCCCAATTAGTGTACAGAATGCCCGCTGTCATCGCTTCGTTGCTGGGGATGAACATGTTACCATCGGGGTCGTTGCAGATATTGCTGCCCTCATAAGCAAACGGGGCACCGCTGATCGTGGTCATCGTACCGAAGGCAACGGTGGAACCCGAGATGGTATCGCCCGCGCGACCTAGCACCTGATACTCACCAGCAGCCAGCAAAAGAGTCTTCGCTGCGTCGCTTTCCGGTTCTGGAACAGCTACAGCGGTGAAGCTATCTGTAGCTTTGAAATTGCTGACGTAACCGACTGTCGCCATGTTGAACGGCTCCGGGTTGCCTGCATCGGGGTGCTGTACGTTCAGGAACACCTGATCGTTGACGATGCGGAGACCTGTGCCTTCCGAACCATAGGGTAGCGAGGCGAAGCGCAGCAGTTCACCGGTCGCCTGCACGTACTTCCATGCGAAGTTGTTTGCATGCAGATCGGTGTCTTCGTAAATCCACAGATCGCCTTTGCTATCCACAAAGATGTTATCGGGTTCAGAAATGTTATCAACGCTGCAGGTCTCAGTCGCTTCATCATACGGTCCGCCAATGATCAGCGGACGCAGTTCGGTTACATCCCAATCAACGCTCAGGTCACCTACCATGATCATGCCGCAGGGATTCTCGTCGAGGCGGATGTCCCCTTCGCCGTCCGACATACCGTCACGCATACGGGTGACAGCCATATAAAGCTTCTTGTTTGCTTGATCGATGATGACGCCTTCTTGCTTGCGCCACTCCGCAGTCGCGCCTTGTTCGACGGCGTAGTGCCACGTGAAAATGAATGGTGCAGCAGGATTAGTCAAATCGGGTTCGGGGAAGTAGTGGTCTTGTGCGGATACGTGGACCACTACCGTGAACAAGATAACGACGACAAGTAGCAGCGATAATCTTCTCATTGAACGCCCCTCAAGCTAATTTGAACTTGGAAATGCCCCGGTCGAGGCGTATGGAGGATAAGCATCGCCTTTTAATGATCAATGAATCATAAGTTAAACTCAGTCGGCGATTCTGTTAAGCGCCACCATATCCAGTTAGGCACGCAGACCGGCTGTATACCGGCTTGGTGTCATTGAATCCCGCTTCCTACTTTTTTTTCCTCAAGTAGTCCACCAACAGTATTTGAAGTTCAAGAAGCATTGTTGAGTTCAACGCAGTTAAGGCACTTACTGATACGTAGGGTGTGTACGCCTATCGCACCCAGCGATAATTTACCTACAAAACAAAAACCGCCTTAATGGGCGGCTTTAATTGAGGAAGAATTGTTATTCTGTAGGATGTACCTGGAGGGATTCGAACCCCCGACACCCTGCTCCGTAGGCAGGTGCTCTATCCACTGAGCTACAGGTACATATTGACACTGTTACGCAACGATGATTGCGTTTTAACCTTATGTCGCCTATTCTATCAAGTAAGCCTTCTATGTCAAGGTTGAGATGTTGCTTTTCCCTTATCTCAATTCGGCAATGTGAGTATGTGAAACTGTCATGCAAATCTGTCCTAACTGCAAGCGTCAAAATCGGGTCGGGGTGGTTTTCTGTGATAACTGCGGAGCCAGTCTGATCGGTGACATTGGCATCGGCACTCGCAATATCGTCAGCAAATCGGGGATGCTCCCCAGCGCCGTAGCCGCACCCGTTTCTTCTGCTGGTACACAGACCTTTGGTCAGATGATGCGCCTGCGTCTGGTCGCGGAAACTGGCGAGACACTGACCATTCAGCCGCAGCAGGAGATGATCCTCGGACGCCGCGATCCGGCAACAGGCGCACAGCCAGATATCGATCTGACGCCGTTCGCAGGTTACCGAATGGGCGTCAGCCGCCGCCATGCCGCCATTCGGCGCAGCCCCGACTCAGGACTCGATCTGTGGGATCTGGGCAGCAGCAACGGCACTTATCTCAACGGTGTGAAATTGGTCTCGTACCGTCCCAATCGGCTGCACGATGGCGATGAAATCCGGCTCGGTCAGATGACCATGCGCGTTTACTTTGAACTGCCGGAGAGCTACAGCAACAAACCACTCACTGCCAACCCCAACGCCGTCAATAACAATATCACGCCCGCCTTCGGCTTGAACAAGAGCGCACCACCCTCGCCCACCAGCAATTTATCAGCGGCACCCGCACCAGCAGCAGCGCCTGCAGTGACGGCAAATCCCGTACCACAGCAACCTGCCGCTAAACCAGCGACACCGCCAGCCCCACCGCCTGCGCCAGCTTCAGCAGCGCCAGCGGATGCGCCGCGTCCTGATAACACTGTACCCAAGCCGCCATGGGATCGCACTGGCGCACAGAAAGCGGTCAACGAGCCGCTGCGCACTGATCCGACGATGCCTAAACCACCGTGGGAACAATAATTAAGGCTCCGATCAGCCGCTACCATTGAACCACTACAGCCCGTCACTTCAAAGCGACGGGCTGTTCTTTTCACCTTGATTTGCCGTCAACCGCCTTATGGTTCTGCCTCAAACTCAGGCACAGGACGGGCGTCCGCTTCTGCTTGCGTGGCAGCGATCCCATTTTCCCGAATATCTTGCAGCAGCCAGTCCATCTCTTTGATCTCACGCCGCTGCGTCTCGCCTATGTTGTCTGCAAGCCGCCATACCCGCAGATCGGTGATATGTGCCCGTTCACTGGTCAGAATAGCAATGGAGTGATGCGGGATCATTGCGCTCATGTAAGCCGAGTCCTGAACTGTAGCTTGACTGCGAACTAGAAATAACGCCACCACGAAAACCACTGCACTGCCCGCATAGATGCCGAGATTGAGCCGCTTGTTGCTGTACATCCTACTCATGAAAGCAAGCATGATCACCGTCATCGCCGCGCCCATCATCAAGGTCATGAATAAGCGTGTTTCGCTCCAGCGAACATGCTCAATGGCGTAAGTGTTGAGGTACATCAAGCCATACATGATCACCATCGACGTAGCGATCATCGCCGCAAATCTGAGGTAGTTAGCCTTTTGTTTCTCATCCATGTTTGGACTCACCCTATCTACTGCAGTACCGCTGCCATACCGATCATTCGCAAAAAGGAAAAGGTCAGCCCACCTCTTAGAAAGTGCGAACTGACCTTTAATCCACGCGGGCGGCTACACCCGTTTCCCATTGTGACTCATGCGCTCGGCAGCATGCGGCTATGCACTGTCTTACTTCCGCTTATCTCAGCCAGCATCCCTACCCGTCACCAGAATCGCTTAGTAAATGGTTACTTACCGCTTTTCTTCTTGCTTTTCTGCTTGTTCACGGTTGCGTAGCCGATACGTTCCGCATCTTCCTCGGATTTCCCGCGTTCTTTTTCACTGTCGATGATGTGTTCCGCTTGGCGATCTTCTTTCTTGGTGTAACGACTATTCTTCTTGTCAGGCATAGGACATCACACTCCGTCACACTCAACGACTTACACTAATCTCTTTACAGTTGTCACTATACCCCTGAGTGTGCAGCGCTTATAGACAGATACTGCTCATCTTGCAGTGCGTCGACTGATGCATTTGCCGCTAGTTCTACTGACCCATCTGCAGCAGCGCCGTCGCTTTAGCGATCAAGCGCCATAACGCCCTATCCAGCACTATCTGCTGCATCCGTACCTCCTCCATTGTGAACCAGCGCCAGCGTTCCGATTCACCCTCTCCTACCAGCAGTGCGTCGGGTAGCTTCGTGATCAATCCGTAGCGGAAATCCAGATGCAGATGCTCCGGCTGATCACCACGGGCAGGGATCACATGAACGTCAATATCCAGCGGCTGATCACTGAGCAAGCGCAAATCCGGCAGCCCCGACTCCTCCCGTGCCTCTCGCAGTGCCGTCTGCGCGGGATCGTTCTCCTCCGCTTCGGCATGACCACCAAATTGCAGCCAGCGACTCAACTTCTTGTGAAAGTGCAGCAGAAAGCGACCACTGCCTGCGTCCAGTACCAGCGCCGATCCGGTGACGTGCCCTGTCGGATAATGCCGATCCATCAAATTATCTGTCTCGCTCAACATCCGCTTGATCGTTTGCATGTCGGCGGATTCCTTCTCATCGGCGGGCTGATGCGCTGCTAACAATGCCTCTATCCGTTCATTGGAGGTCATGGAACTTTTCCTATCAGGCTGTCGTCATTCAGCAAATCATTACTCTATACCCCTCGCCAACGGGTTCCCCCTCTCCTAATCTGTACTCGGATTGGAGAGGGGGACAGGGGGTGAGGCTTCAGGAGGTCGTATGCATCACCTACGCCACCATCGACTATCGTTCTTCGCGGCGATCCTCGCCCTCGCGCTGATCGTCGCTAATGTACCGTTTACCGCCAGTGCACAGACCACGCCCGCCAACGGCGTGATCCTCAAGTCGCACCGCGTCACGGTGGACATCACCGATCAAATCGCCGTGACCAAGATCGAGCAGGTATTCTACAACAGCGGTGGCGGATTGGCGGAGGGAACCTATCTATTCCCGCTGCCAGCGGGCGCAGCCGTCTCCGACCTGACGCTGTACATTGATGGCGTCGCCTACAAGCCGCAGCTCTTAAGCGCGCAGCAGGCGAAAGATATTTACACCGCCATCGTGCGCCAGCGCCGCGATCCGGTGCTGCTGCAATACGTGGGGCGTGACGCGATTCAGGCAAATATCTTCCCCATCCCCGCTGGACAGGAACGCAAGATCGAGATCACCTACAGCAGCATCGTCACAGGGGATAATGGTTTATTCAATTACGCTTATCCGCTGAAAACTGATTACGTCAGCACGCTTCCGGCGCAGCAAGTCTCTCTGGCGGTGAACCTGACCTCCAAAGACCCGATCAGCACCATCTACTCGCCCAATCCGCAGGTGATCGTCACGCGCATCGATGATCATCAAGTTCGCGCCGGATTCGAGGTAACGAATTACCGCGCTGCCGATGACTTTAGCCTTTATTACGCCCTCTCCAACGCCGACATCAGCGCCAATCTGGTCACTTACCGCGCGGGCGCGAACGAGGACGGCTACTTCATGCTGATGCTTACGCCGCCGACCAACGTAGATGCAGATCGGGTGATCCCCAAAGATGTGATCATCGTGTTGGATCAGTCTGGATCGATGCAGGGTGAGAAGTGGAGTCAAGCGCAGGCAGCCGCGCGTTACGTGCTCACACACCTGAATCCGCAGGATCGCTTTAACGCCATCGTCTTTAGCACGGGCTATCGTCTGTACGCCAACGAATTGCAGCCCGTAAGCAACGCCGAAAACGCCGCACAGTGGATCAATGGGCTGGATGCAGTCGGCGGTACGGACATCAATCTCGCGCTGACTACCGCCGCGCAAATGGCAGACTCCGAACGTCAGACCGTGCTGCTGTTCCTGACCGATGGCTTGCCTTCCGAGGGCGTGGTCGAGTCCAAGTCGATCCTCGCCAATATCGCAACAGTCGCGCGTCCGAATCTGCGCCTGTTCAGCTTCGGCGTGGGTGATGATGTGGATACCTTCCTGCTCGATTCGCTCTCCTCTGCTTACGGTGGCACCAGTGTCTATGTCCGTCCGCAGGAGAATATCGAGGACAAGGTAAGCAGCCTGTACAACAAGATCACCTCACCTGTGCTCACCGATCTGCAATTGAACTTCGGCAGCGTAATGGTCGATGACAGCTATCCACTCGCGCCGCTGCCCGATCTGTTCGCCGGATCGTCACTGATCGTGGTCGGGCGCTATCGCAGCGGCGACAAGACGACGATCACGCTGACGGGCAAACTCAACGGTGAGACGCAGACCTTCAGCTACAGCGATCTGGTCTTTCCGGCAAATGCAGGCGGACAGCCGTTCATCCCGCGTCTGTGGGCAACCCGCAAGATCGGTTATCTGCTCAACCAGATCCGGCTGAATGGCGAGACCAAGGAACTGGTCGATAGCGTGGTGGCGTTGAGCATCCGCTACGGCATCATCACGCCCTACACCTCGTTCCTGATTCAGGAGAATGACATCACCGTGCAGGAAGGCGGCACGCCAATTCCTATCGAGCCACCTGTCGCCATGCAAGGCACGGCGCTGCCCACCGCTACAGCGAACACTGGTTCAGCCGCTGTGGATCGGGCTTCCGAGGCGAACGATATGGCAGGTGCAGTCAGCGCCCCCGCCGCGCCCACAGCGCAGGCAGGACAAGCTAGCGGCGGTGCAGCGGCAGGCACTACCACCGAAGTGATCAAGCAGGTTAATGATCGTACCTTCGTGCTGCGTAACGGCACCTGGATCGACACGCAGTACACTGCTGAGGTTGCCGCCAACACGCAGATCGTCACCATCACCTTCCTCAGCGATGACTACTTCAAGCTGCTGGAAGATCACCCCGAACTGAAGGATTATCTCGCACTCGGTGATCACGTGATCGTGATCGTGGATGGCGTCGCCTACGAGATCAAGCCGTAAGTGTTAATTCTCTGAACGATGGCTAGCTGTCATCAGCTAGCCATCGTTCTTCCTCGATTTCTGCTTTCCATAGATAGCATCTGCTAATGCCTGTTAAACGAAATAGTACGGTAAACCCAGCCCTCACCCCAACCACCTTTTCCGCAAGCATTGAAGTGATAATACACAATCCCGGTCGCTCCGCTGCAGCGCTGATCACCTGCTCTCTGTCCCTAGTTTATTCTTCGATTAATTTGTTAAACTGCTCCGGTTAATCTGCTAGTTGTCTTGTCGTGCAGCCGGCGTGCTTTAGCGTCCGATGCTGGCTATCAAAGGGAATCAGCGCCTCAATGTCGGATGTAACAAAGGGTTATGTCATCGCCCTCGTCGGCATCGTGATCTGGTCTACGACGGGGATTTTCATCGGCTATCTGATCACGAACTACGCGATGCCGCCGCTGCTGCTGGCGTTCTGGCGCAGTGTGTTGGTCTGCGTCGCCTTGCTCCCCGCGCTGTACATGATCCGGCGTCCGCTGCTGCGGGTTGAGCGCAGTCAGATCAAGTTCTACGCCTTTTACGGTCTGTTGCTGGCGGTCTTCAACTCGATCTGGACGTTATCGGTGCAAGCGAACGGCGCGGCAATCGCTACGGTACTCGCCTATAGCTCGGCGGGCTTCACGGCGATCCTCGCTTGGTGGTTCTTCAAAGAACGACTCAGTCTACCCAAGATCATAGCGATCCTCCTGAGTCTGGTCGGCTGCGTGCTGGTCTCCAATGCTTACGATCCGGCGATCTGGAATGTGAATCCGCTGGGCGTGGCGACGGGCTTGATCACCGGCGTGTTGTTCGCGGGCTACAACTTGATGGGCAAAGAAGCGGCGAAGCGCAAATTCAATTCGTGGACTTCGCTGCTGTATTCCTTTGCGTTTGCGGCGGTGTTCACCTTTATTTTCAACCTGATCCCCGCGATACCCGGTACGGCGGGATCGTTCGCGGCGCTGATCCCGACTCTGCCCGTTAGCGGCTGGATCGTCCTGATCATCCTATCGTTCATCCCGACGGTGTTGGGCTTCGGCTTGTACATCACCTCGATGAATTATCTGCCCGCCAGCACCGCCAGCCTGCTTGCCACCTCCGAACCCGCGATGACGGCGGTGGAAGCCTATATTTTTCTGGATGAACGGATGACCATCATTCAGATCGTGGGCAGCCTGATCATTTTGTCAGCCGTCGTGATGACGCGCTTCGAGAAAAACGAAGGGACGAACGCCACCGCCACCGCGCCAGCGGATGCAACCGTTTAACCCTCGCCAAATCGGAAATATCCTGTGATCCATCTATTGGGGGCATGTGTAATAATAGGATCAGTGGTTCACAGTACAATCAACTATTATTCAATCGGGAGAACGCGAATCGTATGCGTATGACTCAATCGTTCAGCACGACGCTGCGGGATGCGCCGTCGGAAGCTGAAACTACTAGCCATCAATTACTGCTGCGTGCCGGATTCATCCGCCAGTTAGCGGCGGGTATTTTCAGCGTGCTGCCCTTCGCCAAACGCACCATCACCAAGATCGAGGACATCATCCGCGAGGAGATGAACGCGATCAACGGGCAGGAGATCACCATGCCTGTGGTGCATCCGGCGGAAATCTGGCAGGAGACCAAACGCTGGTATCAGATCGGCTCGGAGATGGGGCGCTTCAAGGATAAGAATGACCGCGATATGGTGCTGGCGATGACCCACGAGGAAGTGGTCACCGATCTGGTACGTAAGGAGATTCGCTCGTACCGCCAACTGCCGCAGATGATCTATCACCTGCAAACCAAGTGGCGCGATGATCCTCGCCCGCGCGCTGGTTTGATCCGCGTGCGTGAGTTCACCATGAAGGATAGCTACACGCTGGATGCCGATTGGGAAGGACTGGATAAGCAGTACCGCGCGCACTATCAGGCATATTTCAACATCTTCAACCGCTGCGGCTTGCCCGCCGTCGCCGTTGGATCGGATGTGGGCATGATGGGCGGCAGCATGGCGCACGAGTACATGTATCTGACGCCGATTGGTGAGGATACGCTGCTGATCTGCGAGAACTGCAACTATGCCGCCAACCGCCAGATCGCGCAATTCGGCAAGCCGATGGCGGAAGCGGAAGATCAGAAGCCGATGGAGAAGGTGGCGACGCCCAACACCAAGACCATCGAGGCGCTGGCGGAACTGCTGAACATCCCCACCTCGCGCACGGCGAAGGCGGTATTCATGGTGGCGTCGATCACCGAGGGCGAGGCACTAAAGGAGAAATTCATCTTTGCCGTCGTGCGTGGCGATATGGAAGTGAACGAGACCAAGCTGGCGAATGCCGTCAAAGCACGCGATCTGCGTCCGGCGCGTGAGGAAGAAATCCGCGCGATTGGCGCAGTTCCGGGCTACGGATCGCCCGTCGGTGTCCACGACTGCCTGATCGTGGTCGATGACGTGATCCCCTCGTCGCCCAATCTGGTGGCGGGCGCGAACGAAGAAGGTTTCCATCTGCTGAACACCAACCTTGATCGTGATTACAAGGCGGACATCGTGACCGACATCGCCGCCGCGCAAGAGGGTGATGCTTGCCCGCGCTGCGATTCGCCGCTGACCGTCTCGCGCGGGGTGGAGATCGGCAACATCTTCAAGCTAGGCACGCGCTACAGTGAGGCGATGGGCGCTAAGTTCCTCGATAAGGATGGCGCGCTCAAGCCCGTGATCATGGGATCATATGGTATCGGCGTGGGGCGCTTGCTGGCGTGCGTGGCGGAAGAACACAACGACGCCGACGGCTTGATCTTCCCGATCTCGATTGCGCCGTATCACGTTCACCTGCTGAAACTGGGACAAGAAGGCGAAGTAGCGGCGGTTGCTGAGAAGCTGTACAACGATTTACAGGAAGCGGGGATCGAAGTGCTGCTCGATGATCGGGATGAGACTCCCGGTGTCAAGTTCAAGGACTCCGACCTGATCGGCATCCCGATCCGCGTTACCGTCGGTGATCGGGCGCTCAAGCGCGGTGGACCGGAAGTGAAGTTACGCCGCGAAAAGAGCGCGATCAACGTCTCACCCGTCTCGGTAGTCGATCATGTGGCGATGCTGATCGGGCAGCTACAAGCGGAGATCGCCGCGACGGTGGTGACGGTGCCGTTTGAGGATGAGGCTGAGAGTTAAACTGATGTCGATGCGCCCACTGCGATGGCGATCTGTGCTGCTGATCCTGCTGTTCTCCGCGATCGCGCTGACTTCGGTAACGCGGCAGTTAGCGCAGGCGCAAGAGCCAGCCACGCCAACGCCGCTGTTGACCGTAGAGGCGACGATCACGCCGACGTTGGGCTTCCGCCAACAGGCGACTGCCACCAGTACACTGCAACTGACGGGCGCACCATTCATCACGTATACTGCCTCGGAGATGATGTTTCCGGCGCTGGTGCAGTTGGAAGTGGGCATCAATGTGCCTATCGAGCGGGTAGTTTCGGCGCGGATACACCTCTCGCAGCCGGAATCAGGACTCGACTTCAGCGCCGATGTTGATCTCCAATCCGAGGATAATGTACGGCGCATCGGTGACGAAGCTGCGGTGCTCTACTACGCATGGCAGATCGACCCACTGGTTGCACCGCCGTTGTTCAGCACCGTGCAGTTCGATTGGTCGCTGCGTTTGGTGGAGAACGTCTCCGCGCAGGCATATAACAGCTTCCAGTTCGCGGATACGCGGCGCTACATAGGCACAGAACCGATTGATGGCTGGCGCAGCGTCGGCGCGACGGCTGATCCGCTGCAACTGATAGGACATAATCCGGCGCTGCCGCTTGATCTGGTGCGTACCCGCAGCCAGCGCGTGCTGGACAAAGTGCGGGCGACCATCGGCATGACGCCGCAATTTCATTTCGTGATCTACGATCCGGGCATCAGCTTTTGCGGTAAGTTCGTGGCGGATGACGGCAGGCTGTACATTCAGTCGGGGTCGAACCTTGTCTTTTATCCCTGTAACCCGCAGGACGCGCTGACGATCTACCAGCGGCAGGGCTACCGCGTGCTGGAACGCGCCACACTAAACGTGGATCAACTGGTGGAGCAGATCAACGACGAGATCATGCGCGAGAGCTTTGCCGCGTACTGGCGCGTTGATCAGCCGCCGGGTTGGTTCCGCGAGGGCTTGTTCCAATTGCTCCGCCCGACGACTAATGTGCGCGCCTTACAGATCGCGCGGACGGCGGAACGGGCGAGCGATCTGCTGCCGCTAGAAGCGCTGCTGACCGAGCCAAGCGATCTGACGGCGGCGGAGTTATGGCGGGCGCAGGCTTATTTGATGACGCTATACTTGGCGGATCGCTTCGGCGCGGATGCCCCGTTCCGGCTGGCGGTGGCGCTGCGCGATGTCTACACCTTTGACGCGGCACTGCAAGCGTTGTTTGGTGTGACGCCCGACGTGTTCTACTTGGAGTGGTCGCGCTGGCTGCTGACCGAGGCGGCGGATCGCGCTTCGCGCTGGACGCCGTACTTGGAGACGACACCAACGCCGACGGAAACACTGCGTCCCTTCCCCTCACGCACGCCCACGTCCTCGATCCCGACGGAGACGCCGACGCCGCGTCCGACGCTGACCGCACCGCCGTTCGACACCTTCACACCCGTGCCGCCGACAGCGACGAATACGCCGCGTCCGCCGGGGAGTTTGCGCAGTCCGACGCCTGTGCCGACGCCTGTGCCAGAGGGATCGCTGACGACGATAGCGCAGTCGCCGCTGGCAATTGTGGGCATCGTGATCGCGGTGGTGCTGCTGGTGATCGTGGTGATCACGGTGGCGGGTAGAGGCAGAGGACAGCGGTAGACGTGTGGATGATAGGTTGAATAGATCTAAATGGGTGGGTCAGCACCCACCCCTACCACATCGTTATGGTGTTTGTCTTGATTGTATGTGCCTGTAGGGGTAGGTTTCCAAACCTACCCTCTGTCTAAGAAGCCAGCGATAATTTGGTAGCCTCTTGTTTCAGCCCGGTGCTTTAGCGCCGGGAATCGGGGATTACGGCAGCACGGGATTAGTAGTAAGTAGTGGATGAAGTATGAGCGCAATGACAAATTTGTATGATCTATCGTTGGAGGCGCTGCGCGAGTTGGTGCAGTCGTGGGGCTTTCCAGCGTATCGCGGTAAGCAGATTCACGAGTGGCTGTACAAGCATAAGGTGATCGCCTTTGAGCAAATGACCTCGCTGCCTGTGGCACTGCGCGAGAAATTAGCGGCAGAAGCGAAGATCGGGAATATGGAGCAGGTTGCCGAGCAGCACTCCTCGGATGGTCAGACGGTCAAGCGGCTGTTCCGCCTGCCCGACAACCAACTGATCGAAAGCGTGCTGATGGAATACGATGATGGGCGGCGCACAGCCTGCATCTCCACGCAGGCGGGCTGCGCGATGGGCTGCGTATTCTGCGCGACGGGGCAGATGGGCTTCGCACGGCATCTGACCACAGGCGAGATCGTGGAACAGGCGCTGCATTTTGCCCGCCAGTTGGAACGGGAGGGGGATCGCCTGAGCAACGTGGTGCTGATGGGCATGGGCGAACCACTGCACAATTACGATCACACACTGGAAGCGATGCACGCGCTCAATGATCCTACAGGACTCAATATTGGGCAGCGGCATATCACAGTTAGCACCGTCGGATTGGTGCCGCAGATCAGGCGCTTCGCCGATGAGGATAACGAGTTCAAACTGGCGATCAGTTTGCACGCCGCCAGCGACGAGGAGCGCAGCGCCCTGCTGCCGATCAATAAACGATTCCCGATCCGTGAGGTGATTGATGCCGCGCGTTATTACGTGGAGAAAACCGGACGGCGGATGACCTTCGAGTGGGCGCTGATTCGCGGTGAGAATGATACGGTGGAGCAGGCGCAGAAGTTGGGTAAGCTGCTGCAAGGTTTGTTGTGCCACGTCAATCTGATCCCGTTGAATCCGACGGGCGGCTATGATGGCTCGCCCTCCGATCCGGCGCGCGTACAGGCATTTCAGGAGACGCTGGATAGCTATGGCGTCGCCAATACCGTACGCGTGCGGCGCGGGATCGATATTCAGGCGGGCTGCGGTCAGCTAAAGACGGAAGTACTCAAGCGTAAGGGCACGCACGAAACGGCAACGGCGTGATCTAATCTTGACGTAAGATGTCGATACGAGTAACATACTAGTCACCGATTTGTCCCTGTAGCTCAGCGGATAGAGCGTCAGCCTCCGGAGCTGAAGGCGAGGGTTCGATTCCCCCCAGGGACATCTGGTTTGTTTGTTAGAGAGCTACCCCAACTCCGCATCCCACACTAACCACAACTTACAAAGATTCACTCATCGGGCGCATACCGACCAGCATGACGCGCGATTTGATCGGTTGTGCGGCGGCAAAGACGACTGCATCCGCCACATCTTCCGCTTCCAGCATTTTCTGCAGCTTCGGTTCGCCTCTGGTGCGCCCTGTGCCGATGGCAAAGTCAGTATGGACGCCACCGGGCGCGATCACGCTGACTTTGATGTTGTGTTCGCGCACTTCGCCATCCAGTGCCTGTGCAAAGCCAACCTGTGCGAACTTTGTCGCGCAGTAGACGGCTTCGCCCGCAAAGCCGCGCAGACCCGCCTGTGAGGACACGATAATGATCGCACCACTCTTACGGGCGATCATCTCCGGCAAGAAGGCATGGGTAAAGAGAAAGGTCGAACGCATATTGGTGTTCATCATCCAGTCATAATCAGCGGCGGTGTGTTCGCCTACCAGCGCGTACTTCGCCACACCCGCGTTATTGACCAGAATATCAATTTGCGGAAACGCCTTCAGCGCCTCGTTCTTCACTCGCAGTACATCAGCTTCTTGTGCAGCGTCGGCAGGCACAGCAAGCGCCTTCACGCCAAGCGCCTGACATTCTTTCACCAGAGACTCCAATTCATCGCTGTTACGGGCGGTGACGACGACATGCGTCCCTTCTTTGGCAAAGGCGATGGTACTGGCACGACCAATACCGCGACTGGCTCCAGTAATCAGTGCAACCTTATCTTTGAGTGTGTCTAGTCTCATGTGACCCCCAGTCACGATGCGTTCGCGTTAAGCGTTGCTATGGCAAAGCAATTTGATTCAGTTGGAGAGATGAAACTCTTTAGTATACAGGCTGTGTGCCTGTCCGCCTTGATGCGGCTAAGAAACATGACGATTAAGCAAGCGCCTGTTTTGCTTCCATAGCGCCCGTCATGATGGCTACCGCGTCCGACATACTGTAATCTGTTGGCTTGATCACTGCTACACGGCGTCCCAGACGCTGGATATGGATGCGATCCGCCAATTCAAAGACGTGCGGCATGTTGTGACTGATCAAGACAATGGGCAAGCCGCGATCCCGAATTTTGCGGATCAGGTCGATCACCATGCCCGATTCTTTGACGCCTAACGCCGCCATCGGTTCGTCCATGATCACGACTTTGCTGGCAAATGCCGCGCTGCGAGCAACAGCCACACCCTGCGCCTGACCACCGGACAATGTTTCGACAGTCTGGGTGACCGAAGGGATACGGAACTTCAGGTCGGACATGAAGCCTTCCGCTTGCTTCTGCATTGTTTTCTTATCCAACATTCGCAGCACCGATCCCATGAAACCGGGGCGGCGAAGCTCCCGACCAAGAAAAAGATTCTCGGTGATGCTCAAGGCGGGGGCGACTGCTAAGTTCTGGTATACGGTTTCGATGCCTGCCTGACGCGCATGAATGGGGCTAGTGAAGTGAATGTGCTGACCATTCAAACGAATCTCGCCCTTATCAGGAATGACAGCGCCGGAGAGCACTTTGATCAGCGTCGATTTTCCAGCGCCGTTATCACCGATGACCGCCAACACCTCGCCCGCGTAAACTTCAAAATCTGTATTGTCCAGCGCCGTGACGTGCCCATAGTGTTTAAATAAACCATGAGCTTCGAGGACAGGAACTGAGTTTGTACCGTTCATCATGATTATTCCTAAGTTTTAACGTTTGGCTCTCTGCGATAACTGGTCAACAGCTACTGCCAGAATCACCAGAATACCGGTGATCAGCACCTGATAGATCGAAGGGATGCCCATCAGTTGCAACCCATTGCGGAACACACCCACGATCAGGGAGCCGATCAGCGTTCCCAGCACGTTGCCGCGTCCGCCGAACAGGCTAGTGCCGCCAAGCACTACCGCCGTAATACTATCGAGGTTGGCGGTTTGTGCCGCGTTGGGATCACCTACTCCGGTGCGACCAATCAGAATCAAGCCCGCGAAGCCGTAGATCAGACCTGCCAGCGTGTAGACGGCAATCAGCAAGCGATCCGTCCGAATACCCGTCAGCCGTGCCGCTTCGGGGTTGTTGCCCAGCGCATAAATGTGGCGTCCGAAGGGCGTCTCCCGCAGGATAAACCACATGAGCAGGAATAAGAGCAGCATGGCGACCGTACCGTAGGTAATAACGGTACCGCCTAGTCTGAAGATTTGTCCGAAGATCGTCTGCTCGGACGGCGCGACCACCGTTTCAACAGTGTAGATCAGCGTCAGGGCGAAGGCGACGTTGAGCGTACCCAAGGTGACGATGAAAGGCGGCAGCCGCAGTTGGGTCACCAGCAGACCGTTTAAGAGTCCGAAGCCGCCAGTAATCAGAAAACCGATCAGTACTGCGACGTAGGGATTGACGCCATTGTGCGCGGCAATATTCACCATGACGACAGAACCCAGGGTCATCACCGCGCCGTTGGAAAGGTCGATTCCGGCGGTCAGGATGATCAGCGTTTGACCAATAGCTAGAACCGCAATCCAGCCTGACTGCTGAAAGATCAGGGAGATGTTAGCGCCGCTGAGAAAGCGCTCCGTGCGGGTAGCAAAAAACAGACTGGCAGCTAACAGCGCTACGAGGGGTCCGACTATCGGCGAAAGTAATATTTGACGAATCCGAGAAACAAAGGAAAGGTGTTCAGTGTTTTCGCTCATAATTTTCCTCAAAAAAAGGATGGTACGAGCCATTAAACCGGTACCATCCTCGCACACAAATTATGTTACGGCAAATTTGTGATTACTGGGCGGGCGTCGCTTCTGGAGTGGGCATCTCGATACCAGCATCGGTATCAGCCTTCATTGCCGCATCGAGTTCGCCTTCGGTTGGCGTGCCCCAGCAGTTCTGTACGCCGAAGGTAGCACCCTGACTCTCAATACCGGGCATCGGCTTGACGGTTAGGAGCGTCACACCTGTGTCGGTGTAGCCGGAGGGCTTGACGCCTTCCTTCACATATTTGACCACTGCTTCTACACCCAACGCCGCCATCTTCAGCGGATATTGCTGTGAAGTCGCCGCGATCTTGCCGGAAATGACGTACTCAACGCCGGGTGAGCAACCGCCGTCAACAGAGACGATGGTGACATCCTTCTCTTTACCAGCATTTTCTAGCGCTGTGTAAGCACCAGCAGCGGCGGGTTCGTTAATGGTGTACACCAGATTGATGTCGGGGTCTTTGGTGAGGCAGTTTTCCATCACGGTCTGACCCTTGGACTGGTTACCCTCACTGTTGCCAGAGCAGACAATGGAGGCATCATCGCTCTTGATCCCGAAGCCCTCAAAGAAACCGTTGCGACGTAGTTCGCTGACGGTGATACCGGGGATCAGGTCGAGCGTGGCGATTTTCGCGGGCTTGTCACCGAATACAGCCTTGGCATACTGACCGATCAGTAAGCCAGCCTTGAAGTTATCGGTAGCGAACAGCGCATCGGTGGCATCCTGCGGGTCGGTTGGAGTATCCAGCGCGATCACCAGCACACCAGCGTCGCGTGCTTTCTTGACTGAAGGTACAATTGCTGTGGTGTTGGAAGGAACCAGCAAGATACCCTGCACACCTGCCGCGACCATATTCTCAATTGCTGTCACTTGGCTGTCATTGTCGGTATCAAACTTGCCTGAGGCAGTCATCAAGGTGGCGCCCAGTTGGTCGGCAACTGCCTGAGCACCTTCGCGCATTTTTACAAAGAAGGGATTCGTTTCTGTTTTGGTGATCAGACCAATAATGATTGGCGATTGTGCTTTGATGGGGGTGTGTATTCCAAAACTCGCCAAGACGACAAAAATAATCACCATAACCAACGCAAGTTTCTTCACGTGGATTGAGGACATTATTTTTTTCTCCATGCTAACAAGTAATCCAGGCTAAAACTCATCAACACGATAGAACAAGCTGATTTTCTTGATTTGCCTCCTTCAGGGCATACCAGTTGCCCGACTGCGTTTACACATCCGATAAAAATTGTAATCGATTACAATTATCCTGTCAACAAAATATCGGATCATTGGTTCTGGCATGAATCAGATTTTCAATGGATGGCATAATTGTCTTACAACTTTTAGCGCAATATGCTTTATGATCTGTATAAAGCTCTGTAATCGTTTACAGTTCGACTAGTTTGCAACATAGGAGGAGTAAAGGTCAGGGGTTATGGCAAGCATCAAAGATGTGGCTAAGCAGGCGGGTGTTTCAGTAGCAACTGTCTCCCGTGTGTTCAGTAACGAACCACACGTGCGTTCGGAAGTACGCAATCTGGTGTTGCAGGTCGCCGATGAGTTGGGCTATCGACCTAACCGGATCGCCAGCAGCTTGCGGAAACGCAGCTCTAAAGTGATCGGGCTGCTGGTACCCGATATTCGCAACTCGGTATTCGTCGATATTGCGCGGGCAATTGAAGACGTGGCGAACAGTCAAAATATGAGTATTTTTCTGTGCAACACTGATGAAGACCCGGCAAAAGAACAAATGTACCTAGAGACTTTGTTGGATGAATTAGTAGCAGGGATCATTCTGGCGCCGACTCAGGAAACCCGCGAACCCTTTGAATTTCTACTTAAAAGCGGTACGCCAATCGTCTCTGTAGATCGGCGCATCAATGGTGCGGCGATTGATTGTGTGCTCAGTGATAACGTTCAGGCGGCGGAGTTACTGACCAACCAACTGATCGGCAATGGGTATACGCATATTGGAGCCGTGCTGGGCTTGGAAAACAGCACCACCGGACGCGAACGCCTAAAGGGTTTTGAACGGGCGCTGCGGAAACATAACATTGAGATCGATCCTGATTTTGTGAAGTTCATCCATCCCGATGAAGCGGACAGCGAAGTAATCGTGAGCCGCTGGCTGCGTTCGGAAAACTGCCCCAACGCGCTGCTGACTGGCAACAGCCGGATCACTTTAGGAGCGATCAACGCCATTACGCAAGCTAAACTCTCGGTACCAAACGATATTGCACTGGCGGGTTTTGACGATACGCCGTGGATGCCCTTCGTTGGATCGGGCGTCACCGTGATCAGCCAACCCACTTATGATATCGGGCGTACCGCTGCCGAACTGCTATTTCAGCGCATGGCGGAGGCAGCTCGTCCGGTGCGGGAAGTTGTGCTAAAGAGCAAACTCATCGAGCGAGGATCGATCCGCACGCTGCGCCCGTAAATCGACTCCGGTCGCTAGCCTGCTGGCACATTTATGGTCCTGCAGGCGCTGTTTATTTAGCGTCGGGAATGGTGAAGGAATCAAGGAAGCTGGCGTACAGCGGATCGTTGATGCTGGCAAGCGGCGCTACCACCGCGATGCGATAGAGCTTCTTGCCGACCACGTAGAGTTTGAAGTTGACCGCCAGTTTGCCATCATCGGCGCTGACGGATACGCCTGACGAGTTGTTCAGCGTGACTTCCTCTTTGGAGCGCTCTTGCATCAGATATTCTTCCAGCGTGGAGGCTCTGGTGCGATCCATGACGATGGCACGTAGGATGCCCGTCAGATCGCCACCGAAGACCGTGCCGTAATCCGAGATCATGACCTCGTAGCGAATGCCCTCCAACTCGGAAACATAGTAGATCACTTCGATGTTGCCCAGTGGCGTAGAGACTTGGCGCACGCCGCGCGTCGGCGGGCAGGGGAAATCCGCGCCTGCGCTTTCCTGCGGGATGGCATACTGGGCGGGAGCAGCACCGGACGAACATAAGCTGGCGACCAGCGTAGCAGTTGCGACGATGCCGGGCGTGCCGTTACTGCTCGCCGCCGCGCCGGAGACGGCGGTGGAGAGCAGCAGTGCCACGCCACCAACCACCGCGATCAAGACCACGATCAGTGCGCCAATGAACAACCCGATTCGCCGTCTGCGCTTAGTAGGAGTGATTGCCGTCATTAGCCCTCGTCATTAGCCGATGTAAGCCAGCGTATCCCGAATGGTCAGACGCGCCGCGTTTTGCGCTGGCAGCAAACTGGCGATCACCGCAATCACGCTGACCAGCAGCAGCCAGAGCAGTAGCGCGGGCACGGAAAACAGGTAATCGAGGGGGATCGCCAGCAGCGAAATCCCCAACGCGCGTCCGAGCCAGATGCCCAACGCCACCGAGATCAGCGCACCGAACGCCCAACTGATCACGCCGATGACCAGTCCTTCCACGATGACCATGCGCCGGATCACATTATTAGTCGCGCCGAGTGAACGCAAAATGCCGATCTCGCGGGTGCGTTCCAGCACGTTGAGACTCATGGTGATCGCCAGTCCGAGTCCGCCTACCACTGCGATCAGCACCACCATCACCAGCAGCAGCACGATCAGGATGTCGAGGCTGGCGGCGGAGGCAGTTTTTAGCGCCGTTGTGGTGCTCGACTGCACGATCCGTACCGGAAGCTGCAGTGTTTGCTTCGTGCCCTGAACTTCGATCTGCTGATTGATTTGAACTGTGGCAAAATGGGCGAGTAACGCCGCCTCAACCGCCGCCTGCGTTTCCGGCGATCCGTCTGCGGTGCGTACCACCAACGTGCTCACCTGCTGATCCAGTCCGGTGACTTCCTCGAAGGTGGCGTAAGGGAGGTAGGCAATAGGCGTGAACGAACGCGCGGTGACGCCGATGATCGTCCAATCATGTACCTTGTCCCCGATTTTCAGCGTGATCTGTTTGCCGAGTTCCAGATCGGGCGCGAGTTCCAGCGTATCGGCGTTGACGAACAACACGTAGTGATCCTCTGGCTGCAACCAACGCCCCTGCGCGATGGTCGGCTTAGTCATTACCGTGTCCGGCGGTACGGCGATCAAGTTGATCCCGCCGCTGAGATGACCGTCCTCATAAAGGCGGCGACCATTCACCGCGCCCCAGCCTTCCGTCGCCACTACGCCCGACACTTTAGCGGCTTCTGCTTGAAGCTGCGCTAGATCATAGGGCTGTGCGAAGGTCAGCGAGACATCGTAATTGAGGCTGCTCTGAATATCCGCCACCGCCTTCCGCATCGATTCGCGGATGCCCAGCAAGGCGATGAACATCGCACCCGCCAGACTCAACGCCAGCAGCGTGAGCAGCAATCTACCTTTGCGCCGGAAAGTGTTGGCGATAGAGACGCGCGTGAGTTCGGAGAGTTCCGCAAACTTGGTTAACACACGCGAGAGGATGCCCGATGGATTGCTACCGCTGCCGCTGTTCTGCGAGATCGTCTCCCGCACGGTGATCCGCGCTCCAGTGAAGATCGGCACGGCGGCAGCAAGCAGCGGCACGATGATCGCGCCGAAGACTTGCAGCAACACGGTTTGCAGTGGCAAATAAAAGTGCGTGACATCGAAGTTCATGGCGCTGGAGATGCCATCCGCCAGAAAATACGCGCCGAACACCCCCATCGGGATCGCCAGCAGCAAGCCGATCACGCCGAACCACAGCACCATCTCGAAATACAGCCGCGACAGTTGTCCGCTGGAACTACCAATGGATTTGAGGATGCCGATCTGCGGAATCTGCTGTGCGATCAGCGCCGACATAATGTTGATGATCAGGAAGGCACTCAATGCCAGCGTCAGCGCCCCCAACGCGCCGAGGATCAGCAGCACCGAACTCATGCTGTCGCTCATCACCTGCTTGCCCGGTGGCGGGACGGTGGCGCTATAGATCGGCGTTCCGGCGTCCTCAATCGCGGTCACTACTTTGCTCACCTGCTGCTCAATCGCGGCGCGATCTGATGCTGCGTTGACGGTGATCAGCAGTTGGTTGAAGTCAGTTGATCCGCCGAGCGATTCCAGCGTGGGCAGCGTGGCATAGCCGTTGACGACCAAACTGATGTTAGAGGGCTGGCGGGATAAATCGCCCACGAAGCCCGCCACCGTCAGATCGTAATCCTTGCCGTCCATCGTTTGAAGGTGGATCGTGTCACCGATGCTGACTTTGAGCAGTTCGCTGATGCTGCGCTCCAACACGATCTGACCGGTGGGCGGCGGGAACGTGCCATCCGGCTGACGTTTGAGGCGGTTGACCGCGATCTGATCGAAGTCGCGGATGCCCTCGATCTGCATAGTCACCCAATGATCGGGATCGAGTTGGAAGCGGGCGTGCATGATCTGCCGCGCTTCCGCCGCTTGAACCTCTGGCAGCGCCTTCACCTGATCCAGCAGCGCGGCGTCAAAAGGTGCGGCGGTCAGGATCGCTTGTGCCGGATTGGTGGCGGCGAACTCGTCCGCTAGATTCTGCTCCAGCACGATCCGTCCGGTGATCATCAGACCGAAGGCGGCGACGCCAACGGCGATGGACAAGACCACCAGCAGCGTGCGCGACTTGTTAGCGGTCAGATCACGCAGGATTTTCAGGCGGCGAACGTTCAGCAAGTTATTCATCAAGCCGCCTCATTTACTTGCGCGTGCGCTGGACTTCTTCGACGTGCTGGCGGAAGGAGTCAGAGGTTTGCACCAGCGTATCGAACTCTTCTTTACTCAGCGTGACCACCTTCAGCGTGCCACTAGCAGCGGCGCGAACGCTGGCGGTACGGCGCTTGTTGCCCAATAGCGCCAGTTCACCGAAATACTGCCCGCGCCGCAGATGGTTGATCACTTTCTGGCTGCCGTCGGGCTGATCTTGCACCACGTCCGCCTCGCCCTCCACGATGATGTAGAACGAATCGCCAATCGTGCCCTGCCGGATCACGGTGGCGTTGGGCGCGTAAGTTTCAGAGGCGAGGTGCTGCGTCAACGCCAGCAATTTACCTTCAGGGATGGTGGAGATCAGTTGGACCTGCTCGATCATCTGGCGCTGCTGGATGATGATGGAGAGTTCGTCGCGCAGTGAATGCGACTCCGCGATCAACGCGTTGAAGGCGGCGGAATCGAGCGCCACTACACCGACCTCCGAGTCGATGGAGGCGCGAACTGTGGCGGTGCGTAAACCGCTGCCCAACAGCGCCATCTCGCCAAAATACTGACCTTCGTGCAGTTGGTTGACCAGCACCTGACTGCCATCAGGTCGATCAATCAGCACGTCCACTTGCCCCTGCGTGATGATGTAGAACTTGTCGCCCGTTTCGCCCTGTCGCACGATGGTGCTGCCAGCGGGATAGATCAGCGGCTTGACTTTGCGCTTCACTTCCACCAGTTGATCTTGCGTCAGCGCGGCAAGCGCCTGCACCAGATACTCGTTGACGATCTCGCCGTCGGAGATCACGATGGTGCGGTTGGCGCGTTTAACCTGATTGTTATCGTGCGTGACCACCAGAATCGTCTTGCCAGATGCCACCAATTTCTCGAACAGCAAGAAGATTTTGTCGGCGGTTTTGGAGTCGAGGCTGCCCGTCGGTTCGTCGGCAACGATCAGCGGCGGATCATTCGCCAGCGCCCGCGCAATCGCCACCCGCTGCTGCTGCCCGCCGGATACTGCGGACGGCAGCTTATTCGCCTGCTCTGCCATCTCCACCAGTTCCAGCAACTGCATAGCACGTTCGCGGCGCGTCTTTTTGTCGTGCTGACCGTTCAGTTCCATCGCCAGCACGATGTTTTCTAGCAGAGTCAGCGTGGGCAGCAGTTGGAAGAACTGAAAGACGATACCTAGATTCTTGCCGCGCCATTTTGCCATCTGCGTTTCGTTGAGGTTGTGGATTGCCGTGCCGCCGATCCAGACCTCGCCGGAGGTGGGGCGATCAATGCCCGTGATCATGTTGATGAAGGTGGATTTGCCGCTGCCCGATTTGCCGATCACCGCGATGAACTCGCCCTTGCCGACCTCAACGTTGAGGCTTTTCAGCGCGGTGAATTCGCCAGCGGGGGTTTTGTAGACCTTAACCAGATCGCGCAGCTCGATAAATCCGCTTCTCCGTTTATCGGCGTGAGGCGTTGCGGTGTGTGCAGGTGACGCAGACGTAGCTAAACCCATCGGCGCTAAATCCTTTTGCCCGTTTAGTGCTATTACTTTGTAGTTAGTCGCAGGCGGCAACCCGTGAGAGGCATCAGTGTAGCCTAATTTGTCGGATTGGCGTAGAGCCTCACCCCCTACTCCACTTCGTGGAGAGGGGGAACCGAGAAACAACGCCAACTAATTCTGAACCTCGCCCGTCGCTCTCCCGACAGGGATCACTCTCTCCCGCTTGCGTTGAAGGGCGGACAGGCTCCCGGAGCTGAAGCTCCGGGCTGAAATAGTAGTGCTCACCGCCCATTGTTTTAGCGCCGTTTACGGTGCTTCGTGCTTATAGCCGGATGCTTTAGCGTCCGGTGTCTGCTGCCTCGTTATTCCTGTCGCCACCGTTCAACGACCTCAGACAAAACCCATTTTTCATAGATGTCTTGATCGAAAAAAGAAAGCATGTTACTGTAGTAAAACGTTTCGCCAAATACTTTAATTCGTACTTAGAAACAATCTTAGACACAGTCATGCGTAAACAGGTTACTACCATTCGGGATGTCGCCAAACGTGCTGGTGTTAGTGTCAGCACCGTTTCCCATGTGATCAACGGACACGATGGTCATGTGAGTGCGCCGACCAGAGAATTGATCCTCGCCGCCGCGCGTGACCTGAACTACCGCCCCAACG
Source organism: Anaerolineae bacterium (assembly GCA_019637555.1). Taxonomy (GTDB): domain Bacteria; phylum Chloroflexota; class Anaerolineae; order Aggregatilineales; family UBA2796; genus JAHBVK01. The sequence continues at coordinate 106,575 of JAHBVK010000002.1, forward strand.
CCATCGCCCGCAGCATGGTCAAACGTAAGACCGCCACCGTCGGGCTGATCATCACCGAGCTACAAAACGCGCTGTTCATCCCTGTCACCGAAGGCGTCGAATCCGTCCTGCAAACCGAGGGCTATCATATCCTGCTCGCCAGCGCGGGCGATCTCGCCCATGAGATCAACGCCATCGAGACGATGCGGGCGCAGCAAGTGGATGGCTTCATCATCATGTCGCTGTCACTGCGCTTGCCGATAGATCATCTGCTGCACCTGCGCGAGGCTGGCATCCCCTTCGTGGTCATCAACCGCGATCTAGGCACAGACGAGATCAACCAGATTCAGCTAGACGAGATCGGCGCTGGTCGGATGGCGACGGAACATCTGCTCAATCTCGGTCACTCCAACATCGCCATCATCACCGGACCGCTGAGCGACGATCCCTTGATCCGGCGGCGCAGCACCGTCGAACGCTATCAAGGCTGGCGCGAGGCGCTGGCAGAACGCGGCATCTCCGATTCGGACCAGTGTGTGATCGATGGCGGCTACACCTTTGAAGGCGGACTTCAAGCTGGCTCGGCGTTAGCCGCCCAGATCAAGGCAAGTGATCGCAAGACAGCGCCTACCGCCTGTTTCGTCTGTGGCGACATGATGGCGATGGGCGTGCTCAAAGGCTTGCACGACGCGGGCTTCGAAGTACCCCGTGACGTTGCCATTATCACCATCGGTGATCCGCCCTTCGCTCCCTACACCATCCCCGCGCTGACCACCTTAGCACTACCCATTTTCCAAGCCGGACAGATCGCCGCCAGAGTCTTAGTGGACTCGCTTAAAGCTGATAAATCCCTTGCGCCCCAGCAAATCACGCTGGGTCCCACGCTGCGGATTCGTGAATCCTGCGGCGCGCAGGTTCGTTCGTGAGCTAAGCAGAAAACAACTTAGAGGAAGGAGGCGCTATTCGAGTAAAGGTCGGTTCCACCTCCGCGTAAATGGCTTTAATTTAAGTAATAGGAGCAGCAGAATGCAGCGATTATTGAGAATTTTGGCACTCAGCAGTCTGGCAGTCGTGATGATCGTCGCGTCGTTCGCCAGCGGTTCGACAACCAAAGCACAGGGCGGCGTTCCGCCATTCCCTGCCCAGCCGATCACGCTACAAGTCATCGACGTTGCAGGTCAGAAGCAGCTCACCGGCGCGATGATCGATAACTACGTCGCCGCCAACCCCGATAAGGTGTCCAGCGTCGAATACATCACCGATACTTCGCCCAATCTGCCCGGACGCATCAAGGCGCAGATCGACGGCGGCAAGATCGACACCACGCTGGTACTCAGCGGTTACGACGGTGTGGCTTCCGGTATCGCACAGGACCTGTGGATGAAGATCACACCGGACTTCGACGCCAAGTTCCCCAATCTGAACGAGAACTACCTGCCCGGTGCCAAGCTGTACAACGATCTGGCGCAAGGCTACGCGATCTGCGTGGTGTTCACGCCGAGTGGTCCACTCATCGAGTACGATCCCTCACAGGTCGAAACCGCGCCCAAGACCATTGACGATCTGAAGGCGTGGATCATCGCCAATCCCAACAAGTTCATCTACGCGCGTCCGGCGAACTCCGGTCCGGGTCGTACCTTCCTGATGGGCTTGCCCTACCTGCTCGGTGACTCCGATCCGCTGGATCCCGAAAACGGTTGGGATAAGACGTGGGCGTTCCTCAAGGAAATCGGCAACTACATCGAATACTATCCTTCCCGCACGGGTGACGTGGTGGCGGAACTCGCCAACGGCACGCGCGCGATGATGGCAAGCACGATGGGTTGGGACATCAATCCCCGCGTGTTGGGCAACATGCCGCCAGAATATCTGACCGCCAAACTGGATGGCACGACCTTCGTTGCCGATGCCCAGTTCCTGCTGATCCCCAAAGGTTTGGATAATGATCGGCTGGCGGTAGTGCTCGACCTGATCGCCTACATGCTGACGCCCGAACAACAGGCGTATGCCTACGACAGAGGCTACTTCTACCCCGGTCCCGCGATCAAAGGTGTCGATCCCTCGATGGCTCCTGAAGAAAGCCAGCAGGTTCTTGCCGAGTTTGGTCGTCCTGAGTATGACCAGATGGCGCTGGATACGCCCGTCGTGCTGCCACTGGATGCTGCCAATCTGGTGAAAGCATTCGCTAAGTGGGATGCCGAGATCGGTGGCGATAAGGTGAAAGCTGCACCCACCGCGATCCCACCAACCGCTACGCCGTAATAGAAACTGCCTAACTTCAACCTCAGATCGTGGGGATCGAGAGGCAGGAGTCAGGCAGCCCTTGTAGCGACGCCTTCGGGGTTTGACAGAACAGCAATTCTCTTCACCCCGGAGGTGTCCCCTCCAACTATACTACGAACTACGAGTAGCCAGAATGATGTTTATTGAGGTTACTGATGGCGACGAAAACTAAGTTACATCTGCGCGGCATGTCGCGTGTTTTTGGCGCAACCAAAGCCCTGTCCGACTTTAATCTAGAAATCTCTGATGGCATGTTTGTGTCGCTGTTAGGACCTAGTGGCTGCGGTAAATCGACGGCGCTGAACTGCATCGCCGGACTGCTCGATCTGAGCGCGGGCGAAATCCTGCTCGACGGCAAACCGATCCAGCATATTCCCGCCGAAAAGCGCGGCTTTGGCATGGTCTTTCAGAATTACGCGCTGTTTCCTCACCTGAACGTGATCAAGAACGTCAGCTACGGACTAGAAAATCGCCGGATGCCCAAATCCGAGATGGATCGGCGCATCCGCTGGGCGCTCGATCTGGTGCATCTGGATTATGCGGAGTTCGGACATCGCTTCCCCGCGCAGTTGAGTGGTGGGCAGCAGCAGCGCCTCGCCATCGCCCGTACCATCGCGTTGGAACCACACCTATTGCTCTTGGATGAACCGCTGTCCAATCTGGACGCCAAGCTGCGTAACGAGATGCGGATCGAGATCAAGCGGATGCATCACCAGCTTGGGCTGACCACCATTTACGTGACGCACGATCAATCGGAGGCGATGTCGCTCTCGGATTTGATCGTGGTCATGCAGAAGGGGCGGATCGAACAGGTAGGTACGCCACAGGAGATTTATAACTGCCCCAACAGCCTCTACGTGGCGGATTTCATGGGCTATTCCAATCGACTGCCCGTACGGATCGTCAGCAGGGAAGGGGCGGAGTGGATCGTCCAGACGATGACGGGCGTCACGCTGCGGGCAAGTTCAACTTATGGCGGCAACACGGATTGGAAAGAAGACGATCAAGTCCTCGCTGTCAGCCGCGCCGACGAACTGCTAGCCGATCCGCTGCCGGAGACCAATCAACTGAGTGGCATCGTGCATCTTGTGGAGTACGTGGGCAAGGCGTTCGAGGTGTTGGTGCGCTTGGATGGTGATGAGGACACGCAGTTGCTGGTGAGCAGTCAGAGCGCCAGCGAGTTAGAGCGCCCGATCCGTTTCGGCATCCGTCCCAGCCGCTTGCTGTTGTTCCCGCTGGATGACAGCGTACCGATCTCGCGTCCCAAAGTTAAGTATCTGGAACCACAGGCACGTTAACAGGAGGGTTCGATGCTTAACGCTTCAACAGTAAACAGCAGCGGTACGCGCCGACTGATCAACTGGGAGACTGTCCTACTCACCGCACCCGCCCTGATCTTCGTGGTGGCGATCTTCATTCTACCTTTCCTCTACGGCTTGAATCTGAGCTTGCATACGGGCGTCAGGGCAGAAGGCGATCTCACCTTCAGCAATTATGCCGAGTTCTTCAACGATCCGACGCGGGTCGATGCCATCGGGATCACTTTTCAGGTGGCGCTGCCCGTCACCATTTTCTCGGTGCTGATCAGTATCCCGCTGGCGTATTACATGCGGCGCGGGATCAGGTTCGAGCGCCCGATCACCACGCTGCTGATCCTGCCGCTGACGCTCGGCAACGTGATGGTGGCGCAGTCGATGTTGATGTACTACGGCAGGCAGGGCTGGTTCAATCAGGCGCTGCAAGCCGTCGGGCTGATTAAAGACCCGCTGGCGCTGGTGCATAACTGGGCGGGCGTGCAGATCGCGCTGTTTATCCAGAATTTCCCCTTCGTGTTCCTGATGATCTTGGGCTACATGTCCGGCATCAGTCCCGACTTGGAACGCGCCAGCAAGATGCTCGGCGTCGGGGCGTGGCGCACCTTCTGGCGGGTGATCTGGCCCCTCGTGCTGCCCGGCGTAGCGATTGCCTTCTGCCTCAACTTCGTCGCTAACTTCACCGTTTTCCCCACCGCCGTACTAGTGGGACAGCCGGAATCGCAGACGAAGGTGCTCTCCATCGTGGCGTTCCGCGCTGCCTACGAGCAGAACAATCCGGCGTTGGGGACGGCAATCGCCTTTGTCATGGGCGCTATCGAACTGATCGTCGTACTTTCCGTGTTATGGCTGCGCAGCCGCCTGACGCGCACCAGTGTGCTCGGTGGCGGGAAGGGTGCCTGACGATGACGACTACGACTTCTGCAACGACTTCTACCTCAGCGTATGCTGTCCCTAAGGTCAAGCGCCCGATCTCCATTGGCAAACTGCTAGGTAGCATCCTGTTTTATGGCGCTATCGGCTTGTTTATCTTTAACTTGCTGGCGATGGTCAGCACGGTGGTGATCGATTCGTTCGCGCGTAGCTGGTTCAAGACGGTACTACCGCCCTCATTCACTACTAGTTGGTACAGCGATCTGGCGAAAGATCACAATCTGCCGCAGCTACTGGGCAATACTTTCACGGTGGCTATCGCCACTACGCTGATCGCCTTGATCCTCGCTTGCCCCGCTGCTTATGTGCTGGCGCGTAAACAGTTCCGCTTCAAGGCTCTGCTCTACGGGCTGTTCCTGCTGCCCATGCTGATCCCCGCGTTAGTCTACGGCATTCCGCTGGCGGCGCTGCTGATCCGGCTCGGACTCGGTGGCACGCTGGTCGGTATCGTGATCGTCAATCTAGTGCCGATCACGCCGTTCGCCATCCTGATCCTGACGCCGTTCATCGAGCAGGTGGATGCCTCGCTGGAATCCGCCAGCCGCATGTTAGGCGCGAGTCGCTTCCGCACTTTCCGCCGCATCGTGCTGCCGCTGATCGTACCGGGACTATTGACGGCGGGCGTACTGGCGCTGGTGCGGACGTTCGCCGCCTTCGAGCTAACCTATCTGGTGGCGACGACGGGCAGATCGCAAACGCTGGCGGTGGCGCTCTACGGCGATGCCAGTGGCGCAGGTATTCGCGCCCATCAGTTGGTCAACGCGATGGCGGTGGTCTACATGGTCAGCACTATGTCGTTGGTGGTGGTGGCGCTGATCTTCGTCAAGCCGACGCAGTTCGTGATGAGCATCAAAAACCGCTGAGACAACATACTCAAGAACATCTTGAAACAAAGGTACAGGAATGGCGTTTCTCGACGAGCAGTTTAGTTTGCAGGGTAAGGTTGCCATCGTCACGGGTGGTACAGGCGTACTCGGCGGGGCGATGGCGCGCGGACTCGCTCACGCGGGGGCGAAGATCGGCGTTTTGGGACGGCGCACCACACTGGCGGAATCAGCAGCGGCGGAGATTTGTGCTGCTGGCGGCGACGCGCTGGCGCTGCCCGCTGACGTGTTGGACAAAAGACATCTAGAGGGTGCGCGCTCGGCTGTCCTCGAACGCTGGGGACGCATCGACATCCTGATCAATGCGGCGGGCGGCAATACGGCGGCGGCGAATGTGCTGCCGGATGGCTCGTTTTTCGGCGTCTCGTTAGCGGCGATGGAACAGGTGATGGCGCTCAATTGGACGGGAACGCTGCTGCCCACGCAAGTCTTTGGCGAACCGATGGCTGCACAAAAATCAGGCAGCATCGTCAATATCTCCTCGATGGCGGCGCAGCGTACCCTCACCCGCGTGATCGCTTACGCTTCTGCCAAAGCTGCTATCGACAACTTCACCCGTTGGCTGGCGGTGGAACTGGCGAACAAATACGGCGAGGGATTGCGCGTCAATGCCATTGCGCCCGGTTTCTTCATTGGGGAGCAGAACCGCGCCATGCTGCTCAACGACGACGGCAGCCTGACCTCGCGCGGGCGCTCGATCATCGACCATACGCCCGCCGGACGCTTCGGTGATCCCGACGATCTGATCGCCACCGCGATCTGGCTGTGCAGCCCCGGCGCGCGCTTCGTCAATGGCGTGGTCGTTCCGGTAGATGGCGGCTTCAGCACGTACAGCGGGATTTAGCAATAAGAATTCAAAAGTGGTTGAGATGCTGAGACAACCCTCACCCCAACCCTTCTCCCGCTTGCGGGAGAAGGGCAAAGACAAACTCCCCCACTAGCCGCTTGCGGGAGAGGGGGCTGGGGGGTGAGGGCAAGCGAACACCACCGCAAAGATTATCTACAACTGAGATCAACACGCGAACCAGCGACACGAGGGAGTCATTCATGAAACTGGGGATCGGCTTTTACCGCAACATGCTGACGGCGGAGAATTTCCGCTTTGCGCGGCAGTGTGGCGCAACACACATCGTGGCGCATCTGGTCGATTATTTCAAAAGCGCCGATAGCCTCTCCACTGGCAGCGGCGGCGAACTGTGGGGCGTCACCCAGAATCAAGATAAGTTGTGGAGCTACGAAGAACTGCGCGATCTCCGTGCCGCCATCAACGCCGAAGGTTTGGAACTGGAGGCAATCGAGAACTTTGATCCCTCGCACTGGTCGGATATTCTGCTGGATGGTCCCAACAAAGCAAAGCAGATAGAAGGCTTGAAGACGATTATCCGCAACATGGGGCGGGCTGGCATCAAGGTCATGGGCTACAACTTCAGCATCGCGGGCGTGTGGGGGCGGGTCGAAGGCGAGTTCGCCAGAGGGCGCGCGAAATCGGTGGGCTACGTCGAAGCACTCGCACCGCAGCAGACTCCGATCCCTAACGGCGCGGTCTGGAACATGATCTACGATCCTGATGCGCCGGAGGGTGTGGTCGGTGCGGTGACGACAGAAGAACTGTGGCAGCGGCTGACCTATTTCCTGAGCGAACTCGTACCTGTTGCCGAAGAGGCAGGCGTGAGGCTGGCGGCGCATCCCGAAGATCCGCCGCTGCCCGTCTTGCGTGACACCGCCCGTTTAGTTTATCAGCCGCGCCTGTTCGATAAGCTGCTGGCGGTTGTCCCTAGCTATCACAGCGCCTTAGAGTTGTGCTTGGGCACGGTCAGCGAGATGACCGAAGGCGATGTCTACGAAACCGCCGACAAGTACAGCCAAGCGGACAAAATCGGCTACATCCATCTGCGGAATGTGGTCGGCAAAGTCCCCGATTATCGGGAAGTGTTCATCGACGAAGGCGACATCGACATGTACCGCGTGCTGGAAATCCTGTACAAGAACAACTACGACGGCGTGCTGATCCCCGATCATACGCCGCAGCTTGAGTGCGCCGCGCCGTGGCACGCTGGCATGGCGTTTGCGCTGGCGTGGATGCAGGCATCCCTGAGCGCCATCAAGCGTAATCAATAAGCTGCTCGACTTGATCAGCCGGGCAGCACGCGCCGCGTCACGATCCGGTTGGCGGCACGCCACCAGCGAAAGCCCTCGGCATACGGCAGATCGCACGCCAAGCCGCGAAAACTGCTCAGGGCGCGGGCGTAGTGCGTGAACTCGTTCTCTGCGGGCGGCACATAGGCGGGATCGTAGCCATGCGGCATCAATTGGCTGCGGTGCTGCGCCAGCATCTTTAGCTTGGTTTCCCACACGGGCGTGATGTCCACGTAATCTTCCGGCGAGAAGTCGATCCCGCGCTCGGCATCCATGAACGCGACGGGTACGCTCAGGCGGTGCGGCGGCAGATCGGAAGGATAGTTCGCCGTGCGCGAGACTTGCGCCGCATCCATCACTAAGCGGCTGGTGGTCTTGTGATCGGGGTGATAGTCATCGGGCGGGTGCGTGATGATCACCTCCGGCTGGGCGCGGCGGATCGCTTCCACGAACAGGTGGCGCGATGATTCATCGAACCACAAGCCACCATCAGGCACGCCGAGCCAGTACAATTCCGCGCCGATCACGTCCGCTGAGGCTTGCGCTTCCGCCTTCCGCAGCGCCGCGATCTGATCAGGATCGCCCGCCGGACGCCCGCGCCCATCAGTGACCACGCACATAATCACCTGATCGCCCTGCGCGGCGTAACGCGCTAACGTACCGCCGCAGAATAATTCCAGATCGTCGCCGTGTGCGCCAATCGCCAGCACCTTCATGCTTAACTCCTTACATCTAGGGCATCGCGCAAGCCATCGCCAAGTAAATTAAAGCCGAGCACTGTCAGAAAGATCGCCAGACCGGGATAGAAGGGCATCCACCACGCCGAACGGATGAAAGCGCGGCTCTCGGTCAGCATCTTGCCCCAACTGGGCGTCGCTTGCTGGGCGCTGCCCAAGCCAAGAAAGCTCAGCGATGCTTCCGCCAGAATCACGCTGCCCAAGCCGAGCGTGGTGTAGATGACCAGCGGCGCGACGATGTTGGGCAGAATATGGCGGATCATGATCGTCCACGCATTGCCACCAACACCACGCGCGGCGGTCACGAAATCGCTGTCTTTGAGGGCGAGCACCTGACTGCGTACTAGGCGCGTGATCACGGGCCACGTCACCAGCGCCAGCGCGATGATGATGTTGAACTCACTTGATCCCAGCGCACCCACCAGCGCGATAGCGATGATCAGCAGCGGGAACGCCATCACAATATCAACCACACGCATGATCAGCGTATCGACCAAGCCGCCGTAGTAACCTGTGATCAGTCCGAGCAGCACGCCGATCAACAATCCGCCTGCCTGCGCCGAGAGCGCGATCTTGATCGAAATTTGCGCGCCATAGATCACGCGGCTGAGGATGTCCCGCCCGATGTCATCCGTGCCAAAGGGGTGCTCGACGGAAGGCGGTTTGACGTACAGAGTTTTGAGGTCACCTTTGATCGGATCGTAGGGCGCGATCAGCGGGGCAAAGATCGCGCAGGCGATGGCGATGCCCACCAGAATCAAACCGACAGTTGCAGCGGGGTTCCGCAGCAAGCGGCGCAAACTGCGGAAACGGATACGGTCGTCTTCTGCCCCGATGTGCAGGTTGATTGGATCAGTCATCGGTATAGCGAATTCTCGGATCTAGGATCGGATAGAGCAAATCAACGAACAAATTGAGTCCGGCATAGATCAGCGCGAAGGTGACGACCAAGCCCTGCACCGTCGGATAGTCGCGCGTGCTGATCGCCTGTACCAGCAGCCTACCGATGCCGGGCCAGCTAAAGATCACTTCCACCAGAATGGTACCGCTGAGCAAGCCAGCGAAACCCGTACCCCACAGCGTCACCACGGGCAGGATCGCGTTGCCGAGCGCATGTCTGCCGATCACGCGGCGCTGTTTCAAGCCCTTGCCATACGCCGTGCGGATGTAATCTTGGTTGAGTACTTCCAGCAAACTAGATCGGGTGATCCGCGTGAGCAGCGCCAACATGCCCAGACTGGCGCAGACGGCGGGCAGCACGAGATGTTCGTCGTAGCCCGCGCCGCTGATCGGCAGCAGGCTCAACTGCAAGCCGAAGATGATCTGAAATTGCAGCCCCAACCAGAACACCGGAATCGAGACGCCCGCCAGCGAGAGCAGTCGCGCGGCGTTATCCCAGATCGAATCTTTGCGCACAGCGGACAGGATGCCCAGCGGCACGCCCACGCACACCGCGATCAGCATGGCGCAGGATGCCAGCACAACGGTAGGTCCCAGCGCGGTGCCGATCATGGTACTGACGGGCTGTTTGGTGACCAAACTCTGACCGAGATCGCCGCGCACCGCACCGAGCAGAAAATCCGTGAACTGGTTGAGCAGCGGTTGATCCAGATGCATCACCCGCCGCAGGTTATCTAGATTCTCCGGCGTGGCGCGGTCACCGAGGATCACTTGCGCCGGATCGCCCGGCAGAATCCGCATGATGAAGAAGGTCAGCGCGTAGATGCCGAGGATGGTAGGGATGAATTGGAGGGCGCGGCTGATCGTGTAGCGCAGCATAACCTACGACTCAAATTGTGATGTTGAAATAGACGGGACGCCGACCCCGCGAACCGCAAGCGGTATCAGGCGATGATCAACGTTCCGTCTATGTTAGCAGAAAGAGCGCAGGGTACGGTTACTTGCTGAGAGTGATCAGCGCGTAACGCTGCGTACCATTGTTGTCGATAGGCATACCACCGAGACGCGAACTGATTAAGCGCGTGGTCACACCGTTGTAGATCGGGATGATCATCACCTGATCGGCGATGGTGATCTGCTGGATCTGGGCGTACAACGCGTCACGATCAGGACCTAGCGGTGCGGCGGCTGCCTGTGCCGAGAGATCAGCGATCTGCTGGGAAACCTCAAGTTCGCCGTAACCGCACGCCGTGCGGGAGGCGCCGTTCTTGGAGACCAGCACGACCATGTTCTCAGGATCGGGGTAGTCCATCGTCCAGCCAATCGATCCCAACTGCATGTTGCAGCTGTTGCGATCCGTGGTGTACACCGAAGCTTCCGTCGAGTTGACCGTCAGCGTGATGCCCGCTTCGGCAACCGTTGCGGCAAGCGCATTGAGTACGCGGTTTTCGGTCTCTACCTGACCCGTCCGTACGCTCAGTTCGATGCCATCGGGATAACCGGCTTCCGCCAACAGCGCCTTAGCTGCCGCTGGATCGTAGGGGAAGGGGTTGAAGCTCTGGCTGTAAGTGGGCAGACCGGGAGGATACAGACCGTAGGCGGGCTGACCTTGCCCTGCCAGCACCGTATCCACGATGGTCTGACGGTCGATGGCAATCGCCAGCGCCTTACGCACACGCACATCACTGAGCTGCGGGTCTTTCAGGTTGATACGCAGATTGAACAGCGACAGCACCGGAATGTTGTGAAGCTGCGGGCTGAGGGTAGCATCGTCACGGATGCGCGGCAGATCGGCTTCCGGCGCGACAGCGATATCCAGACCGCCGCCCTCGAACTCGATCACCTGACTGGAGGCTTCAGGGATCACGCGGATGGTCACCTGCTTGACTTCCGGTGCGCCACCCCAGTAATTCTCATTGGCTTTCAGCGTCAGATGATCCTGCTGCACGAATTCGGAAACGGTGTACGGACCGGTGCACACTGGACCGGTATCACCGATGCTGGAATCCTGCGCCAGCATGACCGCACCGGGCAAGCTCAGTACCGTCAGGAACGACGACTGCGGCTTGGTCAGCGTGATTTTCACCGTCGCCGGATCGACCACCTCAACGCCGCTCAGCCCTTCGGCAGGCGGGACGGGGCTGGGAGTCGGTGTATTCTCGCCAACGGAGACCACCGCCGGACGCGCATCCGCCCAACCAACGACATTCGCCAGTACCAAGCCCGCCACATAGGATGTACCGATGCTGGGGCTTGCCAAACGATCAAGGCTGTACTTCACATCGTTGGCATCGAAGGCGCTGCCATCGCTGAAGGTGACGCCCTGACGCAGTTTGAAGGTGTAGGTTAAGCTGTCATCGGAGATTTCCCAACTCTCCGCCAGACCAGCCATTGGTTTGAGCGTGGTCGGATCGTAGGCGGTCAGCCCTTCGCAGATATTGCGCATGAGCTGGAACTCATCAACGCTGGTCGCCGCTGCGGGATCAAGGGTGTTGGGTTGGCTTTCGGTGAAAGCGACCGTGATCGCTGCCTCTTGTGCCGCTGCTGGTTGGACAGCCAGCGAAAGAGGGGTGATCGCTAACAGCAGTGCTACGCATAGCAAAAGCTTTTTCATCGTGCGTCCTTTCTGAAATGCAAATTGAATGACAGAGGAAAGCGTAAAAGACCCAGAGGGCATCTCCGGGTAGCTACGCATCAATGATCACAAGCGGGATGGATCAGCCCGTCAGTATTAGCTAGGAGGTGAGTCGATGTGGCGGGAAATCATCTGATTTTGTTGCATTATATTCATTCGTGGCAACCTCGTGTGGTGTTCAACGAAGTAGAGCCAAGCATAGCCCGCACAAATCCTCTTGTCAACAAGGTTGCTAACCGATCCAGACTTGCCCTTGAAGAATCCCCCTGAGAGTCTTCTAATTAGTGGCAGGAATTAATCGAGGTCACTGACGAACCAGTATGAAACTTACCATTATCGGCGGCGCAGGAGTCCGTACACCGCGCCTGATCCCCTCATTAGCACGACGGGCGCAACAGCTTGGTCTGGAAGAAGTCTGGCTGATGGATCAGCAGCCGGAGAAACTACAACTGATCGGCGGGTTATGCCAGCAGCTTGCCGAACAGAACAAGGCAACCTTCAAGTTGATCCTATCCACCGATGCGCGGGCGGCGATCAGCGGGGCACAGCACATCATCACCAGCATTCGCCCCGGTTTGGAGCAGGGACGCGCCACCGATGAGCGAATCTGCTTCAATCACGGCATTTTGGGGCAAGAGACGACGGGCGCGGCGGGCTTCGCCATGGCGATGCGCAGCATTCCAGCGATCCTTGACTATGCGCGGCTGGTGGCAGAGATCGGCGCACCGCAGGCGTGGATTTACAACTTCACCAATCCGGCGGGTCTGGTGGCACAGGCACTGCACGATGCGGGCATCGAACGGATCATCGGCATTTGCGACAGTGCCAATGGCGCACAGCACGCCGTCAGCCGCTTCCTGCACATCCCGCTGAAGCGCGTCGCCCATGAGGTCTACGGGTTGAATCATCTGTCGTGGACTCGCAGCGTGCGCGTTGATCCCGACGCGGAGAACAAAGGCGGCGAGGAAGTGCTGCCCTCGCTGCTGCACGATGAAGCGTTTATCCAGTCCACGCACATGTCGATGTTCGCGCCCGGTCTGCGCGACTGGCAGCGCTCGTTCCTCAACGAATATCTGCACTACTACTATCACCGCGACGAAGCACTGGCGGCACTGCTGCACAAATCGGAAACGCGCGGCGAGGAAGTGATCCGGCTGACAGGCGAACTGCTGGATAAATTGCGTGCCGCCGCGCCTTCAGAAATGATGACGATCTATCAGCAGGTGATGGGCAGACGCGGCGCGACTTATATGGCGCACGCACGCGGTGGCGTGGATCGCGTCAAGATGGAAGCGGTGGGCGACGATGAAGAAGGTTATGCGTCGGTAGCGTTAGGCTGCGTAGAGGCAATCGAAACGAACATGCCGCATTACACTGGCTTGAATGTGCCCAACAACGGCGCGATCCCCGGTATGCAGGACGATGACGTGGTGGAAATTAGCTGCTGGATCGATCAGCGCGGCGTGCGTCCGATCCCCGTGCGCGAGGTGCCCCAACATCAGTACCTATTGATGCGTGATGTCAAGCAGTACGAACGGCTGGCGGCGCAGGCAATCTTGCAGCGCTCCCGCGATCTGGCGGTGCAGGCGCTGGCGGTACATCCGCTGATCGGCTCGTATCCGCTGGCGCAATCACTGGTCGGTGAATTCATCGCCGCGCATCAGGATTTGATCGGAGAGTGGCATTGAGGCAGTTCGATATTGTCATCCCCGGCAACTACTTCTGCGACATCATTTTCAGCGGCTTGCCCAAGTTTCCTGAACTGGGCACCGAAATCTATACCGAAGCAGTGACCGTAGTGCCCGGTGGCGTTGTCAACACCATCGTGGCACTGCACCGCCTGAACGTCAATGTAGGCTGGATCGGCACATTGGGCAATGACTTCTTCAGCCGCTTCGTGCGCGATCAGGTCGAGCAGGAGCAGATCGATACTTCACTGCTGATCCAGCGTGACTCCAGCTTGAAGCGGGTAACGGTGGCGCTCTCTGAACCGCGGGATCGGGCGTTCATCAGCTACGTCGATCCCGCGCCGGATACGGTGGGGATGCTGCTGGAGGCGTGGTCGGAAGTGAACTGCGGGCATCTGCACTTCACCCGCTTGATGCACGATGAGCGCCTGCTGCCGCTGCTGCGTGATTGCCGTCAGCGCGGCATCTTCGTCTCGATGGATTGCCAGCACCGCACCGAAACCATTGATCTGCCGCTGGTGCAGGCGACGCTTTCACTGGTGGATGCCTTCATGCCCAATGCCAGCGAAGCGCTGCGAATCACGGGTGCGACGGACGTAGACGCGGCAGCGCGAACACTGCGGCGCTTCGTGCCGATGGTGGTGATCAAAGATGGCGCGGGCGGTGCTCAGGCATGGCACGACGGTACGCACTACCACGATCCGGCGCTCCCGGATATGCAAGTGGTTGATACGACGGGTGCGGGTGATGTCTTTAACGCGGGCTTCCTCGCCGCGCACATCGCTGGCTCAGATCTGCCTGCTTGTTTGCGCTGGGGCAATATCTGCGGGGGCTTATCTACGCAAGGTTATGGCGGCTGCACCAGCGCTCCGACCTTAGCCGAACTCAAGGCACGGTTGGCTTAGACTCGTAGCCTACGATCTACTCAGAAATCGCCTGAAATCGAGGCTGGTACTGCTGCCTGAAGATGCGGGCGGCAAGTTCTCCGCGACTGCTGACATCGACCTTCTCAAAGATCGCTTTCAGGTGATCTTGCACGGTGTTAGCGGAGATGTGCAGCGCCGCGCTGATCTCACTGGTTGACCAGCCAAGCAGCACAGACTGCGTGATCTCGCCCTCGCGTTTGGTTAGTTGATACGCTTGCATGATCAGAGGCGCAATTTCCGCTGGCTGTGCAATCTCGAAGATCACGCTGATCTGCGGCTGATCGCTGGCTCCTTTGAGGCGCGAAGCATACAGCACCAGCCACTGACCGGAGCGCATATGCAGCCGTACTTTGGGCATCGCGTTTGGCATGGTAGTTGGCATGGCACCGCGCTCAATCGCCAGTAATCGCGCGGTCACACTGCGAACGGCAAGCGGCAGCAGGTGCTTGTCGCCACCCTCCATATCGGTCAACTCCGCCAACCAATACCCGGCGGCAGCAGTCGCGGCAATAGTGGAGAGATCATCGCTGAGGATCAGCACGCCGGGACCATCGGGGGTGGCTGTTGGCGTCGAGACCGCCATCCCGACCAGCGTCGCTCTACGCAGTCCGTCAGCGATATGCGGTGCGAGTTGCGCCAGAAAGCCGGACTCCTCTGCCGTGTAGCCCGCCTGCGCCTGCTGCCGATGCAAGCACAGCGTTCCCCAACAACTGGCATCACTGACGAAAATGGCGCGCAGTTCATCGCTCATCGCCAGCGGCAGCAGCATGTCGCGGTAGCGCGGGCTGATCTCAAGTTCGTTTCGGGTCACTTGGCTCAATAACGCAGTCGGCTGTTGATCGCGCAGCATGTCGGTGAATTTGTTGAAGTCCGCCTGTAGGAATTCGTTTTCTACGTAAACGGGCATCAACCATGCGGGCGGCGGTTCCGCAATCACTGCATTCGTGCCCAACAGTGTTGCCGGATCGGTGGCGGAGAAGTAAGCGTAATCGAAGGGGATGATGGCGCGCAGGTGGCGCAGCAGTTCGCGGCGCAGCGTGGCTGAGTCGAGCGCGCTGTAGCACAATTGGAGGATCGCTTGTCTGCTGGTTTCCGTTGATCTGCCCCGTTTCATCACCCCTCCGCCGCCAATTGCATTAGCGTACCACAGGTTAGTAAGCTTTCGTTTCGATCACTTCCGCCAGCCGCCACTGAGGGTTTTGCATCACCGTGCCGCCCACCCGACTCCACACTTGCTGCATGGCGGCGAGCAGTGCTTCCGCTTCCGCCAGTGTGCCAAACTCCAGATCGATGATCGCGTAGTTGGGGTTATCAGTTGGGCGCGTGATCTGGTAGCGGCGCACGCCCGATTTCTGCCTGCCCACCGGATCGCTATCGAAGGCGGCTTTCCACGCCTCGAAGTTGGGGACGGGATGCTCAATGTGCAAGAGGATCATGGTATCGCTCCTTAATCTGGACTGTGCCTGATTTACCTCACCTCCTCTCTGCCGCACAAACGGAATACCCGTTGATAACCGGGTCCCCTCTCCGCAGCGGGAGAAGGGTGACGCGAAGCGGCGGGGTGAGGTAAACTGCCATCATTATGCTTGCGTTACCTCCCAATCCCTATCCCAGAAATCTGGGATACTTACCTCTCAAATAGCAGGCGACGGTCTGGTATAATGCCATCTATGAACCGACGTTGGCTTGATCCGCCGCCCGCTGATCCCTCCTCCGAGGTGCTGGCACTTTTCGCCAATGATGCGCTGTTGGCGCGTCTGCTGTGGACTCGCGGCTATCGCGATCCCGATTCCGTGCGCGGTTTCCTCTCGCCGGACGAGTATGTGCCTGCAGCGCCCGAAGCTTTGCCCGATCTGGTCAAGGCGTCCGCTGTATTGCAGCGCGCCATTGAGCAGGAAACACCGATCCTGATCTGGGGTGACTTCGATGTCGATGGGCAGACCGCCACCGCGCTGCTGCTTGATGGACTCTCCCGACTCGGCGCGAAGGTCAGCTACTATTTGCCAGATCGCGCCACTGAATCGCACGGCATCAAACTCGTCAGCTTGCAGCGCGAACTGGATCGCACCCAAGCCGCGATTCTGCTAACCTGCGACACGGGCGTGACCGAGTTCGAGAGCCTTGAGTACGCTTCTTCCATCGGGATGCAGGTGATCGTCACCGATCATCACGAACTGGCGGAGGGACGCTTGCCCGCCCCGCCGATCCTGACCGTCAATCCGCATCGCTTACCAGCGTCGCATCCGTTATCGTCGCTGCCCGGTGTTGGCGTTGCCTATATGTTGATGCAGCATCTGTACACCTCCTTAGGCAAAGAGCGAAAACTCGCCGCGCTGCTCGATCTGGTGGCGCTGGGTATCGTCGGGGATGTGGCGACGCAAACCGCCGACACCCGCTATCTGCTGCAACGCGGACTCGATGAACTGCGCCGTACCGGACGGATCGGTTTGCAGGCGCTGCTGGATGTCGCCCGCGTCAACGCCGCTACCATGACGGCGGAACAGATCGGTTTTCAGATCGCGCCGCGCCTCAATGCCGCCGGACGGATCGGAGATGCCCGCCGCAGTGTGGAACTGCTGACCACACGCCGGAGCGACGACGCCCATCTGATCGCGCAGCAGTTGGAAGGCTTGAACGCCAAACGCCGTTTGGACACACAGCAGATCGAAGCCGCCGCGCTGGATATGCTTAATGACGATCCGGCGCTGCTGCGTGATGCCGTGCTGGTGCTGCATCAGCCACAGTGGCATCCGGGTTTGGTAGGCATCGTCGCTAACAGTCTGGCGGAACGCTACGCCCGTCCGGTGATCCTGCTGGCAGGTGATCCTATCGCGCGGGGATCGGCACGTGCGCCCGATGGCTACGATATTTTCAGCCCACTTGCCGCCCACGCCGATCTGTTGAACACGTTTGGTGGTCATCCCGGTGCGGCGGGTTTATCGCTGGCGGTGGAGAAGATTCCGCTGCTGCGTCAGCTAGTCTCACAATCGCTGCGACGGACTCAAGAGGTGCCGGAAATCCCCGCGCTGCAAATCGACGCCGTAGTGACATTGGATCAACTGACGCTCGATCTAGCAGGTCGGCTCGTTCGACTCGCCCCCTTCGGACAGGGCAATCCGCGCCCCGTGATCGCCGTCAATGATCTATCGCTGGATCACGCCGCGATCATCGGCAGGCAGGAACTACACCGCAAGATCACCGTACAGGATCGGGAGGGGCGGGCGCAAACGCTGTTGTGGTGGCACAGCAGCAAAGAGCCGCTGCCCGAAGGTCGCTTCGATGTAGCCTTCAACATGGGCATCAACGAACGCGGCGATCTGGAACTGATCCTGCTAGATTGGCGGCAGCGCGAAGCACCGATTGTTGAGATCAAACGCGAAATCATAATTCACGATTGGCGACAGGAACGCGATCCGCGTGCCAAACTAGAGGAAGTGAAAGCCGCCGCGCCAGACGCGATCATCTGGGCGGAGAGCTATTCACGCCAGCAGTATCCGCAGTACACCCGTCGCGCCGAGCTGACTCCTGCTCCCACGTTGATCATCTTCACGCCGCCCTCAGATGCGAACGCGCTGCGGTGCGCTGTCGATGCTGTCCAGCCGACGCAGATTCACCTGTTCAACATGCCGCCGCCGATTGGCTCTACTGATGACATTATGCGACAGTTGAAACGCGCCGCCGTCAACGTGATCGAAGCACGCGCGGGCGTTGAATCGATGGACGTCATCGCTGGTGCGCTTGCCGCCTCGCCTGCTGTAGTGATGACGGGCTTGGCGCTGCTGGCGGTGCGTGGCGAGATCGGCGCGGTCAGTTTTGCGCGCGGCAAGGCGCGGATCAGTCCGGCGGAGTCGGGAACGGGCGTCGATCAGCACAGCGATGCGGCGCAAGAGCAGGCAGCGTTAGTGCGCTTCCAAGCCGCCGTCAGTGAGATGATGGCGTACCGCCGCTTTTACTCCAAAACAGAGGCAAGTGAGGTTATTCGTGGCTGAAAGTATTCGCAGCGTCGCCAATGTTAACGGCACTTCGCTCAGTTATGAGATCGCTGGTCAGGGCGCGTTAGTGGTACTGCTGCACGGCGATATCAGCGATCAGCGTATGTGGGATGATCAGTTCGGCGCGTTATCGGAGCATTATCGCGTGCTGCGCTACGACTTTCGCGGCTTCGGCAAATCCGCCCGCCTCGATAAACCCTATTCCGATCTTAGCGATTTGAACGCGCTGCTAGACTTCCTTGAGATCAAAGATCGCGTCCACCTGATCGGCAGTTCGATGGGCGCGAACGTGGCGATTAGTTTCGCGCTGGAACATCCGGATCGCGTCGCCTCGCTGATCCTCGTCTCGCCCGGACTCGGCGGCTTCTCAGACTATGGGCAGGCGCTGATCAACGTGGCGACAGACATTGATCGGATGGCGAAATCCGGCGATCTAATCACAGCGGTAGAGCTTTCCATACGCCTGTGGATCGATGGCTTAACTCGTCCCGCCTCTGCCGTCGATCCTTCCGTGCGCCTGAAATTGCACCGTATCCTCAGCGAGAACGCCCATATGCTCGCCGCGCCAGATGATCTGGACACGCCGCTCGATCCGCCGCCCGCCGCGCGTCTCGGGGAGATCACCGCCCCGACTCTGCTCCTCGTCGGGGATCGCGATCTGCGTGAGATCAACGCCATCGCCGATGCGATCCTTGAGGGCATTCCCACCAACGTCGAGAAGATCGTGCTGCCAGACGTGGCACACATGCTCAACGTGGAGAAGCCCACGGAGTTCAATCAGGTGGTGCTGAATTATCTGGGCAACCAGATGGCTGGGGATCGCCCTCACCCCCCAACCCCCTCTCCCGCAAGCGGCTAGAGGGGGATTTAACCACTAATAATCCTTACGCCAGTCGATGATCGCTTGTTTCAGCCCGGTGCTTTAGCGCCGGGAATGCAGCGAGGTAAACTATCCCCACGACGAAAATTTAGCCTCGTTTTACCTCTAATTATTAAGGAGCAACCCCGTGAATGACGGGCAAAAACAAGCATTTTTACGCCAAGCATTAGAGACAGGGCAGGGCATCGTCCGCCTGATGCCGACATGGGTTCCGCGCGTGTTCTGCGTGCCGGGACGCCGTTTGCGCTTGCACACGCAAGATTTGTATGCCTTCGGCGCACATCGCGGCGGCATTGATGAACGCTGGTTCTCCTCCACCACCAAAGCGGATAACGGTCCGCACACGCTGCCCGATGAGGGCTTGAGCTACATCTACGGCACTGACGGCGAAAAAGTCACGCTGCAAGATGGCATCGGGCTGATGGGCGCTGATTTCATCGGTGCGGCAGCCATGCAGCAGTACGGCGGTTGGGTGATGTATAGCAAGTTCTTCGACAATATGTATCCGCTGCCACATCACTTGCATCAGAGCGATGAGAAAGCCGCCGATGTCGGGCGTGTGGGCAAGCCGGAAGCGTACTTTTTCCCCTCACAGTACAACTTCGCGCTGAATACGTTCCCCTACACCTTCTTCGGCTTTGAACCCGGCACCACCACCGATCAGGTGATCGACTGCTTGAAGCGGTGGGATCAGGGCGATAACGAAATTCTGAGCATGTCCAAGGCAGATCGCTTGCAAATAGGCACGGGCTGGTACGTCCCACCGGGCATTTTGCACGCGCCGGGGACGCTGTGTACCTATGAGCCGCAGCGTGCCAGCGACGTGTTCTCGATGTGGCAGTCACTGATCGCAGATTATCAGGTGGTGGATCGCGCTATGCTGGTCAAGGACGTGCCGCAGGATAAGTGGTACGACTATGACTATCTGCTCTCGCTGCTCGATTGGGACGCCAACATCGATCCTGAGTTCAAGAAGCATTACCATCTGACGCCGCGACCAGCGGGCGATCCGAAAGCGGCGCAAGAGGCAGGCTACAACGAACAGTGGATCGTTTACGGCGCGGAGTGGTTCAGCGCCAAAGAACTGACCGTTCAACCCGGACGCACGGTGACCATCCGCGACGCGGGCGCTTACGGTGCGATCACCATGCAGGGCTATGGGCGCTTCGGCGCACATCCGATCTCCGCGCCGTCACTAATCCGCTTCGGGCAGATGACCGAGGATGAGTTCTTCGTCACCTATGAGGCGGCACAGCGCGGCGTCACCATCACCAACCTGAGCAGCAGCGAACCGCTGGTGATCCTCAAGCACTTCAATCCCGGCAACCCTGAGATGCCGAAAATGGGATAGCAGTGGAGGATTCAGTAGACCGGAGGTTAAAACCTCCGGCTACAACGCTTTTGAAACCCACTGAAGTGGGTTAGGAATCACATCTACACTGTGGTGTCTTGTAGGTACTTTGGGCGTTCAGCACAGCAATTCATTGCCGTGTGATTTTAGCTAAAGTCCCGCAAAGGCAATGTTGCAAGACACAATTGTCCGCTTCTGCTCTTAACCCACTTCAGTGGGTTTACCCAGTTTTGTAGCCGGAGGTTTCAACCTCCGGTCTACATCTATTCCTCGACAGTCACTGCTACCCCCTTCTGAACCGATCCACCCAGACCGCGATCCCCGCCAGCAACACCAGCCCCGGCATCAGGATCAGCGTGATGAAGGCGACGGCGTTCAGATCGGCGTCCTTGACGTTCAGCGGTAGCTGTTCGGCAATCGGATTGACCGTGATCTTGCTGACGAAATTGGTCAGATAGTCGAACGTGCCCGTCCACAGGATCGCACCGTCGAACTGCTGAATCTCGTCGTTGCGAATCCAGTCGGCATCGCCCACCACGATCAGCTTGGCATTGTTGCGTATATCCTCCGCTTTGATCATCAGCGCACGCGGACCGGGCAGATCGGTGGGACGCTGCACCACATCAGTCGGATTGCGGGCGGCATCCTGCGAGGCGCGGGCGAAGGATCGCTCCGAACTGGCGTACAGAATCGTCTGGGCGATGTTGTCCCGCGGCTCCAGCGTGAACGACTGCACGATGCTGAACAACGGCTGCACTTTGCTAATACCCGATGAATCTTTGTTGAGCATCGGATCGTCCGCGTATTTGTTGGGCAGCACGTAGACGGCGGAATTCTGCGAGTTTGACTCCAGATCAAAGACGATGCTGCGATCCGGCTTGATGCCCCACGTCTCCGAAAGGTACAGCGCCATCGGGCTTTCCGGCGGCGTCATGAACTGATAGGCGCTGATGAAAGCGGGTTCCGCCATCACCAGCATTTTGCCACCGTTCGCCATGTACTGCGTGATCTTATCCACCGCCAACTGAGAGAAGTCGCGCTGCGGTCCGATCAGCAGTAAGGCGGTCAAGCCCTGCGGAATCTCTTGCAGCGATAAGTCCAGATCGATCACCGTGATACCGTAAGTGGTCATCAGATCGCGCACGCTGGAGATGTTGTTCTCGCCCGTCGCCGCGCCGGAGATTTCGCCGCTGCCTGTGGTGAACGCAACCGTGTAACTACCGCGTGCTTGCAGGCGCAAGATCGCCTCCGCGATCCAGCGTTGGTTGGCATAATTGCCCGTCATCTTCTCGGTGGCGTTGACATCGGGTTTGCCATCCGCGCCGAGGTAGCTGACGAAAATGCCGAAATCGCCATCCAAGCCAAGCTGCCGCGCTAACACGGGCTGCTCATTGGGATCGAGATAATCGACGCGCACTTTATCCGGCGCGGCATCCTCGAACATGCGTAAGAAG
This sequence comes from Anaerolineae bacterium, assembly GCA_019637555.1. Lineage (GTDB taxonomy): Bacteria > Chloroflexota > Anaerolineae > Aggregatilineales > UBA2796 > JAHBVK01. The sequence continues at coordinate 128,666 of JAHBVK010000002.1, forward strand.
GGACGATCCTGCGACTGCTGATCCAGCAAACGGCTGCTGTAGAACGCGGTGATGATGATCGGACGCTGCAAGTCGCGCACCACTGGCGAGACATCCGATTTCAGAGTGTAGTAACGCGAGGTAGTCAGATCGACGGCGATGCCTGTGCCTGCCAATAAGTTCGAGACGATGGCGACGATGCCGATGAACAGGATACTCAGGAAAATGCTGTTCGTGCCGTAGACCGTTTGCCGTCCAGTCAGCAGCGCCCGCAGATCACCGGGGGCAAGCACCGTCCACGCGCCGATCCCGATCACCGCCAGCACCGTAGCGACGATCACCACCGTCGTGATATCTTGCGCCAGCAGGAAAGCGATCACCGCCACGATCAAGCTGATGCTGCCGACGGCGCTGGCGATGCGTGCCACCGTCAGCCGATCCAGCGTCAGCGGCTTCCGCGTCGCTTCGATCTGCCGGACTTCGCGCTGTGGGCGGCGTTTGTTGCTTGCAGTGGACATCAGCGCCACCTCCGGGATTCCACGATCTGCGTGGTGATGAAAAGGCTAACCGCGATCACGCCGACGAAAAAGACGACGTTCTCCAAGCGCACCAGCCCGATAGCGAAGGAATACAGATAGTTAGTCTGGAAGCTGAAGCTGCGCACCAGCGACGCCAGCGCACGATTGCTGAACACCAGTCCTGCCTGATCCGCTTGCCACAGCAGCAGCAGCAGAGTCAGCGTCAGGAAGGCGGCGACAATCTGATTCTCGTTTAACGCGCTGAAGATCATACCGATGGCGATGCACGCCCCGCCGAGCAGCCAGACGCCCATATAGGCGGCGAAGCTGACACCAAGATCAGGTGGACTGAGCCACACCAGCGCGATCTGGTAGATCAGCGTGAGCACCAGCAGCAGCGTGTAATATGCCCACGCGCCCAAAAATTTGCCCAGTGCCAATTGGTTATCTTTGATCGGCAGCGTCATCAACAGTTCTAGCGTCCCCTCGCGGTTTTCCTCGCTGAACAAGCGCATGGTCAGCAGCGGCGCAAAGAACAACGTAAACTGGGCATACGCGGAAAGGATCGCCGCGCCGCTGGTCACTTCCTTACCGTTGCGGAACGCCAGATCGTTGTTGAAGATGAAGCCGCCCATCAGCAGCACCGCGAAGGCGATCAGGTAAGCGACGGGCGAGGTCAGATATTGCGTCAGTTCGCGGCGGAATACGGTCAGCACATTACGCACGGCGGCGCATCCTTTCCTCAACCACGCCGTCGTCATCGGACTCGGCTGAAGGTGATTGTTTGGCAGTTAACTCGATGAAAATATCTTCCAGCGACATCGCCTGTGGGCGCAGTTCCAAGAGGTCGCCACCCGCCGCGAAGATCGCCTGCGACAGCCGCGCCCGCACATCGACGCCGCTGCTCACCCCGACCACATAACCATCGGCAAAAGGATCAACGCCTGTCACGCCCGCCGCGCTCATCAACGTCTTGCGTACTGCGTCGTAAGAATCAAGCTTGCCGCCGACTTTAAGGAACATCTTGCCACCCTGCTGCAAGCGTTCGCGCAGTTTTCCGGGCGTATCTTCCGCGATGATCTGTCCCTGATTGATGATGATCACGCGGTCACAAATCTGCTCCGCTTCGCTCAGGATGTGCGTGCTAAACATGACGGTATGCCCCTGACCGAGATCGCGCACCAATTCGCGCACTTCCAGCACTTGCAGCGGATCGAGTCCGATGGTTGGTTCGTCGAGGATCAGCACGGGCGGATCGTGAACCAGCGCCTGCGCCAGCCCGATGCGCTGCTTCATGCCTTTGGAGGTGTTGCGGATCAAACTGCCGCGACGGTTGTACATGCCCACTTGCTTGAGCACATCATCGGCGCGGCTGCCAGACTTCTTGATGCCGCGCAGGTCAGCAATGTACTTGACGTAGCCTTTGACCGTCATATCGGGGTACAGCGGTACACTTTCCGGCAGGTAGCCAACGTGCTGGCGCACCTCCAACGACTGCTCAAAGACATCGAATCCGGCGACTCTGGCGCTGCCCGTGGTCGGCGGCATATAGCCGGTGAGCATCCGCATGGTGGTGGTTTTGCCCGCGCCGTTGGGACCGAGGAAACCTAAAATCTCGCCCTGTGCCGCGCTGAAGGTGATCCCGTTGACGGCGGTGAACGAGCCATAACGCTTGACCAGATTTTCGACTTCGATCATAAACTGACAACTCCGCCCGCAAGATTTCACCAGACGCTAAAGCATCCAGCTATAAGCACGAAGCACCCTACAGGGCGCTAAGACACCAATGCACCAGTCATAGAGGCAATGGTGACTGAACTGCTCTATCACGATCGCGCTATCACAGCACACTAGCACCTTGTTTTAGCCCGCTTCAGCGGGCTTTGTACTTATAGCCCGGTGCTTTAGCGCCGGGTGATCGCCAACTCGGCTTACCAAACGCAATCCAAACTATCGTCATTACCCACTCATGCCATTATAATGAGCTAAATCCGGATAATTTGCGTTTGTCTAACCGTTTTCTAAATTTTGCCTACCATTTGCCATTTCTTTGCCATTTTCGCCATTAAAAAAATGGCAAAAAATACTCCCAAACTTGCTATATTTGGAAGTGAATGACTAGCGCGATCCTAACCATTGCGGCGTCTCTGTCAAGCGACTCGAACACTGTTGTGACAATGACGACTCTGACAATATCCGCTGCCAGCGGGTAGACTAGCCGCCACTGCACAGTACAGGAGTTGATGGAATGCTGAATGACGATTTACGCAGTCGTATTGCTCACAAACTGATCGATCTCTATGGTGCGGAAAGCGGCGCGGCGCTGAATACCCGCCTGATCGCGCTGCTGGAGCAGTCTAAGGTAGCGCCTCAACAACAGTTGTGGAGCCAAACCGATGCCGTCGTGATCTGCTACGCCGACCACCTGCACCGTGACGATGGCACGCAGACTCCGCTGGCGGCGCTGCATGACTTTCTCGCCCGCCATTGTCAAGATGCTGTAAGTACCGTCCACCTATTGCCCTTCTATCCATATACCTCCGATGATGGCTTCTCGGTCAGCGATTACCGCGCCGTCAATGCCGAGGCGGGTACATGGGCGGATGTCGCCGCGCTGCAAGCCACCTTCAAGCTGATGTTCGATCTGGTGATCAACCACACGTCGGTATCACATGACTGGTTTCAGGCGTTCCTGCGAGACGAAGCACCTTACAACGACTACTACATCGCGCTCGATCCCGCCACTGATGTGTCGCAGGTCACCCGTCCGCGCACCCATCCGCTGCTGACACCGTTCGAGACGCGGGCGGGCATCCGCTACGTGTGGACGACCTTCAGCGAGGATCAAGTCGATCTCAACTTCAGCCATCCTGACGTGCTGCTGGAGATGATCGAGGTGCTGCTGTTCTACATCGAACGCGGGGCGCAGATCATCCGCTTGGATGCCATTGCTTACTTGTGGAAAGAGATCGGCACCACCTGCATCCATCTACCGCAGACGCATGAGGTGGTGCGCTTATTCCGCGATGTGCTGGAATCCGTCGCGCCCAACGTGCTGCTGTTGACCGAGACCAATGTGCCGCACGACGAGAATATGTCTTACTTCGGAGATGGCACCGATGAAGCGCAGATGATCTATAACTTCGCGCTGCCGCCGCTGCTCGTGCACACGCTGCAAACAGGCGACGCCAATGCGCTGACCAGTTGGGCGGATTCGCTGGAACTGCCCTCCGAGCAAACCACCTTCTTCAACTTCACCGCTTCACATGATGGCATCGGCGTGCGTCCTGCTACCGGACTGCTGACGCCGGAACAGATTACCCGGATGATCGAGCGGGTGAAAGCGCACGGGGGGCGCATCTCCGAGAAGCGCAATGCCGACGGCAGCACCAGCCCTTACGAGATGAACATCGTCTATTTCGATGCACTCTCCGCGCCGGATGATCCGCTGGCAGTAGATCGCTTTATCTGCTCGCAGGCGATCATGCTGGCACTGCAAGGCATCCCCGGTATTTATCTGCACAGCTTACTGGGATCGCGCAACTGGCAGGAAGGCGTCGAGGAAACCGGACGCGCGCGCAGCATCAATCGGCAGAAGCTAGATGTGGAGACGTTGGAAGCGGAGTTGAAGGAAGCGGGATCGATCCGCGCACGGGTATTCAGCCGCTACCTCGATCTGCTGAAGCAGCGGCGGAGCAATCCCGCGTTTCATCCCAACGCCAACCAGCGCGTGCTGTACGTAGGAACAAGCATCTTTGCGCTGGAACGCACCGCGTTGGATGGCAGTCAGCGGGCGCTTTGCTTGCACAACGTCCGCGCGCAGGATGTCACGGTGGTGCTGCCAAGTGGTCCGCGCACGCTAAAGGCTTATGAGGTCGCTTGGCTGTTCACCTCGGATACTGCGCCAGTGCCAGCGCCGTCGGTGTAGCTGCGAGTCTCTTGAATTGCCAGATCGATGAACACCGCCGACGACCAGCCGAAGATCGGCGCGGCTTTGGGCGGGCGCGTACCATCCAGCGGGTTGTAATACTCGTAGATATCCTTGTGGCTCTGAATCGTCCGCAAGGTGCTGCGGCGCAATTCGCCCGCTAGATCGACGCGCCCGACCCGCGTTAGCGCCTCCACGAATAGATGGTTGATGTTGGGCCACATCGGACCGCGCCACATCTTGTTGCCGTCGAACTTGGGATCGTTGATGGCGACACTGGGGATCTTGTGCTCCGTCCAGAACTGCTGTGGATCGGTCAGGCGGGCGATCAGGCGCTTTGCCATCTCCTCCGGCACCCGTCCGGTGATCAGCGGCAGTAAACTGAACGGGGTCATCACATCGACGGTCTTGTTCAGATGCAGCGACTTAAATATGCCGAGTTTGTCGTCCCAGAGCACGTCGGTCATCTGCTTAGCACGATCATTCGCCTCCTGTAAAAACTTCGCTGCTGCCGCGCCATCCCCGATCAAGGAGGCAATCCGCGCCAGCGATTCGCTCTGCAAGCACAGGTAGGTATTCAGATCAGGCGCGACGACGGGCATCCCATCATCCCACAACGGGCTGTCATCCAAGCCGGAGGAGAAAGGATGGCGGTACTCGCATAAGCCGCAGTCGTTGCGGTTGTCGCGCAGCCACCAGTCATGCCAGCGGATGATCGGCTCGTAGACTTCTTCTAAGAAATCCAGATGACCGGAGTGATCGTACAATTTCAGCGCTGCCCACGCGATCAAGGGTGGTTTGGTCACATCCGCTTCGACGGGGAAATTGAGGCGGCGTACCAAGCCTTCATCATGGATCGCATCTGGCAGCATCCCATCTTCACGCTGATGATCCAGTACGATGCGGATTTGATCCTCCGCGAGGTTAGTGTCAATATGGCGGTAAGCCAGCGCGTGGAAGAATTGATCCCACTGCCACACACCGATATAGTGAATCTTGGAGGGAACGAGCGCTTCGCGGGTGAAGAAATAACGCTGGTTGAGTAAGCCCGCCCGCATGATCCACCATGCGTACAAATACTGCTCCATGTACTCATCGAGCACGGGCGGCGCGGCGTTGAACCACGTCTCCCACGTAAGTCGGTTGCGCTCGATCAGTGCATCGGCGGTAGGCAGCGAACGGTTGAAGCCCAAGCGCGGAGTCACATTGAGCAGCAGCGTATCACCCTCTTGCGCCTGTAGCTGCACACTGACGCGGATGCGTCCCTTATCTGCTTCCAAGACGGTTAGTTTGTTGCTCAGGATTTCAGCGGCAGTGGTGTAAGCGATGTTGCGCTTACCGTGCATCGTGCCGCCGCGCCTATCCGTGCCACCCGATTCGCCCAGCGCCTGAAACTCGAAACCGCATTTGCCAGCGGGCAGGCGCACTAGCATTGTCTCCACATCAGCAAAGGTCCAGCCGAACATACCCGCCGCTGTGCTCAACTTGACCACATGCGGATACGTATCCACCTCAAAGTCCAGCGGATTGCCTTCGCTGTCCAGAAAACGAAACTTCTCGATGATGGGCGGGCGCTGGCGATAATGCCCGTACTCGTTTTGCCACTTCTCCCACCGTTCCGCCAAGCGCACACTGAGGTATTGCCCCTCACGGAATAGCAGCAGCCGCGATCCCCGATCCGTGTATGGTACTGCCACCAGATCGATGCGATTGTGTAGTCGTTCGAGGGAAGTCATGAGTTGTTATCCACACTCCAATAAATTTATCTGTGCTCAAAGAATAAGCTAGAGTCGCGTTTCTACTGCGTAACAATGGTCATTAACAAAATAAATAGTACGGTAAACCAGCTCTCATCCCCCTCTGTCCGCTTGCGGCTAGAGGGGGAGTTTGTTTTAGCCCTTCTCCCGCAGGCGGGAGAGGGGTTGGGGTGAGGGTTATACAGGCATACCGGGTTATTTCTGCATAAGCACCGCGCTGAAACAAGGTGCTGCCCTGTCAAGCGATCTACTAAAGCTGTCGCACATTTTGAATCAGATCGCCAAACAAAACCCTCAACGCTGTGCCTTCTTTTATGCGATTGACACATCCGGCATATCTGGCACATCCGGCACATCTGGCACATCGCAGGGCACGCAGCACTCGACGCCTCTTACTGCTGTACCAGCCGCCACAACGTATCTAGCACCTGCAATGCTTGCAGGTTCCGCAGCGTGTAACCGTACTGCAAATTCTCCGGCGTGAAGCTGTAGACGCGACCATTGGGCGGCACGGACGGATGCAAGCCATCGGCGCTCATACCGTTGTTGGGTAGCTGCGCCATCGAATAATAGTAATCCCACAGTGGAATCTCATAGAACTGCGCTACCTGCCGGATCACGCGGTTGAAAGCGTCCACGCGGCGCGTTTGATCCTCATCAATATTCTTAGGCGGGATCGTGCTCAAGACAGGGATCGTGCCGTTCTTGATGGTGATCTCCACGATGGTGCGGAGGTTATTGCCGAAGGTGTCCGGCGATCCGCTGCCGCTGTCGTTGGTGCCGATCATGATCAAGGCGACGGCGGGCTTGGTCACTTCCAGTTCACAGACCAGCGGCGTGCGCTGTCCGCAGACTTCGGGGAAGGAGTAACCGGGGATGAACAGTGCTTCTGATGCCCAACCGCCACCTGCCGCAATTGGCTGGATGGTGAAGGAGTTCCCGCCACGCACCTGTCCATTCTTGTAGAAATCGATCACCGAGCCGAGAACGCCGTAGCCACCGAGGTCAACTTTGCCCACACCGATGTCGAATAGGAAGTTAGGCGAGACGGTGATACTGTCCCCGATGCGCACGAATACGTTAGCCGCGTTCCCGAGTTCTCGACCCTTCAAGAAGATCGTGCGGGCGTTGGAGGTAACACCGGAGAGGAACGCCGGAATGCCCAAGCTGCTAGTCGGCGTCACGCTTGCCTCAATCGCCTCGCCAGCGATAGGCAACCCGTCGATCACAGCATTGGAGAAGGGCTTGCCATCGAAGCCGCGCACGAAATCGACTGACACCCAACCGGACGATCCATCCAGCAGCACGATCTGCAACCACAGCGCATCGTTGCTGCGGGCGACCACTGAGAACTGTGCATCCGGCGGCACAAACCCCACCACCTCACCGGCAGTTCCCGGCGTGGCACGGATGCGTACACGCAAACAATCTGCACACAGCTTTGCCTGAAATGGCTGTGTCACGGGGGCAGGCGTCGCTGTCACCACTTCGCTGCCACCACCCGTCGATCCCGATCCACCGCGCGGGGTGTTGGTGGGCAGTCCAGCGCGCGTGCTCTGTGCCAGCAGCCCGAATTGTGCGGGCATGATGGCGAATACTAACGCCACGATCAACAGCGCCAACGCTACCAAGCGCCGCCGCGCCTGCGTCCGTTGTGCTGCTCCGGTGATCTCTGGCATGGTGTAACCCCCTCGGAAGTTCCGACGTTCTATCTCTATCTTATAACGAGCCTGAGTCAATGATAACCCATCTTTCTCAGTGGTGTTTTTACTGCTTAACGAGTAATATCACTCGGCAAAATTGTGTTATGAACTTACGGCTCGATACCGCCGCTTTATGTCAAATCAACCAGAGAACAACACTTCCCTACTGGCATCGCCACAACCGATCATCGTCCTCAACAGTGCCTGCCTCAGCCGCATGATCGCGGCGGGTGTGGTCTGGTTCGAGCGCAACTACGAAACGATCAACCAACTCAATGTGTTCCCCGTTCCTGATGGTGACACGGGAACTAATATGCTGCACACGCTGCGTGCCGCCTACAAACGCATGAACGGCGCAAGTTCGCAGGCGACCACCGATCAGGCGGCGGCGCTGGCAACGGGTGCGATCTACGGCTCGCGCGGGAACTCCGGCACGCTGCTCTCGCAGATGTTCGACGGCTTCGCTAAGGCGCTGCACGGACACACTGAGATCGATGCCAAGGCGCTGGCGAAGGGCTTCCGCGAGGCGGTGCAGCTTGCCTACCGTGCTCTGCAAGAGCCGAAAGAAGGCACGATCCTGACCGTCGCCCGTGAGATCGCGGAAGAAGTCGAGGATGCGTCCCAGACCACCAACGATCTCAAGACTATCCTTGAGCGCATCGTTGAGCGCGGTTCGCAGGCGGTCAAGCGCACACCGGAACTGCTGCCGATTTTGAAGAAAGCTGGTGTGGTCGATTCTGGTGGTCAGGGCTTGGTGGTCTTTTTCGAGGGGATGCTGCGGGCGCTGCGCGGAGAACCAGTCGCCGCACTGACCGCGCCGGGTAAAGAGATCGAAGTGCAAGCCACGCCAGTCCCATCGAATTCGCATAACGACCCGGCACTACGCACGGTGCTGACCGCCGACGATGAGCGCGGTTACGGTTACGACGTGCAGTACATTATTAGTGGTCAGAACCTCGATGTGGATCAAATCCGCCGCGACATCGCCGCGATGGGTGACTCGATGGTGGTGGTCGGTGATCCACAGGTGGTTAAGGTTCATATACACGTCCACGATCCCGGTGTGCCGATCAGCTATGGCGTCAAGTTGGGCGTGATTCAGGACGTAGTGGTAGAGAATATGCAGGAGCAAAGCGAAGGCTACATCGCTATGCGCGAGGCGCAAGATGATAGGGAGATCGATCCGGCGGGCTTAGCCGCCGCCGCTGCTCCAACCGTCAGCGTGGTCGCGGGCGAAGTCGCCGTGATCGCGGTAGCGCCGGGGGAAGGACTGCGCGAGGTCTTCTTCAATCTCGGCGCAGCAACAGTGATCAGCGGTGGCGCGACCATGAATCCGAGCGTGGAAGAGTTCATCGAGGCAATCAATAATCTGCCTACCGATAAATTCGTGCTGCTACCTAACGATAAAAATGTGGTCTTGGCGGCAAAGCAAGCAGCTCGATTGGCGACGCAGCAGGATAAGCGCGTGATCGTGGTGCCCACCATCAGCGTACCGCAGGGCATCGGCGCGATGTTCTCCTTCAATCCGCGTGCTGATCTGACGGCGCTAGAAACGGACATGCACGAGTCGGCGGAAAGTATTGTCACAGGCGAGATCACCATTGCCACTCGTGCGGTGGAGCTAGATGGCGTGCAGGTGCGTAATGGTCAGTTTATCGGGCTGGTTAATGGCTCGCTGGTCAGCGCCGCCGATCAACTGCGTCCACTGCTGCTGGATGTTCTGGAGAAAATGAACGTTCTCGATTACGAGATCGTCACGCTGTATTATGGCACGGACATCAGCGCCAAAGAAGCCGAAGCGACGTGCAGTTGGCTGCAAGAGCGCTATGGCAGTGCACCGGAATTCACTGTAATCTCTGGCGGTCAGCCACACTACCACTATATCCTGAGCGCCGAGTAATTTGATTGATGCCAGCAGTTCCCGTCCGTATAGTCACCGATAGCTCTGCTCATTTTCTAAATCCCAACGCCATGCGCGACTTCGGGATCGAGGTACTGCCGCTGGAAATACAACTCGGCGGGGTAACTTATCGCGAAGGTAAGGACATCGACTCAGAGCAGTATTTCCGCAAGCTGCAAAGCTACACGGGTAGCGAGTTGCCCTCGTTGCTGCCGCCATCCGTCGAGAAGATCACCGAACTGTATGCACGACTGTGCGGTGAAGGCAGTCCGGTGATCTCGCTACACCTTTCCCGCGCCATCCATCCGATGTTTCATCAGGCGCAGCTTGCCCGCCAGGAGCTGCTGGGTCGCTGCGATATTGAAGTTGTAGATTCGCAAACGACTTCAGTAATGCTCGGCATCATGGTCGAGGAAGCCGCACGCATGGCACAGCAGGGATCGCCCGCCGCTGAGATCATCCGCTTTGTGCGCAGTCTGGTGCCGCGACTTTATACCATGTTCTACGCGGAAACGTTGAGCTATCTTCAGCGCGGCGGTTTGCTCAGCGAGTCGCAGACCGTGCTCGGCGCGATGCTCGGTATCAAACCCTTTCTGACCATCGAAGATGGCGATTTACAGGCAGTGGAGAAAGTCCGTACCCGCGCGCAGGCAATCGATAAGCTGGTGGAGTTCGCGGCGGAATTTGAGAACGTCGAACGCTCCTGCATCCTCTACAGCAGCAACATCCCGCCGGAGACACTGCGTTCCCTGACAGATCGGCTGGAGGAGGAAATCGGTGCGGGGTCGTATCCGGTTCAGTTGTATCAACCGTCGTTAGCCAGTCTCATCGGACCGGATTCGCTTGGCATCGTAGTTTACGAACGACTGGATGAGGACTTCGGTAAATTGGGCGACTCTTATATTGATGATAGTGAAAGTTGAGGACGATGACGCAAAAAGTGGGTCTGGTTGTTGATAGTACTACCGATCTGCCGCAGGAATGGCTGGACAAATGGCAGATCGTGGTGACGCCCGCCTTCATCAACTGGGGCAGTGAGAGTTACCCTGATGATGGAGTCGCCTTCACCAAAGCAGAGTTTTACCAGCGCCTCGCCACTTCTCCCGACCTACCGCGCACGTCCGCAATGCCGCCGGGGTTAGCGCAAGAAGCGATCAAGCTGCAACTGGAACGATACGAACATGTGGTCGTAATTGGGGTGGCATCACAGTTCAGTAGCATTTATAATACGCTGAAACTCGCTGCCCAACAGATCGATCCCAACCGCACTACCGCCTATGACAGCGGATCAGTGAGCATGGGCTTAGGTTGGCAGGTAGCAGCGGGCGCGGAAGTTGCCGCTGACGGTGGTACACCAGATCAGGTACTTGCTGCGATGCGCAGCACGCGCGAACGGGTTAAGCTGTACGCGGCGATTGATACGCTGGAGTTTTTACGGCGCGGTGGGCGTGTCAGCACTTTGGTCGCCGGACTCGGCACCCTGCTCCAGATCAAGCCGATCATTGATGTGCATGAGGGTGAAGTCCACACCTTTCAACGTCAGCGCACCACCAGCCGCGCGATAGCGGCACTGGTCGAAGCGGCATCGGCTTACGGTCCGCTGGAGAAATTGGCGGTGCTGCACTCGGTCAACTATGAGGGCGCGGAAGATCTGCAGCAACGATTGAGCGCCGTCGCCCCCGCCGATACGATCATCGTGGAAGTGACGCCTGCCATCGGTGTGCATGTGGGTCCAAAATGTTTGGGCGTCTCTTTTGTCAAGAAATAATACTGCCGGAGCTGGTGTCTTACTCCTGAACCTCCGGTGTGGATGAGATGAAGTGAGTAGTGTCGTACCATGCCATCAGCTCTGGAAACGCTCGTTAAAATCCTCAAGCACGAACAAGAAACCGGATACCAAGATAAAGCCGTCATCGGCGGGTTGGCGACGTTCGCCTCCAATTGGATACCCGACGCGCGCGCTCAGGCGAAGAAGCCCGAACACCACACGTTGATCGATGAACTGGCAGGTGTCATTGCCACCTACCACGATCTCAATGTGGAGCCAGATCGCCGCGAAGCGATCAAATACATGCTTGGACGTATCATGGGGCGGATTCCGTCTCCTAATGGCACGGTAACAGCGACACCACCAGCGGCTCAGGCACAACCGCAGGCACAACCGCAAAAACCTCAGCAAGAACGGCAGGAGCGGCAGCGGTACGAAGATCGCCGCGAAGAACGCCGTGAGCAGCCCCGCGAGCAGCGCCAATCACCACCAGCGCAACAACAGCCACAACAAGCACGCCATCACGATGCACCAATCGAGCGCGAACATATCGAACATATAGAGCCAGCCGCGGAAGCGCTGCGCTCGTCCGACTACATCGAAGTCGAAGAAGTGGTGATCACCTATCAGGAAACGGTGATCATCAGCGGATACGTGACCGAGGAAGCGCCGGAGATCAAATCACAGGCTGAAGACCATGGGGAACGTCAGGCGGAACGTCAGGCAGAGTCTGAGCAGGAAGCCGAGCAGCCACCAGCGCCGCAGCCACGACAGTACCGTGAATCGCTGGCATCCGGCTTTGAACGCCCTGATCCTGAGTCGCGGGAGCGATTCGGGGAAGGGTTGACGCCCAATAAACCCAAAAACGAAGCCCTAACCCCCGCCCGCCGCAAGCGCGATAACTATGTGCGCGAACAGTCGGAACGGGCAGCGCGGGCGGTCAAACAACCGCTGACTGTCCTCAATGGCATCGGTCCAAAGAACGCTGAAAAACTGGCGGAGTTGGACTTATTCACCGTTGAAGATGTGCTGTTCAACCTGCCGCGTCGTTACGATGATTACACCCAGATGCCACCACTTGCCAAGCTGCTACCGGGCATGACGGTCACGGCGCTGGGTGAAGTTCGCAGTGTTGGTGTGTTCAAGGGCAAGCGCGGACAGGAAATCATCAACGTCACGCTTGGCGATGGCACCGGTACGCTGACCGCTACGTTCTTCGGTGCGCCATGGCTGCGTACCGTCTTCGAGCGTGGGATGCAGATTGCCCTGCGCGGCAAAGTCGAGTTGTTCCTCGGCAAGCCGACCATGAGCCAGCCGGAATGGGAACCCGTTGAGCGCGACGCCCTATACAACCCGATGATCTTGCCCGTTTACAGCCTGAGTCGTAACACCAAGCAGAATTTACTGCGGCGTGCTGCCAGCGCGGCGCTAGACCTGTGCGCGGAGTTCTATCCTGATCCGATGCCGGAGAGCGTGCTGGAACGCATGGACTTGCCGGATCTCGGTTGGGCGCTGATGCAGCTGCACTTCCCTGAGTCGATGCAGGCGCTGGAATTGGCGCAGCGGCGTCTCAGCTTCGATGAGTTGATGCTGTTGCAACTGGGTGTGCTGCAAAACCGCCGCGAGTGGCAGTCGCAGCCCGCACAAGCGATCAGTGTGGCGGATGATTGGTACGATGCTTTTGCTGGCGCGCTGCCTTATCCGTTGACGGGCGCACAACAGCGCTCGATCATGGCGGTGCGCGAAGATATTGCCAAACCGATTCCGATGAACCGTTTGCTGCAAGGCGATGTCGGTGCGGGTAAAACGGTAGTCGCGCTGGCGTCGATGCTGATGGCGGTGCAAGCGGGAATGCAAGCCGCGATCATGGCACCGACAGGCATCCTTGCTGAACAGCACTACAAGAGCATCACCCGCATGTTGGCGCAAATGCCCGGTGGCGAAGAACTCAACGTGCAGTTGTTGACCAGTTCCAGCAGCGCCCAACAGCGCCGTGATACGCTGTGGTATTTGGGTGAGGGCAAGGTCAACATCCTCGTCGGCACTCATGCCATTCTGGAAGATGATGTCAACTTCCAGCAGCTTGGCTTGGTGGTGATCGACGAGCAGCACCGCTTTGGTGTGCAGCAGCGCGGCAAACTGCGCGGCAAGGGCGTTAATCCGCATGTGCTGGTGATGACCGCCACACCGATCCCGCGCACGCTGGCACTGACTATGTACGCCGATCTCGATCTCAGCGTACTGGACGAGATGCCGCCCGGACGCACGCCGATCCAGACGCGGGTGCTGACCCCGCGCGAACGTGAACGCTCTTATGGCTTCATTGAGTCGCAGATCGAAAAAGGCAGACAGGCGTTCATCGTTTATCCGCTGGTGGAAGCCTCGGAAAGCGAATCGCTAGAACACGTACCGTCGGCAGTGGAAGAATTTCAGCGGCTGTCGGAGAAAGTATTTCCCAAACGGCGTCTGGGTCTGCTGCACGGCAAGATGACGCCCGCCGAAAAAGACGCCGCTATGGGCGCGTTCAGTCGCGGTGAGACCGATGTTCTGGTCTGTACCGCCGTCGTGGAAGTCGGGATCGATGTGCCGAACTCCACGGTAATGCTGATCGAAGGCGCGAACCGCTTCGGCTTGGCGCAGCTACACCAGTTTCGCGGGCGCGTTGGACGCGGTGAACATGCCAGCTACTGCCTGCTGATCCCCGACGACGGCGACGCCGAAAATCCGCGCTTGAAGGCGATGGAAGAAACCACCGATGGCTTCAAGCTGGCGGAGTTGGATTGGCAGATGCGTGGCGCTGGCGATCTGCTGGGTACGCGGCAGTCCGGCGGCGTGGCGCGGCTTGGTGAGCACATGGATGTCAAGTTGGTCTCGGAAGCGCAGTTAGAGGCACGCACCATTTACGAGGAAGACCCCGCGCTGATGCAGTCCGAACATGTGGCGCTGCGGGAGAAGCTATTGCAGCGATTCGCACTCAACACCGAAACGACGGATGTGAGCTAGGCGCTGATTCGCGGGAGTAGTTGACGTGGCACGAGATGTCACCATTGGCTCGAAGAAATATCGTCCGTATCTACCATTAGGCACGAACGTCGCCCGCAATTATGGCGTTGGCGTCAAGGTGACGCTGCTGGATATCGCACGCAGCTATCGGCTGCCTGTACCTGCTTCGTTCGTGTTGTTCGACACCGCCTATCGGGACGCGCTCGACTTCGGCTTGATCCGCATTGACGAGGCAACGCAGGGCGTGATCACCGAACGCGCGGACCGGCTGATCAGCAGCTTCAATCTGCCCAACTTCAATTGGGAGTTCCCAGACATGATCGCGCTGCGATCCGCCTTCAGCGTGGAAGCTCACCCAGACCTCGACTTCTCGGATCGTTTTGCCTCGCGCCTAAACGTCAATGCCAAAGATACGCTGGAACTTGCCACTGCGCTGTGCGATCTGTGGACAGCGGCGCTCGGTTACAACGGTGAGGGCGAGTTACGCCGCGATGTGCTGTTCATGGGCATGATCAACGCGAAGGCGAAGGGCTCCGCCACTACTGAAGCCGCCTACGAGGACGACCTAATCCATATTGACGATGGTACACCCGCCGGATCATGGATCGCGCTGCCGAAGCTAGGCAGATGGGCGCGTCCTGAGTCGTCACTACCGGACTGGCAGGCGCGGCTGCAAACGCTGCTGCGTAATGTACGTGCTCATTTCAACAATCGCCGCACCGGATTCGATTGGGATATTGATTGGGCAGATGACGGCGCGGAGTGCTGGATTTTGCGGATCGCGCCTGCGACGGGGAGAGTGCAGGAAGGCGAAAATGTAAACTTGCCATCGCGTAGGGAAGCGAAGTAAGTGAGAGCACTTGTGTAGAGCTAAAGCAACCCACCTAAAGCCGACTCTGCCGCTGCTCCGTCTTTGATCCCATGATCTGCAAGATAGCTCCGAAGTGACTGCTGAATACTGGCAAACTTATCAAGGTTGCCCACTATATAATTCTGTACAGCGCTGTAAATAAGCTAGGACAACACTGTGCTTTCGTTTAATCGAAGCGAGTTACTATCACGCTTCACGGATGATGACCCTGACATAAGAAAAAACGCGATCTTGGAGCTAAAAAATGTTGTTGACGAGCACGTTGATGAGGTGTTGATTGAGCTTCTTCGTGATCCACATCCTCAAGTTCGTTTAGCTGCTGTGGACGCGCTGGGACTTCGTGGAAACAAAGCAGTAGATCCACTGCTAACTCTATTCAGTGACGAGGATCAGAACGTTAGGTATACGGCGGCTGCAATGTTACCCGGCTCTATGAATCACCTCACAGCTAGAGGGAATGGTGACGGCACCTATACAGCGATGCCAGTGAAACCTTCGCGGTTGGCAAAAGACGTGATACCAAAACTTGCTGCGATGGTACAAAACAGGCGAAACAAAGTCATAGTTCGAGAAACGGCGGCATGGGCATTGAGCGGCTATAAAGGGGAAGTAGTTATCCGAACGCTGCTTGATGCTCTAGCCGATCCATCTCCCAAAGTGCGTGCACATGTAGCCGAGAGTTTGGGAAGCTTGCATACGAAGCGGGCGGGCGAACCGCTGCTAAAATTGCTTGACGGCGATCATGTAAATGTACAGATCGCCACCATGATAGCATTGACCAGAATTAATTATTCTGAGGCTGCTCCGAGAATTGCAGAATATCTTGATAGCCGCAACCCGGAACTGATAGCGTTAGCCTGCGATCTTGTTGGAGAATTACGCTACAAGCCAGCAAGTGATCATCTGGTAAAGCTGCTAACACACAAAATATGGTGGATCAGATCAAATGCCGCCATTGGGCTTGGAAAACTTAAGATGCGCACAGCGATCACGCCATTAATGCAGCGTTTGACTGATAAAAATGCCATCGTGCGGGGTGCAATTGCTCGCGCTCTAGCGGAATTGGCTGCAAAAAGGGCGATACCGATACTTAAACCGATGCTTTTCGACGAAAAGGAGTCAGTGCGTTTGTGGGCTGCTCGATCACTCGTTCAGTTGGGTGAACAGGACGATGATATTTGCGATGTGCTAAAGGACTTGCAGGCAGCTTCAGAAAAGTGGATTCAACGGAGAGCTACAAACACTTTAGCGCAAATCTCCTGTGGATGAACAGTAGTAATCGCATTTCTGCCCAAGCTGTGTTTAGACACCAACGAATCAATTCTCCCAATTGACCCGCCGCGATCCCTTCTGTAGACTCTCCCGATGTCCAAGTATCGGAAAACAGGATCAACATGGCTACTAGCTCCAAGCGGCGGAATAATTATTTCTTGCTCTCTCTCGGCTGCAGCAAGAACACCGTAGACTCAGAAAGTATGGCGCAGCTCCTGAGCAAAGCGGGGATGCAAGGCGTCGATTCAGCGAAAAAAGCGGAAGTATTAATCGTCAACACCTGCGGTTTCATCAGCGCGGCGAAGGATGAGAGCATTAGTGCACTGCGTGAACTGGCGGAGAATAAGAAACCGGATCAACTGCTGATCGCGGCGGGCTGCCTATCGCAGCGTTACGGCGGTGAACTGGTCGAGCGCATCCCCGGACTCGACGGCGTGATCGGCACGCGGCGCTGGATGGACATCGTTGATTTCGTCACTTCACTGCGGGCGCGTAAACATCCCGAACCGCTGTATCACCTGCCCACCGATGCCATCACCGTCGGATCGGATGAGCGCGGTGCGGCGCGAGTCTCGATTCAGGGCGCGAGCGCCTACATCAAGATCGCGGATGGCTGCCGCCGTCCCTGTGCTTTCTGCGCCATCCCGCTGATCAAGGGGACTGCCGTCAGCCGACCAGTCGAGTCGATTGTGGCGGAAGCGCAGCAGTTAGCGCGGATGGGCACGCAAGAGATCATCCTTGTAGCGCAGGACAGCACCGATTACGGTCACGATCTGGGCATCAAAGACGGACTGGCACATTTGCTGGAACAGCTCACAGATCGCGTTCCCGAAATGCCATGGATCCGCATCATGTACGCTTACCCCGGTGCGGTCACGGATCGGATGATCGAGGTGATGGCAACCCGTCCGCAGATCCTGCACTATTTGGACATCCCCTTACAGCACGGCAGTCGCAAAACCCTGCAACGGATGCGCCGCCCCGCCAACATCGAGTGGGTTTACCGCACGGTGGAGAAGATGCGCGTCGCTATGCCCGATCTGGCGATCCGCACGACCTTTATCGTCGGCTATCCGGGCGAGACGGATCAGGAGTTCGGAGAATTGAAGCAGTTCGTGCGCGATCTGCAATTTGATCGCGTGGGTGCATTCACCTACAGCCTCGAAGAAAATACGCCCTCGTTTGATCAACCTGATCATGTGCCGCAAGAAATCAAAGAGGCACGTCGTGATGAACTGATGGAAATTCAGCAGCAGATCAGCTTGGCGAAGAATCAGGCGCAGGTGGGCAAGACACTCAAGGTGCTGGTAGAAGGCGAAGGAGATGGGTTAACCATCGCCCGCAGCTACCGCGACGCACCGGAGATCGATGGTTACGTGATCCTCGACGGCGTGGCTACCGTTGGCGAGATGATTCCCGTACGGATCACGGGCGCGATGAATTACGACTTGGTGGCGACTGTAGAATTGAATCCTATCAGTCTAATCAATATCGGATAACCAACCATGAAACGCACATCGCTTGTTTTCGCGGCGTTGCTGCTGATGATGATCACCAGCGCGCTGACGCTTAATGCTGCCCCGATACGGGCGCAAAATCCCACCGCAACGCCAACTATCGAACCGACTCCGCTAGGCGTATCGGGCGTGACCATGCTGAGCAATGGCTTCTCAATGACGTCTGTGGTTAGCAGTGAACGCTATGATGATCCCAAGCTGTACGTGCAGGTTAGCCAGCCGCAGTTGGGTGGCGGTGAAGGCGATGATGCTGTGCAGAAGGCAGACACCTTCAATGCGGCGGTGGCGGAGGTCGTCAAGTCAGCAGTCTACGACTTCCGCGATCAGTTAATTACGGAAGCGGCGACCTCTACGCCAATACCTGAGATCGCGGATTTTGAGAGCTTTGCTTTGCTGGGCTTTTATACGTCCTATACCCGCGATGGACTGGTTAGTTTGCGCTTCGAGATTGCTACTTACGCAGCGGGCGCGGCGCATCCGCTGACCATCTACAGATCGCTGACCTTCGATCTGGTGTCGGGCAAAGTGGTCGAACTGGCTGATCTGTTCAAGCCAGCCTCGGATTATCTGAAATTCATCTCGGATTTCGCCACCGCCGACCTGAAAACACGCGATCTACTGCTGTTCCCTGAAGGGGCGCTGCCAACGGCAGATAACTATGCCGTCTGGACTCTGACGTCCGAAGGGTTGATGATCACTTTCAACGTTTATCAGGTGATGCCCTACGCCGCCGGACCGCAGTCGGTGACCATCCCTTATGAGGAGCTAGCCGCGATCCGTGCTGAAGATGGTCTACTGGCGAGGATAGGCTAATGCATTGCCGGAACATTGCCATTCTCTGCTCAGAAAATCGCTATGTTCCGATAATTAATGTTATCATCAATAAACCTCCGGTTTACTCCCGATAACCCGGCAAACGCAGAACGAATAGCCTTCATTCGTTCTGCGTTTGATTCTATTCTTGAATGTCACTGCTACTTCTTCGGTGCTGCTACTTCGAAGATCGCGTATACAGGCGCGTGATCGGGGATCACTTCTTTCTGGCGGGCATCCCGATTGACACCGATGCTCTCCAGATTGGCGACCAGCGCATCGACCCGCGTGGTCGCCAGCGCCAGATCGCGTGTGACCAGAATGTGATCGATCAGTTCCTTGCGCCCGTCATTGATGCGGGAGTAGCGGCGTTCTGGCTGGATCACATCCGCGAGGTTGTACAGCCGCGTATCGTCGATCTTCTTGTTGGCGCTGAGAATCTTGCGCGTGAACTTGATCTTGTCGCCGGGTTTGGGCGCAGAGTCGACGATTGGCTCCCATTCACCGTAGAACATGGCGGTGGAGGCGGCTTGCTGCTCGTCGTTCAGATCGCCCATCAGCACCAGCGGATCGTCGTTGGAGGTGATCAGATCGAGGATGCGCGAGCGCACGGCGGCAGCTTCGGCGATCCGGCGCAGACTGGCGAAACCGAGTTCGCGCGTGCGCTCGTACTCGTTGGGAGGATTCCACAGCGGATACTTGCCATAAGGCGCGGTGTAGGTCACCAATTTGGATTTGAGATGTGTGGTGACGAGGTGAACGCGCAGTCCCTTCTCGACTTCAACAGTTGCTTTGACCGCGCCGCGTCCCATACGGGTGACTTCGGTATCCGCGCTCATCCCTTGCATGACGCTGAACTTAAATAGTCCGAAGGGAAAATCGACCCAGTTCTGCACACCTGTCAGCGGCAGTTTGGAGAGCAGCGCCACGCGGATGCCGCGTCCATCGGGGATGCCTGTATAGGCATGTGGATACGCGCCACCGAGCCGACTTTGTAAGTCTTTGATCGGGTTGTAGACCTGCCCCTGCACAGCAGCGATGTCGCCCACTTCCTGCAACGCGATCACTGTGGGCGAGTCGTTATCGGGTTTCAAACCCTCCTCAATGATCAGGCGCAGATATTCCAGCTTGCGGAAGTAGGTATCCAGATCAGGTGGGCGGGCGGTGTTGTCTTTATCGGCGGGGTTCGGTGGGAATAAGTTCTCGACATTCCAAGTCATCACGCTGAATACAGTCATGGTGTTCTCCGGTGAATGACGTAGTAAGCCAATCTCATTATTATTGTAGGCTAGTTTGCTTACGTTGGCGCAACATTAAGTCGTTGATCCTATCTCACTGGAGCTGTAAAGCTGACCGCTGAAGAAGTGTTCTAGCGGCAGAAACAGCGGCTGCGGCAGCCCACCCAATGAAAACCAGCCGATCTCCTCGACTTCTTCCGGCGCGGCGACAACCGGATCGCCTTCGATCAGCGCCGCCCGCATCCAAATGGTGATGTAGTGCAGTCCGGTATCAGTGAACACATCGTTGGTGATGCCGACGAAGCTTACCTCTCCGATGCGTATTCCCATTTCCTCCCACACCTCGCGGATCGCGCAATCTTCGGGCGTCTCGCCATATTCCAGATGTCCACCCGCGACTGACCACGTACCCTTGCCGTGCATCCCTTTGCGCCGATGCAGCAGCAACTTGCCCTTGCGTTGGATCAGCACGGCAACGCCAACACGTGGCGGATTGATCTGCGCTGCCATCAGCCGACCTTTGCCTTACTTGCCAGATGTTCCGTCCAGTAATGATGCGTCTTTGCCAGCACGGTGATCACGTTCTTGATCTCCTTCTCCAGCCGGAAATGTGCGCCCGCCGGAAGATATAGGATCGCGTCCTCGCGGCGTACGCTGATGTTCTCCACCACGATGGCACGCAGCAGCCACAACGCCATTTCCTCATCGGTACACTGAACACCGATCCAGCCGAGATACTTGTCGGTGATCACGGGCAGTCCGGTGATCATGGTGATGCCGCGCTCTAGCTCTACGATCACGCGACGGTAGCCAATCGGATCAGCGGTGGCGGATTCCGGCGCGGCAGGTTCGAGCAGCGATCCGCGATGCGGCGGTCCACCAGCCAACGCCAGATCGCAGAAGCTGCCCCAAATCTGATCCCACGCCACTTGACCATCGGCGTCGAAGATCAGATCGGCGGCGGACATCGGCGCGGCGCTGACCTGTACCTCACCTTGATAGCGCGGTGGCAGCAGCGACTGTAGATCAAATGCTCCAGCATGAGCATGAGGGGCAAACTGATGGATTTCCGCCAGTTCCGTTTCAGTGAAAGGGAAAAACTCACGCAGTGTTTGGCTCAACTGCGCCAACGCCCCTTGATAACGTGCCGTGATCGCCGCCACCATGCCAGCATCATCGTTCAGGTGATCGGTGATCAACAATTCCGCACCTGAGTCCACAATCAATGGCTGAAGCTGCCGCGCTTGCTTAAGGATCGTCTCGTACACAGATCGTTCGTAGAGCATGTAAGGCGAGATCACGATCCGCCGTGCGCCAATCTGCAAGCAGCGGTTGATCGCTGCCGCCAGATCGGGTTTGGTCAATCGATGATAGGCAACTTCCAGCGATCCGAACTTGACTTCTTCCCACAGCCGCCGCGCCAGCATATATACATCCGCGTTGCTCTCAGGATCACGGCTGCCGCGCCCGACCACGATCAGCGCGGTGTCTGCGGGGACGATAGGTTGCGCCGCTGCTTGGATCGCTGCCTCGATCAATACTCGATAGGCGGCGATCACGCCGGAATGTGATCCCAGTTCTGGCGCGTAGTGCAGCCCGACATCGGGGTACAGTTCGCGCGCTGATTCGATAGTCAGGCGCAGATTGTTCTTCTTGGCGGCGCTGGTCCCGACGAGTAATGGTTGCACCACTACACGGCGCGGCTGATGTGCGTTGATCCCCTGCCGCAGCGCTTCGCTGATCGAGGGGGAAGCATCGAGATAAGCAGTTAGCGTGGGGACATTCAACTGTTGAGCTAATGCGGCGGCAAGCTGATCGAAGTCGGCGGGATTCTGTTCATCGCTGCCGTTACCCACGATGATGAGTAAATTGGTTGACATAAGCGCGATACTTTGTGTTCTGAAATTTGGAGTCGAGTCTAGCGGTTAGGTGTGGTTGACTCAACAGGAGATCGCACAAAGGAGAGAGAACAAGCAGAAGATTTACTCACATTCTTCGGTCAATCCGGCTGCATCATCGGCTAAAGCCTTCTTGATCAAGGCATCGAATACAGATGTTGGCGTTGAAGCAAATTGTGCATCCCACAGCGCTTCATCCGCTTCGATCTCGGCATCAGATTCTAGGCTTTCGATTTTGCCTTGTTCGTTGAGTTCCATCTTGTCTTCTCCGTTATCAACGATACGCAATATTGTACCGCAAGCTGCAAGTGGGAGAGTCGCTGCTGCTGGCTTTGGTACTCTTGGCACTCTGGTACAACGGCACTTTTCTTCCAGCACTCAGCACTTCAGCACTATTCCCTCCGCCCTTCCCGTCATTGGGGATTCGGGTATAATTTTGATAGATAGATTTGCAAGACGAGTGGAGATTCCAGCATGTCAGGTCATAGTAAGTGGGCGACGATTAAGCGGAAGAAGGGCGCACTAGACAGCAAGCGCGGAAAAGCCTTCACCCGTCTGGGACGTAATATTACCGTTGCGGCACGCGAAGGCGGCGGCAATCCCGATTTCAACGTGCAGTTGCGTCTGGCGGTAGACAAAGCCAAAGCCGCCAACATGCCCAAAGAGAATATTGATCGCGCTATCGCGCGTGGTGCGGGCAGCGGTGATGACGCTGTGCAGATGGATGAGATCACTTATGAGGGCTACGGTCCGCATGGCATCGGCATTCTGGTCGATGTGCTGACCGATAATCGCAACCGCAGCTTGGCGGAAATCCGGCAGGTGTTCAACCGCAGCGGCGGCAACATGGCGGAAGCGGGCGCGGTCTCGTGGCAGTTTGATCGCAAAGGTTACATCGAGGTCAACGCCGAGGGCGTCGATCCCGATGAACTGCTGCTGGCGGCTGCCGATCTGGGCGCGGACGACGTAATCCCCGGTGAGGAAGTACACGAGGTCTATACCCCGCGTGAAGCACTCGCCTCCATCGAAACAAAGCTCAGTGAACAGGGCTACAAGATCGTAGACTCGCAGTTCACATGGGTCGCCAAGAACGAGATGGAACTCGAACCAGCCGACGGCGTGCAGGTGATGAACATGCTGGAAAAGCTGGAAGAACTGGATGACGCGCAAAACGTCTCCTCCTCGCTGCGGATGACTGACGAGATCGCGGCGGCACTGGAAGCACAAGGTTAAACAAGGCTACACCAAACACATGCGATTCATGGGTATCGATCCCGGCACGGCAATCGTTGGTTATGCCTTTGTCGAAGAAAACGAATACGGCGATCCGATAGCGGTGGAGTACAACGTGGTCACCACCAAGTCCACCATGAAGATGCCTAACCGTTTGCAGCACATCTACAAAGAGATCACGCGGTTGATCGCTGAGTACAAGCCGGACGCGGTGGGCATCGAGGAGATGTTCTTCGGCAAAAATGTCACCGCCGCGATCACGGTGGCGCAGGGACGCGGTGTGGTGCTAATGGCGCTGGCGGATGCCAAGCTGCCGATCTACGAGTACAAGCCAGCCGAGATCAAACAAACCATCGCCGGATCGGGTAACGCGCCCAAAGCGCAGATGCAGGAAATGGTCAAGACACTGCTCAATCTTGACCAGATTCCCAAACCTGATGACGCCGCCGACGCGCTGGCAATCGCGCTGACTGCTATGCAAGCCTCTCGCTGGGAACAACTGCTGGATCAATAAAATATGACCCTGATTGATAGTGTTACGGGCGAAGTCACTCACGCTAGTAAAGAATATGTCGTCGTTAATGTCGGTGGCATCGGTATGCGTATTTTCGCGCCGCGTACGGTGATGGAAATGGCGCAGGTCGGGCGCATGGTGACTATCTATACTAACTTGATCGTGCGCGAGGATTCGCTGTCGCTGTATGGCTTCGCCAGCGAGGAAGAACGCGCCCTGTTTGATACGCTAACTTCGGTGACGGGCGTTGGTCCGAAGATGGGCATGTCAATCCTGAGCACACTATCCGTCGATCAACTGCGCGCGGCGGTGATGCGCGACGAATCCGCCGTATTAACCCGCGTTCCCGGTGTGGGCAAGAAGACCGCCGAAAAGATTGTCTTTGAACTCAAGGGCAAGATGGGCGATAAGGTGTTGGCGGGTCTAACGATTGTCGATGATACCGACTCCGATGTACTGGCGGCGCTGACCGCGCTGGGTTACAGCATCGTGGAGGCGCAGAGCGCGATCCAGTCGATCCCCCGCGATGCCGCGCATGACGTGGAAACTCGCGTGCTGCTGGCACTGCAATATTTCTCGTAAATGCTAGATCGCTCGCGCAACGGTTTCTAACACCCGTCCACTGATATCCAACGCCTCGTCTGACCATAAATGACACTGCCAGCGCGGAAGCTGGGGCGTGATCTCGGCGGCGTTCATGCCTTGACGCACAATCGTATCGTCATCGATCAGACCGCGCAGTCTGCCCGCCAGCGGCGCGATCAGCGAAACCCCGCCGATCACGGCAATCTCCTCGCCCTCGCTCACCCACTGCCCGACGCACTTGATCTGCCGAACAACGCCATCAGCAGGTGCATGCAGGATCAGCCGAGCATCAGCGGGGGTGGCGATCTCGATAGCGGCGTGGCAGTTGACGCCAGCGGTGAATCCCTCGCCAATCCCGATCAGCAGTGGCGCGTCAGCGAGTTGGTGATCGCCACCGATCCCTCTAGCATCGATCACAGCACGCGGATTCAGCGTCCGCGCCGCCTCGCCGTTCGGATCGATCAAGATCGGGATCGTGCCGTCCGCCAAGCACTCGCGCACCTGATCCGCTGGTACGCGGCGCGTCCTGACTCCTTCCACGATAGCGGCGTGATACTGCACCGCTGCACCATAACTGACGACAGTTCGCAGCATGGTGGGCAGTTCCAATTCGGTCAGCACCACTGGATAGCCCGCCTCGTGCAGCCGATACGCACACGCCGATCCCATCTCCCCCGCGCCGAGGATGACGATCAGGTTATTCAGGTTAGCTGGATACGAAGGCTCTTTTTGCTGCGGCGTCGCCATTTCACTTTTGTTTGCTGAACATCGTTGTCATTGTCACTAATGTGGAGTAGCTATGTGATCTGTCTGTTCCCGACGCTAAAGCACCGGGCTGAAACCAGATGCTGACTAGTTAATTTCAGGCTGCCACTTACACAAACTAGTTGAGGGTAGCCACATTATTTGTTTTAACCCACTTCAGTGGGTTTACAGCGTGTTGTAGCCGGAGGTTTCAACCTCCGGTCTACCTGTGTGACTCAAGGCGATCCGCCCTAGCCGCCCCACTTGCCCGCTGCCATCAGATGACTGACCACGCGATCCGGCGTCATCGGAATCGCATCGATCCAGATGCCCGTCGCTTCATGAACGGCGGCAGCCAGCGCCGGAGCAAACGGCAGATACGGCATCTCTGCCATGCCGCGTGCGCCCCACGGACCAATCGGATCGTTATATTCGAGGATCACCGACTTGACTTCTAGCGGCACATCCCACACCGTCGGGATCAGGTAATTGCTGAGATAGGGATTCTTGATCACGCCGTTGACACTGACCAGATTCTCCATCACCGCGTAGCCCTGTGCCTGCACAATACAACCTTCAATCTGTCCCTGTACATGCAGCGGATTGACGGCGTGACCGACATCATCGGCGCAGACCACACGGATGACCTGAATCAGCCCTGTCTCCATGTCCACCTCGACCTCAACGGCTTCCGCTACGTAGCCGTAGGCGAAATTCGGTTCGGCGCGTCCGGTGTCGGGATCGAAGGCTGTGGTTGGGGGCGGGCGATACTGGTACGTGCCGATTGCCGGACGCTCCTCGCTCTGCCACGCCTTCAGCGCCAACTGAGCTGCGCCGCGAATGGCATTGCCGGACATGAAGGTGAGTCGTGATGCTGATGCGCTGCCGGAGGTTTTCGTTTCGGCGGTGTCGTGGCTGATCAGGTGTACCATTTCCATTGGCACGCCGACGGCTTCCGCGGTCATCTGGACGACGGCAGTGTGCGTGCCCTGCCCGACTTCAGCACCTGCCTGCCGCACCACCACTTTATCGATCTGTGCGCCGCCGTGAATCTCTACCGTTGCCCACGATTGTTCGGGGAAACCGAAGCTGAAACCGACATTCTTCAGCCCCGCCGCGAAGCCGACTCCACGCCGTTTGGCAGGATTGTCTGGCTGATTTAGCGGTAAGCGTTTCCAGCCATCTTCGGTGTGCTGCCAATAGCCCGACTCGCGGGCGCAAGCATCGACCACCTTATCAATGCTGACGCCAGCGGGCAGTGGTGTACCCGTCGATGCCAGATCGCCTTCTTGCAGCACATTGCGGGCGCGCAGTTCCACCGGATCCATATTCAGCGCCACCGCCAGCTTATTCATCTGACCTTCGGCAGCAAACGATCCCTGAGGACCGCCGAAGCCGCGAAATGCGCCTGACGGAATGTTGTTGGTGAAGACACCATAAGTATCGAGCCGGATATTGGGCACGGAGTAGGGACCGCTCGCCAATAACTGCGCGTTGCCCATGACTTTGTTGGTGGTGTAAGCGTAAGCTCCGCCATCCCCGATGATCTTGCCCTCCACCGCTACGATCTTGCCTTCTTTGGTCGCGCCCCACTTGGCGTAGACCTTGACGGGATGGCGCTTGTGGTGGTTGAGGATCGACTCCTCGCGACTCCAGATGATCTTGACTGGACGCTTCAACTTAAACGCCGCCAGCGCCAGCACGATCTGCACGGACATATCTTCGCGTCCACCGAACGCGCCACCAATCGCCGGATAGATGACGCGGACACTATCTTCGGTCAGTGCCAGCGCGTGGGCAATCTGCTCCTGATCTTCGTGCACCCACTGCCCCGCCACGATCACCGCTATGCGCCCCGTGTCATCAATGTAGCCGAGTCCGGCTTCCGGCTGTAGATAGGCGTGTTCTTGCCAACTGGTGTTGTAGACGCCCTCTACGATCACATCCGACTGCTTCCAACCCTCATCCATGTCACCTTTGCGAATGCGGTAGTGGCAGAGGATGTTGTTGGGACGATCTTCGTGGAGTTGAGGAGAACTATCTTCCATCGCCAGTTCGGGATCGGTGACGATAGGTAAATCCTCGTACTCGATTCTAATCAGCGAACGTGCTTCCGCGGCGGTCTGCTCGTTTTCCGCGATAATCAGCGCGACGTTATCCGACAGGCAACGCACGATGTCGGCATCGCTGATGGTGCTGCCGGGACCGCAGAGAACAGGCTGATCCTTGTAGGCTAGTCCATATTCGTTGCAGGGGACGTCTTTAGCCGTCAGCACCGCCACCACACCGGGTAATGCTTCCGCCGCGCTGGTATCGACACTGAGGATGCGCGCGTGGACGCGATCCGAGAATTTGATCTTCATCCACAACTGACCGGGCAGATCGATGTCGCCGGGGTACTGCGTCTCTCCGGTGACTTTGCCCACTGCGTCGATGCGCTGAACATTTTGCCCGACGATGGTTGTTGCGTAGGTTTGAGAATTTTCAGGCATGGTTACACCGTTACATCTTCACCGCGACTACGAGACTTCTCAGGGAAACTTTTCAAGCGGCGAGCATGATTGTAACCAAAGTTGCCGCTTCGGGCGCAAGGTTGGCATTGAGGTTGAAAGTTGCTTGCTGCACAAGCAGCACACAGCGGATCGTCTGGTGATCGTCGATGCCTACGGTTAGCGGTGATCCGGCAGTTGCGCTAAAGTCAAGTTCTGTCGGTTGTGTAATCGAGGAGTAGGAGGGGAGATGAGACGAGTAGTAAGTGTAAGTGCGGCGAGTTGGGCACGTCTATTGTTAGCGGCGCTGTTCTTTGTGGCAGTGGCGCTGAGTACATTCGGCAGCACGCCATTAGCAATCCGCGCTCAAGACCCGACGGCGACTAGTGAAGCAACGATTACGGTGACGCCAGACCCCAACGCCACTCCCACTCCCATCGGCTTCAACCCTGTGATCTGCGAGAATGCACCCGCCCTGCAATTGAAACCGGGACAGCAAGCGAAAGTAGTTGCGCTCAATGATCCGGTGCTGCCGGGGGCGATGCTCAAACCCCAGCCCGATCCTGAAGCACCAGTGATCCGCTACCTGCCTCTGGACACACCGATCACAGTGCTGCATGGACCGGAATGCGATGTTAGCGATAGCCAGTGGTGGTTCGTGCAGGTGGGCAATCTGCAAGGCTGGCTGACGGAAACACAAGGACAAACGTACATCCTCGAACCAGCAGAAGACGATGTTGAATCACCGACTACGCTGGATAGCACCACGATGCTGCCCCTGAATTGCTTCCAGCCGAGCGACCCCGCGGCGCCGCCTGATCCCGGTATTCCGCTGCTGCGCGTCGTCTACGCCAACGAGGAGGGCAAAGTGTTCGTCTCCGATCTCGGGGCAGCGGGGCGTGAAGTAGCGCAGTTCAATCCCATGCCCACCAGCGTCGATTTGTCGCCGGACGGCACAGCAATCGCGGTAACTAATGAAAACGGCATCTATTGGATCGATGCCGAGACAGGTAATGTAGTCATGCTGGCGGATGGACCGACATTCGAGCTGCCTCTGAACGCATGGACGAATCGGGCGCTGTGGCTGCCCAACGGACGTGGATTAGCAGTCGAGGTGGAGGATCGCAACGGCGGTATCAATAGCTTCGGTATCTACAGCTTCCCCACCGATGGCACCAGCCAATTCTTCCGCGTGGATGCAGGCGCACAACCAGCCAATAGTTTGCGCCTTCCGCCGCCGGGAAATCGACTGGTGGTGCTCTCCGCTAATGACATCAGCACCTTCCCGACCAACATTGACGACGACAAGAACCTGCTGCTGGAATACACGCCTGTGAACGAGGAAGAAGATGCGCTGCGTATCTTCAGTCCGGCGATCTCGTGGTCGGTGGATGGTGCAGGCTTCTACACTTATATCCCTGCGGGTGTGCTGACCGCTCCCGACGATCCCGTAGCGAATCGCTTGTGGTACGTGCCGTTGGATGGAACGCCAGCTAAAGATCTGGGCGTGCCGCCGGGAATCGCAGTGGGCGAATACGTAATCCCTTCACCCGACGGCAAGAATCTGCTGTTGGGGCGCGGCTTCAACTGGCGAATTCAGTCCGTAGACAGCGGGGAAGTGGTTCGTACCGTCCCGCCGATTGAGTATGTATTTGACTGGACACCGGACGGTAAAGGGGTGATCTACACCACGCCGGACAGCTTTTCCGCATATATCGGCATCGACGGCAGCACCGAGACGCCGTATCTCTCGTCGCGGGTGCAGGGGCTATATAACGTGCGCTGGCTGCCCGATGGCACGGCGCTTTACTTGGCGAGGACGGACGCTAGCGAGACAAGTTTCGCCCTCGGCATCCAGATTCCTAGCAAAGCCGCCGTCACATTGGATACGGTGGCGGGATCAAATTCCTATGGCGCGGCGGTACTGCCGGGGATTCCGGGAACAGCCCGGACGCCGCAGAAATGCAGCCAATAGCGGAAAACTAGGTCTGGGTCGGACACAGGAGGGTGGGTTATAAACCCACCCCTACCACTGCGTTTAGGTCAACTAATCGCCTTGTAGGGGTAGGTTTCAAACCTACCCTCTTTTTTCGCCCATCCCTTCATTTACGGCAAATTTAGGCAGCAGCGGGTATCTTTTCCACAAGCACAGCCATTGGAATAGAAAGGTATTCACGCATGAGCGAGCACTACGACGCCATTATCATTGGCTCCGGACAGGCGGCGATCCCGCTGGCGACGGCATTGGCGAGCAGTGGTTGGCGCACCGCACTGGTCGAACGCAAACAATTGGGCGGTACTTGCGTGAACACTGGCTGCACACCCACTAAAGCGCTGGTTGGCAGTGCTAAGGTTGCCAGCCTCGCCCGTCGCGCTGCTGAATATGGTGTTGAGGTCGATGCGGTAGCAGTCAATTTTAAGGCGGTGCGGGACCGAAAACGCAAAATCGTGGAAGATTCGCGCGCTGGCAGCGAAAGCCGCGTCCGCAACGCCAAAGGACTCGATCTGCTGCGAGGCGAAGGCCGATTTGACAGCCCAAATTCAGTTATTGTTGCCCTCAACGACGGTGGCGAACAACAACTTAGCGCCGACAAGATCATCCTTAACGTTGGTGCACGGGCAACCCGCCCCAAGATCGAGGGTATCGATCAGGTGACGGTGCTGAATGAAGAGTCACTCATGGAACTGGATGCGCTGCCACAGCATTTGATCATCATTGGTGGTGGCAACATCGGCTTGGAATTCGGTCAGATGTTCCGACGCTTCGGCAGTGAAGTGACGATCATTGAGGCGGGCAACCAATTAGCGGGGCGCGAAGATACCGATATCGCCGCCGCTGTAGCCGACATCCTACGTGAAGACGGCATCTCGATTCTGCTGGAAAGCAAAGTGCGCCGCCTTGAACCTACATCCGACGGTGGCGTGCAGGTCAGCTTATCGGGCGCACAGGGCGATCAAAGCATCAGTGGATCGCACCTGCTGATCGCGGTGGGACGCACACCCAACACGGATAAACTAAATTTAGCGGCTGCAGGTGTTGAGACCGATGAGCGCGGCTTCATTCGCGTGGATGAACATCTGCAAACCAATGTCAGCGGCATTTTCGCACTGGGCGATGTTAACGGAGGTCCACAGTTCACGCACATCGCTTACGATGACTTCCGCATCGTGCGCGATCAATTGTTGGAAGGCAAGGCTCGCAGCACCAAAGAACGCCCCGTCCCCTATGTGATGTACATCGATCCGCAGCTTGGACGCATCGGACTGACCGAGGCACAGGCACGCGAACGTTATCCTAACCTCAAGGTGGCGCAGTTACCGATGTCGCACGTCGCCCGCGCTATTGAGACAGGTGAAACTCGCGGTTTCATGAAGGTGCTGATCAACGGCGACAACGAGCAGATCCTCGGCTGTGCGATCCTCGGCGCGGAAGGTGGCGAGATCATGTCGATGATTCAGCTAGCCATGATGGGCGAACTGCCGTATACCACACTGCGCGATGCGGTCTGGGCGCATCCGACTCTGGCAGAGGCGTTGAATAACCTGTTCAGCCTTTAATGGATGTTGCTGCTTACAGCGTTAACTGTTTTGCGCCCTGCAAAATTTACAGATTGAATTTCCGCCAATCTCTTGACAAAGAAATACAGTCTGCTCTAAACTAAATTTAATGTTTGGGAGCGCTCCCAAACATAAAGTATAAATATGGGAGCGCTCTCATTTAGCAGCTTTAGGTTATTTATGAACCTCGAAGATATTGCCAGAAAAGCGGGCGTTTCGCGCTCTACAGTGTCACGGGTGATTAATGATGCACCCAATGTCAGTGCCACTACCCGTGATCGCGTACGCCAGATCATCGAGGCAGAGAAGTTCCACCCCAATGCTGCTGCACGCGCACTGGTCACCCGTCGCACCGACGTGATCGGCGTGGTCATCCCTAGCGTAGAAAACATCTTCTTCACCGACAACAGCTACTGGCCCATGCTGCTAGCAGGTCTTGGACAGGCTCTGCGCGCAGAGGATTACGCCATGCTGCTGTGGATGGGCGAAGTTACCGACAATGACGAACGGCTGATGCGTAAAGTGTCCAACCATCACATGGTCGATGGCTTGGTCTTCGCCTCGCTGACGGGCGATCATCCGATGCAATCCCATCTGCTGGAAATGCGCTCCCCTATTGTCATGATCGATAAGCCTTACTACAACGCCGACTGCCTGAGCTACGTCAGCATTGATAACGTGCGGGCGGGCGAAATGGCGACGGAACACCTGATCAAGTTGGGGCGCAAACGCATCGCCCACATCACCGGACATCTGACTATCACCGACGGCAATGATCGCTTGCAAGGCTACAAGAATGCCCTGCGTAATGCTGGTCTGCCGATTGACGACAATCTGATATACGAAGGGTTATTTCACCGCGATGCAGGCTACGCAGGCATGAAACACCTGCTGCAGTTTAAGCCTGATGCGGTGTTCGCAGGTGGCGACACCATTGCTATCGGAGTGCTGCAAGCGGCACATGAAGCCGGAGTTCGCATCCCCGATGACGTAAGCGTGATCGGCTTCGATGACATCGATGTGGCACGCACCGCCATCCCGCAGCTTACCACCATCCGCCAGCCCGTCTTGCGTAAAGGCGAAGTGGCGGCACGTATGGTGCTGGATATGGTAGAGGGACGCACGCAAGGTCCGCAGCAAGTATTACTGCCAACTGAACTTGTGATCCGCAAGTCCTGTGGCGCGGGATAAGATGTAGTCAACGTCAAGCATGTTAGCCAGATGCTGAGTGCTCAAGCTGCTGTGAGGTCGGTAAAAGATAGAGATAGAGCGTTTGATACCAGAAACTTACTAATCATAAGAGGTCACTTCTTAACTCATGTTGCGTTCAACGCAACCCGCGAATGAGTTCTGGCACTTGGTAATTCTGGCACTTGAAGCACTCGTTTTCATTTGAATTAGTAGCTTAAAAGGGGGTGATGCCGGGGTAGTTCGAGGGAATGAAGTATAAACGTTACGCAGCGCTCAGTTTCATGTCGTATTCCGTTTTTCGTTCATACAACGAGGAAAAGTGTGATGAAAACCAATTTCCGTCTCCGTTCGCTGGTTATTTTAGTGGTCGTCGCTCTGGCGCTACTGCCAGCGCTGTCCACCGTGAAAGCACAGGATAAGACTGTGGTCACGTGGTTCATCGGTCTGGGCACGGGCACGCAGGCTCAACAGCTTGAAGCGCAAAAGGCTGTCGCCGATGCCTTCAATGCCAGCCAAGACAAGATCGAACTGCAACTCCACATCGCCGCCAACAATCAGGCTGCCCCTGACGAGCTAGCGGTTCTGCTGCAGTCGCCCGATACCGCCCCCGACATTGTTGGTCCTACCGGCTTCAGCGGCGCGAACGCCTTCGCTGGCTCGTGGATGGACATCCGTCCGTTGGTGGAAGCGGCTGGCTATGACCTGAAGCAGTTCCCCGAAAGCCTCGTCAACCTGTACGAAGCTGGTGACGAAGGTCTGTTGGGTGTTCCCTTCGCCGTGTACCCCGGCGTCCTGTACTACAACAAAGACCTGTTCGATGAAGCAGGTTTGGCTTATCCTCCCAACGAATTCGGTGCCAAGTACGAACTGAATGGCGCAGAAGTTGACTGGTCGTGGGACACGGTAGCTGAAGTTGCCAAGATCCTGACCGTCGATGCCAATGGCAATGACGCCACCAGCGCCGACTTCGATGCTGCTGCCATCGAGCAGTACGGTTTCGTTCATCAGTGGGCGATCCAGCGCTCCGAGTGGTACACCTTCGGTGGTTTCGAGATCGTCGGTGCT
This sequence comes from Anaerolineae bacterium, assembly GCA_019637555.1. Lineage (GTDB taxonomy): Bacteria > Chloroflexota > Anaerolineae > Aggregatilineales > UBA2796 > JAHBVK01. The sequence goes on from JAHBVK010000002.1 coordinate 162,210, forward strand.
GACGGCAAAGTCGTGCTACCCGAAAGTGCCCGCGCCGAGACACAGTGGGTATGGAACGGTATCTGGAAAGATCACTTCATCCCCAGCTCCACCGCCAGCGGTAGCGCCCTGCTGCAACCCAGCGAATTCGCCTCCGGCAAGGTCGGTATGGCGCGCGTAATGCTGTGGTACACCTGCTGCTTGGGTGATCTGAAGTCCAACTGGGACATCGGTGTAGTTCCTAGCTACAACGGCACCTACTACGCTCCTGCCGATGCTGACACCTTCCGCATCCTCAAGAGCAGCAAGAACCCAGAAGCTGCCTTCGAAGTCATGCAGTACCTGCTCGGTGACGGTGCGCTCCAACTGTTGACTGCCTACGGTGCGTTCCCCGCCCGTGCAGACATCCAGGAATCCTTCGTCAAGGCATTGTCTGAGAAGTATCCGTCAGTGACCAACTGGCAGATCATCCAGCCCAGCCTCGAGAAGGCACCTTCACCACATCACGAATCCTATGTCCCCAACTACAACAAGGTGAATGACCGTCTGACGACGTTCCGTCAACTTGTCTATGGTGACACGGGCAAGGATCTGGATGTCAACGCCGAACTGGATAAGCTGCAAGCTGATCTCCAGACTCTCGTTGACGAGAAATAAGGCTTAACCGCCTAGTATCTACGTTACTACCCGCCCCTTCTCCTTCAGTGGAGGAGGGGACGGTGGTTAATTAGCTAGCAGAACGAGTATCGTAACAGCATCAAGAGAGCCAGTTTTGTTCAGGATCGGTGTGCCATGACTAGCCAAGTCGCTGTAACCTCATCAGTTCAACCACAACCGAGAACCCGACCTTTGTCGCAGTTACAACGACAGCGCGTTTGGGGTTGGGTGTTTCTGTCGCCGTGGATTGTCGGATTCTTCCTCTTCACCTTTTTTCCCATCGTCGCGTCTTTGATCTTCAGTTTCACCGAATTTAGCATTACCAATGGTGAGCCGATCAAATGGGTAGGCTTGCAAAATTGGTCGAAGTTATTTACCGACCCCTTAGCCCTGACGGCAATGAACGTCACCGTTCGCCTGATGCTAATGTCGATTCCCTTCGCCATTTTGATCCCATTGGGCATGGCGACGCTGTTGAATTCCAAGGCATTAGCGGGTAAACCGCTGTTCCGCGCGTTGTTCTATCTGCCCTACATGGTGCCTGTTATTTCCAGCATTTTCATCTGGCAGGCGTTCCTCAACGGGCAGACGGGTTATCTGGCGCGCTTGCTGCGCCTCGTGGGAATCGAGGGTCCGAACTGGGTATATGACCCCAACTGGGTGCTGCCCGCCATCATCCTGATCGGCGTATGGGGTGTGGGTAATGCCATGCTGACCATGCTTGCCACCATGTCAGGTGTGCCATCGGAACTTTACGAAGCTGCCAAAGTGGACGGCGCGAACGCCATTACTTCTTGGCTGAAGATCACGCTGCCGATGATTTCGCCAGTTATTTTCTACAATCTGGTGCTTTCAGTGATCGGCTTGATGCAGATTTTCGCTGTGCCTTACGTGTTGACGCTCAACACCGGACGCGCGAACGAAGCGATCTACGTTTATAACGTCCATCTGTATAAGACGGCATTCCAGTACGGTGATATGGGTTATGCGGCGGCGCTGGCGTGGTTCATGTTCCTCGTGGCGCTGGTCATGACCATCATATTGTTCGCTACCTCCCGTAACTGGGTTTATTATGCGGGCGGGGAGAATTAAGCATCATGGCAACGAATTCACTGACTCCCAAGTACGTCAACACCTCGCCGTATTACGGTGCACAGCTACGCAAGTTCGCTGGCGTTGCCTTGGTTACACTGTTCGCCACGCTGCTGGTGACGATCTACCTGCTGCCCTTCGGCAACATGGCACTGCTCTCCCTGCGCGATCAGGACATGCTCTCGCAGACGGCAGACACGCCAATCTTCCCGATGAAGCCAGAAACTATCGAGTGGCAGGGCAAAACCTACGACGTTTATGAAGTGCCGACAGAATCGGGCACCCGTCAGTTAGCACTGGTTAAGAAGGGGCGCGCTAGCAGCGAGTTTGTGGATCCCGCCAACCCTGATGCGGGTACGATTACATGGGAAGGCTCATGGCGCAGCCTGCAACCCGCATGGGTAATGGCTCCGCGTTGGGAGAACTTCCCCGAAGCATGGAACCTGCTGAACTTCCCGCTGTTGTTCCGCAATACGCTAGCAATTGCCGTGTTCGGTATGATCGGTACGCTGATCTCCTGTATCTCGGTAGCTTACGCTTTCGCACGCTTCCCGCTGCCGGGTAAGAACATCATGTTCTTGATCCTGATCAGCACGATCATTCTGCCGACGCAGGTAACCTTGATCCCCACCTTCGTGGTCTTTGCCAAGATCGGTTGGGTGAACACATGGCTGCCCCTGATTATCCCGCACTTCTTCGCCAACGCTTACAACGTGTTCCTGCTGCGTCAGTTCTTCATGACGCTGCCGCGTGAACTCGATGAAGCGGCGATGATCGACGGCGCGGGACCGGTACAGATTCTGCTGCGGGTGATCATCCCTCAATCATGGCCCGCCATCCTCTCGGTGGCGATCTTCCACTTTGTGTTCGCGTGGAACGACTACTTCGGTCCACTGATCTACCTAGGCGGTCGCCGTGACCTGACGACGATCTCCGTTGGTGTGCAAGTGTTCAACTTCCAGTACGGTCCACGACCTGAACTGGTACAGGCGACCTCGCTGATGGCGATGGTGCTGCCGGTGGTGATCTTTATTGTGGCGCAGCGCGTATTCATGCGCGGTGTCGTGATCACGGGCGTCGAGAAATGATCGGACGTACCGTGAAAGGTAGCTTACTTCGGCTCTCCTTGCTGTTGCTGGTGATCGCGGTCGGCTTCGGCGTGGCGCTTCCTGTGGAACGTGCCAGCGCACAGGCAGGCTCTACGGCGGCGCTGACCGTCGATCCCGGCACCAGTAGAGGGACAATCAGCCGTTATGTTTATGGGGTAAATTATGGTCCGTGGGCACTAGTGCCACCGGACCTGTGGCCCCTCGCTAAAGAGGCACAGATTTCGTATCTCCGTTTCCCCGCTGGCAACTGGGGAGATCGGAACGACATCCAGACCACACAGATTGATCTGTTGATGCTGTTCGCCAAACAGATTGGCGCGGAACCAACGATCACGGTGCGTCTGTACAATGGCACGCCGGAAAAAGCAGCCGAGTTGGTGCGCTATACCAACATCGAGAAGAAGTACGGGGTCACCTACTGGAGTATCGGCAACGAACCGAACCTGCTACCAGAAGAATTTCCCAACGATTCGCCATCGCTGCCAGAGTTAATCACCAATTGGCGCAGCATAGCCGAAGCGATGCTTGCCGTCGATCCGACGATTAAGTTTGTCGGACCGGACATTAGCCAGTATCCCTATTCTGCTGATGCGCCCGCGTATCTGACCAAGATACGTGACTTCCTGAGTGATTTCCTGAAGGCGAACGGCGATCTGATCAGCATAGTTACCATCCACCGCTATCCGTTCCCGTTGAGCATAAATGCGCCTGCGACTACCATCGAACAGTTAAAAAGCACCGCCGCCGAATGGGATTACATCATCCCTAATCTGCGCGAAGTGGTGAAAGAAGCAACCGGACGCGATCTGCCTGTTGGCGTGACCGAGATCAACAGTCACTGGAATAAGCCAATGGGTGGTCCCGCTTCCGTCGAATCGCACTACAACGCGATCTGGTGGGCGGATGTGCTAGGGCGCTTGATCCGCCAGAAAACGGATATGGTAGCGTTCTGGCTGCTCGGTTCCTATGGTGAGTTAGGTGGTCACGGGTTGTTGGCGAAGTACGAAGCACGCCCCACCTATTACGTCTACCCGATGTATAAGATGCTGGGCGAGGAACTACTCACCAGTTCGACGGATAGTCAGGATGTCTCGATCACGGCGGCGAAACGTGCCGACGGCGCACTCACGCTGATGCTGGTTAACCTGTCTACCGAAGAACGTCAGGTTACGCTGTCCATTAGCGGTATGGATGCGGTGAAAGCGGCGGAAACGTGGCGCTTCGATCCGGAGCACAACGCCGAGCAAGTTGCCACTGATGAATCACTGGCTGGCACGGTAACGCTGCCGGGACAGTCCATGACGCTTTACGTCATCGCACCATGACACTGCAAGCCGTCTTAACCTCGATCTCAGAAACCCGGAGCGTAAGCTTCGGGTTTCCATCCCTTCGGTAATCCCTCTCACGCACTAAGGAATCATCACGTTCTATGCCATTTCCACAGGATTTTGTCTGGGGTACTGCGACTTCCAGCTATCAGATCGAGGGTATGTTTGCGGGCGATGGGCGCGGCGAATGTATCTGGACGCGCTTCTCGCACACGCCGGGGAAGATCGCGGACGGAAGCAACGGTGATGTCGCCTGCGATCACTATCACCGCTTCCCCGAAGATGTAGCGCTGATGAAGGCGCTGCACATGGACGCCTATCGCTTTTCGATCTCGTGGGCGCGGGTGCTGCCGCAAGGCACGGGTACGATCAACCAGATCGGCTTGGATTTTTATGATCGGCTGGTTGATGAACTGCTGCGAAACGGGATCACACCATCGGGAACGCTGTATCACTGGGATTTGCCGCAAGCGCTCGAAGATCGCGGCGGCTGGACGAATCCCGATATTCCCTCGTGGTTCGCTGAGTACACCGATGTGGTAGCGCGTCGTTTGGGCGATAGGGTGAAATTCTGGTCAACGCTGAATGAGCCGTGGTGCACCGCATTCCTCGGCTATTGGTTAGGGGTACATGCACCCGGGCAGCGGGATCAGAAGTTGGGGTTCCGTGCCGCGCATCAGACCTTACTGGCGCACGCCGCCGCCGTACCAATCCTGCGGCAGCATAGTCACGATGCCAAAGTGGGCATCACCCTGAACCTCGTACCGCACGATCCGGCGTCGGATAAGCCCGAAGATGTGCGGGTGGCGCGGATGGCAGATGTAATTAGCAATGACTGGTTCCTCGATCCGGTGTTTCGCGGTGAATATCCGGCGGAGGCGCTGGCAGAACTGACCGCGCTGGGGTTGATGGAGGGTATTGACGCTAGTGAAGTCAAAGCTGCCAAGCTGCCGTTAGATTTCTTGGGCGTCAATTACTATATGCGCTGGGTGCATGAGTACGATCCTTCCGCACCCGGACAGAGCCGCAACCGTTTCCCCGACGATGCCGAGTTCACCGACATTGGTTGGGAAGTTTACGAACGCGGATTACTGGACACGCTGTTGAAAGTTCATCGGGACTATTCGCCCGCTGAGATTTACATCAACGAATGCGGTGCGGCGTACAGTGATCCGGATCAGGCAGACGGTGAGATCGTAGAAGACCCCAAGCGCGTAGCCTTCTTGCGGCGCTATCTGGGCGCAGCGGAGTCAGCGCTGCATCAGGGCGTGCCCCTGAAGGGCTGGTTCACGTGGAGCTTGCTGGACAACTTCGAGTGGGCGGAAGGCTACTCCAAGCGTTTCGGCATCGTCCATGTGGATTTCGCTACGCAGAAACGCACGCTCAAGCGCAGCGGCATCTATATGCGCGAGGTGGCGAAGACGGGGGATGTGCAGGTAAATGTAGACAATGTATCGCTTCCGTGAAATAGCTTGAGCTTATCCAAATCAATGGAGTGGGAAAGATTAGGTTCGTTTTGAGTTTGGTGCTCTCGTTTGCGTTCACAGCTTGTGCAGACTAGTGGGCAGCAATCAATGGAGTTCCCTATATGTCAAACATAAACCTAGATGATATATCGCCAGAGATGAGACAAGCCGCTTTAAGTCACCTCCGCAGTTCCATTGGCGAAGACAAATATCGGGAGTTGATTTCTCAGTATGGTGAAGAAGGAGCATTGAAGTTATTACTGGATGTAGCTGCCACTCAAAAAGAGAGTTCCACCAGTTCAAAGCCCAGAAGCTCAAGCACGAACATTGGATGGACATTATTAATGTACGCGCTTATGGGAGGAGCAAGTGGATTGCTAGCTAATGTGTCTGGCGGGGAACCTGTAATCGGCGCGATATATGGACTTATAGGGCTTTATTTCGGTCGGCAATTTCTTGGGGCGGCGAGTAGCACAAAGTCGAGTTCCATGCTTATAGGTGCCCTCGGAATATTGTTTGCAGCGATTTGTGCAGTAGCTGGAATCATCTTTCTGTTCATTCCGTCGCTTGGTTGGCACTACACAGCGCTTGCTTTCTTGATTGCGATTCCGGTATTTCTCCAGTGTATGTTTCTAGTTGCCGAGTCTACGTATCAGTGTGAAAACTGCGGAAGTAAAGATACCAAGATCGTAGAGACCTATGTGGGAAGTGGAGGCTATGCAGACAAAGCCAAAGCTACCTATAGACAGTGCAATCAATGTGGACACGCTCAACGACCATTTTAACTACTAATAACTTGTCTTGAAAGCAGCTAACCGGGTTTAGTTTATCCGACAGCTTACGCTAAATATCATGTAAATTAAGCTGCGTTAGCGCTAGATACAGCCAGATAAGGATGACGCTGTTTGTTACAACTCATGCATAGCTTCAGGGGGCTGACGCCGCCGCAAGAAGTGCTGGATGCCGTCCAGCGCGGCGAGATCGCCAGCTTTTGCCTGTTCGGATACAACGTAGAATCACCAGCCCAAGTCCGCGCTATGTGCGAACAGATCAGGAATGCCGCACAGCGCGGCGGTCAGCCTGTGCCACTGATCGGGATCGATCAGGAGGGCGGTCAGTTGATGGCGGTCAGCAGCGGCGTCAGCGACCTTCCCGGCAATATGGCGCTGGGCGCAACGCGCGATCCCGAACTAGCGTATCTGGTGGGAATGGTGCTGGCGAAGGAATTACGCGCTATCGGCATCAATCTCAATTTCGCGCCGTCGGTGGATGTGAACACCAACTTCGAGAATCCGGGTATGGGCGTGCGCAGCTTTGGGGACGATCCACGCCTGGTCGCTGATCTCGGGGCGGCGCTGGTGCGCGGGATGCAAGATCAGGGCGTGATCGCCACTGCCAAGCATTTTCCCGGTATGGGTGCATCCGCTGGCGATACGCACCACACCTCCACCACAGTAGACAAAAGCATTGAGCAGTTAGAAGCACAGGATTTGCTGCCCTTCCGTGCCGTGATCAAGGCGGGAGTCGGCGCGATCATGAGTTCACATGTGATCATGACTCAGCTCGATCCTGATAATCCAGCGACGCTTTCTCATGCCGTGATGACCGAGCTGCTGCGCGGGCGGCTGGACTATTCCGGTCTGCTGATCACCGACGCGATGGATATGTATGCAGTCAGCCAATTCGGGGCGCTGGCGAGCACGCAGAGGGCGTTGGCGGCAGGCATCGATCTGGTGCTGCTGGGACATCTGGAGGATAAGTTCAGCTTGATGCGTGCCCTCGCGGGTACAGAGACCGAGGAAGCACGCAAACGCATCCGTAACGCGCAGCGCTTTGCCGATACCCGACTGCTGCCGTTCGACACGCTGAACAATGAAGAGCATCGCGCTATCGGTCAACGGGTGGCAGAACATGCCATTACAGTAGTCAAAGGCGCGGATCATTTGCCACTGCGTCCGCAAGAAACCGATGTTATCGCTGTGATTACGCCGGAACCCGTCAATGTGACGCCTGCGGATACTACCGATAGGATTCAGATCGGGCTTGCCGGATCGGTGTCGCGGCGGCATCGAGCAACGATCAGCTACGAACTACCTGCCCGTGCTACGCCCAACGACATCGCCGCGATTCTGGAAGGCGTCGGTTCCGCCAACATCGTGATCGTAGGCACCAGTAACGCATATCACGATGCGGGGCAAGCGACGCTGGTACGCGAACTCATCGCGCGGGGCAAGCAGCCTGTCGTCGTGGCAATGCGAATGCCGCACGATTTGCAGGCATTCCCCAATGTCGAAGTTTATGTCTGTACCTACAGCTTACGTCCGGTAGCGTTGGAAGCAGCGGCGCGCGTCCTCTTCGGTGAGATCGCGGCGCGGGGTAGGCTGCCAGTTGCCCTACCGTTGATGCAGTAAGAGTATTCGGCTCACTTACCTCGCTAGGCTGACATCGCCAGACTCATTCCTCACTGCTGCCAGCCTAGCGCACACTAAATACGATCATGTTTCAGTTAGACTCAGGAGCATTATTGTGATGAAACGAGGCTTTGTCGTTCTTTTTCTCACGCTGATCGCAGCGATGTTGATTCTTTCTCCGCTGGCAGGCGGGTCACTGAGCGTGGCGATGCAAACCACCAGTACGGCGACTGTAGCGACTACAGCGACCACCGCACCTACCCTTGCCCCCACACTTGATAGCAGCGCCTTATATCTGGATGCCACTGCGCCGATTGAAGATCGCATTGCCGATTTGCTGGCGCGGATGACCATTGACGAGAAGATCGGGCAAATGGTGCAGGTGGAAAAAGGCAGCATCAGCCCCGATGACATCCGCGATCTGGCGCTTGGATCGCTGCTCAGTGGCGGCGGTGGCGCTCCCAGTGGTGTCAACAGTGCCGAGAACTGGGCAAAAATGGTCGATGGCTATCAGAAGTATGCGCTGGAGACTCGCCTCGCCATCCCGCTGATTTACGGTGTGGATGCGGTGCATGGTCATAGCAATGTCTACGGTGCAACGATCTTCCCGCACAACATTGGTTTGGGCGCGACCCGTGACGCTGACTTGCTGGAACGGATCGGACGTGCGACGGCGGAGGAAATGATCGCCACCGGCATTTACTGGAACTTCGCGCCGTGCGTCGCCGTCGTTCAGGATGTTCGTTGGGGACGCAGCTACGAGAGCTACAGCGAAAACCCTGCTATCGTCTCTGAACTTGCTACCGCTTACATCAAAGGTCTGCAGACCGATCACCTCGGCGCGGCGGATACGGTGATCGCTACTGCCAAACATTTCGTCGGTGATGGCGGTACGGCATTCGACTCCTCGACTACCTACAATGGGGCTACACGCTATTCGCTGGATCAGGGCGTGACCGAGGTGGATGAGGCGACACTGCGGGCGATCCATCTGCTGCCTTACGAAGCGGCGATCAAGCAGGGTGCTTTGAGCATCATGGCATCCTTCTCCAGTTGGGACGGCTTGAAGATGCACGCGCAGAAGTATCTGCTTACCGATGTGCTCAAGGGCGAACTGGGCTTCACTGGCTTTGTAGTTTCGGACTGGGGCGGTATCGACCAGATCAGCAAAGATTACTATACCGCCGTCGTCACCTCGATTAATGCTGGTGTGGATATGAACATGGTGCCGCAGAAATATCCGCAGTTTATCAAGGTGATGCAGCAAGCTGTGGAGAAGGGCGATATCTCCGTCGAGCGCATCGATGACGCGGTGACACGCATCCTCCGCGCCAAGTTCAAGATGGGCTTGTTCGAGCATCCGTTCAGCGATCCTGAGATGCTCCAGACCGTCGGTTCGGCAGAACACCGTGCGCTGGCGCGGGAAGCGGTGGCAAAATCACAGGTGCTGCTGAAGAATGAAGGCGATGTGCTGCCCCTGAGCGCTGATACGCCGCTGATCTTCATCGCTGGCGAGGGCGCGGATAACATCGGCATCCAGAGCGGCGGCTGGACGATCTCATGGCAGGGATCAGCGGGCAATATCACCGTCGGCACAACGATCCGCGAGGGCATCGAGCAGGCGGTAGGCGCGAATAGCAAGGTCATTTACGACCGTCTGGGGCGTTTCCGCAGCACGGATGAAACGGCAGATGTCGGCATCGTGGTGGTTTCCGAACTGCCCTATGCCGAAGGGGTAGGCGATAGCAAGACGCTGGAACTGAGTACCGCCAATGTCTCGCTGGTCAACCGCGTACGTGAGCGCGTCAAGAAACTGATCGTGATCGTTGTCTCCGGCAGACCGCTGATCATCAACGATCAGGTGGAACTAGCGGATGCAGTGGTCGCCGCATGGCTGCCGGGTACGGAAGGTGCGGGCGTGGCGGATGTGCTGTTCGGCAAACTGCCGTTCACGGGTAAACTCTCGGTGACGTGGATGCGCAGTGTCGATCAGTTGCCAGTGGGCAGTGGCACAGGCGATGCGCTGTTTCCGTTCGGTTTCGGCTTAACGACTACGGCGAAATAGCGAATTTTCCAGAGGGCAGGTTGAGAAACCTGCCTCTACGCGATCATAATTTGATAAACATCATTGTAGGGGTGGGTTTGTAACCCACCCTCGCTATAGTTGTTCCGAACGATTGCCAGTAGACAGCGGCAACGCAGAAGCAAATTTCCAGAGGACAGGTTTTCCAATCTGCCCCTACGCGATCATAATTTGATAAACGTCATTGTAGGGGTGGGTTTGTAACCCACCCCTCGCTATAGTTGTTCCGAACGGTTGTTGCGAAAGGAGACTGCCATGAAAGCGATTGACATCACAGGTCACGAGCAGATCAGACTTGAGCATAAAGTCTATAACGGTCACGAAGGCGTAGATGCGCGGATGTGGGTGATCCTCAAAGGCGAATCGGATTACACGCCGACGCAGCAGGGTTTCTGGCTGCCGATGGATAAGGCTGATGCTGTTCTAAAGGCACTTGAGGCAGAAATCGCGGAACCGGTGGACACTGAAGTTGACGGTTACAGCGCTGACGATCGGGCTGCTGGCGCGGGGGCTAAACTGGATCGGTAATTCTTTGAAATAGCTAGGAACATCACTTCTACTTAAGAGACTTAGTTGACGAGGGAAGCAGCCTATACAAGCCACTTCCCTCGTCGTTGAGAAGCTAATAACTATTACGGTACGCGGATGGCACGTACTTGCTGCCACGCATGATGTACCGCTTCGCTGAACGAATCCCAGTCACCTTCGGGATAGCGCTCCGTCCAATCTTTGCGTGCATATGGTTCGACTTCTGACCAGAGCAGCGAGTTGTAGCGCGGATCGTAGCCTAGCTCGTAACCATAGCGATAGCTCGGCAAGTATAGATCATAGGCATAGCCTGTCTTGCCGTAGTGAGTGGCGTAGTGCTTGCGGAAGTCCATATCGTAGGTATCGAAATCCGCCTGACTGCTGCCGTTGATCCAGTGATGCGGCTCAGACTCGCCCATCATCGTAGACAGGGGCTGAGCTTGTGAGGCACGCGGCGCTGCCGTTGTGTTAGCATTGCTGCGCTCCGCCGCACTCACGCGGTGACGTGCCGTGTCATCCAGCGAACCGTCGCTTAGTGGTTCGGGAATAGTCGGCGCGGTGCTGGTAGTGCTAGCGGCAGATTGTGCCTGCGCTTGGTAGGGCGGCGCATTCTCATCGAAGCCCTTCCATCCAGCGGTTTCCCATTCCAGCGAACGCTGCGCTATATCGACAGCGTGGAAATCGCGCATGATGTCTTGTGCGAGGAAGGATTTACCATCCGTCGCCTGTACAATCACCAGCGCCGATCCGCGCCGCACGCCCTCGGCGTAACGCTGCGCCTCTTCTTCACTAAATCCACTCTTGACCATAGCGGCAACGATTCCACCAACTGCCGCACCCGTCACTGCACCAACCGTGCCGCCCGTCAGCGCACCGACCACTGGACCCAGCGCCACGATTGCGCCAATGCCCGGAATGGTGATCGCAGCTAAGCCTGCCAACACACCAGTCACCGCACCAACTACTGCACCGAATCCTGCGCCTTCTTCAGCGGATACGGCATCCGCGTTAGCGTCGGTGATCTCAATGCGTTGAGCGTTCGCCACATTGACGAACTGTGCGTAATTGGTCGCCGCGTTAGTGGCGATCAAGCTGATGTCCGAGCTGTTGAATCCACGTTTGATCAGCTCATCAACTGCCCCTTGCGCGTCTTCAAACCTGTCGAATAAAGCGCCAACTGATTTCGTCATGATCATTTCCTTTCCTCGTGTAATACGGAAAGTTAGCTGCGCGGTAACTCCAACAACCTCTAATCACGTTCGCACTACAGTGATAACCCGCGCAGTTTTCCAGTAACTGCTAACATTGCCATCCATCGGATGCTGCTAGCTAAGTGCTCACAACATTACCGATAGCCTACAGCGACTGTTTGGGGAAGTGAGCCGCCTACCGTCGCTGTTACATTCATAGGGTAGTGTGGGCGAACTAAAAAAGTCCGAAACGCAAATGTTTAGCTGCGTTGGACACCACAAAATTTGGGGGTTCGTCTTGAGTGAGGTTAGCGTCCCAGCAGCGGGATCGTGAAGCTGATTCGCAGTCCAGCAGTCGGCTTGTCTTCGATCCAGATTTGACCGCCGTGCGCTTCAACCAAGCCTTTGCAGATCGCCAAGCCCAGTCCCGCGCCTTTAGCTTTGGGTGATGCCTGCGACTCGATTTGGCGGAATGCCTCAAAGGCGTTGTTTCGTTCTTCCGGTGGGATGCCCATCCCCTGATCATCGACGGTCAGGCACATGAAGCGATCCTGAGCCTGTGCGGTGATAACGATTGGCGTATCTTCAGGCGAGTACTTGACCGCGTTATCCACCAGATTGACTAGTACCTGCGCGATGCGATCTCTATCGGCGAAGACCAAAGGCAAATTCTGAGCGATCTCTACCACCAGTGGATGCATTTCGGTGAGCGCTGAAAGCTGGGGCATCGCCGTTCCTACAATCTGCGACAGCGGTATTGGCTGGGGCTGAATCCCCAGCGATCCCGCTTGCAAGCGCGAAAGATCGAGCAACTGCTCGATCAAGCCGGTCAGCCGATCCGATTCATCGTTGATGATGCTCAGGAATTCATGCTGACTCTTTTCATCCCACTGTACATCCGTCGCCAGCAGCGAGGTAGTGAAGCCCTTGATCGATGCCAGCGGCGTGCGTAATTCGTGAGAGATCATTGCCAAAAATTGCAGCTTCACCTGATCCGCGCGTTCGGCTTCGCGCCGCGCCCGCGACTCGGCAGTGAGCAGTTGTAGATTGTTCATCGCTGCCGAAAGCTGCGTGACCAGAATTTGTAGATGCTGATGATCGTCGGCATCCCACCCCTGTGTAACTGCCCGATACAGGATCAACATACCGAAGCAGTCGCGCCCCGAAAGCAATGGCAGCAAATAGACACTGCCGACATCTAAATCGCTGAAACGGGAGCGCAGATCGTCCGTTATCCGTTCATCTTTGTAGAGGTTCTCCAACAATACAGGGCGCTCCGTCGAGCAAATCTGCGCGAACAGGCTGTTCTTTAAAACGCCCTTCTCGCCCAATCCCGGCAAGCCCGCATCGGGGTTGAGCACCGCCCTGACCTCGTAGCTTTCCGGCATCATCTCGCCCCAAAGCTGGTTAAAGACAATGATCGCCGCTTGATTGATGCCGGGGATGTAACGGCTGGAGAGCAGCGCGCGCAGGATTTCTGTTGGCGTTTGCGCCAAGCCGATCTGAATGCAAATATCGCTGAGATCGCGGGTGCGCTCTAAGGTAGAGGCGACCCGGGCTTCCGTTTGGCGACGTTCGCTGATGTCGCGGAAGATCAACACCACGCCGATGATTTGACCATTTTCGTCGCGGATCGGGGCGGCGCTGTCATCAATCGGTACTTCTATACCCGTGCGCGAAATCAATATCGTGTGGTTCGCCAGCCCGACGACAACCCCCTCATTAAGCACTTTGGTCACCGGATTATCCGCAGGACGGCGTGTATATTCATTGACAATGTTGAACACATCGTTGAGGTTGCGTCCAGCCGCTTCCTCATACAGCCATCCCGTCAGCGATTGTGCCACTTCATTCATGAAGTTGATGTGCCCGTCGGCATCAGTAGCAATCACGGCATCACCGATGCTGGAAAGCGTCACCTGCAACCGTCCGCGCTGCCGCTGCGACGATTGATAGAGGCGGGCATTGTCGAAAGTCAGCGCGGCGCGGTTCGCCAATTCTTGCAGGAACTGCATACTCTCCGCCGTATAGCGACGCCCTGAATCGGTGTATGCCAGTGTGATCGCGCCCAATTGCTGCTCTCGTACCCGCAGCGGGACGATAGCGACGGACGTAGTGCCGATCTTGCGCAGCAGGTCGGCGTGCTCCTGATTGCCTCTGGCAACGCCTGCCAGATGTTCTTCCGTGAACTGCTCGTAGAAAATCGGTTCGCCTGTGCGCATCACCTTCGCCAGATTGGGGCGATTCTCTTCGGAAGGGTACGTGCGCAGCATTTGCTGAAGCAGAAGCATCGTCTCTAGGCGACGGGCGGAGACGGCAACTTGCGAAACCGCGTCATCATCCAGCACATGGATGTCCGCCCAATCCGCGAAGCGCGGGATCAACAAGCGGGCGACGTGGTTAAGCTGGCGCGGCAAACTCGGCGGGGTGGCTGCTAACTGCGTCGCTTCCGCTAGCAGTTCGGCTTGTTCGCGCTCAAGCTGCAACTGGGCGACTGCTGCCTGTTCCTGCCGATATAGGCGACTGCGCTCCAGTGCCTGCGCCGATTTCAGCGCCAGCGTGACCATGAAGATTTGCTCATCAAGATCAAATTTACGCGGCTCGGCAAAACTTAGCAGCAGCGCCCCTGTTATGCGTCCCTCGCTAATCAATGGGATGGCAGCCCATGCTTTGCCTTCCCGCGCGGCTGTGTTCATATTGGGGTATTGGGCAAACAGCGATTCAGGCGATTCCAGCCACAGCGGTTGACCTGATTTGATGGAGTCGGCGGCTGGACTCGGCATGTCGATGGGAAAGACATGCCAATTGCTCATAGTTTCCTGAGCGTAGCCAACGGATTCTACTAATTGTAGCTGCGTTCCATCAGCACTCAGGCGTACTACTGACGCCGCGAATGCGCCGCACGCCTGCCTGCCTTCGTTCAAGATCACATCGATGGCTTCTCGCTCGGCACTAGTCTCCGTCCTCGACAGCAGATCAATGATCGTCTGCAGGCGGCTGAGGCGGCGGACCGCCAGTTCCGCACGTTGGCGGGCTGTTTGCGCTTCGCGGTAGAGCAAGGTGTTATCAATCGCCAGCGCGGCTTGTTCGGCTAGCTTGCTCGCCAGCGCGGCGTCTGCTTCATCGTAGCGGCGGTTGGATTCGGCAGCGATCAGAGAGATCGCGCCCAGCAGCCGTCCCCGTGCAATCAGTGGCACGACGATGGCAGAGCGCATCTGTAAATTGCGCAGAATCTCTAGATGCTCCTCATCCCGCGCGCCCGCTTTCAACATCTCATCCGTCACTTCGGGAATGATGAACGGCTTACCCTCGCGCAGTAGTTGGATAGCAGGAGCCGCATCATCAGTAGATGGCGTTGGCGGATAGCGCTGATACAACTCTTGTGCCAGCGCTACCTTCTCTGGATCGGTGTGGGCAACTGCCAGCCGACGCGGGAACAATATCGCCGCTGCTCCATCCGTGTCCTGTTGCTGCGCCTCCTGCGCTGTCAAATCGACGGCGCACCAATCCGCTAGCTCACGCACGGTGAGATCAGCAACGTGCTGTAAGGTGACTTCATAATCTAGGGAGGTGGAGAGCAGTTTTGCTGCTTCCGCTAAGTACTGCTGTCCGCTGGTGAAGCGTTTGCGCTCGTCAATGTCGATGCATGAACCGATGAATCCCGTGAATTCGCCATCGCGATCGTACTGTGGAACGCCATTATCGAGGACCCAGCGGTAAACACCATCATGTCGGCACAGCCGATATTCCAATTGGTAGGGCTGCCTAGCAGCGAATGACTGCTGATAGGTATCCAGACAACGCTGCCGATCTTGTGGATGCACACCCTGAAGCCAGCCCCGATTCACTTCTTGCTCTAGTGTGCGTCCGGTGAACTCCAACCAAGCCTTATTGAAGAAATGGCGATATGTGTCCGTGCCCGCGATCCAGATCAATACGGGAGCGCTGTTAGCGATCTGGCGGAAACGTATCTCGCTTAGTTCCAGCGCGATCTCGCTGCGACGACGCTCGGAAACATCGCGAAAGACAAGGATCGCGCCGGTGACTTCGCCTCTGGCGCTGACAATGGGCGCTGCACCGTCATCAATCGAGATTTCTTTACCGTTTTTTTGGATCAGGATGGTGTGATTCGCGAGTCCGACGGGGCGTTTCTCGTGGATCGCTTGTGTCAGCGGGTTGAGCGCGGGTTGGCGGTCAAGCTCGCTGATGATGTTGAAAACAGTTTCAGCCGTTTTGCCTCTAGCATCTTCTTGCAGCCACCCGGTCAGCAATTCGGCAGTGGGGTTCATGGTCAGCACCCGCGCATTGCTGTCTACAGTGATGACACCCTCGCCAATGCTCCGCAGCGTGACGCGCAGTTGTTCGCGTTCCTGTTGGGCGATGATTTCCCTGCGCCTGAGTGTGGTCTGTATGTAACTGACAATGAAACCGGTGAAAAAGATGATCAAACTCTGAACGATGCCGATGATATCAACAGCGAAGGCATTTTGCGGCTGTAGTTGATAGTAGTTGATGACCACCGTGGAGAGCAGCGAAACCATGATCGCCGGACCGAAGCCCAGATACCACGAGACACCCACCGCGCAGAGCAAAAAAAGCATCGTCGGCACGAGGTTGATCGCTGGACGCAGCGACAGCCAGATCGCCAGCGTAACACCCCAAACGACAAGCGCCAGAAGATAGCGAAATAGGGATTGTTGCAGAGGCGCATTCTGAGCGGGCATTGTGTTCTGTTTGTCTAACTTGCTAGTACCAATTTTAGTCTAGCTGACTCGAGACTCCGAATCAGCGTATAGGTTGCTCGGATTCACAACGTTATACAGGAAAGTCAAGCCAGCATAGCTCCCTAACACACGGGGAATAAGGCTGGCTCACTTACCAAACTTAATTGATACAAAGGATAATTGCAAACGAGCTTTTCAGGATGTTGTGGGCGGTGTCGAGTGAATAATGTACCCCATTCCCGGCACAGTTTCTAGCAAGGTGCTGTAATTATCCCCTAATTTTTTACGAATTCGCCCGAAATAGATGTGCAGATAGTGGTTCGAGCCGCGATATTCTGTGCCCCAGACCATCGCCAGCAGTTCATCATGGCTCAGGATCTTGTCGCTGTTGCGCACCAATGCTGCCAGCAGCGCGAACTCGGTGCGCGTCAGGTGAATATCTTCGTTGTCGACGAAGGCGCGCCGCCCTTTCAGATCTACTTTCAAACCGCTGACTTGCACCACATCCACTGCTGGAAGCTGCTGCGTGCCCGTCGAACGCCGCATCAGCGCACGGATGCGCGCCATGAGTTCCGATGCACCGAACGGCTTAGTAATGTAATCATCAGCGCCCGCGTCCAGCGCATCAACTTTGAGTTGTTCGTCGTCATGTGCGCTCAACACGATCACAGGCATGTCCCAGCCCTGCTGGCGAATCCAGGCACATACCTCACCACCCGTCATCCCCGGCATGACCAAGTCGAGGATCACTAAGTCGCAAAGTTGTTGTTGTAGAGACGCGATTGCCTGTACACCGGAAGTCGCTTCGCGCACGCTGTATTCACGCCCTTCCAGATTCACGCGCACCAGCCGCAGAATGTTCGGATCATCGTCCGCTACTAACACCGAGGTTTTGTTCATAAAGACCTCCACCAGCCTCTACGCACAATGCATGCCTCGCGCCGTTTTGAGATGAAGAGCATGGAGTAGATCGAGCCTAATAAAACAGATGAATTGAACAAAAATAGTAGCTGCAACAATCCTCTTTTTCAAGGTTTTTGCCTTAATGCCGAATCGACGAATTATTTCAGAGTTCGCCCAAGCTTTGTAGATACTAGAGCAGGTTTAGCGGGCTTCTAGTGAACTACTTGAGAAATGGTAGCCAGCAGTTCTTCAGTACCTACTGGTTTGACCAATCGCGCCACAATCTGGCGCTGACTGGCTTCTTCCGGGTCAAGTTGTAGGGGAGAGGCGGTCATCATAATCACGGGGATTTGACCTGCGGGCGTATTTTGCAGCGCTTGCAGCATTTCCAGTCCGCTCATTCCCGGCAGCTTAAGATCAAGGATAATGGCAGCAGGCGGCTGCTCCTGTTGTAACCGCTGCTTCAACATAGCGAGCGTATCTTCGGCGCTTCCGGACTCCAGCACCTGATAGCCTCGAACACGCAAATTGATCACCACGAATTGACGAATGCGCGGCTCATCTTCAACAACTAGTATTGTGGGCATATCAAGTCATTACACGAGATTGGTGCTGCTGCAAAGAAGTATTATCATAATTGTTAACAGATTTGCCCACTTTGTGTATCTCAAATGTCATCGCAATTTGCTCCTCTAATGATAGGGGGATGCTTTTTGAGCAGGATCATAACCAATAGATGATTTCGACCCATCTCCATCATGGAATTCTTCGGTGCGCTCGGTAAATTGTATATAGATCCTGCCAGCTAAAACGCTGCGTATAGCAGCACTTACTGCGCTACCGCCATGTTCCTTCAGCACAAATCCGGCGACGCCATGATCTAGCGCCCGCTTGATCAGTTGTTCATCAGCCGACAGCGAGAGGACGATCACCCGCGTTTTAAGCCGTCGCGCCGTGATTTCGCGGATCATCTCCAGTTCCAGCGCATCCATCGTCAGCCCGGCGATCAGCAGATCAGGCTGCAAGCGCTCCAGATGATGAATGATCCCTGCCGCTTGTGCGCTCTCACCCACTAGCTGCAGATCTGATTCGGTTTCCAGCAGGATTTTTAAGCCATCTCTGGCACGATGATGTGCTTCTAGCAAATAAATAGTTGCCATCGTAAGCAGCCTCGCAGTTAACACTAAAGAGTAGGATGAGAGTGTGAAGCGGGAACGGGAAAAGTCATAGAGCGCGACGTGATCCGCGACAGTGACACTGCAACACAGGAACTCGGTAGGACAGCGACTAGGCAGCCGTCGTTTCGCCACCCAGCAATGTCAACACCTCGCCAGTGATATAACTGGAGTCGGCTTCCGATGCGAAAAAGACATAGGCGGGCGCGATCTCCTCAGGCTGTGCGGGTCGTTTCATCGGTGTCTCTTGCCCGAAGGTCGCCACTTTATCCGCTGGTTTGTCAGC
The DNA here is from genome assembly GCA_019637555.1 of Anaerolineae bacterium. Lineage (GTDB taxonomy): Bacteria > Chloroflexota > Anaerolineae > Aggregatilineales > UBA2796 > JAHBVK01. The sequence continues at coordinate 181,141 of JAHBVK010000002.1, forward strand.
AACATTGAGCGGTGTCCACACCGGACCGGGCGCTACACAGTTGACTCGAATCCCGCGTTTGACCACATTTTGTGCTAGTGCTTTGGTGAAGGCATGGATCGCGCCTTTGGTTGCCGAATAATCAAGCAAGCCGCCGCTGCCTTCCAAGCCCGTGATCGAGCCAGTGTTGATGATCACGCCACCCTGTTTCAGCACAGGTAGTGCCGCCCGTGCCATGTAAAAATAGCCGAAGATGTTGGTCTGGAAAGTACGCTCCAACTGCTCGTCGCTGATGTCTTCCAAACGCTTCTGGTGCGCCTGATAAGCAGCGTTGTTGACCAGAATATCCAGCTTGCCAAGCTCCGCCACTGTTTTTTCTACTGCTTGCTGGCAGAACTGCGACTGGCGTACGTCACCTGAGATCAACAGGGCGCGCCGCCCTTCCTGCTCTACGGCTCGACGAGTTTCCTCAGCATCTTTCTGTTCTTCAGGCAGATAAACAATGCTGACGTCCGCGCCCTCACGGGCAAATAACACGGCGACTGCACGCCCAATGCCCGAATCCCCACCTGTGATCAGTGCTACTTTGCCTTTCAGCTTCTCCGCACCCCGGTACAACGGCGCCTGATACTCGGGACGCGGTGTGATGTTTGCTTCGATACCCGGTTTCGCTTGATGTTGGGAGGGGAATGGAGGCAGTGGCTGATCTTGCTGCTTCGTTGCCATCTTGCTCCTAAGTGGATTTAGCCCACGATGCAGCAAAGATAACAGGCGCTCGCTATCAAAATCCCAAATACAATCCGACGCTGACGGCAGATTACGACGATCCGCTGTTCATCCGCCGCGCTTCAGCCTTAGCTGCCTCTAAGCTTTCGGCTACCGTCTCGCCGGTGATCTGGCGGCGTACATCGCCAGCAGCGTCGCTGAGGTCATCGCGCAGTTCTTGCCCGCTGCGTGGTGCGAATAAAAAGGCGAGTACCGCGCCCGCTAGCGTGCCGATGACCGTCCCCCACGCGAAGGAACCTAACCCTGATTCTGAGTCTTTGCGCTCCGCCATCGCTTGTTTATTAGTCCTTCAGCCGATTACGCCCATTAATGTTTCGACGAATGCCCACGATTTCACCGAGGAAAGCGGTCACACCCGCCGCCGTCGAGGCTACTTTGATCACTGGCTCAGCGACGTTCTTACCCACGAACTGCGCTGTACCTTTGGCTGCGCTTGCCGTATCGCGCACCTCATCGATCAACGGCTTGACTTCATTCTTGAGTAGATTGACCAGCGCCGAGAATTGCAGGATCAGCACGATCATGGCAACGCTGATGAACACGCCTTGCAGCGCCAGAATAATGATCAGCGCGTCGCGGACGACTTGAAAACCAGTCGCCAAGCCACCTTCGGCACTGGTCAGCGCTACCACCACCGCGATCACCAGCGCGAGGACGATCATGCCACCGAGTACACCAAAGCCGATGATAAACCAGCGCTTCACACTGGAATTAGCGGAAGCGTCCTCTGTTACCTCAAGTTCTTGATTATCGCTCATACCCTATTTGCTCCACTGTATCCGATGCAGACTGCGGAACAGGATGTAATTAGTAGATTATTGCTCTCTATTCCTGACGGCGTGGTACGTTGGTCAGGAAATGGGTGGCGAACAGCGCCAACCATGACCCAAGTGTAGCAGAAAATATATTCACCTGACCGATTGCCAACACCCTGACGCCCCCGACACTGCCGAAAAGCTGACCCAGCGTGAAGCCCAGCCAACTAGCCAGCAGAAATAACGCCATTCGCCGCAGGTCGCCGCCGAAGATGACGTGAAAAACTGCACCATAAATGGTTGCCAGAATAAAACCGAGGACGATGGATGGAGCTGGCACTAGAGTTGCAACACCTTTGATGGATGGTACACTCATCTTAATGTCACGTACTGTAGCACACTAACGCTGAAATTTCGAGGATGTTCGGGTGATCGTCTACTTGGTACTGTATGGATAATCTTGGTAACTGAGACGGTTAACGCTATAACTACACTGCTATGATCGATCAACGCATATTAATCACTGCCCCGGCTGATGCCGTGTGGCTTCATCTGACAGCCCCTGCTTCAATGCCGAAGTGGAACCGCTGCGCACGGCAAATGTCCATCATCAGTACGCATGCGGTTGGCGTTGGTGCACGTCGTCGCTGTGTTGACGACGATAACCGCACCACCGTCGAGGAGATCACGGCGTGGCTGGAAAATATCGGCTACGAATACAAAATGATCGACGGTCCGTTCCGCAAATTGAAGGGTCGGCTGCGGCTGCAAGCGGTTGCTGACGGCACCATTGTCAACTGGATCGTGGAGTACGAACTTAAAGGCATCTTAGCGGGCGCTCGTAACGCCCTTAGTTTCCGCCGTCACTACACCAACATGATGGCGGAAAGTCTGCGCGATCTGCGTAAGTTGGTGGAAAAAAGCGGCATCCAGTTCGATCCCGAAAAGCAAGCACGCTTTGGCATGCAGGCTGATCCCGGTGTGGAAGCGCGTGCTGCCCGTGCCGCTTCGATGGCAGAGGTGGCGATCAGCACCGAGAGCGGTGGCAAAGTGCCTGTTCGCGCCGAACGGATCGTGCTGCCACCGGATGAACGTCCTAAGACCGAGACTCCGACTCCAGCGGCATCTGTGGCTGCTATGCAAGCCGTAGAGATCGATAACGGGAATCTGGATGATGTCTGGTCGGATATTCCACCGGAAGCTGCTGTCGTCGGACTCTCCGCCGAAAAGATATTAGCGACGGCGCTGAAGTCCAACCCGCAGATTTTGCACGCCTTTACACCGCCAAAACCTGATCCGATTGCCGCCGCGCCGATCCTTCCCACACCGACGATCCCCGAACCGGATGCCCACAGCGCGGATACACCCTCCTCCGGCATGCGTCCGGTGACCATCGTAGAACCACCGCTAGATCAGGAGGATACGCGCCCGCGCAAAGCTGTCCAAAGTGCTGATAATCTACCTGCCGTTGTGCTGCCGGAAACGCCGTTAACAGAAACGCCGTTAACAGAAACGCCGCTGCCAGAAGAACCCGATCTGGCGGAGGATACACCTGAATCTTACAAAGCGATGACCGTGCCGATCTCGTTGGTTGCGCCACCAGTAACACCAGCGCCACCCAAAGCGCCGATGCCCGTGACGCAGACTATTGAGGTGATCCCGCCGGAAGGATCGACGCCAACCCCAAGCCCGACAGGGAGTGCCGCCGCCACACCGATCCCCGCTACCGAGCCGCCTACCTCGCTGCCGGAGCGTGTGCCGACCCCGCCCGCGATCAATCTGGATCAACTGCGTGCCAGAGCGCAAGCCCTAGCAGCAGACTCTAACTCGAACACCGCGCCCGGCTTCGATCCCGAGGCGGCGAATGGTGGCTTGCTGCCGCCACAAACCGACCAGCAGGACACGGGGCAGATCAGTATCTGGGAGATTTTCGGTGTCGAGTCCCCGACGCAGCGCGGTTTGGTGGCGCTAAATGAAGTAGTGGCACAGGCACGTGCCACCGCCGAGATGTCTGCGGTACCGGATGCCGCACAGGGGAAGGCAGAGGCGCAATCTGCCATACAGCTTGAACTGCCGCCTGAGCCGCCAGTGATTGAGGAAGATACAGCGCGGCGGACGCAGACTGCTAAAGTGGTCACGCTGACGCTGAAAAGTGCGCAGAATCGGCGTGCCAGTATTCCCGTGCGGAAGCAGATCGCCAGGCAACGCGCCAAAACCACGGTCAAGGTGCGGAGACATTAAATCTCACTAATCAGGCTGCGGGATGTTGAGGTTACAAACAAGAAGGGCAGGTTTAGAAACCTGCCCCTACTTGGCGATTATTTGATTGTGCGATGTTGTAGGGGTGGGTTTATTACCCACCCTTTTCACTTGCCTGATACCGCTTCTACCTCGGCTGTAGTCTCAGTTGCGGTTGCAGTGTCGGCAGCAGCCGCTGTATTGGTGACATGTTCAGCACGTTCCAGCAGCATCAAATCCTGCGGTGTATCAATGTCCAGCGCGACGCTGCCAGAATGATAGACCTTGACGGTCACGCCTGCCTGCACTGCCGATTCCTGATGGCGCTGGAAACTCTGTGAGCCGTAAGCGAAGGGGATCAACCCCGGCGGCACGACCAGCATGGCGTTGGTACCATCTCCCTGCCGATCCGGTGCTAGGACAACGGTCTGGTTGTAGCGCCCCAGATGCAGGATTTCGCGGACATCGTGCGCAGTCAGCAGCGGCAGATCGGCAGGTAAGATCAGGATCGCCTCTGCGCCCTTCAAACCAGCCACCTGTGCTGCCCGCATCAAGGCAGCGTTCAGTTCCGGCGCACCCGATTCCTGCACTGTAACCGCGTGATATTCTCTGGCGAGCGAAAGTACCTGTGGATCGCGGCTGATCACGAGAATGTTAGTGATCTCTTTGACTTGCGAGAGGATATTAAGGGTATGGCGGAAAAACCGTTCTGCTAATGCTTCACGCTGCTCTGTAGTCAGAACACCACTCAGTCGGCTTTTCGCCTTCGGAAATGGCTTCATTGGAACGATTGCCCAAACTCTCATTACTGACCTCTCACTTCACTGCCACGCCGCAATTCCGTGCCCCAGGCAAGGAGTTCGCTGGCTAACCGAATCCGATCCCCTGCATCTCGCATCACTATATTTGACACCCAAACCCGCGTCGAAATATCTTGTGAACTTGCATGATCAGCATCGTCGATGACAAAGCCATCCAACAGATCGCCGTAGTAATCTGCTACACCAGCCGCTGTCGCCCGCATCCCCAGTTCCGCCATCAGTTTGGCGGCGGGACCTTTGAGCGCACTGCCCGCGATGATCGGACTGACGCACAGACACGGCGCACGGCGATTCTGCAACGCCTCTCGAATCTGCCGTATCTGCAAGATCGGCTCGATAGAGAGCACCGGATTAGAGGGGCAGATCACGATCAAATCCGCACTTTCCAACGCTTCTAATACGCCCGGAGCAGGTGCTGCTGATTCAGAACCTCGATACTCTAATCGTTTTACCACAGGTTGCCACCGAAAGCGTACAAAATATTCCTGAAAATTTTGTGAACCGTACTCTACAGTATCAACAATTGTAGCGACTTGATCATCGCTCATAGGTAACAAGGTTGCCCCAATCCCCAAACGACGCGCCAAGTCCTGCGTGATCACGCTCAACGGCTGACCGTTCGCCAGCGCTTCCGTGCGCAGTAGATTGGTGGCGAGGTCTTTATCGCCCAGCCCGAACCACGCTTCGTCGCCGTACAGCTTCATCATCTCGATCATCTGGCGGGTATCATCCGCCAAGCCCCACCCATTGACCGGATGTGCCAAGCCAGCCAGTGTATATAACACTGTGTCCAGATCGGGCGACACGTACAAACCGTACTTACGGAAGTCATCCCCTGTATTGACGACGACCGTCAGCGCGTCTGATGGCAGCGCACGATACAAGCCATCGGCTAACTTCGCGCCGCCGACGCCGCCCGCTAAGGCGACTACACGACGCGGCATATTCTCATCATCCGTTAACGCCATAACACACGACTTTCTAACGGCTGGCGTGCTGATTGCTTCGCTTCAGCCGGATAGCCCACCGTGATCAGCGCCTGCGGCTGCCAATCAGCGGGTAGATCGAGTTCAGCGGCGACCACATCAGGGCAGAACAGCGGGGCGCACATCCAGCACGCGCCCAAGCCTTCTACGTAAGCCGCCAACAATAAGTTTTGAATCGCCAGCGCCGTGCTTTGCACCGCCATCAGATATTCGTTACGCGTCCGCCGATCATCAGGATAGGAGTCCATGTCGATCATGCTCAGGCTAACCACGATCAGAGCGGGTGCTTTGCTGATCCGCTGGTAGGATCGGCTGACATCTTTCTCGATCACCTCTGCGGGCGCGTTGTCAGCCGTCAGATCGGCACGCAAGCGCGTTCCCATCGCCTGCGCCAGCGAATGCCGCTGTTTGGCATCCGTAACGACGGCGAATCTCCACGGTTGGCGATTATGCGCCGATGGTGACCATGTGGCGGCGTTGAGCATCCGTTCCAATGCTTCGCGTGGCACAGCTTGATCGGTATAGCGGCGGATCGAACGCCTGCCCAACAGCACATCGTAAATTTCGGTCATGATTAACGATACAGATTCATCTCCGGCGGGCGGATCAAATCGCTGGCGCGTCCATCGCCTTCGGGAAGCTGCAAGCCGCGAATCAGGGTGACGGGCAAGCCCTCGTTTGCCTGTCCACTGAGCAAATCGGCAGCGGCGGCGAGTTCGTCCGCCAAGCCGATATCGGTGTACTGCAACTGACGGTTGAAGAGATCAGGGCGCCCGCGCAAATCCCATAGTGCCGGAAAGCCTGCGGAGCCGATTGCCGTGCCGACATTGCCCATGCGGAAGGGGCGTCCGTGCGTGTCACTGATCACAATGCCTGCCTGTGCACCCGTTTGTGCCAGCAGTTGATCGCGCAGTTGGCGTGCCGTGCCATCAGGATCGACGGGCAGCAGCAGAATCCAATCCTCGCCATCCGCGCCGACGTTCGAGTGATCGATCCCCGCATTGGCGGAGATGAAGCCGAGCTTGTGGCGGGTGATGATCGCGCCGCGCCGCATCCGCGAGATTTCCGCTGCTTCGTTCAGGATCACTTCCACCAAACGCGGGTCTTTATCCGTCTGCGCGGCGATCTCTTCGGCGTGGGCAGATGGTGTCACCGTGCGTAGATCGAGGCGTCGCCCTTGTGCCTTAGAGACGATCTTGGAGGTGATCACCAGCACGTCGTTATTTTGCAGCGTCAGATTCAGCCGCGTTAGCGCCTCCACGATCAAGCGAGCAAGATCGTCGCCCTGCTGGATCAGCGGCATTCCGGGCAAGGCGGTGATGGTTAACTGCGGCATAGAGACTTCACTACCACGATTACTTCGCCTGCTCGATTCCGGTCACTTTGATGCCCACGCCCTTGACTTTGTACTTGCGGTTCATATACATGATCACGGGAGTCAGTGACTCGACGGCGATGGAGTTGACCAGCGATCCGGCATCGTAGCCTTTCATGCCCGCCGCCTCCGCCAGCTTGATCACTTCATCTTTGGCGGTGGCATCATCGCCGCAGACCAGCACATCGCACTCGACGGGATGCTCCGAGTCTTGCAGATGTGTGTAGCTGACGTTCTGGAAAGCTGCTACCACGCGGACATCAGCGCCGAGTATCGTTTGTGCTTCCAGACAGGCGGAAAGTCCGGCGGGCAGGTTAACCGAGCGAATGTTGGGCGGCTCCAGCGGTACGGTGATATCCACCACGATCTTGCCTTGCAGTGCCTCTTTCAAGCCTGTCAGCGTGGCGGCATGTGCCTCGTACGGCACAGAGATCACCACGATGTCCGCCTGCTGCACCGCGCTCGGGTTATCCGCGCCAGAGATAACCGCACTGCCAAGCGCGGCGTTCAATTCTTCAGCCTTCTGCTGTGCTCTAGCGGCATCGCGCGATCCGAGCACCACGCGATAACCGCTGCGCGCCCATCGCGCCGCCAAGCCCGCGCCTTCTTTGCCTGTTCCCCCGACCACTCCGATTGTTACCAGCGTGTGTTCAGACACGAGTTTCTTTCTCCTGAGTACATTAAGCTGTAGATAATTTACCTCACCCCGGCTTCGCCACCCCTCTCCGCTGCGGAGAGGGGACTCGGTAATCAACGATTATGCCATCTCTGCGTGCCACTGAAGTGGATTGAAAATCGGTCATTTTGCGTTCTAACCCACTTCAGTGGGTTTACCAAGTATTGTAGCCGGAGGTTTTTAACCTGCGGTCTACTGCTATTGCACAGACGTAGCGAACTGTTGATACCTTTCCCAGACGGCAGGGACTTTGGATCGTGCGTCGGCGGCGATGGCGGCTTCATCCAGCGTGGTCAACTGGCGATCCCACATCAGCACGCGCCCCGCCACAATGGTTGCGCTCAGCATCGAAGACTCGAAGCCGAACAGCACATGCCATGGCAAATTGCCCTCCGTCAGCGGCGTGAAAGGATGATAATCCACAAGGATCAGATCAGCGACTGCGCCCGCCGCGATCTTGCCGATCTGCGTGCCGGGGAAGAACATCTCCGCCAGCCGAGCGTTGTGATCGCCTGCGATGCGGGCGATATGTTCACCGTTGGCGGCACGCGGATCGCGACTGGTGACTTTGTGCAGCAAATACGCCGCTTTCCACTCCGACCACATATCATTGCTGAAACCATCATTGCCGAGGCAGACTTTGATGCCTAGTCCCAGCATCTTATCAATCTGTGCCGCGCCGACGGCGTTATTCATATTGGAGCGCGGTTGATGCGTTAGCCATGTATTGGTGTTGTACAGCAGCGCCATCTCCGCGTCGTCGATGTGGACGCCGTGCGCCACGATGGTACGTGCGCCGAGGATGTTCTCTTTGTACAGGCGCTGCATCGTGCGCAAGCCGGATCGCTGCAAGCTGTCGTACTCATCAGCTTCATGTTCCGCCACATGGATATGGAAGCCACCACCGAAAGCGGAGTTCGCCGCTACACAAGCGCGCAGCGTTTCATCACTCAAGGTCAAGCTGGCGTGTAAACCGAAGGTAGCGCGAACCGTAGGATAAGCATCCGTGACGCGCAGAAAGCGCACATTCTCCGCGATCCCCGCCTGCGCTTTCTCCTCGCCGTCCCGATCTGTGACTTCGTAGCACAAGACAGCGCGCAACCCGGCATCTGAAACTACGTCAGCAATCGCGCTCAGGCTGCCGTCAATGGCGTTGGGGCTGGCGTGGTGATCGATCAACGTGGTCGTGCCATGCTTGATCGCATCCACGAGGCAGACTTGCGCACTTAGCCGTACATCATCCAGCGTCAGCGATTTATCGAGGGGCCACCACAGTTTGCGCAAAATCTCAGGGAAATCTTTGGCGGGCGCGCCGGGGATCGCCATTCCACGCGCAAATGCTCCGTAGAAATGTGTGTGTGCGCAGATGTTTCCGGGCAGCAGTAATTTGCCCTTGGCATCGTGTACCTCGCGTACGTCGGGATGGCGGGCGCGTAGATCAGCCGCTGAGCCGATTTCAGCGATGCGATCTCCACGCACCATCACCGCGCGATCCGCTTCGATCTGGCACGGTGACCAGTTAACTAAGGTTGCGTTGACGATCAGATATTCGTGCATTAAGCCTCGCCCCCTGTTCCCCTTTTCAATGCAGCATCCGCATTAGGAGAGGGGGAACCGTGAGTGACGAAATGGCGTCTATCCTAAGCGTGTTGCGTTTTATAAATGAAAAACCCGGTGAATATGTGTACCGGGCTTGAGCGGCTATCAATCAGCCGCGCCTCTACAGAATTAAGCAGCTAATTGTAGTCTAGCGCATCGTCCGCCGCCACTGATCTTTGAACTGCACGTTCGCCAGATCTTGAGCTTCCAGAAAATCGATCAGCAAGCGGTTGAACTTGGCAGTGATCTCCAGCATCGGGAAGTGCTTCAGATTCGGTTCGATGAAAGGCAGGAACGCGCCTTTCGCCTTACCGCGATTGATCTGCCGCAGCAGGTCATCGGAAGGCGGCGGCAGCAGCGGATCGTCTTCGCCGTGCAGCAGCAGCGTGGGCGAGGTCAACTTCTGCAATTCCAGAGCCAGATTGAAGCCGGAAAACGATTGGGCACTCTTGCTCAGCGCATCACTGGCGACCTTGCTAACTTCTGCCTTCAACTTGTCGAAGTCGGGAGCGTCGCGCCCTAACGAGCGTGTCAGCAGCGAAACGGGATCTTGGTTGCTCAGAATATCCACCAATGGATTGCCATTGGTGGATGATCCGCCACCAGCCGTCGAGCCTGATCCTGTTTGCCCTACCGGACGTGCGATAGCCGTGGGCAGCACGGGCGCGGATCGCGGACGGTTTGGATCGTTCGCTGCCATTTCCGCCTGTCGCCGTGCCTGTAGATTCGCAAGGATTTCTTCCGGCGTCTCGCCCAGCCCGCGAAATGGGTTGCGGGGGATTGTCTCCAGTGAGGAGCCATATACCGGTTCATTGGGCGACATCGGACTGGAAGAAGGACCGATCACCTTGACGGCAGGGGCGCTGGGCGAGGCACCATCGTCAAAGCCGCCGAGATCGAACAGCGGGGCGCTGATCGCCATCATGCGCGGCGCACGATCAGGGTACTCGCGGGCGAAGGCAATGCACACCGCCGCACCAAGCGAGTGTCCCACCAGTGCCGCTTTGCTGATGCCCATACGCTCCATGAAATCGTACAGCAGCTTGACCTGATCACGCACGCCGAAGCGATTCATGTTCTTGCCGGAGTCGCCAAAGCCCCACAAGTCGAGCGCGTAAATGCGATATTTGATGCTCAACTGCTGCATGGTGGGAACCCAATAGCGCCACGATCCCAGCCAACCATGCACGAGGATCACCGGGCGTCCGCGCCCCAGCACCTCGTAATGCACCAGATCATTTTCGACAGTGATCGCACTCATCTAGTTATTCCCAGCCGCCGATCATTAGATTGCTGCTTTCATCAGCGGAGCGTGATTTAGCTTTTGTTGAACTTCTGCAAGATTTGCCCGACGCGGCTAGCGAGTTCATCCGGCGCGAACGGCTTCAAGATGTAGTCGTAAGCGCCTGCTTCCAAGCCCGTATCGATCTCCGACTCCTGCCCTTTGGCGGAGAGGAAGACTACTGGAATATCTTTAACACTGTCCAATTTCTTTAGTTCGCGGCAGGCTTCATAACCCGTCATGCGCGGCATCCGCACATCCATCATAATCAGATCAGGCATGACCTGTGGCGCTAATTCTACTGCTTCCGCCCCGTTCGCCGCCTTGAATACCTGATGATGAGACATCATGGTGAGCGTGAAGTCGATCAACTCTCGAATATCGCGCTCATCCTCAGCGATCAGAATCTTAGCCATGTAACGCTTTCACCTCAAGCAAATAGTTACCCACCTACTCACGCAGCCACTTACTCGTTTACTCGCTAGGTACCCACGCTGGTATCCGCACGAAGAAGGTCGTGCCCTGATCAGGTTCGCTCTCTAGCCAGATGTCGCCACCATGCATGGTGACATATTCCTTGACGATTGCTAGTCCCAATCCCGTTCCAGAAGTTTCCATCACCAGCGGCTGTTCTTCATCGCGGAAGAAGCGCACCCAGATGCGATCCTGCTTCTCTTTGGGGATGCCAATACCTGTATCTTTGACGCGAATCACGGCTGAATCTTTGTCCGCCACCGCCGAAATCTGGATTGCACCGCCCGCATGGGTGTAGTTGAAGGCATTATCCGCTAAATTGTTGACGATTTGCGTCAACTTATCGAAATCAGCGCGGATCGTGGGCAAATCGGCGGGATATTCCACCGAGATATCCATCTGCTTACCTTCATTCTGCACCCGCCCGCGCAAATGCCGTGCCGCGCCTTCGATAACCTCGGAGACATCGACAGGCGTGAAATTGAGTTTGACCACACCACGATCAATGCGGCTGATGTCCAGCAGTTCGTTAACCAGCACCGAGAGGCGATCCGCGTTGGTTTTGATCGTGCTTAGGAACTTGCCCTGCTGCTCGTTGACCGGACCCGCCGCTCCTAACAGCAGCAAGTCAGCATAACCCTTGATCGAAGTCATCGGTGTGCGCAGTTCATGGCTGACCGTCGCCACGAACTCGGACTTCATGCGGTCAACTTCGATCTCGCGGGAGATGTCGCGGATGACCGACACCGTGCCGAGGAACTGATCGCCCATGTTCACAGGCGAGAGGATCACCTGCACGAACTTACCGTTATCAAGGTCAAGCTGCACGCTCAGGTTATCGCCCGGCTGATGCGCCGTCGGTTCCAGAATCCAGCGTTCGACTTCCTCTAACCAACTCTTGCCTTCGCTGGAAGCGTACAAGCCCGCCAATTCGTTGATCGGGCGGGTGATGATGTCGCGGCGCGAGATACCCAGAATGCGCTCGGCAGCGGAGTTGAACTGGATGATATTGCCATCCGGATCAGCGACCATTACGCCGTCAGCAATGGATTCCACGATAGCGAGGTTCTTGGTCGAGTCTACCTGCTCGCGGCGCACCATCATACCGAGGCGTTCTGCCTGTTCGCGGATCAGACCGTAGAGTTCAGCGTTGTTCATGGCGCTGGCAACCTGATTGGATGCCGCTGCAACCAGGCGCAGCTGTCCATCATTGAATTTGTTGCTGGCGCGGCTGTAAAGCATGACCACACCGTAAATATCCTCGTTCGACTCCAGCAGTACCGCCATCACCGAACGCGGCTCATTGTCGAACTCGGTCAGCCGCAGCCAGCGCGGATCGTTCTGCACATCACCAACGATCACCGACTGCTGCGATTGGATCACCCAACCCGCCAAGCCTTCGTTTTGACTCAGGCTGGTTCCCGGCTCCATCACCTTCTCTGGCAAGTTCAAGGTGGCGCGGTAAGTCAGCGTGTCGGAGAGTGAGTCGATACCGAGGATCGCGCCCATATCGGCTTCCACCGCTTCGACCATCATTTCCAGCGCTCGCTTCAAGACCACTTCAATGTCCAAGCTCAAGGCGAGGTCAGTGGTGATGCGGTAGAGGAACTGGATGCGGTCACGTTCCTCCTGCAATTCGCGTGTGCGATCCGCCACCGCTTGCCCCAGCTCGTCGGTGAACTGACGGGTGCGGGTGAACAGACGCGCGTTCTGGATCGCCACCGCGATCTGTGCGCCCACCGTTGAGAGGATACGCTGCACGTCGAGGTTGAAGGCGCGGGTGCTGCTGTCGTCACCGAGGATCAGCGCCCCGACTACTTCATCGGCAGAGACCAGCGGCACGCCAAGGAAGCAGCGCACGTTTAGAATCCGCCGTGTGATCTTGAGATTACGCAGCACTTCATCGATCTCTTCGCCTGCCAGACGCTGTGGCGAACGCTGCTTGATCACGAAGCTGACATCGTCATCACCCAACAGATGATTGGGCAGCGAGAGTGGCTTGCCGTTGCGAATAGCAATCGGATAGCTGACGGTCAGCTTATCCTCACCGAGATAGGCAAGTATCCACTGCTGCGCCTTGACCAGCGCGGGCAGACGGTTACGCACCACCTCGAAAATCTGCTCCAGTTCGATTGCCGACGCCAGCGAGGTGGAAATGTCGTTGATCACGAACAGTTCTTCCAGCTTGTTGGCAGTCTCGGTATTCAAGCGTGCGTTGTCGATGGCGACGGCGGCTTGTGATGCAAGTGTACGTGCCAGCCGCACGTCGGAGGCGGTGAATTCTCGCAGGGCGTCGCGCGTCTCCATCTCGATCAGGCCGATGGTTTGTTCGCGGACCGCCAGCGGCAGCAAGATGCGCGCTCTAACATTGCGGATCTGGAACACGCCCTGTTCGGCGTCCGTCAGCGTGTTATCGCCTGCGCGGGTCAGAATCATCTGGCGGGATTTGAGCGCACGTTCGCGGGTCGGGTGTTCGGTCAGATCAAACTTCCTACCCGTTTCGTCGTTGTAAGACGAATCGGAGAAGGCAGTCATGTCGATCTGCACCGAGAGCGTGTCGTCCACGTCGTCCCACATCAGGATCTGGCAGGCATCCACCTGCAGCGCGAGGATCATCTGCTGGGCAGTGTTGGTCAGCACTTCTTGCAAATTCAGCGTGGAAGTCGTCGCCTGAGTTGCCTCGAACAGCGTCTCCAATTCGCGGGTACGCAGCAGCGATTGCTCGAACAGGTTAGCGTTCTGCACCGCAACCACTGCTTGCGCTGCAATAGTTTGCGTGAATTCAAGCTGTTCGCTGGTGAAATCGCGGTTTGTTTCTAGCACCTCGAAGTTCAGCGTGCCGATCAACTGACCACCGATCACCATCGGCACGATCACCAGCGATTGCACGCCGCGTTTGAGCAGCGCGATGCGCACATTAGCGACCCGCGAGTCCGTTGAAATGTCGCGGATGGCAAGCGGCTGCATGGTGCGCCTGAGTTCTTCCAGCGCGGGCGAATCATCAGCGAACAACACGTCGAGGTCGGTTTCTTCCGGCGGATTATCGCCGCGCGGATATTCATAGACGAAACGACCTTGCGGACGGGCTGGCTCGAATAAGATCGCGTTACCGCGCTCCACATTCAGGAAGCTAACAATCTCGCGCAGTGTCACGTCGAAGATGTTCTCGGTATCAGGTGACTGCGTTAGCGAGTTGGAAATCTGGTTCAGCAGTCCCAAACGTCGCGCTTGTTGATCGAGGGCACGAGCACGACTTGCCGCTTCGTTGTACAGCCGCGTATTTTCGGCAGCAGCGCGACTCGCCTCTTGGAACAGGCGGGCGTTCTCCAGCGCGATTGCCGACTGATTGGCGAAGGTGAGCGCAAGCTGCTCGGTGGTTGGTGAATAGGCGCTGACTTCCGCCTTTTCCAGCACCAGCAAACCGATCAGGATGCTGCGCGAGACCAGCGAAACACCCAACCACGAGCGCGTCGGTCCGCTTTCGCTGTAAGGGAAGCGCTCATCTTTGGAAATATCGGGGATGTTCAGCACCTGCCCGCGCGATGCCAGATCGCGGAACAGAGCCGAGTCAGCGATCTCCGCTTCGACGCCGATCAGGTTATTGGCGTCCTCGAAGCCGCGTGCCGCTTGAATCACCAGCAAGTCACCACGCCGCAGCCACAGAGTCACGCGGTCAAAGGCGATGATGCTCTCCAAACGGTCAATCAGCAAGCGCACCACCGCGTCCGGTTCCAGTGTCGCCGCCAGTTCGCCGGAGATGTCAGTGAGGACGCTTAATTGCAGAGCGCGGGTGTTAACATCGGCATACAGTCGCGCGTTTTCTAAAGCGATTGCTGCTTGCACTGAGAGCGTCAGCACTTTTTCAATATCATCATTAACGAAGCGCGAACGCATGTCAGTCTTGACGCAGACCAGCACACCGACGGTTTGCTCCTCTTCTTCCAGCGGCACACCGAGCATGGCATGAACTGGCATCTCGGTGAATTCCGGCTGACCGTAGGGACTGTCCGGCTTCTCCACGTTGGTGATCATGTGTGGTGCGCGTTCGCGGGCAACTGCCGCTTCAAAAGTATCGCCGTTCAGCAGCAGGCGGCGACCCGTGAACTCATCAGCGCCCAGACCATGCGAGGTCAGTGCTACCAGTTCATCGCCCTGCACCAACCAGACGTAAGTGCCCGCCACGCCGAGGAGGTTGACCGTCTCCTCGCAGATCGAGCGCAGCACGCTGGTTTTATCTAGTAAGGCGCTGGCGCTAACGAACTGTCCGATGCGTCCTACGGCGGCAGAGAAGCGTTCACGATCAATAGTCTGCTGGAACAAGCGCGCATTTTCGATGGCGATTGCGGCAAGGTTCGCCATGCGCGAGAGCATAGCGGTTTGTTCCTCGAAGCCGAACGCCCCGCTGAGTTCGCTGCCCATATGCAGCGCCCCCGTGATGCGACCACCCGCTATCATGGGCACGATCAGCGAGGTGCGCTCTCCGGTCATCCACCAGTTCTTCAGGTCGCCATAACTGGGTGTGCGGTTGGCATCGCTGATGTGATAGATGGCGGTCTTAGCATCGCGCACCGCCACACCAACGGCAGTATTGTCCGCCGGAATCGCGTCACCCTCATCAACGAGCACTTCGCCACGCATTCCCATCGTCACCTGACGGACGGAGAACTCGTCACGCTCCTCGTCCACCATCATCACACTCATGCGTGTGAAGGCAACCATGTCCCGCAGTCCCAGCGCGATACCCTGAATGATCTCATCCAGATCGAGCGTGGAAGCGACTGCTTCCATCACTTCGTTAATGCGCGCTTCCTGATTGGCGGCGCGGATCGTCTCATCGTACAGGCGCGTGTTCTCAATAGCAGAGGCGGCCTGTGCCGCGAACAATTCGATAGAGCGCATGGACGCTTCCGTCGGCACTTTGCCATCCGCCGGATGATCCATGGTGATCACGCCGATCATGCGGCTGCGATCCAGACCGTACAGCGGCAGGTACAGCGTGTCCAGCGGATGCCAGCGATCCGCCGGATAACTAGGATCGGGGGCAAGCGCTTCCGCGTTTGCTTCGCCAGCGCCCGCCATGCGCTTATTCTCGGTCACCCACGGATCGCTGTAGCGGATGTAGTACGCCTGACCGATGCGATAACGGCGGAAATCGGGGTCGGAAAGGCGCTGACTCCAGACCATACCGGGCAGGGCGTTGGCGCGGAACAAGCCTTCGTCTTCGTCGCTGAAGCCAGACATGATCGTTTCGCGCGGTTCCAGCTTGTGATCGCGCAGCGTGATCGCTACTCGTCCCCAACCAACAGCGCAGATCGAATCGGCGACCACTTTCAGGCGCGTGGGCACATCGGTGGCGCGTTGGATTTCGCCAGCCACCAGATATAACCGTTCCAGCCGATCCCGTTCGCGGCGGGCATTTTCCGCTTCATTCTGGAACCCTTGCAGCAAACGGTAATTCTCCACGGCAGCAGCAGCTTGATCCGCGAAGATTTCCAGTGTTTCGATTACGGACTGCGTGGGACGGCGACCACTGCGCGGCTCATCTACACTGATCAGACCGACCAACTCACCATCAGCGCTGCGCAGCGGCACGATGTATAGATCACCCGGTTTCCAAATTTCCGGTCCGCCGCCTTCGTGAGGACGCCATGTGCCTTCCACGAAGTAATTCTCTACATTGCGGTGCTCGGAAGTCATCCAGTAATTCTGTTCTTCTTCCGGCAGTACGTATGAATTGCTGACGCGGTAACGCGGGATCAGTAGATTCTCGATGCTGCTGATCGTCCGCTTGGCGCTTTGCAACAGCGCGAACTCTTCCGCCGAAATGCCTGCGTGCGCCACTGGCACGACCAAACCCGCCTCTTTGGTCACCAGATTGATAATGCAAACGTTGAAGCCGACCACTTCGGTGATGCCGCTGGCGATTGCCATCAGGATGCTGTCGGCGCTGTCCTGAGAGCGCAGCATCTTGCCCAGTTCAAAGATGCGGCTGAACTGTCCGGCACGCTGCTTGATTAGTTCGGAACGTGCCGCGTTCTGGTGCTGTCGCAGGGCGCTGCCAATGCCAATCGCCGCCTGACTGGAGAGCACACGGATGAATTCTTGCATCTGCGCCGGGAAGGCGTTCAGCTTGTCACTGTACAGATGCAGCACACCGATGGCGGAGTCGCCGTAGAAGATCGGCGCGGCAATCGCAGATCGCGCTTGAACGGGCACAGGCTTCAAGTCGCTCGTTTCATAATTAGCGACGATTACCTGCTGACCTTTGAGTACGGCTTCACGCTCAATCGGCAGCAGTCCGGCATCTGCCGCTTCTTCACTCAGCCCGATGCGGCGGCTGATCTGTGGCTCTTGCACGGTAGACCATTCATCGGCGGGAGCAAGCAGCACCATGGTCACGCTGTTGCTCTCGTTGACGCGCTGCGCCTCGGCGCGGATCACCTCGACGATACGATCCAGATCAGCGATCTGGTTGATCTCGTTACCGATACGGATCAGCGCGTCTAGCTGCTGGACGCGGCTTTCCACGCCGGAGTCTGAGTCGCGGTGAATCTGGATGCGTTCAATGCCAATGGAGGTTTGCAGCGCTATTGCCTGCAGCAGTCGCAAGTCTTCGGTGGTGAATTCGCGTTCGACGCGGCTGGCGACGGTCAATTCACCGAGTCCGCGATCGCGCACGATCAATGGCACTTGCACCGCTGCGATCATGCGGAAGCGTTCCGCCAGTGCGCGGTAGACGGGCAGTACGCGCCCATCCGCCAGCAGATCGTTAGACAGGAACGGACGCTTGGAGATCACCGGACTGGCATCAAACCCCGGCGCGTAAGCGTCAAGGATCAGGGTTTGCGTCAGTTGTCCATCAACGCCTGTCGTCCAATCGGGCTGAATGCGTAGTTCGCCTGTTGTCTCATTGAGCAGACCAATAGAGGTGATATCGCAGTTCAGCAGCGTCTTAACCTCGCGCACCACGCCGCTGAACAGTTGGTCCAGCGTCTGGCTGTTAGAGGCAAGATCAGCGATGCGGCGCAAGCCATCGGCAAAACCGGAGCGGTGGCGTGTCTCGCGGAAGGCGCGGGCATTATTGATGATCACCGCTGCTTGCGAAGCGAATACATTCAAAGTGCGGGCATCATCTTCAGTAAATTCGCCGCTGTTCAGATGGTTAGCGACTTGGATGAAGCCTAGCCGCTCATCACCGACAGTTAGCGGTACGATCAATGTCTGCCGCAGTGAGAGCAGCAGCGCCATCTTGTCCACGCCGCTGTCGCGTACCGCCGTATCAGTGGTCACGCTGTTGCTGATCCAGTAGCCACGACGGTTGATCCGCTGCGCCAGTTTGCTATCCGGCGAAAAGGGGATCTGGTAGTAACGCGCCAGCGTGTCATCTACGCCGTAGAAGGGAATCTGACTGACCAGCATATTGCGTTCATTGTCGTGCAGCAGGATGCCGCAGATTTCCACGTTCATCAGGTCAGCCACGCGCTTGACGATGCGTCCGTACAATTGGCTCGGTTCGCGCAGCACACTGATCGCTTCGCTGATCTGTGCCAACCCTTCCGCGCCATCAACACGACGATGCGCTTCCTCATACGCCTGTGCGTTGTGAACAACGGCGGCGATCTGGGTGGCGAAGCTGCTTAAAATCCGCATCTCCGCTTCAGTGAAGGCGCTGTTATCGCGTTTATTGGCGATCTGGATCGAGCCAAAGCGTTTGTTATCAAGGAACAATGGCACAAAGGCGGTTGTGTTCACGCCCACCGCTTCCGCCAGATCCGACAAGCCGATCTGCCGGATCAGGTCGTCGTTGCCGACATCGTTGCTGTACCACCAATCCCGATTCTGGAAAATGTTGTACGCTGTAGTGCCTTCAGGGACGGGGATGCGGTACATCGAGGCGACGGCATCAGGCACGCCATGAAATGGTGGCATCCCGATCAGCAGGTTCTGTTCGGGCAGGTAGCTCAAGACGCCGCACATCTCCACGTTCATCAGCGTGGCGATGCGGTTGGTGATCTGCGTCAGGATGTCACGCGGATCGCGCAGAGGCAGCAATCCTGTCAAATCTTGCAAGCCACTGAGTTGTACCACTCGATCCGTTTGCGTCTGGCTCAGGCGGGCATTCTCAACGGCGATAGCGATCTGACCGGATACCGTTTGCAGAAAGGACATGTCCTCGTGGTCGAATGCGCCGCGCTCTTTGCCCGCCAATTCCACCGTGCCCAGCAAGCGATCACCGAGCGTCAGCGGCAAGCCCAAAAAGGAAGTAAACGGCGAATCGGGCAGTTTGGGCTTGAGATCGGGGCGCTCTTGCACGGCAGTGACCAGCAGCGGTTGTCGAAACTGCGCCAGCCAACCACTCAGACTGTCATCAAGGCGGTACAAGCCATCGATCAGATCAAACTGCTCGTAAGCGGCAATTTCGCCCACGCGTGCGGCTGCCCGCAGCGCTGAGAGCGAGTCGTTCCACAAATTGACTTCGGCGGCGTCAAAGCTGATCACCTCGCCGATGCACTTGAGGATGCCCGTCAGCGTCTCGTTTAAGGGCTTACCCGCGCTGACAATTGAGGAGATGCTGCCCACCGTTGCCACCAGATGCGCAGGATCGCGGCGTTCATCGGTGCGATCCTTGGTCTCCAACTCGCGCATCACGATTACCATCTGGCTGGCAGTGGTGTTGGGTATGAAATGTGAGGCGGCGGAGATGCGCCGCGTGCCTACGCGAAAGGAGGCTTGACCTTCTCTGCCGAACAGCTCTAGGAAGGTATCGGCAGGTTCAACCGATCCCGTTAGCACTTCCAAGTCGGGAGCGCCGCCATTCATGCCGAACCACGAACGCGCTTTCTCGTTGGCAAAGACGAGTTGACCACGCCCTTCGGCAACCAGTACGGCATTTTCATTTTCTGTCAGATTAACGGGGACTACGGACTTGGGACGTTGTGCCGCCAACCGCACGCGATCCTGGCGCAGCCGGGCGAGGATGACCACGCCCAGCAACAGGCAAGCGCCAATAACGAGTAGAAGGAGTGGAACCCCCATGTTGATTCGTGTTAGCTCATGCTCATTAGGATTAGGCTATTGAACCACCACTGATTTACCACGACGTTTCAATTGGCTCGAACGAATCGCCCGCCGGACGGCGACGCGCTTCCGCTGCCAATTCAGTGATCTCACGAATATCGGCGAAGCGCTGCGTCGCGTTGGAGACGATGCCACCGGACAGCGTCATCAGCGGACGTGTTTCGTTGCTGTTTTCCAGCGTCACGTACCCCTGTTCGCGGTGGATGAACGAATAGTGCTGTTTGACTTCCTCATTGAAGCGCTCGATCAGGCGGTCTTTCAAGGGCTGCACTTTGGGCGAATAGGTGATCACGATGAAGTTATCGTTGCCCGCATGTCCCACGAAATCATCAGGCGTCCCCAGTTCATCGACCACTTCGCCAAGCAGCAGTGCCATAAAGCGCAGCACTTCGGTGCTGGCAATTGGACCGTAGACTTCTTGAAAGGTGTCGAAGTGGTTGATCTTCAGATCGACGTAGTACCACGTATCGTTAGCGCGCATCAATTCGCGCAGTTGATCCTCGATCAGCTTGCTGCTGGGCAAGTTAGATCGCGGGTCCATACTTTTTTCGCGATCTACGCGGTCAATGGCGTTCTTGACGCGCAGCTTAAGCTCCTCAATGTCGAAGGGCTTAGTAATATAGTCATCCGCGCCTAACTCGAGTCCGGCAATTTTGTCGCTGCGCTCGTCTTTCTGTGTCAGGAAGATGATCGGAATGTGGCTCGTGCGGGTAGTCTGGCGCAGTTCGCGGCAAACAGCATAACCATCCATATCCGGCAGCATGATGTCCAGCACGATAAGTTGGGGTAGCTGCTTGCGGGTCAGCACCAGCGCATCACCGCCGCGCGGCGCGATTTGTACATCGTAGCCTTGCCCGCTGAAATAGATGCGTAACATATTGGAGATGTCAAAATCGTCCTCGACAACGAGGATGCGGCCCTTGCTCACCTTAGACCTCCCATACTGGGATTGGGATGTGGGTTTATTTACGTACTTAATCTATCTACATTACTATACAAGTTTTCCGCCTTCCCGCAAAGACGCCCAACATCACAGCTATGTTCTATTACTTCTGGAATTTCGAGCAGCACTTAGTGCCCAAGCAAAATTTGCAGAGAAAAACCGGGATAGTTACAATCCTTTCTTTACCCTTCTCTTAATTAAAAGTGAAAGCATTACAGCGTGTCTCTGAACATCAAATTCATGCTAAAATACTTAACAAATAAAAGAGGTGGGTAAGCATCCCAATGTCTTAGTTAGCATTTTGCTAGTCTGGAATTTTGCGACATCGCCATGTACTCTACATCACAACTTCAATCCATCACTGGCTTGGACGCAACTCAATTCGAAAGCTTTGTGCGGACGGCAAGTATCATTCTGCTAGCACCTCGGTTTCGCAACCGGAATGCATTACTTGCGTGGTTCACCTCTTTGGTAAAAGAGACTTACTACTACACCTTAGAAGGGTCAAATCTTACACTTTCCTCGTTTTTACAGTCCATTATTGACAAAACGCAAGACATTTCTCCAAAATTTGGTAAGCAAACATTACAGGCGCTAGCCACTAAGAATGTTTCGCCACAAGATTTAGCAGATACCTTGATCGCTGATCTGGCGAAAGCAAAACCAACTCCTCGCTTCTTCATCATTGATAATTTCGACCTTTTGCAACCTACTGACGATGTAAATGAGTTCTTTTACTACTTTGCGGAAAAGTTGCCAAAGGGCTTGCAGTTCGTACTCAATAGCAGGAATTTAGCAATCGAACCGTGGCACTCGCTGGCGCGTTCGGAAAGGGCTGTAGTCTTGGCAGACGATCAATCACTAGATGGTGGCATTTTTGATCCAGAGAAAGCACAAACCCCACATCTAGAAGTATACGGGTTGTCGGGCAGCACGGTTTACGTGAATGGTTTGCCTCTTACGACGTGGGACGGTCCACTCCCCAAACATCTGTTCTACTACTTTGTCGATCATCCAATGGTCACTAGAGACGAGATATTTGAGACCTTCTGGCCCGATCTCTCGATCAAGGAAGCGACCAATGTTTTCCACGTAACCAAGCGTAAAATCAGCGAACGATTAGGCTTCGAGCTGACCAGTTATTCCGGCGGTTTCTACCGTCCCTCCGGTCAGATGAGCGTTCATTATGACGTTCATAACTTTGAAGAATTACTGGCAGCAGGCACCTCGGATGACGAAGAGAAGCCGGTCATTCCTAACGAATGGTACGATGCGATCAAACTGTATCGCACGCCTTTTCTCAGCGGCTTCGATATGCCATGGATCGAGCGCCGTCGGCAGCAGCTCAAGCAAGCGTATGTCGGCGCGCTGATCGGCATCGGGCGGATGCATAAAGCTGTCGGGCAGCACGATGATGCCATCAGCTTTTATCTGCGTGCGCTGCGGGAAGTCCCCGAACGCGAGGATGTCCATCGCGAGCTGATGGGCTTGTATACCGCACAGGGGTTACGGGATAAAGCGGAAGAACAGTATCGCATGTTGAAGCTGATTTTGCGCCGCACCTTGGATATTTCGCCGTCCAAAATGACCCGTACTTTCTATAAGACGCTGCTCGGCAAAGACCCTGAGTAACATTCTTCGCCAGAATCGCTTAACCTTGTTGTCTTGCGCCGCGTCTCCACGCGGCGCTTTTTGTTAATTGCTGCGCGAATCCGTCACGGCGCTATAATCGAATCATGTTTGATTAGCTTTCGATTGAGGAGCGATAGTTCAACGTGCCACGCAAACCTGCCGAACTTACCGTCCAACGCGCGGATATTTTATTGGCTGCCGCTGCCGTCTTTCAGGAGCGCGGCTATCAGGGCGCTACGATGGCGGACATTGCCGCGAAGGTGAATCTGACAGCGGGCAGTTTGTATCATCACTTTCCGGCAGGCAAGCGCGATCTTCTGCTGGCGGTGCTGAACACGGGCATCGAGACGGTGCTGGCGGAAGTGCAGGCGATCCTCAATGAGAAGGCAAGCGCCTCGGATCGACTGCGGCGCATGATCGCTTCGCACGTGGTCAATGTCACCAATAACGTGTCCTTCGGCGCGGCGATGGTCTTTGAGATTCGGGCATTGTTCGATCTGGAAGATGCTGTCGAGGATAGAGATCGTTTTCTGCGTCGCCGCGCCGAGTTTGAGCATTGCTTCCGGCAGGTGATCGAGGAAGGCATCGCGTCGGGAGAGTTTCGGCGTGTCGATCTCAGCGTTTTCGTCAAGGCGCTGTTGGGCGCACACAACTGGATCAGCGTGTGGTATCACCCGCAAGGGCGTCTCAGCGGCGCACAGATCGCGGATCGGATGGCGGATTTATTCTTAAAGTCGCTGCTGTTCGGGGAATGATGATAATAAATAGGGTGGGTTAGAAACCCACCCCTACGACACGGTTATCAATAAAACGATCCGATCATTGAAGGGGCAGGTTTCCCAACCTGCCCTCTGGATCGGTCATCGGGCTACTTCGTTACACGCTCAAAATATGCGTGACCACCGTCGCACCGCTGCCGCCGATGTTTTGCGCCATGCCGATCTTGGCGTCTGCCACCTGTGTCTCGCCAGCTTCACCGCGCAACTGCTGCGCCACTTCGACCACCTGATACACACCCGTCGCGCCGACTGGATGCCCGCGTGCTTTCAATCCGCCGCGCGTGCAGATCGGGACACGCTTATCGGGTGCGATCTCGCCATCCAGCGCCAACCGATAGCCCTGTCCGCGCTCGGCAAAGCCACTCGCCTCCAAACTCAACGTCGCCATGATCGAGAAGGCGTCATGCAGTTCAAAGACATCCACATCTTCCGGCTTGATGCCCGCCTGCTGATAGGCACGCTGCGCCGATAACGTCACGCCGCGCATCTCCAGCATGTCGAAGCGATCGTGCAGAGCGATGCTGTCAGTTGCCGAGGCGCTGCCGATGATGCGGATCGGTTTGCGGCTGTACTTGGAGGCGAGTTCGCTGGCGCACAAAACCACTGCCGCCGCGCCGTCGCAGATCGGGGAGCTATCCATCACGCAGATCGGTGGCGCGACCATCGGCGCTTTGAGGTAGCGTTCCTTCGAGATCGGGAAGCGGAACATGGCATTGGGATTGTGGACAGCGTTACTGTGTGCGTTCATGCTAAAGGGAGCGAAGGCATCGTTAGGTACTTTGAACTCGTGCTGATAACGCTTCATCGCCAGTGCATTGATCGCGGAGAAGGTCGCGCCCTGATCCACCTCGTATTCGGCGTCGGCAGCAGTCGCTAGCGCCCGCAGCACGCGGTCACTGATGGTATCCATCATCTTCTCGACACCGCAGACGACCACCACGTCATGAGCGCCGCTAGCAATCGCCAGCACGCCCGCGCGGATCGCCGCACCGCCGGAAGCGCACGCCGCCTCGATCAAATGCGACTCAATGCCGCGATAACCACAGAAATCAGCGATGTGCGCGCCTATATGCATCTGTCCGGTGACCTGACCGGAGATCATGTTGCTGATGTACAACGCGCCGAAGTTTTCCACGCCAGCGTCAGCTACCGCGTCACGGATCGCTTCATATGCTAGTTCGCGGATCGACTTCTCCCAATGTTCACCGACGGGAAATTGTCCGACGCCGATAATACTTACTTCACGCATAACTGAAGTTCATCCTCATGGAAACTGCTACTGCTGCGAAGCGGGACTGAGTTCCATAATCATCCCGTCGCTCCATTTGTATTTCCTGTCCATCAAGGCGCGCACTTGTGCCGCTAATTCCGGCTCTGTTTCCGGCTCGACCTCGCGTCCTGTTCCCTGATACATCTGCTCCCCGATTCGAAAACTGATGCGCGGATTGTGCTGGATGTTCTGAATCCAGTGCGCCCGCTGACGCATCTCCGAGACCAGATAATACTTTCCACTCAGCGACACAAACCAGATTTCGATCTCGTGTGCCTTGCCGGACTTCCAACCGCTGGTGGTTAGGTATAGATATTGCGGCTCATTGCTCATGGGAAAAATCCTAGCGTCCCCGGACTCGCAACAACTTTCAAAGGGACGGGGCTAACTCGCAAAAGCTATCAAAGTACATAGTTAATTGTGCAGTGATAATTACTTGGCAGAGATTCCCGGCGCTAAAGCGTCCGGGCTGAAACAGTAGCTAACCCGCTGGTGTGAGACTATTTTAGCCCCAAACTAAAGCGCTAAGTTTAAACCATCAACAGCAAAGGGAAATAACCGTTGATAACCGAGTCCCCTCTCCGTAGCGGAGAAGGGTGACGCGAAGCGTCGGGGCGAGGTCAACCTACGCCGTGATCAGTGTACCCGGTGCGGACTGACCGAGTAGGGCACTTTCCAACTGTCCCGCCGTGATCCCGCCGAAGATGCGCGTCTGTAATCCCTGTAGCCGCGTCGCCAGATCGAGCATTCCGCGCACTTTGGACGCCATGCCCCCCGTCACATCCGTGCCACCTGATCCGCCAAGCGCGGCGGCGATTTCCGCGAAGTTGGCGTTGTTGATGTGCGGGATCACCGCGCCAGCCGCATCGTAGACGCCCTCCACTTCACCGAGCAGGAATATCCGCTGCGGGATCAAGCGTTCGGTCAGATAATCGAACACGGTTTCCGTCGAAATAATCGTGCCGCCGCGCAGCGCATCCAGCGACACATCGCCGTACACCACTGGAATCAGCGCGTGATCCAGCGCTGCCTGTACCGAACGAGTCTCCAGCGAGGTGATCTTGCCGTCGCTGCTCAGGGCGGAGGCGAACGGCGACACCGCGATCACGGGCAGTCCCGCATCGTAGAGCACTTCCATCACCAGCGTGTTCAGCTTGCGGGCGACGTATGCCACCTCCGCGAAACCAATCCATTGCTCAGGCGTATGA
This sequence comes from Anaerolineae bacterium, assembly GCA_019637555.1. Lineage (GTDB taxonomy): Bacteria > Chloroflexota > Anaerolineae > Aggregatilineales > UBA2796 > JAHBVK01. The sequence goes on from JAHBVK010000002.1 coordinate 207,022, forward strand.
ACGCCCTGCATCGTGCCGTGCTTCTGTGCTGCCACATGCCCGAACGATCCGCTGCCGTGACCGATCAGCAGCTTGAGCGAGGGATCGGCGCGATGAGCCGCCGCGATCTCCGCTGCTGCTTGCCGCATCAGATCGGCGCGGAAGGTTTGCGACTCGCGCTTGTCCGTGATCAGCGATCCGCCGAGTTTGATGAAAGTGAGTGTCATGCCTGCTACTTAACTTATATTCTAGGTTGATTGTTTTGCTGCTGTTTCAGCAATCGTTCCATCAAGATTGCCATGGTGCGCGTATTTTGCTCGGTGGAGATGAATAATTCAATCAATTCACCGAAAGCATAGAGTCCCGCGGCAATGATCGCGCCACCAATGAACTGAATCGCTGCGCCGAAAAAGCCTAAGCCCACAAGACTATAACTAGCCCCATACCGATTGATGCCGAAAAGCCCTAAACTTGCCAGCGCAGCAAAAGCAGCTAATACAAGCACAAGGATACCAAAGAGTTTATAAAGAACACTGATGAAACGTAGAACACCGAAACGCGATTCCATTCCTACCCCCTATCTAACAAAAGTTAGTCATTTACTAGTATAGATTGAGGTAGAAACTTCACCACTTATACTGCTTTAGTCCCGCAGGGACTTTGTTCGTTCAGCCCGGCAATATATTGCCGGGTTAGCTTCCCAGCGTCGTGATCCACGTTCGTGCCGCGCCCGCATTCTGCAAACTGACTGCCACCTGTTCCGCGTTCGCCGTATCCGCCAGCGCGATCATGTTGCCGCCGCGTCCGCCGCCGGAGAGTTTCGCGCCGATTGCACCCGCGTCGATTGCCGTCTGCACCAGCGAGTCCAAGAGTGATGAAGATACCGTGAGCGAATGTAGATAGCGCTGGTTCAAGTTCATCAACTGACCGATGCCCTGCACGTCGCCATGCTCGATCAGCGCCTTCGCCTCGCGCACGAGGCTACCGATCTGCTCCACGATGGTCTTATACGTCGCCGGATCGCGCTCTATCAGTTCACTCACCGCGCCGACAGTTTCTTTGGTCGAGGCGGCGATGCCCGTGTTGGCGATCACGAAGGTTAGTGGCTTGCCCACGCTGAACGGCTGCGGTTCTTGCCCGCGAATGAAGTAGATCGGGCTGTTCTTGACGATCACCGTGTTGTCGATGCCGCTAGGCGTGCCGTGATGCATCTTCTCCACTTCGTAAACCAGCGCGTTCAGTTCGTCGCCCTCTAACGGCTGACCGAGCGCCGCGCTCAATGCCCTGATCAACGCCGCTGCCGTCGCCGCGCCGCTGCCGAATCCGCTGGCGAGTGGGATCGTGGCGCTGACTTCGATGTGCAGATCAGGGACAGGCGCATTCAGGTGATCGAGCGCCAGTTTCGCGGCGTAGATCAACGCGTGATCCAATTCTTCGATCAGCGCCCCAGATCCAAGCTGCAAGCGCATCCCAAGGTCGCGGGCATGGATGGTCAATCCGCTGCCACGATCAGCAGGCACAGCTTCAGCAATGGCGGAGAGTGTATTGAAGGGTACGGCGATGGCTGGTTCGCCATAAACGACGGCGTGCTCGCCAAACAAAATGATCTTGGCGGGTGCGCTTGCTTTTGCGGTTGAAAGTGTCGGAGTCGGCATCATCTCATCTGAATACGATCACTGGAAAGTGCGTTGAATGATCGGCGCTATGTAGATAATAATGCCTGTCATCAACACAAACAAAATCACGGTGATCAACAGCGGGCGATCCTTGAACAGCAGTTCATCCGGTGCACTGCCCTCGCCCTTGACGTGAATCAGGTACAGATAGCGGAACACACCGTAAATCACGAACGGCAGCGTCAGGATCATCGCCGGACCGCCGAAGCTAGTTTTGGCTTCCACCGAGTACAGCGCATAGGACAAAATGCTGCCCGTCATCACCATACGCAGCATGTCGTTGAGCAGTTCCATGTTGTATTCGCTGAGGATTTTGCGCGTTTGTCCGGCGTCACTGCCCATCAGGATCATCTCCTGCCGGCGCTTGCCCACCGCGAGGAACAGCGCCAACATACCCCAACAGATGTACAACCACGCGGAGAAATTCGTTACCACGATCACCACCGCGCCCGCCACCACCCGCAAAATGAATCCACTGGCGAGCAGCAGCACATCGAGGATCACCACATTCTTGAGGTAGAAGGAATAGGCGAGGTCTTTAGCATAGTAAATCGCCAAGACGATGAACAGCGGCAGATTGAAAAACAGGGCGATACCGAGCGTGATCACGGGCAGCGCAATCGCCACTACCCGCGCCACAGGGATCGGTAGCTGACCGCTGGCGATGGGGCGGAAGCGTTTGGTCGGATGTTTGCGATCCCGTTCCACATCGACAAGATCATTGAGCACATAAACAGCGCTAGACATCATGCAGAACAACACGAAGGTGATCAGTACGTTGATCAACGGCTGCGGATTGTTCAGCGATAATTTGCGATCAAACAGGATCGGGATGAACACGAAGCCATTTTTGACCCACTGTTTCGGGCGCATGGTGCGGATCAAGCCGCGCAACCACGCAGGCAGCGCCCGCCACAGGAAAAATGCTTGATTCTGATCTGCCGAACGTTCCACGTTTACGTTCGCTCCTTAAGCGTTACACTACAATCAATCTCGCTATTTTACAGGATCGCATTGAGAAATGCGGCACTGTTACAGTCTTGAGTCAGACGGATGAGCACCGATAAACGAACGATCAAACCCGCCAAAGAACGACTAGATGTGCTGCTGGTAGAACGTGGCTTGCTGGAAAGCCGCGAACTGGCGCGGCGCTTCATCATGGCGGGCGAAGTCACCGTCAACGGACAGATGATCGACAAACCCGGAACGCGCGTGGCGGTGGATTCCGAACTGGATGTGAAAGCCGAACGGCGCTTCGTCAGTCGCGGCGGCGAGAAATTAGAGGCAGCGTTAAGCGCCTTTCCCGTCGCTGTCACGGATGCGACCTGCGCCGACGTGGGCGCAAGCACAGGCGGATTTACCGATTGTCTGCTGCAACGCGGCGCGGCGTTAGTCTACGCCATTGATGTCGGCTACGGGCAAATCGATCACAAGCTGCGAATCGATCCGCGCGTGGTGGTGATGGAGCGCGTCAACGCGCGTTATCTGGAATCTTTGGAACGTCCCGTCAGTGTGGTCAGCATCGACGCCTCGTTTATTTCCCTGCGTTTACTGCTACCCGTTATCAAAAGTTGGCTAACGCCACAAGCAGACGTGATCCCGCTGATCAAGCCGCAGTTCGAGGCGGGACGTCATGATGTGGGCAAAGGTGGCGTGGTCAAATCAGCGGAGATACATCGGCGCGTGCTCACCGAAGTGTTGACCGCCGCGCAGGAGATCGGCTTTACGGTAAACGGCGTGATCCGCAGTCCGCTGAAAGGACCAGCCGGAAACATCGAATTTCTGGCGTGGCTGCGCGTCGGCGCTGAAGTTGGCGCTGGCGATGTGGAGAGGATGATCACGGCGGCGGTTGATGCCGGAGAGGTGGACTAAACGGCATCAGACACGTTACCACGCATCGCCATGAAGCTGAAGGTAGCAAGCTGCGTTTAGCTTCATTGGCAATTGATAGGTTGTTGGTGAGCCTGTTTTTAGATCAGCGTCTGGCGGTGTTGTAGCTGTTCCAGACGACCACCGTCAATTCCTTGCCCGCCGCCCACTTGAACAACCACTCCGCATCCGAGATCGATAAGTTCACGCAGCCGTGACTGCGCCGGAAGCCGAAGCCGTCATGCCAGTAGACGCCATGAAACCCGATCTCCCCATCAAAGAACATGGCGTAAGGGACATTCGGCAGCGAGTAGCCATCTGCTTCGCCCATTGATCCGCGCAGCGGCGTCAGTTCTAGACGCTGGTAGACAGTGAACTTGCCCTCGTTGGTGTTCAGTGGTGGTGCTCCCGTCGAGACGAGGGATATTGCCTTCGGGATTCTGCCCTCATACGCCACCATCACCTGCTCATACAGATCGACGGCGACCCAATTGCCCGAAGTAGGCGCCTCTGCTGGCAGCAGTGAGGGATCGAATTTGCTGACCTTGCGCTGCTCGATCCACTGTCCGGGGGCGATCAGAAACCAATCCCAATCGCCGACGCGCACCGCCGCGTAGATATTCACCAGCGAATAGCGTTTGATGCTTGGATTCTGTTGCTGAAGCGGTCCGCCGGGATACTCCGCCGTAAGCGACGTTTGCACGATCCATGCCATCGGGAACTGAATTGCCGCGCTTTTGGGAGTCACACCGGAAAATTCGGAGGCGTAGGTCTTCTCCAGATCGGTCAGTCGCAGCCACGTGCCATCACGCATCTTGGCGAAACCATCCTGCCGTCCGTAGATGCTGACGAAGGTTAAGCCATCGCCCACCGCGCCGATCACATTGCCGTTGGGGGCATCGAATTTCTGCGCTCCTTCGATCACGCGGTAAAAAGTGAACGCATGAACCAACTCGGTATCAACGGCAATCGGTGCCATTTGTGGCGTTGGACTGGCGGTCATGATCGCCAGCAGCCGATTGTACTGATCGGTTGGCAGTCCGTGCGTGCAGCCCGCCGCGGTGGGATTGCCGAGGCAGGGGTTATCCTGCGCGTGCGCTGGTGCGATCAGTGGGGCGGTGAGCAGTGAGAGCAGCGTCAGCAAGATGCCGAGCATGGAGAGGGTGCGCGGAGTGTGTAGGGCGTTTATTGTGCGAAGACGACGGAGTCTGAAGTAGACCGGAGGTTTATTTGTTGAAGTGACCCTCACCCCAAACCCTCTCCCGTAAGCGGGAGAAGGGCAAATTCCTACTCCCCCTCTAACCGCTTGCGGGAGAGGGGGTTGGGGGGTGAGGGTTAGCGCAGCAGACAGGGCATGTTTGTTCAACTTAGTAGTTAAACTCCATAATTGCCGTGCTGAGCGAACGAAGTCCCTACGGGACTCAAGTATCAGTGCAACTGCTGAGCACTCCTCGTGGGCGGCGATTTTCTGAACCTTCATCCGTTTCCTCAACATCGACAACTAACGGTAAACTGTAATGATTCTTGCGCGTCAGCTCGTGCGCACGATCTCCCACGCCAGATGGTTGATCTCCGGCAGGATCAGTTTTTCGACTGCCAGCTTGACCGCGTTCGGTGATCCGGGTGTGGAGACGACCAGTTTACCGCGATAGACACCTGCCGTCGCCCTACTAAGCATCGCCGCTGCACCTACTTGTTCATAACTGAGCATACGGAAAATCTCGCCAAAACCGGGCAGCGTTTTCTCCAGCTTGCGGGCGATCACGTCGTAGGTGGTGTCGCGCGGGGCGATGCCTGTGCCGCCGTTGAACAGCACGATCCGCACATCTTGTATCCGCACCATTTCATCAAGGATACGTTCGACTTGATGCGCTTCGTCTTTGACGATGGCATAGCCGCCGATGATATGCCCTTCGTTGGTGAATACTTCCTTGAGGTAATGCCCGTTGACATCGGTGTCCGGCGTGCGCGTATCGCTGACGGTGACAATTGCCAGCGTGACGGGTGCGTGTCCGGCTTTCTCGCGGTGATCTGATGCGCCCATAAGTCCCCTATCAATTACATGTGATAAGTTGTGCGTTTAGCGTAGCACCATTCTAGCGCGAGATCAGCTTGACCGACTGCCGCAGCGCCAAGATGCCGATCAGCAGGGGCAGGATCAGGTGAACCGTCGCCATCACTACAAGCTGCGGGACGTACCAGTCGGGGTCTTGGCGAGGTGTTAATGCTACCGCCAGCATCGACCAATGACTGAGCGGTCCGAACATGCCCGCCATCGCGCCCAGCGGTGAGGTAAAGACCAGCCAGATGCTGTTAAACGTCCCTAACGCGCCGAGCGTCAGCCCGATCATTCCGTAGGCGCTGAGGCGTGCCCACGTCGGATCAGCAGTGATCACGGAACTGAGGATGCTCAGGCTGGTAACCAGCAGCATATCAAAGATGGGCTGCACAATGAACATGGCGGTTTGTAGGTAATCGAACGGTGATCCTTTGTGCGCTTCCAGACTGTTGGAGAGAGGCACACTCAACCCCGCGACCAGCCGTGTGATCAGCAGCGCCAGTAAGATGCCCCGCCATGAGGAGCGCAGCGCAGTCAACTTGGTTAGCACAATCTCCCACACGTTGTACGGGGTCAAGCGCAGCAGTTCCAGCGAACGCGCCTTGACATCGCGGCTCACCAGTGCCGTCGTATTGTTACAGACACCGATCAACAACCCCCAATAAAGGATCGAGTGCAGCATCGCCGCTGCGACGGGCATCCCGAAGGGGGTCAGAAATGGGGCTAACCAGCCGCTGAAAGCTGGAGGCAGATAGGTATAAATGATCATAGCGACGATGAACATGATCAGGTGGATCAGCGCTGCGTAGCCCAATATTGAGCGCACTTCGGTCAGTCGGCGGAAAAAGTGAGGGATGACAGGGATTCGCGCGAGATCGCGCTGCGCCAGCGGATGCTGGGCATCTAGCCACGGATAGCGGTGAATAAGAAACTGCCAGATCCGACGCATTGATCCCAATCACGTATTTGAGTCTCTACTATTTTACGACGTTTTTGCTGTTCCTTTCATAGCCCAGATCAAATCGTAGTCCATCTGCCATAACGTCGGCGTTACGGAATCGAGATCAAAACGGCGCTGCAATTCACGCACGAACCGCTGTGTGTCTTGCGTGCGAAAAGGATACAGCCAGCGCTGCCAGCCTTTACGATTGGTGATGGCAATTGCACCGCCGGGATGCGTGACGCGGACAATTTCCGCAATCACCTGCCACTGATCGGGCACGAATTCCAGCGCCTCCAGACAGCAGACCAGATCGAAGGTGTCGCTGTGAAATGGCAGCGCGACCGCATCTGATAACACAAAAGAGACGCGCCGATCTGCGTTGAGCTTTTGGGCTGCCATGTCCAGCATCTTGGCACTGCGATCCAAGCCGATCACTGTACCGTCGAATTCTGGCGCGGTGAGTACCGCTGCAGGCAGTCGCGCCGTACCCGTTGCCACATCAAGGATCAGCGGCTGATCGATCTCGGAGAGCATTTTGTGGATCGGCTCCGCCAGCGTCCACTGCTCCCAATCAGGCACGTAAGCTTTGATCGAGTCGTAGCGGTTGGCGTAGACATCGTACAGCCATGTGACTATGCGCCTGCCTAGGTAGACACCCTCGGTAGCGATCAGCAGCCACCACAACAGGATCGCCGCCAGCGCAAGAACAACCGCAAGGATCAGCAAGAGGATGGTGCTGTTCATGCTGGTAGCACGGGTGTGGTGGCGGCATCAGCGAGCGAATGGAGCCAGCGTTCCGCTTGCTTCATACCCTCCTCCAAGCCGACGCGCGGACGCCAGTCGAGTAGGTTAGCCGCGCGTTTCATGGAAAATACGACAGGATGGGTGGCGTAGTGCAAAAAGCCGCTCACATTCACGGGTTCGCCAGTGACGCCAGATAGCGCGGTGATGATCGGTGCGAGGGTGATCAGCAGTTCTTCCGGCAACTTGATCGTCTGTGTGTTGCCCGCCATCCGTGCGTAGTAACCGACGAACTCGATCCATGTCGGCGCAGGATCGGCGGAACAGTTGAACGCCTGCCCGACGGCATTAGGATGCGTCGCCTGCGTGACCATTAGATCAACCACATCGTCAATGTAGATCGGGTGCGCTGTCCCCTTACTCTCGCCAATGAGAGGGATAGGGATGCGGCTGAAGACATCGTAGAAGGTTTTCGTCCAGAAGTTGGCTTCCGGACCGTAGACCATACCCGGACGAATTACCGTGACAGGCAGCGCGGTTTTCTCGGCAAATTTCCACAACGCCTGCTCGGAAAGTGCTTTCGCCTGCTCGTAGAAATCGTGACGCGATGGCTTCAGCGGCTGACTCTCATCGACCTCGCCCGTGACGTACGATCCATAAGCGGCGATGCTGCTTACATGAACGTAACGACTGATGCCTAATTCGTGTGCAACTTGCGCCAGATTGCGAGTCCCTTGCACGCTTACGTTGTATTGTGCAGCACCAGTGCCGCCGAGCGCCGCCGCCACACTGTAGATCACCTCGCAGCCCTGTGCGCCGCGCCGTAGTGAGTCGATGAGCTGCACATCGCCGCTGATCACCTCCGCGCCAAGCTGACGCAGCGCCTCACCTTTATGCGGATCGCGGCACAAAATGCGCACCTTGACGCCATCGTTGAGTAAGCGCCGCGTCAGCGCCGATCCGATGAATCCGGTTGCTCCGGTGACAAATGCCGTACTCATCCGCACTCCCGATCAATCCCTAATTTTGACTCATGGGAGTATTGTACATGATGCAGGTCTTCCGACACGACCATTATTCAACAGCAGTAGTGAATAGAGGGTTGCGAGGATTGATAGATTATAAAAAGTGTTAATAAAAGATCAATTTCTGAACTTTCTATAGCCTGTGATAAACATTTGACACATAGTCATGATAAAGTTCTCAAATCTCATATCATCTGGGAATGTTGTAGGGCATTTCATCATGGCAATCATCAGTACGAAAAGTGTCACGCTCTTTTATCCGGTGTATAACGAGCGCGAGGCAATCACGCCGATGACGTTAAAAGCGTTGGAGGTGATGAAGACAATTACGGAGGACTTTGAAATCCTGATCATCGACGATGGCAGCAGCGATGGTTCCGCTGAAATCGCCGACGAACTAGCGCAGCGCGATCCGCGCATCCGCGTGATCCATCACGAGGGCAACAAAGGCTACGGTCAGGCGCTGCGGACGGGATTCAGTAGTGCCAGCAAAACTATCGTCGCCTACACCGATTGTGATGAACCCGTCGATCTGTGGGAGCTGCCGCAAGCGCTGGCGAACCTGCGCGGTCACGACATGGTGATCGGCTACCGCGTCAACCGCTGGGATGGCTGGCGGCGCTTCATTTACTCCAAGATTTACAACGGAATGGTGCGGTTGCTGTTCGGCGTCAAGGTACATGACATCAACTTCTCTTTCAAGATGATGTGGCGTGACGATCTCTCCAAGTTCCACTTAGGGGCAGGATCGGTGTTCATTGATGGCGAACTGTTGGCGGAAGCAGCACGCTATCAACTCAATATCTGCGAACTCCCGATTGTGTATCAGGATCGTAAGGTGGGTTACTCGAAGTTCAACGCGCTTAAGCCAGCTATTGACACTTTCAAAGAGATTATTGCATACTGGCATCGACGCGGTGTTGAAGCAGAAACCGATGCAGCCGTCGTCAGAGAACGCATCTAAATCAGCAGAGATGCTCTTCGTTAACTAATCGGCACGCGCACAAGTGATCCAGCAGCACAGTGGAAGATCAAGCCTATCAGCAGATGCAGCAGATGCAGCAGCGCCATTGGTGGTGGCGCGGGATGCGGCGTTTGTATGCGCGGGCGTTACGCAAATATCTACCAGCTCAACCGGCTAATGCGCCCCGACGTCTGGTCGATGTCGGCTGCGGCTTCGGGGCAAATCTACCTGTCCTCTCCGAATTTGGCGAAGTGGTCGCTGTCGATGTGTCGCTGGACGCGCTGCGGGCGATCCGCGCCAATCTGCCTGCCAGCAAGAATATGCTGCTGGTCGAAGCGCGCGCGGATCAACTGCCGTTCCGCACTAATAGCTTCGATGTAACCGCACTACTGGCGGTGATCGAGCATGTAGACGATGACGCCCGCGTGATCAGCGAGAGTTACCGCGTAACCAAGCCCGGCGGCTTACAGATGCAGCTCACCTCCGCCTTCATGCTGCTGTGGAGTCATCACGATGTCGCCAATGAGCACAAACGGCGCTATCGGGCGAAGGCATTCGATGCCCTGCAGCGAGCGGCTGGCTGGCACGTCTTGCGTACTACCTACGTCAATGCGCTGCTGTTTCCAGCGGTTTTGATTGTGCGCTTGCTGCAGCGCTGGCAGGATCGACGTGGGCAGTCCAACGCGGACTCCGAACTTGAAGGGCGTTACGATATGGGTCCTGCCCTCGGACCATTCGCCATCATTCCCGAAGCGTTCTTAGCAGCGGAAGCGTGGTGGTTCTGCAACACCTCTCTGCCGCTGCCCTTCGGCGTCGATGTTTTCAGCATCTGCCGCCATGACTGAAGCCCTCAACCTCCGCACTCTGCTGCGAGCGTACCCCTCGCTAACGTGGCGGGATCGTCTGCATATGATCATCCGCTGGCGCGTTTGCCCGATGCAGAAGATCGCCGCGCTCGTGCCTACAGACGGCGTGATCCTCGATCTGGGCTGTGGTCACGGCTTGTTCGCGCAGATGTTGGCGAGAGGAGCAGCGGCACGGCAGGTGATCGGTGTCGATCTGGATGCGGATAAGGTCGCGCTAGCGCAAACGCTCACGGATCGCTTGCCGAACGTTCAGTTTGAGGCTGGCGATGTGGCTGATCTCGCCGCTGATCTGCCGCCCGCGCAAGCCGTAACAATCCTCGATGTGTTTTACCTCGTCCCCTTCGCTGTTCAGGAACGCTTGCTGACCCTCTGCGCGGATAAGCTAGCATCCGGCGGCGTGCTGATCCTCAAGGAAATGGCGGAAACTCCGCGCTGGAAAGCCTTCCTCAATTGGTTGGAAGAAACACTGGCGGTGCGCGTGCTGAAGATCACCGCTTCCAGCGAGGAACAGGTGCACTTCTACTTTCGTCCTCGCGCCGAATGGCAAAAGCTACTTGAACAGCGCGGTTTGACGGTAGAGATCGTCAAGTTGGACGCGGGCTATTATCATCCTCATGTGGTTTTCATCGGACGCAAACCATGAACGTGGCGGATCGATCCGCGTGCTGGCTAGTGGTCAACGCGGATGATTTCGGGCTGACCGAAGGCACCAATCAGGCGATCCTTGAGGCACACCAGCGTGGCATCGTCACCAGCACCTCGCTGCTGGCGAACGGTCAGGCGTTCGATCATGCGGTGCAGCTTGCCCTCGCTACCCCAACTTTAGGTGTTGGCGTGCATCTAACGCTGACCGAAGGCGTGCCACTGAGCGCCGAACTGCGATCCATCCTGCCGACGCTGCCGCTGAACAATCAGCCTTACGCATGGATGTTACTCCGTGGGAGATTGCCGCGCGATCAAATCCGCGCGGAGTTCGTGGCGCAGGTTCAGCGCATCATCGCGGCGGGGATTACGCCTACGCACCTTGATGGGCATAAGTACATTCAATTGCTGCCGGGGATTAGTCAGCTTGCAGCGCAGGTGGCGCGGCAGTTCAACATTCCGGTGATGCGCGCACCGCGTTGTTTGGCGGATTATTGGTTGCAGCGTCCATCGCGTATAGCCGGGTTGATGATTGTGCAGGCGATGTCCGTTTTAGCGAGGAGACAAGCGCAGCGCCAGCACTTGCGGACAGTGGATCGGTTGATCGGCTTTGCTGATACTGGACATCTGACGGCGGCTGCGATCCGGCACTTATTGGCGGCGAAGCGTTCCGGCATTACCGAACTGCTGTGCCATCCCGCCCACCGATCCGAGCATCTAGATCGACTCTACGGCGAGGGCTATCGCTGGATCGCGGGCTACGACTTCGACGCTGAAACAGCCGCGGTCAGTGATCCGGCGCTACGAAGTGAAGTGATCGCTGCGGGATGGCAGTTAACACATTTCGGAGCGTTGTCCTGATCTGCTAGCTTACGACACCCAATTCCAAGCCGCGAACAACGTCACTAACCAGACTTGCAAACCAACCGCAAGCGCGATGAAAAACAAGGTGAGTAAACGCTTGTTAGAGAGCAGCAGCGCCAGCGCGATGAAGGCAGGAAACAGATGTACGGCGTAGCGTACCATGCCGTGCAAGTAGTAGAGGTCGTAGTTGCGCATCAGGATGTAAACCAGAGAACCAAGCACATATAGCCAGTAGGCGGGACGCAATTGCCGGATCGCCAGCAGAATGACCAGCAAGACAAAGAAGAAAGCGAGGAGATTGGCAACATCGAAATTGTTGAGTTTCCCGCCGATCACTCCATCCACGATATGGGCAACGCTCTCCCACGGCATTCGTATTTGCGTACGCCACGGACCTTCATACTCCGCCGCCACATCGCCTAGCTGGGCTAATCGTATGCCCTCAAAGTAGACCAGCGTCCCGATCACGCCGCCGATCACGGCGAAGGCTCGTCGCAATGTGGCTACAGGTTGTTGCAAGTGATAGCGGATGAGCTGTTGCAGCCCAGTCCAGTTGCGCGAAACGTTCGGTGCTTGCTCGATGAAGGCGATCAGCGCGAAGGGCAGCGCCAGCGTCCAGCCCTGAGAGCGAGTGAGTGACGACAGCAGCGCCAATAAGCCGCCAAGTACATAACGGCGATCCTGCACGGCTAACCACGCGCCGAGCACCAGCACCATGAACAGACTTTCGGTATATGCCGCGAAAAAGTAGAACGATGCTGGATAAACCATGTATAGCCACAGCGTCAATTGCGCTTTATCCGCGCCGAATTCTCTGGCGACCAGTTCATAAAACAGCACCAGCATCAGGAAGCAGCACAGATTACTGACCACCAAGCCAGCAAGTAGATAGTCACCACCCAGCAGCGGCGCTAAGACCTTCATGGTGAACGGATACAGTGGCGCGAAAATGATCGAGCCGTCTAGCGTCGAATAGCCCTCATAAGCGATGTGGACGTACCAGCCTGTATCCCAACGATACCAAGGCTCCAACCAACTGCGCAGCGGCGGCGGTGTGGTAAAGGCAACCTCGTGCAAGTTGTAGATAGGCTGATTTGCCCAATCAATAGTCGGCGCATAGTAAGTGGAGATCCAGAACGCAGCAACCGCCGTGATCACGCGCATCAAAATGAATATAGGCAGCGCTGCACGTACACTGGGACGCCAGAGTAAACTGCGAATTTGGGTCATTAAGGAGTTACCGTTAACACACTCTGTGGGTACGGTGATGCAGCGACACGGGTATTTTCAGCATCGATCAGTGCCTGTCCGGTTTGAGTTGCCAGCAGCAAACGTTCTTCATTGGCACGGCGTGTGAGCACAGCGGAGAGGATCACCAATAGCAGCGCCGCCAGCAGGAAGATCACCGGAATAAAGCGCGAGAAACCAGAAGAGGACCGAAATGTCGGTTGCTCAGATTCACTCACATTGCACCTAAAAACCTGTTATGCTCCAATTATAATCGTGCCAATTATCGCAGTTGTATTGAGTACATTACAATGACGCAAGCTAACGTCGCTCGCGTTTCCGTTCATCGCCGTCGATGGCTTTACTTGCTCCTGTCAATCAGTATCCTCGCCGCACTATCGCCGCTGCCCGTGCTGCTTTTCATCAATAGTATCGACGTGATCCCTGATCTCAGCGTAACGCCGGAAATCCGCGCTGCGGTGCTGGACTCGACAGTGTTGCTGCAAGTGGGCATCGCGGGTGCGAATCGGCGTGACTGTGTGAAAGATTACGATGCTGCCGCGTGCAGCGAGGCGTTCCACTTCGGGCTGGGCACGATCCTCAGCGATCACCTGATCCTGACGCACGATCATTTTCAGGTGATCGGTGATGACGCGGGAACACTAGCCGAAATTCAGAAGTATAAATGGTTCAAGATACGCGGACGCGACGGTGAGTTGATCATCTCGACGGCTGATCTGACCATCGCGCCGGAGAGTGTACCCGTCGGCATGATCGTGCTCAGTTTGCCCGAACACTATCGCCTCTCCCAGATCGGTTTGCCTGCGCGAGTCCAGCATGGGCTGAGCAACGACGATTATCTGCGCCGCGTCGTCTACTATCCGCGCTTGGGCACGGCAATTGACTCGATTTATCCCTATGATGCGGCGGTGCTGTGGCAGCAGATCAGCGTGGGGGCGGCGCACATTCGCGGTGTACAGGTGCTCAACGAAAAGGCGCTGTTCGCCGCTCAATATGGCGATGAGGCTGAGCCATTGCTCAACGGCGACTGCGGTGGTGGCAGCTTCACGCTGATCGACGGGGCGATCACGCTGCTGGGGACGCAGAATTACGTCACGCCGACGTACTATCTGGTGTTGGCGGTGGGGAGATGAGAAGAGTAAGCCCTCATCCTAAATCCTTCTCCCCCAAGGAGAAGGACTTCAAAATCTAAAGACTTGTTCCCCTCTCCTTGCGGGAGAGGGGTGAGGGGTGAGGGCTAACCTACATCTTCTTGAACTTCTCGATCTGATCCAGCAGCGGCTGGCGCTCCACCTGCGGATAAGCATCAAGCTGCTTGTTGAAGTATTCCATGTACTCCGTGACTTGCTGCGGTGTGCGTCCCTCGAAGCGCATGGTGATCGCGGGCTGTGTATTGCTGGCGCGTACTAAGCCCCAACCATCGGGGAACATCACGCGCGCCCCGTCGATAGTATTGACCTCGTACTTGCTGGCAAAATACTTTTGCAGCGCTTCGATCAGCGGGAATTTCACATCGTCCGGCGTGACCATGATGATCTCCGGTGTGGCAAGCAGCGTGGGGATCGTGGAGAACAGTTCGCTGACAGTCATTTCAGTGTTGCTGATGATTTGCAATGCCTTCAGCGAGACCAAGCCCGCGTCATCGAAGCCGTAGTAATCCTCACCGATGAACAGATGACCGCTGACCTCGCCGCCGAGCAAAGCGCCCTCTTCCGCCATCTTCGCTTTCATCAGGCTGTGCCCGGACTTCCACATGATCGGGATGCCGCCCGCTTTGTTGATCTCATCGAACAGCGCCTGACTCACTTTCGCATCAAAGACCACTTTCGCGCCGGGATGACGCGGCAGCATATCGCGCGCCAGCAGCGCCAGTAAGCGATCCGCCGCGATGTGATGTCCGTGATCGTCGATCAAGCCGCAGCGATCGGCATCACCGTCGAAGCCGACGCCAACATCGCACTTGTAATCGACCACCGCCTTTTCGAGGTCTTTGGTGGTTTCGGGGTCTTCAGGGTTGGGCAGGTGATTCGGGAACGTGCCATCAGGTTCGCAGTACAGGCAAACTACTTCCACGCCTAGTTTGCGGTAGACAGGTTCCATGAACATGCCGCTGTAGCCGTTGCCCGCGTCCAGCGCGATCCGTAACTTACGTGGTCCCAGCTTGACCTTACTGGCGATCACATCCATGTGCCGCAGCGGGATGCTCAGATCTTCTTCCAGCTTGCCTTCACCAGTGATGAAGTCATCGGCGAGGATCAGTTGCAGGATCGCCTGAATCTGATCGCCGGACAGCGCCAAGCGGTTGTATGCCATCTTGATGCCGTTGAATGCCAGCGAGAGGTGACTGCCTGTGACCTGAATACCGCCGCCTTTGGGTCCATACTCAGCGGTAGCGAAATAGACTGATGGCGTCATTACGCCGCCGATGTCCACGATATGCAGCCCTGTGGTCAGCAGCCCGTCGATCACCGCTTTCTTCAGTGGTGCTGAAGTCAGACGGTTATCAGAGCCGATGAATACGCGATCCGTGCCGAAGGTGCGCTGCATGAACGTGCCGTATCCTTTGCCCACCAGATAGGCAACATCGGGCGTTAGTTCAGGCTTTTCCGGCGTCACGGAGCCGCGAATATCATACTTGCGGAAAATATTTGTTGGTACTTGCGACATAAGTAGGACTCTCCTTCATCCTTCTGTCTGATGCCAAACGCACTTAAAGAATCTAAATTCTTAGGATTAGTATCCGTGAATGTGGTCAATGGTAACTGTAGCGCAAATCCGGCTTGACCGCACACAGTGGTCAGTCGATGAGTTGCACTTGTGCGTTGATCCACTCTATAACAGGCTGGTAACAGGCGCTATTAGCAGCGGAGGTCTGATGAAGCACAAGATTTTGTTGGCGATGAGCCTGATTTTGGCGTTGATGGTAGGCACGGGCATCCTGCTGCCGCAGGAAGTGCGCGGTGCTCCGATGACCACCTTCCTGCCTCCCGTTACCGTCACCGAGCTGCCTTTACAAGCTGCTGCACTGCGCCAGACGGCGGTGCTTTCTCCGAAGGGAACGCATATTTCGTACCTAACCAAACGGGAACAGCTTTGTGTTTATTCCAGTGGCGGTGATCAACGCTTTTGCACGGATTATGATCGCAGCGAGGTTGTGCCGGATACCGAGTCCTTCGCGTGGTCTCCGGACGAGCGTTATGTTGCCTTCACTGCGGATTTCTTCGTCTACTTACGCAATCCCGGTTTGTGGCTGCTGAATGTGGAAACGGGCGAATTAACGCAGCTTTCGGGCGCTGATGATCGCGGCAAGAACATCATGAAGAACGACGATCCGTATACGGGGATCGACGTGTCGCCAACATGGTTGCCCGATAGCAGTGGATTCTATTTCGTGCGCTATGTAGCCAAGCAAGGTGCAGATTACGCGCCGTACTTGTATCGCTACGATCTGGCAGAGGGCAAATTCGAGGAATTGCGCGCCCTCCAACCAGCGGATCGCTTCGGTATTCTGCAACTGCGCTTGCATCCTGACGGTGAGCAGATCGTTTACAACGTTGAGTACACGCAGGATAAGACGCACTTGGGTCTGTGGAGCAGCACGATCAGTGGTGATGAGCCTGCCCGCCATCTGCTGCAAGTGCCTGATGAAAGCTACGCGCCGCGCGTGATCAACTTCTCTGCCGACGGCACGCTGCTGCTGACGAAAAACTCCATTGACATGCAGCAACCCTCGATCACCACGCCTGAGAAAAGTCCGGTGCGGATTGTCGATCTGGCGACGGGCGAAAGTCTGCTAGTGAACGATAGTTTGCCTGTGCGCTATGCGGGTTGGTCTCCAGAGGGTGACGGTATCGCCTACATCGTGTACGATCCGAAAGTCCCTGAACGATCCGGCTTATATGTTCGCAGTCAACTCGGCGGTGAGTCACGCCATCTGCTGACTGGATGGTTTGTGCCGCCGACGCCGGGGACGCGCCAGCCGATCATCTGGGCGAGTAACAATACGATCTTGTTGGCTGACCGCGAGCGCGGCTTCAACCTAATCGTAGTGACGCTGAACTTGTCATCATCGTGAGGTTCGCATGTACATTGCCGATATTCGTCTGCTGTTCGATTACAACTACTGGACGAGAGACAAACTGTTAGCCTGTGCTGCTGATGTGAGTCCTGATCAATTCATTGCCCCAACGACGCATAGTTGGGGCAGCTTGCGTGGCACGTTGGTACACACGATGGACGCTGAGTGGGGCTGGCGGCTGCGCTGCCAGAACAAGATGGACGAGGATTTCGGCGAACTGAAAGAAACCGACTTCCCGACGGTACAAGCTATCGCTGATCATTGGCGAAACGAGGAACTAGAAATGCGCCAGTATCTCGCCAGCCTCAGCGATGCCGATATGACCTCGCTGGTAGTCTATCCAGTGGATCAGGAAGTCCGCAAGCGCGTGCTCTGGCATGTACTGTTCCACATGATCAATCATGGGATGCAGCATCGCAGCGAGATCGCGCATATGCTGACGCAGTACGGTCAATCGCCGGGGGAACTGGATTTCACGCTGTTTACACTGGAGAGACCGAACGCTGCCCAACCCTAAAAGATTGGGCAGTGAGCCGTTTTCAAGACAGCTTTCTTGCCTCTACTCTCGGCGCTCAAGTTCGTCGGGTGTTGGAGGCTGGAAGAAGGTAAGCCATGGCTTCATCATGGCTTCGGGAATATAGAAACTTGTCTCCGAAAGCTGCGAATTTCTTAGCGCCAACCGACGCATCAACTCATCCGCCGACACATCTAAGAAGTGTACTTCGCTGCTGGCTCCAAGCTGCTTCGCTCGAGATCGATAGTCTTCGCGTTCCTCTCGTGCCCAGAAGCCGAAATCGAGGATTACATTCGTTCCTAATTCAAGCGCTCTACTGGCGATGTTCCAAAGCATCGCTTCAATGCGATTATGCCGGGCATCATGTTCTGGATGTTCGGCATCTTGACCGAAGAGATGTAGATGCCATTCATCGGGAGTCAGTCGAAGCGCTGATAGTTCCTGCTCCAGCGTTCGCGCGTACGTGGTTTTGCCGGAGCAAGGAAGTCCAACCATCAAATGCAACGTCGCCACAATTACTGTTCCTGAATCAGGCTAAGAAGCTGACCGTTATCCTGCGTTCTGACCACCAACGCGCGAACGCAGATATGCCTGCATAAATTCGTCAAGGTAACCATCCAGCACCGAGGCGGTGTTCCCCGTCTCGTGATCAGTGCGGTGATCCTTGACCATCTGGTAAGGATGCAGCACGTAGGAGCGAATCTGGTTGCCGAAGTTGACATCAACATGATCGCCCTTCAACTGCGCGAATTCTTCTTCCTTCTTGCGCCGTTCCAGATCGAGCAGGCGCGCCTTCAAGACTTGCAGCGCCCGTTCGCGGTTTTGCATCTGACTGCGCTCGTTCTGGCAGGTGACCACTAGACCAGTCGGTTTGTGGACGATACGTACCGCTGTCTCGTTCTTCTGCACGTTCTGACCACCCGCGCCGCTGGAACGGAAGTAATCGATCTCGATGTCCTTATCCTCGATCACGATGTCGATGTCATCCTGAATATCGGGAACAACTTCGACCAGCGCGAAGGAGGTGTGACGGCGCTTGTTGGCGTCGAAGGGGCTGATCCGCACCAGACGATGCACACCGCGCTCGCTTTGCAGGTAACCGTAAGCATATGCGCCGCTGATGCTCAGAGTCACGCTCTTGATGCCCGCTTCCTCGCCTTCCATCTGATCGATAATCTCTGCCTTGAATTTGTGCTGTTCCGCCCAACGCAAGAACATCCGCAGCAGCATTTGCGCCCAATCCTGCGACTCCGTGCCGCCCGCACCCGCATGGATCGAGAGGATGGCATCCTCATCGTCGTAAGGACCACTCATCATCGCCTCGAAGTTGAGCGTGCCGACGAGCTTCTCTAAATCAGCCGTTTCCGCTTGCAGATCGGCTGCCATGCTCTCGTCCGCGATTTCGGTCAGTTCGATGGCGTCTTTGATGCGGGTCTGGATGCTGCGCCACTTGGCGACATCTTCGCGTAGGCGGCTCAGTTTCTGCATTTGCACTTGAGCGTTGCGGGTGTCGTTCCAGAATTCGGTGGCGGCGGATTGCTCCTCTAGCGCGGCGATCTGTGATTCTTTGTCAGCGATGTCAAAGACGCTCCGTGAGCATCTCGATGGTCTGCTGCATTTCGTTCAACTGGGCGAGTAAATCTTCCATTGTTCTAGTTCCTCATATCGCGGTGCGGCTTACACTACAGCAAAAGAGCGATCCACCGTAGCGGATCGCCGTGATAGACCAGCAAGTGGGCAGCATTATAAGGGAGATCGGTGGGAAATTCTAGCGTTGTTGTGGTTAAGGCAATCGCATATTGGAAAATACAATTGAAGACAGCGCGATGCACGCCCCCCTACGCCCATACCGGAATCTGATTGGATAATGTAGGGGCGGGGCGCTGCCTCGCCCTATGTCCCGAACAACCTTAATCAGCAGGACTTGGAATTAGCTCTGCAGCACGATCTGCGTAGCGTGACGGACATATTCCTGCTTGCGGAACTCGGTCAACGCATCTTCGGGCAGCGGCTGATCGATGGTCACGACGGTGAGCGTTTGTCCGCCTTTTTCCGCGCGTCCGGTGCGCCATGCCGCGATGTTGATCTTGCGCTGTGCCATCAGCGTACCGACCTTGCCGATGATACCGGGAACGTCGTAGCTACCGAAAACCAGCATCGTGCCTTCGGGGACGAAATCGGTAGCGTAGGTGTCAATCTGCACGATGCGCGGCTCTTTGCGGTTGAACAACGCGCCGCTGACCACCATCTGCCCGCCACCTTCCCAATGCACTTGGCAGCTCACCAGATTGGTGTAATCGACCACATCCAAGCCTTTGGTCTGCGTGACGTGGATGCCGCGCTCCATCGCCAGCAGCGGTGCATTGATGTAATTGACTGACGCACCGAGCACTGGTTCGAGGATGCCTTTGAGCAAGCCTACCGTCAGCGGCTTGACCAGCCCTTCCAATTCCTCGCCCTTATACTCCACCGCCACGCGACGGATGCGACCACGCGCCAGAAAATGTTGCAGCGTGCCGATCCGTTCCGCCAGTTTGAGATAGGGAGCCATCTTGTCGAAGGCGCGTCCGGGCATAAAGGGCATGTTCACGGCGTTGCGATAGTCCGCTCCGCGCATGGCATCGTAGACCTGCTGCACGATCTGGATGCTCAGATCTTTCTGTGCTTCCTGTGTCGAGTCGCCCATATGCGGCGTGTGGACAACATTTTTCATGCCTACCAATGGCGATTTCAGCGGTGGCTCCTGCTCGAATACGTCCATCGCTACACCTGCCACACGACCAGATCGCAGCGCCTCCGCCAACGCCTTCTCATCAACTGCCGTACCGAAGGCGACGTTGATGATGCGCACTCCCGCTTTGACCTGCTTCAAGGCATCGGCGTCGATGATATGCTGTGTTTCCGGCGTCGCCGCGCAGTGCAAGCTGATCACATCCGAGCGTGCCAGCAGTTCATCCATGCCCACCAGCTTGACGCGAAGATCAGCGATCTGCGCTTCCGCTACGTAGGGATCGTAGGCGATCACCTCCATGCCGAACGCCAGCGCCCTTTCCGCCACGCGCCTGCCCACCCGTCCCAATCCGATCAAACCGAGGCACTTGCCGTAGAGTTCGATGCCTAAGTGCGTCTGACGTTCCCACTGCCCCTGAGCTAATTCCAGATGCGCAGGGATGATCTGCCGACTGAGCGCCAGCATCAAGCCTAGCGCATACTCGCCAGCAGCGATGGAGTTCGCGCCGGGGGTGTTCATCACGATTACGCCGCGCTGTGTTGCCGTCTCCACATCGATTCCGGTCAGGCTGACGCCAGCACGCCCGATCACCTTGAGCTTCTTGCCTTCGTCCAGCAGCGCCGAATCGACCTGCACCTCGTCGCGGATGATCAGTGCTTCCGCCGCGCCGATCTCGCGGGAAACTTCCGCCGGAGTCGGTTTGACGATGATCACTTCAACATCTTTCGCGTTTTGCAGAAATTTGAGTGCTTCTTCGGTCAGCGTGGTGGCAACCAGAATCGTGTGTTTCATTATTCTCCAGCTAATGTGCAGGCGTCTTGACCAACGACCACTTCAGCCCAACGGCTTTGTTGTTTTTGGAAACAGGAACAGGAATGTGCCGGATTCGCTTGCCCTTGCCATAAGATGAACCGGATGTCGGTGATGGTGCAGATCAGCGGATTTTCAGCGCTGTACTCCACTGGCTGCGATCCCGATCCCGTCGTATTGACGCGGCGCGAGTTGGCGATGCCGATCCCGCGTGCATCCCGATCTTGAATCGTCCAGATGCGCAGTTCATCCTGCGGCACCTCGCTCCACTTGATCACGATCTCGCGCTGTACCGCCAGCACGAAAACGGCACAAGGTGTGAGCAGGAACAGAAACCACAGCACCAGCAGCACGCCGCAACCGAAGCGCCGTACAGGTTTTGGTAATTTCATGATCTCGCGTCTCTTTGTTTCGCGTTCGTTAGCTACGCTCAGGAGATGTTGATCGTGCGTGCGCCGACGGTTGCACCGGGGACAGGCACGGAGTTGAGCATCCCTTGAATGATACTGCGGGAGGTGACATCGCGCAGACGCGCCGTTGGTCCGATGATCACGCGATGGGCGAGCGTCGCTTCTGCTAGCGATTTCACATCGTCAGGGATCACCAGATCTCGTCCAACGACGGCGGCGCGCGCCTGTGCCGCGCGGTAGAGTCCTAATGCACCACGCGGACTCGCACCCAGATAAATATCGGGATGGTTGCGCGTCGCCGTGACCAGATCGATGATGTAGCGCTTGACATCATCACCTACGTAGACGTTGCGAACGGCACGCTGGGCGTTGATCAGGTCTTCCACCGAGACGACCTGCTGCAGCGTCGTCAGTGGATGCTGGATCTGCTGTGAGTCGAGCATCGCGGATTCTTCTTGCGGCGTTGGATAACCCAGTCTAAGACGCAGTAGGAAGCGGTCAAGCTGCGCTTCCGGCAGCGGGAAGGTACCTTCATACTCAATCGGGTTCTGCGTCGCCATAACCAGAAATGGCTGTTCCAGCGCGTAGGTGATGCCGTCAACGGTGACCTGTCGTTCTTCCATCGCTTCCAGCAGCGCGGCTTGAGTCTTGGGTGTCGCGCGGTTGATCTCGTCCGTGAGCACGATCTGCGCGAAAATCGGTCCGGCGCGGAACTCAAACTCGCGCGTTTGCTGGTTGAATACCGAAACGCCCGTCACATCCGAGGGCAGCATGTCCGGCGTGAACTGAATACGGCTGAAGGTCGAGCCGATGGATCGCGCTAGCGCTTTCGCCATCACTGTCTTGCCAACGCCGGGCACATCCTCCAGCAGGACGTGTCCCTGACACAGCAGCCCGATCACCGTCAGGCGAATTTCGTTGCGTTTGCCGATGATGACGCGGCTCACGTTGTCGATGATCCGTTCAGCCACCGTCTGAGCGAGTTTAGTTGCCACTAGCTGCTATCCTGTTATCACTTACGCTGAGACACACAAACAATAAATTATACCGCAAAGCAGAGATCAGCACGCAACAGCAGGTCAGCGAGTCAGCAGTGGGCGGCGGGATGGAGTGAGATGCTGAGGGTGAGGACGCCGTGCGCTGCAAGCGGATTAGTCCTAGCGCACGGCGCTGATTTTCCCCAAACGCTAATCCTTGAGCTTAATCCGAGACCACGCTTTCGGCGCGCATCTCTTCTTTGACCAGCGCCATATCCGCATCGACCATCATATGGACGAGCTGCGTGAAGTTGACCGATGGCTCCCAGCCGAGCAGTTTGCCCGCTTTCGAGGCATCTCCGATCAGCAGATCAACTTCGGCGGGGCGCATGAATTCGGGGTCTTGCTTGACGTACTGTTTCCAATCCAGATCGACGTGGCTGAACGCCGTTTCCACCAGCTTTTCAACGGTGTGTGTTTCGCCCGTCGCAATGACGAAATCTTCCGGTTCATCCTGTTGCAACATCAGCCACATGGCACGGACGTAATCGCCAGCGAAGCCCCAATCGCGCTGGGCATCCAGATTGCCGAGGCGCAGTTCGTTCGCCAGACCGAGCTTGATCCGAGCGACTTGGTATGTTACTTTTCGAGTCACAAATTCAATGCCGCGACGGGGCGATTCATGGTTGAACAGCATACCGCTGGTGGCATGGATGCCGTAGCTCTCGCGGTAATTGACGGTGATCCAGTGTCCGTAGACCTTCGCCACACCGTAAGGGCTGCGCGGATAAAATGACGTGGTTTCGCGCTGCGGTACTTCCTGCACCTTGCCGAACATCTCCGACGAACTCGCCTGATAGAAGCGAATACGCGGATTGACGAAGCGGATCGCGTCCAGCAGTCGCGTCACACCTAAGCCGGTGACATCGCCAGTGAACACTGGCTGCGACCACGAAGTTTGCACGAAACTCTGCGCTGCCAAATTATAGACTTCATCCGGCTCTGCCTGAATGATCGCGTTTTGTAGTGAGGTCTGGTCGGACATGTCGCCGCCGATCAGCGTGACCTTATCCTGAATATGCTTAATGCGCGCGAAGGTGGCAGGTGTACTGCTGCGGCGTACCAGCCCAAAAACCTGATAGCCATTTGCCAGCAGCAACTCGGCAAGATAAGAGCCATCCTGTCCGGTGATGCCTGTAATAAGTGCGCGTTTTGCCATAATTGTTCGCTAACTCCTGAGTACGTGTGTTTGTTTAGATTATCGCCTTGCGATCAAATCAGTGGTGTGGTGTAGTAGATGTTGAAGTTGACGAGGCGCTAATCAGTTGTCGCCATTCATCTAGCACATCGGCAAGTGTTTGCTCCAACGGGATTTCAGGTTGCCAGCCAGTTCGCTGGTGCAGCGCCGCATAATCCCCGTATAAGGTTGGAATATCCACCGGACGGAAGCGCTCTTTGTCAATTCGCACCTCGATCTTGATGCGTGCGTGGGCGATCAGCGAGTCGAGGATGCTTTGCATGGAATGCGGTTTACCGGAGCAAACGTTAAAGACATCGCCGGATCTGCTGTATTCCATCGCCAGCACGTAAGCCCGCACCACATCGCGCACGTCGGTGAAATCCCGCGCCGCGCTGAGGTTACCTACTGCCACCACTGGCTCACGCTGACCAACTTCCGCCTCTGCGATTTGCGCCGCCCAATCTGCGGCGGCGAAGCGGCTGTTCTGCCCCGGACCAATATGATTGAAGGGACGCATCCGCACCGTATGAATCTTATGCGTCAAATGATATTGCAGCGCCAGCATATCCTGCGCGATCTTACTCACGCTGTACGGGCTGGAGGGCAGCAGTTCGGAACGTTCCGTCAAAGGCAGATGTTCCGCCGTCACCGAACCATAGACCTCCGCCGAGCCAATGTTCAAAAAGCGAGTCGGCAGCTTCAAGATCAAGATCGCTTGCAGCAAATTCAGTGTGCTGCGGATATTCGTTTCCAGCGTATCCCACGGATCGATGAACGATGCCGGAACGTACGCCTGCCCCGCGAGATGATAGATGCGATCCGGCTTCAGACGTTCCAGAAGTGCGGTTACTTCATCAGCTTCACGCAGATCGATCTTCCACCAATTGCAGCGCGTATCACTGGCGACGGCAGTAAGCTGGTTATCATCCAGCACCGTACCGTACAGCTCCAATGGCTGATCACTCTCAGCATTAGCAGCGCTCGATGAGCGCAAGTGGTTCAGCAGATGCTTACCGACGAAGCCACCTGCTCCCGTCACCAGAATCTTCAAGTTTGCATTCCCCCTACGCAAGCGTAAAGCGCGATCTTTTACGAGTCAGATTGCCGTGCATGTAGTAAACGTCGTCCCTACTTCAATTCGCACTTTCCAACACGACTGCTTTCGCTTCCGTAGAGCCTGCCGCTGCTGGCACGAGCAAGACATCGTACCTTACGCCTGCCTTCAGTTCAACGGACGCTAATTCTGCGATTGCCGTGCGATCTGCATCACTGCGTACCAGCACATAATAAGTGCCGGGTCCCATTTCGGTAGTGGCAGAAACGCCCGGCGCGTTGATTGACTCTAGCAGACGATCTGGCTCTGGAGTGGTAGTGGTGGGTAGCGCACGTTCGTTGCGGCGTGCTGCAAAAACCGAAACCTGTGGTCCACCGGGCAGTGCGTAGATCAGACGCAGTGTGGCAGTGCTGATCTTGGTCGGCGCGTCCTGCGCAGTGATGATCTGTGCGCTGCTGCCGTCGCCATACGCGATCAGCGTGAACAACACATTCGGTTGATAGCGTAGTTCGGCGGTGGCGATTTGTTCCTGAGTGCCTGCCTTGACCACCCGCAGTGTACGATCATCGGTGACCACTGGCGCATACTCGGAAACTGTGGCAGCGCTAACGTTACTGAACAACACAGTATCGCCTAGGTACAAATCCAGCGCCGAACCATCGGTTAGCGTGTTGAGGATACGTATCTTTAACACTTCTGACGGGATCGGAGTCGGCGTGCTGTAGATCGTGCCTTCGCCCACTGCTGTCGAGATCAGGAAAGGCGGCGGTTCTTTTTCCACACCAGTGATGATATAGAGGTACGAGTTGCCTGCCATCAGATCGAACGGTTGCGGCGCTTCGATGGTAGTTTCGGTGCCATCACTGGCGCGGGTCAGAAAGGCTATGGAGTAGCTCGCCGCTGGCACTTCCAGCGCAGCGGATGTCTTACCCGCTTGGATCGAGGGCAAATCCATAAAGTTACTACCCGGCTGTACCGCGAATACTGCTTCCTTGATCCGCGCCAGATGCAAGAAGGTCAGCCGTGCCTTACCGGGCGCGACCACGGATATATCGTCGCGCAGCACGGTGATGCTCGGTGTCGGTGCGGCATCCGCGCCCAGACTCGGATTAGTGCCATCGAAGATAATGATGTCGTTGGCGCTGTCGGGATTGAGCGTGAACTGCCGCCGCAGGATCGGCGTGCCGGAGGCGCTGTCGCCAGCGGCGAGTAAGCGCACTTCGTAGCTGCGTGGTTCTAGCTTCTGCCATTCCGTCGCCCCGCGGAAGTTGATCGCTGGCGCGACCAGTTGATCGTTGAGGTAGACATCGTAAGCGGGCAAGCCCGTGCCAGCGTGGATCACACGGACGTTGGTTTCGCGCCGCGTCGGGGTGATGTTACGCACGATCAGTGGGGTACCATCCGCCCCGATCAGCACGATGAACACGTAAGAACGGTGATCCTGCAAGTTGATGTCTTGCGCGCTGCTCTTATCGTCGTGCGTGGCGGAGACGGTGTACTGTCCCATCGTCAGCAGATCGGGCGGAGTCACCTGTGTCACCGAATCGTTGCCGGGGGAGGTGTACTGATCTGCCACCGCGCCGATGCTGTACGTGATGGTATCGCCACCATTGGGCGCGAAGAATAGGAAGCTGACACGAGCATAACCATCACCGACAGACGTGAGATCTTCGTTGTAGACCTCGATGGTAGTCACCTCATCCAAGCCTGTCAGCAGTACGAACGCCGATTCTGCTTCGTCAAGGGTAGTCAGCGTTTCGGCTAAAGGTGCGGACTCTGGTTTGCCCGCCTCACGCACGGTGATCGTGTGATCGCCGGGGGGTAGCGGCTGCGGTGAGGTTAGTCTACCGAACAGTAAACGGTTGGAGAGCAGCTTGCCATCGACATAGACATCGACGGGCGCGGCGTTCGCTACCGCCACGATGAAGCGCACGTTGGCACGTTTGCTCGGATCGAGGGACGTGACGGGATCGGAAACGCGCGGCAGCGTCGGGATCGGAGTCGGCGGTTCGCTGGTATTGGTCGGCGCGAGTGTCTCCGTCGGCAGCGGTTCTGGTGTGGGCGCGGGCGTAGGCTGCGGTTGGCAAGCGGCAAGCGCACCCACCACCAGCAAAACGCCGAGCAGTACAACTATTGGTTTGAGTTTAGGCATAACCCTCATCCCCATCGCTACCCATCGCTGAACAAACAAGAAAACTGCGTACAGTCGTCTGACTTTCAGCGCCGGAATCTTAACGCAAAGCAAGGCATACAGAATACCAGACTTGTTCCGGTATCCGCTATTCAGGTTCGCTGATCTATGGTTCAGTGAGGCGCGGCAGTTGAGAATCGCGCTTAAAGGTTATTCGTCCACTCAACGATGCGCTGAATGATCGCTTGCCGCAGTTCTTCCCGCTCGGCAACTTCGCGCAAACCGTTCAACCCATCACGCAGCTTGCTGACGTCACCTTTGGTGGGTGTCAGTCTGATGGCATGGCTAAGGTAGAACTCCGCGTCATTGGAGGCATTGAGCGCCGTCGAGGCGGTGATCAGGTCGAAGCACGACCACTGATCGTACTGGTTCGCTTGCAGGTTGCGCTGGGCGATCCGCATGGAGGCGTTAAAGACTTCCAGCGATTTGTCATAGTTACCCGCTTCATCATGCAGCAGCGCCAGATTATTCAGCGGGTACGATCTACCCGGCGTCATGTCTGCGATTCTGGTGTACCAGTAGATCGCGGTTTCCAGATCGCCGGGGCGTCCGCGCCGCTTATATAACCCTGCCAGACCACCGAAAGCTGAATCGCCTGTGATGTCGTAGAGTACGCGCTCGTGGATCACCTTCTCGTAATATCCCAACGCTTTGTCATAGAAGTTGTCGCGTTTCTCGATGCGTGTTGGCTCCGGCAAACCCAGATCGCTGCCCGCGCGATCTCCAAGCAGACGATGCGCATAACCAAGCGCAGCATTGACGGAGGGATTGTTAGGGTCACGTTGGAGCGCTATTTCGAGGATAGCGATCCCGCGTTCGAGGTCACCTTGCTCATCGGAGCGGGTCAGCAGTTCACCGAGGATGTAAGTCACCGCCTGATGATCGGGGCTTACTTCATATGCTTTGGTCAACTGGCGGATCGCCAGCACCTTATTGCGGTTGTTGAACTCCTTAAGTCCGATTTGCAGCAGATTGAGCGCTTCCAGCGAATCCTTACTTTGCTGCACTAACCCCTGAAAGGTATCGGTGAAGGTGCGCTCCATCCGCTGCACCTGATCCGCCTGCTGGTTGAAGGTCTCCAATTTACTTTCGTAAGGCGCTAGTTTTTGCAGCAGCGCCTCAAGCTGACTAACTTGCGCGTTGAGCCGAGCTTCCAGCGCATCCGCACGCTTATCGACACGCGCCTCAAAGACGTCCGCTCGTTCATCCGATTCCGAAATAAGAGTCTTCGCCCGTTCGGTCAGGTCTCTTTCCAGATCGGTGACCCGCCGGTAGCCCGCAAAGCTGGCGACGCCGACGGCAATCGCTACGATCACGGTGACACCTGTGATCAACACACCGAGCGCCTGAATCGCTCCTAGTACCGTGTTCGCGCCACTGGTCGCTTCGGCGGCACTCTGGCTGACACGCTCCGCCCATGCGATCAGCCGTTCCACATCGTCTTGTGTGGCAGGTGCGTTTCCCGCTGATCCCGTCGCTGGCGCTAAGGTAGGCACAGGGGTGCCCTGAGCCAATGTGTGCGAACCATAGGTAGACAGCAGCAGCGGCAACGCGATCAGGATGGCAATTGCATAGATTATCACCGCCACGATTTGTGTCAGTTTCCAGAACTGCTGCCACGATCGGAGGCTGGCGAGGGCTTGCTCTTTAGCAGCTCGCTGCTCGTCTGCTGATTTGGAAGGAGTCAGAATCGCTGGATCAGTTGTATTGGGCGCTGCCATCTCGCTATATTTCCTGATGTAATTCAAAGCCATCGGTGTTGGGGTAATGCATAGACACAGACGAAGTGCGGATGATCATCCGATCCATCTACATACTATAGTATCACGAGCGCGCAGGAACACGCCAACCAGTTGATCAGGAGGAACGCATAAATGTCAGCTCTCGACCCTTATCTGAAACGCAAAACGCAGACATTGGAGGCGCGGCAGGTCGATTTCAGCGCCGAACCGGAGAAAAGCAAAGCAACTTTGAAGGCGACAGCGCGGGTAGCGGGCAACAGCGGCGTCCGTCCCGTGCGGATGGGCGAATACACTGTGATCACCGACTCCGCGCCGGGGCTGGCGGGCTATGCGCTGGGACCAACCTCGCCGGAACTACTGCTCGGATCGCTGGCAAGCTGCCTCGTGCATACATACTTGATTCAAGCAGCGCTGCTCAGCATCCCCCTAGACTCACTAGAGATCGAGGTCAACGGCGAACTGGATTTCACCGCTGTCGTGGGCTTACCATTCGATCAGCCACCGACGATCCACGACATTACTTATGCAGTGAATATGCAGACGAGTGCCAGCGCCGAACAAATTCAGCAGATGCACGATAGAGTAGAAACGACCTGTCCGGTGCTGAATACGCTGCGCCTGCCTGTCAGCGTAACCCGCAAATAGCGCGAATACTGATCAACCGAAGCCGCGCGTGGTGGGCTTGCGGGTCATCACCTTGATCTCATCTCGCGGACGGAAGCGCAGCGCCGTCCATGTCTCGTCAATGGCGACGGAGGAGACCACCTCGAAGCCGCGATCCCGCACCATTTCCCAGCCAATGTCGCGGCTGATGTCGGTCTTGATCGCGCCCGACTTCTTGGGGTAGGCAAACCACAGCACACCGCCCGGCTTGAGCGCACCGAAAGCCGCTTCAGCGCGATCCTTGAGATCGGCGATGCTGTTGACGAATAGCTGCACCACGTCATAAGCTTGACCATCCGACGCGCTGGCAATGGTGGTATCGGCGGGCAGATCGCTGTTCAGCTTGCTAAGGTACCCATCCGGCGCGTTGAGGATCAGCGCCCGCGACTCCGGCTTGATCAACAGTTTCTTAGGTAGAGAAGTAGGAGCTTCAGCCATTTTTTCCTCCTTCGCTTGATTGAACCTGAGGGCGAGTATATGCGATCATGGTGGTGTGGTAAAGTCGCGTGGACGAATTGCTACAAGTGCGGAGAGATGGATAGTACCGTAGCGCCCACGTGCCTTGAGTCCCGTAGGGACTTCGTTCGTTCAGCACGACAATTCGTTGCCGTGAGTAACAGGCAAGTGCTGAGCGTTAAGGGAACAAAAGGTGCCGCAACGCCAGCGGCAAGTGAGGAGCATTACTAGTGATCACTGCACATACTGATGTGGTGGGGAGTCTGCTGCGCCCCGCCGAATTGATCCGCGCCCGCGAGGATTACGCCGCCGGAAAGATCAGCGCCGCCGCGTTCAAGCAGATCGAGGATCGCGCCGTTGATGCGGCGATCAAGCTGCAAGAGGAAGCGGGCATGGAGGTTGTCACCGATGGCGAGATGCGGCGCTTGTCGTTCCAGAGTCAGTTGCCGGAAGCGGTGGAAGGATTCGGGATGTGGGATGCCGATGCCTTCCTGTGGGGCGAATGGAAGGGTGAAGATACAGGCGTCGGCGACAAAACAACGGATCGACCCGCACAGCTCGGCGTGACGGGCAAGCTGCGACGCAAGCGTCATCTCTCAGCGGAGGAATTCGTCTATCTGCGAGCACGCACCAGCAAGATCGCCAAGATCACGCTGACGAGTCCGAGTCTGTACGCCAATTTCTGGTCGCCAGAGCTTTCCAAGTCGGCGTATCCAACGCTGGACGGCTTTCTAGCAGACGTGGTAGACATCCTACGCGATGAGGTTGCGGAACTGGTGCGCTTAGGAGCGACGTATATCCAGATCGACGCACCGCATTATCCGCTGCTGATCGATCCCAAGATGCGGTCGTTCTACGAGAGTCGCGGCTGGAATCTCGATGAGTGGCTCTCACGCGGGATCGAGATGGATAACGCGCTGATGCGGGGCTTCGAGAATGATGTCACCTTCAGCTTTCATCTGTGTCGTGGCAACCAGTTGAGCCGCTGGCTGGTCGAAGGTGGCTACGATTTGATCGCCAAACCGATCTTTCAGGGGATCAAAGCGCAGCGCTTGATGCTGGAATATGACGATGAGCGCAGCGGCGGGTTCGAGCCGTTGAGCGTCGTGCCGGAGGATAAGATCGTTGTGCTCGGCTTGGTGACCACTAAAACCAGCCGCCGCGAGACGGTAGATGAACTGAAGATGCGTATCCGCGAAGCCGCCAACTTCGTACCATTGGATCGGCTGGCGCTCAGTCCGCAGTGCGGATTCGCCACTTCCATCGGCGGCAACGCGATCACGCTGGCGGATGAGAAGTACAAGCTGAACACAATTGTAGAAACGGCACGGGAAGTCTGGGGATGAGTGGAAGACGATGGTGATTTAGCGGAGAGGGTGGGTTTGTAACCCACCCCTACAAGTCAGTTACTTGTTAATGCGTGCTGTAGGGGCAGGTTTCCAAACCTGCCCTTTTGTTTGAGAGGTATCGTCAAAAGTGTGCCTGATATTTAACAGGAAAACAGGTAGCGGATCAGGCGATCCGTTGGAAATAGGTTGAGCGAATATTGGAATGCGGAATCGGTGACATGGTTGAAAGGTCAATGTTAGGGAATCTGTGAAATACTATGGGGTATTGACTATAGTTTAGATTAGGGGGATTCCTCATGTTTCGCAAAGTTCTATTGATCCTCTGTTTGCTGGCGTTAGCAGCGCTGATCGTGCTGCCCGCCGGATCGGTCAACGCGCAGGGCGTGAGCGCCACCACGACGGCGAACGTCAAGCTGCGCGCCGGATCGAGCATCAAATGTGCCGCGATCACTGTTGTGCCTAAGGGGACACAGGTCGGAGTCTCCGCCCGCAGTGCCGATAACAAATGGGTGCAGGTGAGCTTCAACGGGCAAAGTGGTTGGGTGTCGGCGTCTTACGTCAAGCTCTCCGCTGGCATCCGGACACTCTCGGTGGCTGATGGCGCATGTGCAGCGGCAGCAGGTGGCGGCAGTGGAGGTGGTAGCACTACTGGCAGTGCAGGTAATGCACGCCTGACGGTTATCAATTACTTCGGCTTGCCGCTTGGCGTGCTGTTGCAAGGTCCGCAGACCTACAGTATGAGCGTACCGTCAATGGGACGCCAGACGATCACTATCGTAGCGGGCACGTACCGCATGGTAGTCGGCGTGGAAGGCTATCAGACGCGCGAGTTCAACGATACCTTTGAAGCGCGCAAGTCCTATGAGTGGTCATTCTCGGCGGAGTAGTAACTTACACATGAGGTGGGTTTCAAAACCCACCTCATGTTTGTTAAATCAGGCAGAC
Source organism: Anaerolineae bacterium (assembly GCA_019637555.1). Taxonomy (GTDB): domain Bacteria; phylum Chloroflexota; class Anaerolineae; order Aggregatilineales; family UBA2796; genus JAHBVK01. The sequence continues at coordinate 239,058 of JAHBVK010000002.1, forward strand.
TATCAGCCAACAAAGCTGGAGTCCCGCAGGGACTTTGTTTGTTCAGCCCGGCAATTCATTGCCGGGAACTGGTTGACCTACTCCACCTACCGCACTACAGAGTCGTGGACAGCGGCGCGGTGCTTCCCTTCGATCTGGCGGGGACGACCAGTGGTGTACCCGTGATCGGATCGGGGATGATGATGCAGTCGATGCCGAACACCTCGCGGATCAACGGTTCCTGCACCACGCTGGCGGGATCGCCCTGCGCGGCGATGCGCCCCTCACAAACGGCGACCAGAAAATCGGCATAGCGGCAGGCGTGATTGAGATCGTGCAGCACCATGACGATAGTTTTGCCGCGCTCGCGATTGAGATCGTGAAGCAGGTCGAGCACGTCGATCTGGTACGCCAGATCGAGAAAGGTGGTGGGTTCGTCCAGCAGAATGATCTCGCTGTCCTGCGCTAAGGTCATGGCGATCCAAGCCCGCTGCCGCTGACCACCAGAGAGCGTATCCACCGGACGATCCGCGAATTCGGAGACGCGGGTGATCCGTAGCGCCTCCAGCGTGATCCGTTCATCTTCTTCTGACCACTGTTGAAACCAGCTTTGATGCGGATAGCGTCCCTGTGCTACTAACTCGTGAACGGTTAAGCCCTCCGGCGCAACGGGTCCTTGCGGCAGGATGCCCAACCGCTTCGCCAGTTCCTTGGTGGGCAACTGCCAGATGTCATGATTATCCAGCACCACCGTGCCTGTGCGCGGCTTGAGCAAACGTGAGATGCCCCGCAGCAGCGTCGATTTACCGCAGCCGTTCGGTCCGACCAGCGCCGTGATCTTACCGCCGGGAATTTGCAGGTTGAGATCCGTAATGATAGTGGCGTTGTCGTATGCCAGCGTCAGGCGCTGACCACTCAGTGAAGGCATGGCGAAATTCCAGATTCTAGATTGCGGGTTCGATTTCTCAACGGTTGCGACTACGATACAGAATATACATGAAATACGGTGCGCCGATCATCGCCGTGACGATGCCGATGGGTAATTCACTCGGGGAGATGACCCAACGCCCCACCAGATCAGCAAGCACCAATAACGCACCCCCGAATAGGGCGCTGACGGGCAAGACCCCCTCGTGCGCCGGACCGACGAGGCGGCGGGTGACGTGCGGCGCGACCAGACCAACGAAGCCGATCACGCCGGAGACTGCCACCGCCGCCGCCGCCAGCGCCACGCTGATGATCAGCAGCAGCAGTCGTTGCCGTTCGACGCGCAAGCCTAAGCCTTTGGCGGTGTCATCACCGAGTCCGAGCGTGTTCAGATTGCGCGATAGCAAGAACGCCAGCGGCAGAAAGACCAGCAGCCAGCCCGCGATGGCACGAACGTGATCCCAGTTGCGCCCGTAAACGCTGCCTGTCAGCCAGACATACGCTTGCTGCACTTCGTTGATGTTGCCGAACAGCAGCATCACGGTGGTGATCGCGCCGATGATCGCTTCTAGCGCGATGCCGATCAGGATCAGGCGGATTGGCGTGGTATTGCCGCGCTTCCACGCTAGTACATAGATCAATATGGCGGTGATCAACGCCCCCGCAAACGCGCCGAAGGGCAGATAGCTGATCGGCACATTTCTGAACCAGACGATCATGCCAACAGCGACCACACTCGCGCCACCGCTGACGCCGAGCAAATACGGATCGGCAAGCGGGTTGCGGGTGATCCCCTGCATGATCGTGCCGGAGGTTGCCAGTGCCGCCCCCACCAGAAACGCCAGCAAGATGCGCGGTAAGCGGAAGGTATGCACCACCAAACGGAAGTTGGCGTAATCGGGGTGATCCTGATTGATGTCCAGCAGCGTACGCACGACTTCACCGGGTGGGATGTTGTACTCGCCATAGCTGATGCTGAACACCAGCGTGACGAACGTGAAAGCGATCAGCAGCAGCATGACCAGCGGTACCCGCTTATCGATGCGGTAGGAGAAGAAGGGCAGCCAGCGCGGGCGGAGCGTCACCCAGATCGGTGCGGGGGTTTTTGGCGGCACGGACTCGGCGGACATCAGCAGTTCACTTTCAGCGGCTCAATCTCAGCGCTTAACTTTCCAGCGCGCCAGCCAGATGAAGAACGGCGCACCGATCACCGCCATGATCACACCAACGGGTAGTTCCTGCGGACGGATGACCACGCGCGCGCCAACATCCGCCACCGTGACCAGCAGCGCGCCCATAATCGCGGAGTATGGCACGATCCAGCGGTAATCAACACCGACGAGGAAGCGCACAATATGCGGCACCACCAGCCCGACGAAACCCACCGGTCCCGCCAGCGCCACCGCGCCGCCAGCCAGCAGCACCACGATCCCCGCGGAGAGCAGCCGTATCCACAGCGTATTTTGCCCCAAGCCTTTCGCCACATCGTCACCGAGACTGATGGTAGTGATCTGGCGGCTGATCAGCCACGCGCCGATCAAACCGACGATCATATAGGGCGCGGTTTGCAACAGCAGTGTCATATCCCGCCCCGCCAGCGATCCCGCCGTCCAGAAGCGGATTTTGTCCAGCGTTTGCTGGTCGCTGATCAGGATAGCGGTGGTGAAGGCGGAGATGAACGAGGTCAGGATCACGCCCGCCAGCGTTAACTTCATCGGTGTCGCGCCGCCGCGTCCCATTGAGCCAATGGCGTAAACGATCAGCGCTGCCACGCCCGCGCCGACGAAGCCGAACAAGGCATAGACCGAAAGCGGCGGATTGCCCAGCAGAAAGACCGCCAGCACAACCGCGAACGCCGCGCCGCTGTTGATGCCCAGAATACCCGAATCCGCCAGCGGATTGCGCGTCAGCCCTTGCATCATGGCACCTGCCACCGCCAGCGCCGCCCCGACGATTGCACCGGAGAGCACACGCGGCAAGCGCACCGTTTGAATGATCAGATGGTTGAACTGCGTGCTGTCGGGGTTGAACAATGCCTCATAAACCACGCGCGGGGAAATATCCGCCGCGCCCAGCGTGATGCTCCACAACAGGCACAACAGCAGCACTGCGATGGCGATCACCAAGCCGGGCAGCAGCAGCGATCTTCTGCCGAGGATACGGCTGCTGTTCGCCTGCGGGCGCGTCCGAGCACTGGCAGCGACAGCGACGGCAACATTGGCGTTAGCGTTAGCATTGCGTCGGGCAATTGTTTTGGCTTGTGCAGTCATCGGCTTCCGGAGATCGTCTGAAGTGTTGAATAGGATACTACGGAGAGATCGTACTCCTGTTGAGCAGCGAATTTCAACACAAAGCATTAAGTGATGTTTTTCACGAGATGCGAATAAAGTTGAACGCGGGTGAAATTTTAGCTAAAGGTGTGTTTATGTCGCTTCTTCACGCTGCTATTCCGGCTGCTGTTCTGCACTGAAATCGGTGATTAACGACGCCACTGGAAACCGCCCATCACGTAGATTACTATTGGTTCAAGGTAAGTGCTTAACGTTAGGACTCCGCTTTAGTTGACTGTGGCGGAGATGGAGTTGCTATGTTTCGCTTTGATGACAGCGATCCGCAGTTCGTGATCATTTATACGGGAGATAAGCACGCGCTGCCCGATGATTACCGCCAATCGTTCAAGTTCTGGGCGGAACAACTGAAGCGCCGTGAACGCTTCGGCGTGATCATGGTCGATGAGCCGCACGAACACCCCGAAGGCGAAAGCGATGAAGATCACCGCCAGCACGAAGCCGAATTCGCGCGGGTGATCAACGATTTCCGCCGCGACTATCGGGAGAGTACCAGCCAGCAAAACGTCGGTTATGCGCGGGTGATGCCGCTGGCGTGGAACGATCTCTATTTCTCCGAAGCGGGATCGTGGGATCGCTATGTG